>JBBRQD010000017.1:0-72503 GCA_038227045.1 Planctomycetota bacterium
CGTTATCGCGCCGCGCCGGGCAAGTTGAACGAGGCGGTCGAGCAAAGGCGTATCAAGAGGATACGCCGTGCGAGGCCAACGAAGTTCAACGCCGCCCGCCGCAAGCGAGAACGATGCTTTAGAAATGCGCGGGTCAATAAGAACGAAAATCCACAACCCCCAATGAGGTATGTTATGAGAACCACTCTGTTCCGTGTCCTGCCGCTGTTCGTACTCGCATTTGTCGCAGTACATGCGGCGGACGACGCGCAGCTCACCACGCTTCGCGCCGCGGACGACGAACGCGTTGCCGCCATTCTCGCGGCCGACAAAGCGCGGCTCGCGGCGATCTTCTCCGACGAGCTTCGCTACGCCCACTCGACAGGCGGCGTGGACACCAAAGCTTCGTATTCGGACGCCATTGTGGCAGGGAAATTGAAATATGTCGGCATAGACTACGAAGAGCGAAATTTCACGTTTCCCGCGCCTGGCATTGCGCTAATGACCGGCCGCGCCCACATCAAAGCGAACACTGAAAAAGGAGTGTCGGACGGAACTCTCGGTTTTCTCGCGGTCTGGCGCGAGGAGAAAGGCCAGTGGCGATTTCTGGCCTGGCAGTCCTGTAAGTTTCCCGCACCTGCCGCGAAGTAGAGATGAAGGGTGACAAGGTGACAAGGTGACAAGGTGAAACGGCCCATGCTTCAGAGTCCATGAGCCGTTTCACCTTGTCACCCCCTCACCTTGTCATCTCTTACTTCGCGAGCCACAAGCGCGCAAGATCCGCGGCGTGGAAGGCGGTCGAGTCGGCGTCCAAGGCGATCGTCACTTTTCCCAAATTGCCAGCCATTTTCGCCTCCTTGATCGTTCCCGTCACCGGCTCGAGTGTGGGCTTGCGGTCCACTCCTGCAGGGGCGACGCGGATCTTTTGGCCGGCCTTTAACTGCCGTGCGACTTCGCCCGATTCCTGGAAGAGCGTGAGGCGGAGTTCGCGGCCGGTGAGCGTGTCCACATAGCCCGGCGCGCCTTCTTCAGCCATTCGTTTCGCGTGAACGGCTTTCTGCTCCGTCTGGAATTTCAGCAGGCTTTCGTCGTCCAGAAAGACTTCCCAGCACATTCGCACTTTTCCTTTGCCAATGCCGTGAGTCTTGGTGCGCAGCTTGTCCCCCACTGCAATGTCCGAAAATTTTGTGGGCTGTCCCGCCTTCCAATAACGCGTGTCGGCATCGGTTTCAATCAGGATGTCTTTCTCGCGCACGAAACTCTTGTCGAAGTTGGCTTGCGTGCACGTAAGCTGCCCTTTTTCGGCGTTGATTCTGTCCACGTAGAAATATTCCTTGTGACCATTCATCATGTTCATTTCGTCTTGAATGTACGTCAGCCAGATCCATTCGCCCTTGTCGTTTTCGTGCAGGCGGAAGATGACGCGTTCGCCGACTTTGAAATCCTGCAAATCGCCGAAAGTCGCATGATGCAGCAATTCCGAATATGGCAGGACGGTAAACGAAAGCACCTCGTCGGTGCCGTCCTTGCGAAATTTTCCGGTACGCGTGGCGAGATCAAGGCTGATCAATTCGCCCCAAGGTCGGCGCATCTTGTCAATGGGAACAATCACTTGTCCGGGCGTAATTTTCAACACGGGTTTGGGCGGAGCGGCATCCGCGGCAGCAAGCGCGCCGCAGGTAAGGATCAAAACAGCAAGAATTGCAAGAATTGAATGGGTCGTTTTCATGATGACTCCAAGTTCGCGCATCGGTGTGGCGCATTCTTACACCACTGTCAATCGCCATGGCGCGGCTTTTCGGTTATGGAGTCGAGAATTAGCAAAAGCAGGGCAGATTTCCAATCCGCCCAATATCGATTCGAAATCAAATCAATGGGTGGGTTAGAAACCCGCCCTACATACGGCTCAATAGTGCTTTCAATCTGTGCTCGATGCGAGTAAAAGATTCGACCTTTGACCGCTGCTTTCGTTGGACCTTGGATTGTCGACTTGAAACAATCGTTTCTTAAAAATCTTTTATCCGATTGGGGAACCCTGGCGGTTCGCCGCAGCCGCCGGGTGTTGGCCGTGGCTGTCGCGCTGGGTGTGCTGGCCACACCGTTTGCCATTCAGGCGTTGCGCAATATCGATGTCAATCTTTTCAATCAGGCATCCAGCGAACTCAAGCGTTTTCATTTGCTGCGCGAATTGACCGAGACGTTCGGCGGCGACATGCTATTGGGCGTCGCATCCATACCGGTTGAACATTCGCCAAAGGAAGTGGAGGAATTGAAGCTCTTCGGCGAGCAGCTTTCCGCTGAACTCGCAGTCGTCGGGCGACTCGACGAAGATCAGGCTGAACTTGCCTCAAATTTGCGCGCTGAAATAACCGTGCTGGACACGCGCGCGAAAACGCCGGAACCTGCCCATTCGGATACACCCGGTCCGCTCGATTCAGCCGAATTAGAACCAGCGCCAGAACTCGGCAAGCCCGACACGCGTCCGCCCGCTTGGCTGCGGAACGTTGAATGCCGGACGGGGCAGAGCATTGAAGGCGCCTTGAAAATGCTGGCGCGCCAGCGTCCATACGTGCTGCTCGAGACATCGGACGTTGATGCCTTGAAAAAGCTCTTCGACCCCGCCGCGCTCGACGCGCGCATGGCCGAGATTGACACGCTGGTGCTCGAATTGGAGGCGCATTCGCCCGAGAAGAAAAAGCTCTACGAAGATCCGCTGGGCATTCTGGATTTCTCACGAAAAGCGCTCGAAAGCCGTTTAAAAAAGCGCGCGCCGCCGCTGGCCAATGACGCGGGCGGTTATTTTCTCTCGTCCGACGGCACGACGCTGGTCGTTATCGGGCGCGCGGTGCTACCGTCGTCGCGGCTGGATTTCAGCCGCGCGCTGATGGCTGCCGCGCAGCGCGCCGAGAATCGCGCGGTGCTCCGATTTCGCAAGACTCAGCCGCAGCTTTCGACCGCGCTGAAAGGAGCGCGCTATGGGGATCTGGCGGCCGGGCAAACGCCGGGACGGCTTAACGTTGGTTTCACCGGCATGCCCGCCGTGTACGTCGAAAACGAACGGACGCTGAAGTGGGATTTGATTCTCAACACCGGGACGTCGTTGCTGGGCGTGCTGATTCTTTTCCTGATCGTGTACCGCAGCGTGGCGCTGACCTGGAAGGCGACATGGACGACAATTTACACAATCTGGCTCACGCTGGCATTTGCCGGATTGACCCGCGGGGGGATGAGTCTGCTGGGCGGCGCGTTCACTGCCGTGCCCGTCGGACTCGGAACCGATTACGCGATTCTGATTTACAACACGTATCAGAATCTGCGCGCAAAAGAAGGTTTGAGCGTGGAAGAGGCGATGCGCCGCGCGCTGGGGCAATGCGGGCCGAGCATTCTGACGGCGGCGGCGATCACGGCCATTGCTTTTTACGGAGTCGGCTTTACGCATTTGACGGGTCTGGCGGAATTCGGAATTTTGGGTGGTACAAGCGCGCTGATCGGTTGCGCTGTCATGCTGCTGGTGCTGCCCGCCTCGCTTGTTTCATCTGGTGAGAATGCAAACGCGGCAACGGCCAGCGCCAATGTCGGCACCGCAGGGCTGACGTTCGGCATGCCCACGCTGGGACGCTGGCTTGAAAATAAATCTGCGCGCGCGATCACGCTTTCGTTCAGTGTGCTGGTTCTGGCCGGCGGAATTTTATTTATTCGCTTCGGACCTGATCCCGGGCCGGAGACGGTCGCGGGCGTGCGCTTCGATCCGGAACTTGGCAACTTGCGTTCCCTTGACAATCGCGCGATTTCGTTGCGCGAACACGTTGGCCAGCGCTTCAAAACAGGACTCAGCGACATCAACACGGCAGTCGATTCGCCGAACGAAGACATCGCGTTCGCCGCGCAGGAACGCATGCTGCTGCGTGTGCAGCCCTACATAGAGCGCGGTGAATTAAAGCCCAACGGCGGCGTTCTGGATTACATGCCGTCGCCGCGGAAACAGCGCGAAAGCATTGCGGCACTGCGGACATTCGATATCGATAAATCGATCGGCAATTTTCAAGCGGCGGCGGAGAAGCGTTTTGGCCTGAAGGGAGCGGGTTACTTCAAACCGTTTCTGCGCCGCCTGCGCGATTTTAAAGTGCTTCTTGCCGAACCGAAACCGCTGACGCTGGCGGAAGTAATGGACGGCCCGCTCGCGAACGTTCTCGCTCCATACGCGCGTCTCGACGGAAAAGGCGGCGTCGTGCTGCGCTCGTCATGGCTGCCGACCGACGCAAAGCAGCCGTCCCAATGGTACACGCAACTGGCCGAGACGCTGGAAACGCCGCTTACGAAAACGGAACCCGAAGCTGGCCGGGTTCGCATGACTGCCGCGAAAATGGTTGGCTATGAATTGAAAGAAACGACGCTGCACGATTGCGGCGGAATCACGCTGGCCGTCTCGATCTGTGTGGCGCTGTCGCTGGCCGCCGCGCTACGTTCGCTGAAATCCTGTGTGATCGCGTTGATTCCACTGGTCTTCGCGTACCTGATGATGCTGGTCGGCGTTCCGATTTCACAATTGTTGCATTGGGACTACACGTTGAATTTCGTCAACCTGATCATGTTTCCGCTGCTGCTGGGTTCGGCGGTTGACTATGGAGTGTACATGGTGCTCGGGTTCGACGGAGAGCGGCCGCCGCTGCGTGAACTAATGGCGCAGACGGGACGCTCTGTCTTATATTGCATGGGCACGACGCTGATCGGATTCGGTTCGTTTGTCACGAGCAGCTATACTGGGTTGCTGTCGATGGGCGTCGCGTCGTTGTGGGGTTATGCCGGCGCGACGTTCGGCGCACTGGTCGTCTTGCCAGCGGTGTTGGGATGCTTCAAGAATCCGAAGTGAACTGTTAAACAGATGGTTTCAGGTTTCAGGTTTGATTGTTTCATGCGAAAAGCAACTTTTGTTTTTGGAATCCACTGGCGCGATGTTTTATCTGGCGTCGCGGTTTTGGCGCTGACTTGTGCGAGCGCGTTCTCGGCGGACGACGCGCCTGCGCCCGAGGCGGGTGAACGCGCGTTGATTGCGAAAGAATCTGAAGCGGCGCTAAGCGGTATAGCCGAAGCGTTCAAGGCGCATCCGACCGTGCGCGCGAAAATCCGCAGCGAAATCGAAGACCTTGCGGGTAAGCGCGTGGAAGACGGAGAGCTTTTGCTGGATCGTTCCGAAGGCCGTCCCGCGCGCGTGCTGCGCACGTTTGCCAAGCCCAAGCAAAAAGCATGGCTGCTAAACGGCGCGGCGATTTCGGAATTCGTGGCCTCTAAGAAAACAGTGTTCGTCAAAGACCTGAGCGCCGCGCCCAAGACGCTCAAACACATTCAAGCCGCGATGACCGGCGACGTTCACGCGCTCGAGGAAATCTTTACGATCCACGTCTTTTCAAAGCCCGGCGCGCTGCGTCTGGTGCTGGACAAGAAGCCCAAAGTCTCGCGCTACATTCACCGCCGCATTGAGGCGCGGTTTACCGAAGGCGGCATGTTCTTCGATCAAATCCGCTACATTCCGGACGAAGGCGATGAGTTGACTGAAACGTTTTTGGAATTAAAAGACGCGGGAAAATTGAGCGACGGCGACTTCGCGTTGCAGGGGACTGAAGGCAGTGAGCGAAAAGTGGAAAAGATCGCGGAATAGCAGTTGTGCGTCACTTGATTCCGAACTGCTCCACAAGCACTTTTTGATTCTCTTCGATCTTCTCCTGTTTCTGCAACTGAGGATTCAAGCGCAGCAGCGTCGTCATCCGCGACGGATCGCCATGGACTTTTTTCGCGATCGACATCACGCCGTCGCCGAATTGCGCGATGTACCATTTTTGAAACGTCTTGCGCTCGGGCGATTGCGTTGTTTCGGTCCAGGCCAGCGTTTCGAGTTCTTCCGTGACCATCGTCTTGGATTGCCACGCGATGCAGCAACCTTGCGGACAGGTGGTCTTGATGCCTTCGATATTGTTGCGGCTAACGCTGCGTCGCAGAATTCCGCCGGCGTCGAACGCAAATGTCTGGCTTTCATTTTTCTCGCCGAGTTCCTGGTGATTGAACTTTTCGACGGACCACTCGCCACGCAGCGTCCAATGGCCGGCACTTTTGCTCAGCCAGACGCTGACCCATTTTGTGTCGCCAGCCGCGCAATGGGTGCCGAATCCGGCAACAAGATTGTTCGAGTCGGCCGCATCGATGGCGTCGAATTTTAACGGTGCCGCGAGTGTTTTGTCGATCTGCTGGAGACACGGCGTTTGAAGATTGAAACTCTGGCGGCTGGTGGCATTTCCCGCCGCCATCACCAGCACGCTTTTTCCCGCTGCATCTTCGCGCAAGGAGAGTGTAATCGTGTCTCCACCCGCCACGCATTGGCCGAGCGGTGTTTCCACAGACGTGCCAGCGGCGAATGAAATGGCGCTGGCCGCGAGAGCGAAGGCGAAAATGGACGCAAGGGTTATTCTACGCATCAGTTTATTCCGGTTTGAAACTGGGCGGGTTAGAAACCCGCCCTAACTATTATCATTTCGCAGTCGTCTTAATCAATCGGCAACTTCGCGCTTTTTGAATACCTGTATTTGACCGTTTAGCGCCCTCGCCAGTATAAACATGACCGGCTCTTTGCCGCAACGACTACAGCTATCAGCCCGGAGACCGAAATGTCCTCTACTATTCCCGAGTCCGCGACGACACCGGACGATTTGAAGATGGTCGATGTGCTGCGCCAGGGGCGTGACGCGCTGCAGAAAGAAATCGCCAAGGTGGTCATCGGCCAGAAGGATGTCGTCGATCAAATTCTGATGGCGCTATTCTGCCGCGGCCACGCGCTGATGGTCGGTGTGCCGGGACTGGCGAAAACGCTGATGGTTCGAACGATATCGCAGATTCTCGAATTGAGCTTCAACCGTGTGCAGTTCACGCCGGATTTGATGCCCAGCGACATCGTCGGCACGGATGTCATTGAAGAAGACCAGACGACGCGGCAACGCAGTTTTCGCTTTCTCAAGGGACCGGTCTTCGCAAACTTAATTCTGGCGGACGAAATCAACCGCACGCCGCCCAAGACTCAGGCAGCGCTGCTGGAAGCGATGGAAGAACATCGCGTCACCGCCGGTGGCCAGACGTTCGCGCTGCCCGAACCGTTCTTTGTGCTGGCGACGCAAAATCCGATCGAACAGGAAGGCACGTATCCGCTGCCCGAAGCTCAGTTGGACCGCTTTATGTTCGAGATTCGGATCGACTATCCGAGCAAACTGGAGGAGATGGAGATCGTTCGCGCGACGACCGCGCTGCGTGAGATCAATCTGCAGCGCGTGTTGAATGCCGAGCAGGTGCTTGAAGTTCAAAAAGTCGTGCGCAAGATTCCGGTCGGGGATTCGGTGATCAAGTACGCCGTCGATCTGGTTGGCGCGACGCGGCCAAAGAGCGAGGAGGCGCCGGATTTCGTGAAGCAGTTTGTGCGCTGGGGCGCCGGACCGCGCGCGAGCCAGTACCTGATTCTGGCGGCGAAAGCGCGCGCGGCGATCCGCGGTAATTTCTCGGCCTCGACCGCCGACGTCGAAGCCGTCGCGCAACTCGTGCTGCGCCATCGCGTGGTAACGAACTTCCATGCGGAAAGCGAAGAGATCACGCCGGACGAGATTGTGCGGCGGTTGCTGGGGACGATTAACAAGGGGTAAGAGTGCGATATTTCAGTAGTCTCGCGGTGAACGCCGCGTACAATTTGACACAGGTATCAATCGATTTGGCGATTCGGATTTTTCAGGGGCCTAAGAGCCTCATTTAGACACAACACAAGGAGACCCTCATGTCCGTAAAAGTTGGCGACACCGCAACCGATTTCACGTTGAAGACGCAGGACGACAAGGAATGGACGCTCAGCCTTCACAAGGGCAAGAATATCGTGTTGCTCTGGTATCCGCTCGACTGGAGCCCGACCTGCGAAAAAGAACATTGCGCCATCAGCAATGACAAACAGTTTTACGGCGACGATACGGTCGTCGTGGGAATCAGCCGTGACAGCGTGTGGTGCCACAAAGCGTGGAAGAACGAACGGCACATCAATCACGATCTGCTCGCCGATCCCATGCTCATCGTCACTCGGTTGTACGGAATGGAACATCCCAAAGTTCCGTTCATCAGCCAGCGCGCGACGGTGATCGTCGACAAGCAAGGCAAAGTGGCCTTCGTGCAAGTTCAAGAAAAGACCCCGGAAGCGCGCGATATGGTCGCGGTTCAGTGCGCGTTGTCGAAGCTTTCGTAAGGCTTGAGACGGAGAGTGGCTGTTGATAGTTTCGGTCTTTTATCATGCGTTTTTGCGCGAGAAGCTTGGGCGGGAGTCCGAGCTTCTCGCTGTTTTTGGCGAGGCGCCGAACGCGGGTGCGGTGGTGGATGCGTTCGTCTCCGCGCACCCGGAATTTGCCCGGCTGGCGGGTTCGTTGAACGTCGCCGTGAACGACGAAATTGCGGGACGCGCCGCGGCGGTGAACGAGGGCGCTCGCGTGGATTTGCTTCCGCCTTATGGCGGCGGGTAATATGTCCGAATCCAATTCGATTGTATTGACCCGCGCTCCTTTGGACGCGCGCGCGCTTGAGCGCCTCGTTGCCGATCCAGGGGCGGGGGCGGTCGTGTCTTTCGTTGGGCTGACGCGCGACCATCATTTGGGGCGCCGCGTGCTGGGTTTGGAATACGAGGCGCACGAAATTCTCGCAAAAAGAATGCTGGAGAAATTGCGCGACGAGGCCATCCAGCGCTTCGGTTTGGTGCGCGCGGCGATTTATCACCGATTGGGACGCGTCGAAATCGGCGAGGCCAGCGTCGTGATTGCGGTCAGTTCCGCGCATCGCGCCGCGGCATTTGACGGCTGCCGATTTTTGATCGACGCATTGAAAACCAGCGTGCCGATCTGGAAGAAGGAATTCTACGCCGACGGTTCCGCTCCCGATTGGGTCGGCCCGGACGGAAATCCCGTCTCGATTTAATAGATCGCGGGTTAGACAGTGTGGTTGAAGTTTAAAAGGTTGAAGGTTGAAGGTTGAAAGTTAATTGACTTGAAGACAGGAATCCGCAATGCGCACTTTCGCTGTATTGTTCACGCTCGCCGCTCTTTCCTTCGCCGCATTCGCAACCGACGAATGGCCGCAGTTTCGTGGGCCGGGCGGACAGGGTTACGCGGAGGCCAAGGCGCTGCCGGTCACCTGGAGCGAAACGGAGAATATCAAATGGAAGACGCCGCTGCCCGGCGAAGCATGGTCGTCGCCTGTAGTGTCCGGCAATGAAATCTGGATGACCAATTCGACCGACGAAGGCAAATCGCTGCGCGCGTTCAGCGTGGCTCTCGATACCGGCAAGATCATTTTCGATGTCGAAGTCTTTCACGTCGACAAACCCGAATTCAAGCACAAGCTCAACAGTTTCGCCTCGCCCACTCCGATTTTGGAAAAAGGGCGACTCTATGTTTTCTTCGGCACATACGGCATGGCGTGCCTTTCGACCCACGATGGCAAAAAAATCTGGGAGAACACGGACATCAAGCATGCGACGCAAAACGGCGCGGGCAGCACGCCGATTTCGTACAAGGACAAAATTCTTGTGTGCATCGACGGGATGGATGTGCAGTACCAACTCGCGCTTAACAAGTCCGACGGCAAAGTGGCGTGGAAGACGCCGCGCTCGATGCCTTTTGGTCCGAAGACTAAGGAAGACATGAAGAAAGCGTATGGCACGCCGCTGGTCTATCAATTCGAAGGCAAGGATCAGATGATCGCCACGGCCGCCGAAGGCTTTTACGCGTACGATCCGGCGACGGGCAAGGAACTCTGGCGCCTGAAGCAGCCTGGTTTTTCAAACGTGCCGATTCCGGTTTATGGAAACGGCATGTTGTTCATGAGCACCGGTTTTATGAAGCCGCAGATGTGGGCGGTGAAACCGATCGCGGGCGGCAGCGAGAAGCTGGATCTGCCGCCGGAGAATGTGGTCTGGAAGATTAGCGGGCAGGCGACGATGCTCGCGGATGTTGGGAAATCCGACGCGAAACCGGTCACGGTGAGCAGCCCGACGCGGCCGTCTCCGATCCTGATTGGCAACCGCCTGTATCTCATCAGCGACACCGGCGCGCTCAGTTGCCTTGACGCGGCCACCGGCAATGTCGTCTGGATCGAGAAACTCGGCAAGGAATATTCCACCTCGCCGACGTATGTGGACGGCAAGGTGTACCTCTTCAATCAAATTGGCAACGCGATTGTCTTTGAACCGGGTGAGACCTACAAAAAGCTCGCGGAAAATACACTCGAAGAAGGCTGCATGGCCTCACCTGCCATCGTCGGAAAGGCGCTCATCGTGCGAACGAAAAAAGCGCTTTATCGCATCGAAAAGTGATTTACTCGTAGGGCGGATTAGAAATCCGCCCTACTTGATTTCCTTCAAGAGCGCGTCCGCATCGGCCCTCAAACTGGAATTTTTCGGAATCTCCGCGAGGGCAGTGCGGGCGTCTTTCAGTAGCGCTTCCCTTTCGTGCGGGTTTTGTTTAGCGCATGCCACGGCAGCATTCGCCAGCGCGAAGCGGCCATAATCGTTAGGCGCGAGACGCAGCGCTTCGCGGGCTTTTTCAAGCGCCACCGCCGGGTCGCGTTTCAAGTACAGGTCCAGCATGCACAAATACGCCAGGCTGGTGCCGTGGGGTTCCGCGAAATCCGGCGCCAGTGCGGTCTTTGTCGCACCGATCGTGAAAAAGTGTTCCGCTTTCGTGGCGTCGCCCATTGAATACGCGTCAATTCCGAGTTCCATGGCGACCCATTGCTTGCGATTGTAGCGATCGGCATCGGGGCATTTTTCGAGCGCGATTAAGAACTCGTTTCGCCATGCTTGATGAGCCGTTTCGTATTGCGGCGAACCGGGAACTGCGTTCGTATATTGAGCGAACAACTTGCCGCCCAATCCATAGTGGGCGTAAAAGGACTGCGGCTGTTTTCGTGTGGCATCCAACGACAACTCGAACATCGAGGACCAGACATATCCGCGCGCTGTGGTCAGGGCGACGCAGATCGTGACGAACACGGCACCGAGCGCAAGCGGAAGCCTCTCTTTGAATCTCGCGCCCGCATAACGCGCGATCAACCCCGCCGCCATTTCGCTGAAGGCGATCCAGAATCCCGGCGCGGCCAGATAAAGGTAGCGGTCCTGCATCCAGTGCACGATCGAGATCAGGTTCGCGTTTGGCGCGATCGCTGAAAAAAACCAGAACCAGCCGAAGGCGCACAGCCAGCGATTGCGCGCGAAAAAAATCGTCGCGGCAAGGGTTCCAAAAAAGATCGCGCCATACGTCCACGCACGCGCGCCGCCCAGCCCCAGGATTGGCTCGACGTAATACATGGCGCTCAATTGAATTGGACAGACGAGATTTAGAAAGTAGCGGCTGAATATCTCAAGATCGGTCAGGAGCGCCGTGAAAACGGTTCCACCTGGCGGGGCGACAATATCGTCGATATGCGTAAAAAGATTCACGCGCAAACAGACGAACGCAATCACGGTTAGCGCGGCCAGTCCGGCGATGCTTGGGATTAAGCTCTTTGAAAGTGAAGCACTTAACGGTTCCGCGTCCCCTTCGCCTTCGTCCGCCCCGAAAAATCGTGCTTGAATCGCGGGAACCCGATAGACGCATTCGAGCAACGCCATGATCGGCAGCAACCCCAGCGCGCTCGGCTTTCCAAGCAGGGCCAGCGCGAATAGAACGCAGGTTACCGGCCAACGCCAGAACGGAGCGTTTGCGGAAATCGCGCCGGATTGGGGCGCCGGCCGAAGCGCGAAAGACTGCGTCCACAGCGCCGCGAACCCAAACAACGCAGCCAAAGCGTTTTTGCGCTCCGACACCCAGCACAGCGTTTCGCATGTCAGCGGATGAACGGAAAAGAGCAGCGCGATGAAAAATGCACGCCGCTTCGAAAAGCGCAGCCGCGCCAGCAGGCTCCAGAGGAACAGCGCGGCGCCCGCGTGAAGCAGCAACGTGTCCAAACGGACGCCGGGCGCCCAACTGTGGAAGCGTTTTTCAGCCCACCCGGCGTGCAGCCATCGGTCTACTTTGTAAGACAGCATGGCGACGGGAATATACGAGGTGTTTCTTTTCGGAACGAAATAATCCCATGCGGTCGTCGCGTCTGCAAATATGGGACTGTCGATGTGAGCGGAATCGTCGTACTCAATAAATGGCGCGCCGAAACAGCCGATCAGAGCCACGCCGCCGCTCAGCGCGATGGCCGCGCCGCACAGCCAAAAAGAAGTCGATGCTTTGATGCGCGCGTCTCCGTTTCAATCCCGCACGACAAACGCCTGGGCGAGATGCCGCTTGAGGTCTTCAAATCCGTTGCGCAGCGCGTCTTCGAGCGGCGGGCAGACGTTTTCACAGGCTTTTAGAATGCGCTCGGTTTCGTGCACGTACCGCTCGCACTTTTCCTTCGGCGGATTTTCGCCGCGCAGCAGATCGGTGACATTGTCCAGCCTGTCGGCCAGTTTGATGCGCTTGGCTCGCGGCGTGATGAACCGGATGTGCTCGATCATGGTCGACCGGCGCTGCGCTTTCGGCAGGCGATTGTCATTGGTCAGTTCGGCGACCAGCGACGCGACCGGCGCGCCGAATTGATGCGCAATCGTGTCGAAGGTCGCGCCGCAGTCTTCGATCGTGTCGTGCAGATAGGCGGCGCAGAGCACTTCCTGATCGTGCTCGGCAGCGATGGTGCGAAGATATTCGACCACGCGGAATAGATGCACGGCGTACGGCGTTTTTTCGTCGTCGCGTGTCTGGCTGGCGTGCGCCTGGCACGCAAAGAGGGCTGCCCGGGCGATTTTATCGGCCGCATCTAATTCTTTAGTCATGCGGGCATCTTAATGGGTCTTACCGCAATTTCCAGGACTTGGCGGCGGCCGTTGTCCGTCCTATGTACATGAAGCGCCCGGCGCTCAGCTTCGTGGTATCGGCCAAGTCGATCTGGAACGATAAATTCATATCGACCTTCACAATGTCCGTTCCCGATTTGGCGAGGGGCAAACCCGTTCCCCCGGCCGCGTCGTCCTGCGGCACGTTCAACATCTGCAGGCTGAATGCGCCGGTGACCGAATTAAACGTCATCTTTTTCAAACCGCTGGCCGGAGCCGGTTTCGCGGTGAACGTCAGGATGCCGTTCTTGTTCACAATCAAAAATGTGGGGAGCGTTATGTTGTAGTCGCCCAAAAAAATCTTGAAATTTCCGGAGGTGCTGTTGAGTTTGATCACGCCGGGTTTTACAAGTTGTCCTTTGATCGTGAATGTGTGTCCTTTTAACGACACTTCCTGCGCCGTGAAACTGGAGATCAGGAACGCTCCGGAGATTTCGCTGCCCGTCCCGCCGAATGCGTAGTTCGCCAGGCCGGTGACATTTTTCTTGGCATGATAAAGTGTCTCCACGTTGGCCTGCAACGTGAGTGTATCGACGCCGATCGTGAGCGGCAGGGGCACGGGAACGGCCGTGGTAATGGTGTCGTTGACCATACCCAGTGCAGCCATCTCAGCACGAATGCTTGCGGACCCCACTTGAAACAAGAAAACGCCAGTCGCGGGATTGATTGCAAAATTAATGACGGGCGTCGCCCCCGATGCCGATTTGAATTGTCCTTTTGCATCGAGGTTAAAAGCAAACGTTTTCCCGCCGAGTGAAACCTGCGCGATCAATCCGGTCACCGTGTTGTTGAGCGACGAGACATCGAAGACGCCGGTTATCGTGGCCGCATCGTTGCTTAAATTGAAGTAATCGAGTTTGACCACCGCACTGCGTATGAACAGTCCCGGTACAATCGGCGGCGTATTGGCGAGTGGTACGCCGAGCGGTGTCGCCTGTCCCGAATTGCCGCCAGTGCCGACCGTGATGACGGCCGTGTCGAAGACGCTGTATGCGCCTTTCGTCAGCCTCAATTGGGCGATATAGGTTCCATTGTTCTTATAAATGTGCGAGGGAGAGACCAATGTCGAGGAGGTTCCGTCGCCGAAATCCCAATTCAATGTATCGTAACTGCCCGTCGAATTCAGCGAATTGAAGCTGACCGTCAGCGGCGCTTCGCCCGATGACGGACTGGCCGACGCGACCGCGACCAACGGGACGCCAATCGAACCGGCGGCGGAGGAGTCTACGAGCGCGGCGGCGACGTTGATGCGGTCGGCGGGCTGCGAGGCGCCGTTGCGCCCGTCGAGCCACGCCACAAGGAACAAATTTCCGCCTTGCGACGCGACGCTGTTGCGAAGGATTCCGCGCGTGGCGCTGTCGATCTGAAACGGAATCGGATCCATATCGGTGCCGTCGAAACTCACGCGCTTTCCAATAATGTGGTACACGGTGCTGCTGACGCGTTCGTTGCGCAGGAATAGCCACTCGGTGGCTCCCGGAAAAGCGGGGGCAAACGAATCGAGCGATTGATTGCCGATTGGACCGAGTCCCATTTCGGCGAAGATGCCGGTCGGCGGCGTCACCGCGCCGGTTAGGCTGAGATGGTGCAGATAAACGGCGCTGCTTTCAATCTGGGCAAACGACGACAGAATCTGCCATTCGTTGTTGTTGAACACGGCGCCGATTGGCCGTCCATATCCAATAGAACCATCCGTTTGCACTTCAGTGTCTTTGAACAGCGCCGTGCCGCCCGGATCCAGCACGACACCACTGGTCTGAATGCGAATGCTGCGGTGCAGCGCGGGTATTTCATTGAGTTCCTGATACAAAAGCAGCGTGTCACCGTTGGGCCGTTGCGCGGTCAGGTACTCGAGCGCCTGGTTGATGACCGTGAAATTGGATTTTACCGCCACGGCTTGGGCGGCGACGCCCAGGCTGGTCACGAACGTGTAATACACCTGCGAACCGCCGGTAAGATTCTGGGGCGTGTCCGACCATGCCACGACAAAATTGGTGCCATTGTAGGTCGCGAGCGGATCTTCAGTGACGTTGCCGGTTGTGGCCGAAATCAGGAAATCGGTGCCACCGAGCAACGTTCCAGTACTGCCCACGATCGCGCCGCGAATGCCGGGGCTGACCTTCTGATCGTCAGACCACACCACCAGCCAATTCGAGCCGTCGAAGGCACATTCGATGCGTTGAAAACGCCACGGCAGCGGCGCGCCGACATTGCTTGAAATGGCGAACGGCGTGGACACGGTTCCGGATTGTGAAACGGTCGCACCGAGAATCTGCGGAAGGGCCGGGCCGGCCGTGTAGTCCGTCCACGCGACCAGATAATTGTTGCTGCCCGCACATACTGTCGGCTGATCGACGCCCGTTGCATTGCCGACTTCGTTCGAAACCGCAAAATCGGTTCCCACCAGCGGATCGATCACCACGGGGTATTGCGCCTGGTCGAGCCAGGCCAACGGAATGGCGAAGTAGGCGCTCATCGCGAGCGCGTCGAGAACAGGCTCGACGATCAGGCTCTTGCCGCCGGCGTCGCGCACCATGACCTGTCCATACCGCACGGCGATCGCTCCGGCTTTGTCCGCAAAAAAGATTCCACCGTTTCGCCCCGAGCGGGCCGGCAAAGCCACGAGATCTTTCAATTCCATATCGAACGCGAAGGCGAGATCCTCGTCGCCGGCCGGTTTTGCGTCCAGCACAAAGCTCTGTTCAATGCCGTCGCCGCGCGGTTCGTAGCATTCTTCAAGCGACGGAGCGCGCCAATAACTGATTCCGCCCGCGCCCTTCGCCACCGCCACTTCGGTATCGGCAGAAACGTCCGTATCGCGGTCAAATAGGGCCAAGGCGCCACTGGTGACGCTCTTGAGCCGCACGCGCAATTCGCTCGTCTTTCCGCTTGCTGATTTGGGCAAATAACGCAACCCATCGCCGGCGGAAAGCAGCGCCGTATATCGCGCTGTCGATGCTTCGTAGACGCCGTTGGCGCGTTCGACAAACATCGGTGCCTCGGGCATTTTCGCCGCGCCGCCGGCCACGCGTTTTGGGGGTGTTTTTGAAAAAGTGACCGGCGCAATAGGAGCGACTGCCGCTTCGCTGGCCGATGGAGATACCGGCACAAATGCCGTTACCGGGGCTGCCGCTGGATGGTTCTTCGAGATAGGCTTTAGAAGGGCCAGAGCTGCGCCGCTGCCCGCCGCGAGAGCGAAAATCCAGGCCATGCCGTAGTATTTTGTTTTCCGAAACATCAAACCAACCTCTCCACTGTAAGCGCGCAGTCCCCACTTCTGTATAGCAATGGTGATTCTACGTGCGTTCGCGCTTACTACAATAAAAACGGCTTCTTTTTAAGGGAGTCACAATGATTAGAAGCCGCGCAACGGCATATTCTTCAATATTCTTCCGGCGAATCGGAAATGTAATCAAAACTCTCAAACTGGGTGAGAATGGCGGGCGGTTGGCTATAGTTGCGGCATGTTCTCCTCTTCCCCTTTTGAGAGGGAAAGAGGCGTGCACCTCGATTCCGTCACCTCTATTGACCCGCGAATTTCTAAAGCATCATTCTCGCTTGCGGCGGGCGGCGTTGAACTTCGTTGGTCTCGCACGGCGTATCTTCCCAATACGCCTTTGCTCGACCGCCTCGTTCAACTTGACCGGCGCGGCGCGATAATGACGCTTTAGAAACGCGCGGGCCAATAAATCTACTTAATCTCAAACTCTTCAACAAACTTGCCGCTAAAATCTTCGATTCTTACAATTAAGCTCTTGACTCCGTTTGCGATGGAGTCGCTTGCTAATATTTTCACATTTAAGTTGTAATCGCGCTCGACTTTCATGCCGTCGAAGACGATTTTGATATGGGTCTTGTCGTTGACTGAATTACTCGAGATATCGGTGCTGCTATGAAAAACGTTGGACCTGTCCCACTTTACTTTCTCGATTTTCACGGGCACGTATGAATTGCCGTGCTTCGCTGGCCCGATTGTGAGCGTTGATTGCGAACTATCGACTTCGGCTTGAGCTTCCAATTTCATAATCTTCTCTTCCGCGCGGCCACTCAGCGCCATTATTGAAATTGCGGTTGCGGCGATACTCATCAATGCCTTCATCGGGTTGTCTCCGTTATTGCGCTCATGAAGTGATCCGTCTAAAAGTAAGACAGAATTTCGATTCGCATTGCTGCAATTCAGCGTATTGGTTTATTCAAGAGAACGCGCTCATTTCGTAAGGATGCGATCATGCCGCTGAAGAAAATCGTCGTCGCCATGCTGTTGACCCTCTCTCTGGCGGTATTGTGCGTCGAAGAGAAAAAGCCGGCCAAGCCGCCGGAGCCGGCCGTTACCGATCCCGCTCAAGCCGGCCCGGATTTTGCCGTGCAGGGTGAGTACGTTGGCGAATTCAAGGCGCGCGATGGCACTGCGCAGAAACTCGGCGCGCAAATCGTTGCGACGGGCCATGGCACGTTCAACGCGTATTTCCTCTCCGGCGGTCTGCCGCACGAAGGCTGGGACGGTACCACGCGCCTCGAATCGAAAGGC
Organism: Planctomycetota bacterium; assembly: GCA_038227045.1. Lineage (GTDB taxonomy): Bacteria > Planctomycetota > SZUA-567 > H5-PLA8 > H5-PLA8 > JANXLS01. The sequence goes on from JBBRQD010000017.1 coordinate 17,433, forward strand.
AAGACTGAGAACGAAAAGACCTCCATTGAAGGAGCCATAAGCGCGTCGATTGAAACGGGCGGCGCATTGAACGGACAGACCGCGAATGGCGAGAAATTTGAATTGAAGAAAGTCATTCGCACAAGCCCCACGATCGGTTTGAAACCGCCTGAAGGCGCGGTGGTGCTTTTTGACGGCACCGACACCGGTCTGCTCGACCGCAGTTTTATCGACGACCGCAAGCTGCTCAAATCCCTTGTCCCCGCGGGTGGTCCCGCCGGATATGGCCCGGCGACGAAGAAGACGTACCGTGATTTCTCCATGCATATCGAGTTCCTGACACCGTTCGTTCCCACGGGAAAAATCGGCGAACGCGGCAACAGCGGCGTGTACCTACAGGAGCGTTACGAAATCCAGATTCTCGATTCGTTCGGCAGCCCGGCCGACCCGCACGAATGCGGCGGAATTTACCGGCAGACCGCCGAATCGATCAACATGACGTTTCCGCCGCTGAGCTGGCAGACATACGAGATCGATTTCCAGGCCGCGCGCTACGATGCCGACGGCAAGAAGACCCAAAACGCCGTGGTGAGCGTGACACACAACGGCGTCAAGGTTCACGACAAGGCCGAGATCAAAACCAAGACCGGCTCTGGAAAGCCCGAGGGCCCGGAGCCGTTGAGCGTGATGCTGCAAAGTCACGGATTCCCGGTCTTTTTCCGAAATTGGTGGATTCTGGAGCGCTGAATGTAATTAAAGAGCCACGCACGTAAGTAAGCGGTTATTGACCCGCGCATTTCTAAAGCATCATTCTCGCTTGCGGCGGGCGGCGTTGAACGTCGTTGGTCTCGCACGGCGTATCTTCCCAATACGCCTTTGCTCGACCGCCTCGTTCAACTTGCCCGGCGCGGCGCGATAATGACGCTTTAGAAACGCGCGGGTCAATAAGACTGTGCGCCCGTAAAAGTAAGGCCGCTTACTTACGTGCGCGGCTCTTTGTCGGGCATTTTTCTGCTGCTTTGCAGGCATTAGTCGTATATTCTAAAGCACATGGAATTGAGCCCGTTTTCATCCAATTCTCCCGGCAAGCCGGGTGTCGCCGAACCCGCTGCCACGCCGACCGCGCAGACCACGCCGCGCCTGGCGCCGCGGTATCGTGTGCTGATTCACAATGACGATGTGACGCCGATGGATTTTGTGGTCCAAGTACTGACCCGCTTTTTCAAGAAAGAGGCGACGGAAGCCATCGACATTATGCTGGAGGCTCACAGCCGGGACGTCGCGCTCGTTGACATAATGGGGCTTGAAGAAGCGGAATTTCGCGTCGATCAAGCCCATTCCCTCGCGCGCGGCGCCAAATACCCCCTGTCGTTTTCGATTGAACCGGAATAACACGATTTGCCCAGCTTTCCTTTTGAATGCCATTTTTTCCGGGGTATACTCAGTAAAAGAGGTTCTCGCTTCGTCTTAGTCTTATTGCGATGAGCCGGGAACCGGTCGTTGTTTGGAAAAGGAGATTCGCCGTGATGCCTAATCTTGTTGTTGCAAATTTGGAAAACCCGTGGCTTCTGCTCGGGATCCTGCTGGTCATTTTTCTATTCTTCGGGCACAAACTGCCGCAGGTTGCGCGCAGCCTGGGTTCGAGTGTCAGCGAATTTAAAAAGGGCGTAAAAGCGGGCGAAACGGAGGCCACTCAGGAAGAAGCCGCCGAAAAAGAGAAGGAAAAGGTCGAACACGCCGACGTGAAGAAGTAAGCACACATAAGCCGGGGTGCAGCGTGTTTGCATTTTTCAACAACATAAACTCCTCCTCAATGGTTGTGCTGGGGCTGCTGGGTATGTTACTCTTCGGCAAGGATCTTCCGTTCATCACGCGCAAACTCTCGAAGTGGATGAACGATTGGCGTTGAACACTTAACTCAGGACTGGGCATTCAGGACTCGGACCTTTTTTATGTCTCCCACGTTTGCCTTCTTAAATAACATCAATGCATCCTCGATGTTTGTGCTGGGGCTGCTGGGGCTGTTGCTGTTCGGCAAAGACCTCCCGCTCATTGCGCGCAAACTAGCGAAGGAATATTTTCGCTACAAGAAAATGATCAACGACGCAACGTCGGACATCCAGCGCGAGATGGAATCCGCCGCCAACCACCTCGAAGAAGAAAAACGCCGCTTCGAATCCGATGTCAATTCGACCGTCCCCTCGCTCGACCACGTGGTCAATTCAGACTCAACACCAAAGCAAATAGAGTCGAGCAACGGCAGTTCGTATGGCGACATTCCAGCCGATCCGCCGCCGTATTCCAACGCCACCCCGCAAAAACCATCCGCCGATCCGCTCTCGCTCGACGTCCCGGCGCCCTCGTCGCTCTCGCATCGAGCCACCGACCCTGCCAAATCGCCGGCCGCTCAAGTCGCCGCGCTCGATACGTTCCAAAAAGGCGTGCCGCCACCGACCAAAATTCCGCCCCCAATCTGAATGCTGCTGTTTATTCAGCCGTTAGACTTAATCGCGGATGAACGCAAATTAACGCTGATTACCGCAGATGGTTTTTGAGCATTTATTTGTGGTAATCCGCGTTCATCCGCGATTGATTTTGCGTCGGAATAAACAGTTTGCCTTTCGCTATGCGCTCGCCCGCCGACCGTTTATACTCAGTCATATCGATCGGCCCTGAAACGTGATACTTGGAACCTGAAACTCGGATGTCCCTCGACAAAATCTTTGCAAATTTGAACCCGCCGCAGCGCGAGGCCGTCGAGACGATCGAAGGACCGCTGCTGATTCTGGCGGGCGCCGGTTCGGGCAAGACGCGCGTCGTCACCCGCCGCATCGCCAACATCATGGCGTGCGGTGCGAGGCCGTGGGAAGTGCTGGCGATCACGTTCACCAACAAAGCCGCTGGCGAAATGAAACGGCGTGTCGAGGAGCTTGTCGGCGTGACCGGCGCATGGGTTTCGACGTTCCACAGCTTCTGCGCGCGCATCCTGCGCCGCGAAGCCGAAGCGCTGGGGTATTCGCGCGATTTTACGATTTACGACGACGAAGATTCGATGGGTATCATCAAAAATGTGCTCAAAGAAATGGGCGTGGACAAGGAAGACAAACGCCTCGGCGCGCGCGCGGTGCGCCAGGAAATTTCGGGATTCAAGAACAAAGTCATTTCCCCGGACGAGGTGCCCGACGGCATGTTTCACGACCGCCTCATCAAGCAGGCGTATGTCGGCTATGAAAAAGAACTGCGCAAGAATCTCGCGTTCGATTTCGACGACTTGCTGATCCAGACCGTGCAGCTTTTCCGCAGCCGTCCGGAGATTCTGGAGCGCTATCAGGATCGCTTCCGCTACATTCTCGTCGACGAATACCAGGACACCAACGCCTGCCAGTATCACCTGGTCAAAGCGCTCGGCTCGAAGCACCGCAACGTCTGCGCGACAGGCGATCCGGACCAATCGATCTACGGTTGGCGCGGCGCGGACGTGCGCAACATTCTCTCGTTCGAAAAAGATTTTCCCGAAGCGAAGATCGTCAAGCTCGAACAGAATTACCGCTCGACGAAGATCATTTTGAAAGCCGCCGATTCGGTCATCGAACACAACGAAGAACGCAAGCCGAAATCGCTCTGGACCGAAAATGACGACGGCGAACCGATCACGCTTTTGCAAACCTCCGACGAACAGATGGAGTCGTACCAGGTCGCGCGGCGCATCGCCGATCACGTTCGCGGCGGCCGGACTTACAACGACATCGCGGTCTTTTACCGCACGAACGCGCAGTCGCGCGCGGTTGAAACGGCGCTGATCCAGTCGAGCATTCCCTATCAATTGATCGGCGGGACGGCGTTTTACGAACGGCGCGAAATCAAGGACGCGCTCGCGTATCTGCGTCTGATCGTCAATCCCAAAGACGACGCGGCGTTTCGACGCATCGTCAACGTGCCGCGGCGCGCGCTGGGCGAGGCGGCGATCGAGTTGATTGAAATCGAAGCAAACCGCACCGGCAAGTCTCTGTTGGAGACGCTGGATGGCCCCGACGCGGAGCAATTCTTCGGCAACTTCAAAGGCAAAGCGCGGCAGGGTCTGATTCAGTTCGCGCGCCTGATGGACGTGCTGCGCGCACTGCCGCAATATCCCGTCGCGGACGTGCTGCGCGGGCTGCTGGAGGACAGCGGCCTGCGCCAGTCGCTGGAGGACGCGGGCGAAAAAGAACGCGTTGACAATCTCAACGAACTGGTCAACGCCGCAGCCGAATTCGACCGCGAAAACGACCCGGCAACAGTCGTCGTTCCCGAAGGGCCGCCGCCCGAACCCGGTGCGTTCGATGGTGCCGAAGAACTCGCGCAGCGCAACGCGTCGCTGGCCGGCTTTCTCGAAAACAGCGCCCTGCTCGCGCCGACGGACAACTTCAATCCCGACGCGGACCGCGTGACGCTGATGACGCTCCACATGGCGAAGGGGCTTGAGTTTCCGATCGTGTTTCTGACCGGCCTCGAAGAAGGCTTGATGCCGATGCTGCGCAATCAAACGTTTGGCGAAGAGGACAAAAAATCGCTCGAAGAAGAACGCCGCCTGATGTACGTCGGCATCACGCGTGCGATGGAAAAGCTGTACCTGACGCTGACTCGTTACCGTATGAAATACGGCAAAACCGACAACGCCATTCCGTCGCGTTTCCTCGAAGAAATTCCGGAGATGTTGCTGGAAAGTGGCGCGGGCGTCCCGCCCACGCAAAAATTTGCCGTGCCATTCGATTGGGACGAAGACAGCGGCGACGAAGCCCCCACATTTCTCAAGAAACGCAAAGCCCCCGATCCGTTCGTGGATTTCGAGCGCGAAGTCGCGGGCGATCTGGACGAAGCGCCAGCCGCATTTCACTCAATTCTTCCCACAGTGAAATCTTCGCGCCGCGTCGATCCGGCAGTGAAACACATTATCGACAAAATCTTCGCGGACGACATCGTTCAAGACGACCCCAACGCGTTTGAAATTGGAGACCGCGTGCGGCACGAGATGTTCGGCGAAGGCGTCGTGGACGCCGTGACCGGTAGCGGGTTGAATACAAAGCTGCGCATTAATTTCCGCAAGAGCGGGATGAAATTGCTGCTTCTGAGCATGGCGGCGAGCAAGCTGGGCAAGATGTAATCGTAGACCATTCATTATGGCAGAGCATCCAAAAATTCTTTCGCCTTCCGAAATGAACGCGGCGGCGAAAGTGCTGGCCTCCAAACATGGCTTTGTGCTCAGCGGGATTGCGCTCGTCCCGGAAGACGGAGCCGCGCCGCGTGCGGAGTCGTTGCTTCAATGGATTTCGAACGGCTCGCATGGGCCGCTGATTTATATGACGGAGACCGCCGGCCGGCGTGGCAATATCCGCACGCGATTTTCCTGGGCGCGTTCGGTGTTGTGTCTGGCGGCGTTTTACGACGGTAAAAAATCCGGCCAGGTCGGGCGGGATCTTTCCGCGCATGTTGCGCGGTACGCGCGCGGACGGGACTACCATCGCGTCTTCGAAAAGCGCTTGAAGAAACTGTCGCGCGAACTGATCGAATCGGGAATGTGCTCGCGCGCTCATTACTACACGGATACCGGGCCGGTTCTGGAACGCGCGTGGGCGGAGGCTGCCGGCCTCGGTTGGGCCGGCAAGAATACCTGCCTGATTCACCCGCGCAAAGGTTCCTACACGCTGCTGGCCGAAATGATTCTGGATTGCACACCGGCACCGGATGCGCCGATGGCGTTCCACTGCGGCACATGCACTCGCTGCCTGGATGCCTGCCCGACGCAGGCGTTCAGCGCGCCCTTCGTGTTGGACGCGTCGAAATGTCTCGTCACCTACAACATCGAATTGAACGGAAACACGCCGCGCGATCTGTGGGAGCAGCAGGGAAAATGGGCCGCCGGCTGCGATATATGCCAGGAGGTCTGCCCATTCAATGCCCCTGCGCGAATCGCCGCGCCGGACCCGGAACTGGCGGAGCCGCTGCCCTGGCAATCGATGAGCCTCAAGGATTGCATTATCATGGATCGCATCGAATTCGATAGCCGCTTCGTCTCCAGCACGCTGCGGCGAACGGGTGTCAGGGGCCTGCGTTTGGGGGCGATCACGGCGGCCGGAAACTGCGGCGCGACCGAATGCATCAAAGCACTGAACGCTTGTCTCGGCGACGCGGACGCGGCGATCCGTGAGCGGGCCGCGTGGGCGCTGGCGAAATTGGGCGTGCCGCCGCAGTTGGAAGCATTCAATTTACAGCAGTAGCGTTTCCATCGCACGCGTCTTATTATTATGTAGCGCGCGCGATCCTCTTTCTGATATAAAGCGGACGTTCGGAATGGAGTGCGTATGAGAAAGCGTCCCGATCCCCCTTCCATATCTAATCTCGCGCTGGGCGGTGTTGCAGCCTTGTTTGTCGTGACACTCGGCGTTTTGGGCGGATTGTATTATAGTCTGCGCGCGGGCCGAGCCGCGGCGCTGGCTAAATCGGCACCATCGGCGCAGCTCGCTTCTGTTGAAAATTCCGCGCTGAAAACACCCATTGAAAATAGTCCGCCAACTGTTCAAGTCGAAAACGACGCGCCGGTGATTCGAGTTGCGCTGAAATCCGGCGACGCGACGCCGATCGTGGAACCTCAACAAAAACTCGTCGCACAAACAGCCGCCGCACCCGAGCGAGAATCTGTAAAAACAGAAGAGCTTGCGAATTCCGCGACGCCGTTGCCCGCCGTCGCGAAGGAAAGCAGCAACGAGTTGGTGCCGGACGTAACCGGCCTCAGTTACACCGCGAAAAAAGCGCTCTCCAACGGCGGAGACGCGTCGAGCATGGTCAAGCCCGGCGACAACCGGCCCGGCAAGAAACCCGACGCGAAAAAGCCGATTCCCGCCGTTCCGGTTGTGCCGCCCAAAACGCCAGTCAAGCCCGAACCCCCGAAGGCAGCTCAGCCCAAAACCGAACCCGCGAAACCGCCCGGTCTTCCGGCGATCGATCCGTTGAAGATCGACATTTCGAAGGCTCCAGTGTATGTACTCAACGATGGCCGCCGCATCCGCGCGCTTGCCGTGCGCGAAAACGGAACCAACATTACGGTCAAAAACGAAGTGGGAATGGACATCACCTTTAAGAAGAGCGATGTGAAAGAAATTGTGCGCGGCTGAATACATTGATTAATGGAAAAAGAGCACATGCCCAGCCCCAACGATTTTCTCGACGAAGAAAAACGCCACCAGACGAGGCGTTGGTTTTTTAAGGAATGCGGCGTGGGTCTCGGCGCAGTCGCATTGGGTTCGCTGCTGGGCGAATCGATGTCGCAAGCCGACGGCAGCGGCAACCCGCTCGCACCGAAAAAGCCGCACTACGCGCCGAAGGCCAAGCGGGTGATTTATCTGTTTCAGGCCGGCGCGCCCAGCCACTTGGAACTCTTCGATAATAAACCCGAACTCGCGAAGTGGAATGGAAAACTTCCGCCGCCTGAGTTACTGAAGAATTATCGCGCCGCGTTCATCAATCCGAATTCCACGCTGCTCGGCCCCAAATACAAGTTCGTCAAAAAAGGCCAATGCGGCGCGGAGATCGGCGAACTGCTGCCGCATCTCGGCGATGTCGTCGACGACATTACGATCATTAAATCCATGGTGACGGACGCGTTCAATCACGCGCCCGCGCAGATTTTTATGAACACCGGTTCGCAGCAATTTGGCCGGCCGAGCATGGGCGCGTGGAGCACATACGGCCTCGGCAGCGAAGCCGCCGACCTGCCTGGCTATGTCGTCTTCAGTACCGGTTCAAAAGGCACCAGCGGCGGCGCGGCGAATTGGGGCTGTGGCTTTTTGCCGACGTACTATCAAGGCGTGCCCTTCCGCGGCCAGGGCGACCCGGTGCTGTTTCTCTCGAACCCCGCCGGCGTCGACAACGCGATGCAGCGCGACACGCTCGACGCCGTTAAAGCGCTCAATGAAAAACGTCTCGGAGTCGTCGGTGATCCCGAAATTGCCACGCGCATCAACGCCTTCGAGATGGCGTACAAAATGCAGAGCAGCGCGCCCGATCTTGTCGATCTCTCGAAAGAATCGAAAGAGACGTTGGAGATGTACGGCGCTGAGCCGGGCAAGTCGTCGTACGCGAACAGTTGCCTGCTCGCGCGGCGTCTCATCGAACGCGGCGTGCGATTCGTGCAGGTCTTCCACGAAGCCTGGGATCACCACGGCGGCCTGGTGAAAGGTCTCAAAGAGCAGTGCGAAAAGACCGACAAAGCCAGCGCGGCACTCGTAAAAGATTTAAAGCAGCGCGGCCTGCTGGATGACACGCTGGTGATCTGGGGCGGCGAATTCGGCCGCACGCCGATGGTTCAGGGCGGCAACGACGGCCGCGACCATCATCCCAACGCCTTCACGATGTGGCTCGCCGGTGGTGGCGTTAAGAAAGGTCTCACAATCGGAAAATCCGACGATTTCGGCTTCAACGTCGTCGAAGACAAAGTCCACGTCCACGATCTGCACGCAACGATTCTGCACCTGCTCGGCTTCGATCACACCAAACTCACCTACCGCTTTCAAGGCCGCGATTTCCGCTTAACCGACGTTCACGGCGAAATCGTGAAGAAGATTCTGGCGTAAATTTTTAGCCCCAAAGGGGTGGCATAATGTAGCCCTTCGGGGCTGAAGGCTCGTTGAGCCACTGAATTCACTTGTGCTCGCCGTAGACTTTTTTCAAAGCCCCGCAGATTTCGCCAAGCGTGCAGCGTACGCGCGTGGCGCTTATAATTGCCGCCATGCGATTGCGATTCTGGCGCGCGGCGGTTTCCACGTCGGCCAGCGCATTTTGAACCGCCGCCGGATCGCGCGCGCTTTTCACGCATGCGACCGATTCGCGCGCTTCCGCTTCGGTTTCGGGACGCAGCGTTTGAATCGAGCCTTCCGCGCTGAAATCGTCGCCGCTTCGATAACAATTCACGCCGACGATTTTGCGCGCGCCGCTTTCCACGTCGCGTTGGTATTTGAAGGCCGCTTCGGCGATGCGGCGCTGAAAAAATCCAGTCTCGACCGCTTTGGCCGCGCCGCCGAGCGCGTCGATTTCAGCGAGAATCGCGCGGGCTTCGGCTTCGAGCTTGTCCGTCAGCGCTTCGACCGCATACGCGCCGCCGAGCGGGTCCGCCGTGTTTGTGATTCCCGTTTCGAACGCGAGAATATGCTGCGTGGCGGCGGCCAGTTGCGCGGAGCGTTCGCCGGGCAGGCCGATGGCTTCGTCGTAGGCATTCGTGTGCAGCGACTGGCACCCGCCGAGAATCGCGGACAGAGCCTGCAGCGCGATGCGCGCCAGATTGTTCTCGGGTTCCTGCGATGTCAGCAGACTTCCGGCGGTCTGGCAATGAAAGCGCAGCGCGCGCGCTTTCTCATCCGCGACGCCGAAGCGCTCCAGGACCAGCGCCGACCACAGCCGCCGCGCCGCGCGGAATTTTGCGGACTCTTCCAACACATCGGTTGTGGCCGCGAAGAAAAATGTGAGACGGCGGCAAACTTCCTGCGCGTCCAATCCCCGCGCCACCGACGCGCGCACATATTCCAGCCCGTCGGCGAGCGTGAACGCCAGCTCCTGCGGCGCGGTGCAGCCGGCTTCGCGCAGATGATAGCCGCTGACGGATATCGGATAAAATTCGGGCATTTCAGTCAGGCAATAATCGATGACATCAACCGTCAGATCCATGCTCGGGCCCGGCGGAAAAATAAAATTGTTGCGCGCGGCGAACTCTTTCAAAATGTCGTTCTGAACCGTGCCGCGCAATTTCTTCGGGTCGAATCCAAGCTCCTCGCCCGCGACGCGCAAAAACGCGAGCAGCACGGCGGCCGGCGCATTGATGGTCATCGACACGCTGGCGGTGGCGAGATCGATGCCGGCGAAGAGCCTCTTCATGTCCTCGACGGACGAAATCGAAACGCCCACGCGCCCCACCTCGCCGTGCGCGCGCGGATCGTCGGGATCGAGGCCCAATTGAGTCGGAAGATCGAACGCGGTGGAGAGCCCGGTGACGCCGTTCACCAGCAATTGCTTCCATCGCGAGTTGGTCTCCTTCGGCGAGGCGAAGCCGGCGTATTGCCGCACGGTCCAAAGCCGCGAGCGATACATGCGCTCGTGAATTCCGCGCGTGAACGGCGGAACGCCCGGCAGCGCCTCGGCCGCAAGTTTATCCGCGTGCGTGTCGCTCGGAGTATAAACGGGTTTGAGCGGGAGGCCGGAGAGCGTGTCGAGAGGGATCATAAAGAACTCCAATTACGGCAAGCTGAATTCATTTGTCTTTCAGTACTTCCTTGGCCGCGTCGTCCAATCCGATCGTTCCGTTCACATAAGCCTCGGTCAATGCGTCGAACTCTCCATCCTCCAGCCGCTCCCGCGAGCGCGCGCGAAACAGGTGCTCCGCGCGCGCGAGGATTGCGCGGGCGGCGCGATTCTTTTTTAACGCCTCGCGCAGTCCGGGCTGATCGATGTACGCGCGGTGCGCATCGCAAGCGTCGAGCAGCGCAGCGCCTCCATTCGGAAAAAGATCGCGCCGGACAGCGCTGAGCAGAAACACGGGGGGCGTCCAGCGTGACCCGCCGAATTGCGCCGCGAAGTTCTTTCCGAGCTGTTTCAACGCGCGGCAGGAGGCGTCCGGATTTTCAGCGATAGCCAGTTCCAGTCTCGCTTTCAAATCCACAGCGTCGGGCTTGTCTCCTTTATTGACGGCGAAGACATCGGCAGCTTCGAGGATGCCCATCTTCATGAGCTGCACTTCGTCGCCGAGTCCCGGGACTTGAACGACGCAGACTGTGTGGGCGAGATTGGCTATTTCGGTTTCAGCCTGGCCCGCGCCGACCGTCTCCAGAAAAACCGTGTCGAATCCTGCCGCGCCCAGCGCGCGCAACGCGCCGCCGGCCGCCGCGGCCATTCCTCCGGACGCGCCGCGGCTGCCCATCGAACGGATGAACACGCGCGGTTCGTTGCGCAGGCTGGACATGCGGATGCGGTCGCCCAGAAGCGCGCCGCCGGTGAACGGGCTGCTGGGATCGATGGCCAGGATCGCAATCTGGCGCGCGGGCGGCCGAGCGAGCGCCAGGCCGGCGAGATAATCGATCAGCGTGGACTTGCCAGCGCCCGGCGGACCCGTGATGCCGATGACGTGGCGTGGAAAATCGAACGACGCTAAAGCGGCCGAGGCGGCGGCGGATTCCTGCGCGTCGCCGGACTCCAGCAGCGTGATGAGCCGGGATAGCGCGCGCCGATCGCCGGCGTGGCAGGCTGCGGCCCATTCGTAAGCAGTGCGTGGCGTGGACTCCATGTTGCGATTTTACGCGGGAATTTCGCGAAATAAAGAGACGACGAGTGCTTATTGTTTCAACCAGTGAAATGGTGTTTGCTCTTGTGTCCAGTCGCGAAAGAAATATAAGTGCATCTGAAACCAAGACTGCAATCGTCGAACTTTGAACAGAGAACTCAACCAAGGAGAACGTTTCATGAGCGATTCGGGTTCACACACGCCGCCGCCCTTCGGAGAAGCGCTTACTGTCGGATGGAATGCAGTTAAGCCTCAAATGGTTCCGGCTGCGATTGCTTCCTTTTGTGCCTATCTTGCGAATATGATTGCAATGGGCACGCCCGGCTTTTTCCTTATTGCGAAAAAACTGCTGCGCGGTGAAAAACCAGAGCCGGCTGACGGATTCATTGGATTCAGCAAGTTCGCCGATTATTTCATTATGGGGCTGTTGGCCTCCAGTGGCGTCATAGCTTGTTTCGTTGGAATGTTCATCACAATACCGCTCTTTTTGCCCGGGTTTTACTTCATCATGGAACACAATATGACGTGGAGCCAGGCCAAGGACAAGTGCATGGAGCTGGTCAAACCCAACTTAATGGCATGGGCGATTTTCCAATTTGTAGTGCTAATTGTCGGGGGATTGGGAAGCATTGCATGCTTTGTCGGCGTTTTCGTTACGATGCCTGTTGGCTTTTGCGCATGTTTCTATGCCTATGAAAAGGCGTTCAAAGAACTCGCGCCCGCTGCCGAAGCGCCGGCTGTGCAACCCGTTTAATAGTCTTTTTTCGGCTGAAAACGATTTTTCGAATTAAAATAGCGGCCTTCGGGCCGCTTTTTTTTCGTGCGGATCAATATTCGACCGCGATGCAATTGGTTACACAAGTTGCACATGAGCAAGTATATATTGAAGCAATATTCCACGCGACTACTTGAATTTCACAGCCACAAAACACGAATGTCCCTGACAAAATTTGTGCTTTGCCAATTCTTTTCTCTAAATGACCCGGTCAATTTCGCCGAGGGAGTAAGGGGCTCAGCTTAACACGCACAAAATTCTCCTATGAGAAAATAAATTTCATCGCAAATTTTAAATATTCCGCGTATGGCCCGTTGATTGTGATCGTTAGTAATGTGTAGGACGCAGTGAAAAGCAAAATTTGAAAATAGAATAAGAAGAATAACTAAACCCAGCGCCGGCTCCAGCAGCGGCGCACTGAAATTCAATCGTGGGGGCGGCGGCAAGGATCCGGTATGGCGCATCTCGCCATTCCTCGTAGTAAACTTCGATAGCGATCCCACCTGCCAATCAACTATCCGCCTTGGCCCGTTCGGACACTCGCCACCGCCCCCCAACGATTTTGAAACACGCTAAAACGGCGAACTCACTCGAGTTCGCCGTTTTTGTTTGAAGAAAGTGGAAGGGGCGTCTCGTCCCTTCGCATTTTGGCCGTTTCAATTGCTTGCGATCAATTCGAGCGGGACGGCCCGCCCACTTTTTTATCGATTATGAAAAGCGTTCTTCTTCCCACGGGCAGGCGCGGTTGTGGTAGCCACGCACTTCCCAATAACCGAGTTTATCCTCGGACATAAAGTGAATTTCTTTGATCCACTTGGCGCTCTTCCACAGGTAGCGTTTCGGAACCAGCATGCGCGCGGGGCCGCCGTGTTCGGAGTCCAGCGGCTGGCCATTCCACGAGTGCATGATCTGGACATCCTCGTCCATGCAGCAGTCCAAATCGAGGTTGGTCGTGTAACCGTCGTAACTGGAGAAGAACACGAATTTCGCTACGGGCTGAACGCCGATATGTTTCGCGAGGTCGGAGAACTTGACGCCTGCGGTCGTGTTGTCGAACGTGCTCCACGTCGTGACGCAGTGCATATCGCAAATCTGTTCGGATTGCGGCAGTGCATTGAATTGTTCCCAAGTAAGTATCTGAGGCTTCTCGACAAGGCCTGAGATTTTCAATTGCCAGCGCGGGCGATGCACCGCCGGAACGAAGCCGAGATCGAGGCGCGGCCAGCCCTTGGGAATATGCTGCCCCGGCGGCAACCGAGGCCGCTCGACTTTCGCTCTGGCAACTTCATCGGGGTGAAGCGTGTGGCCCTGATTTTTGGCGGCCCATTTCTCTTTATTGGCATTGGCGTCGGACATTTATGATCTCGAGGAATAATTAATCTATAAGCCATTCACGCTTTTATTTCCACGCGACGACCATCGGGATCGCGAACCACAAACGTTCGGCCCCACCGTGTTTCTTTTAACGCGCCAGGCGCATCCCCATTTTCTATCAATAGATTGCGAGTTTGCTCTAAGTTATCAACGCGAAATCCCAACGCGGTCATTTCGTCTGAAGTGCCGGTCTTCGAAGGATAGAGTTCAAAAACGTGTCCTTCATCCTCGCACGCGTAGTGTTCGGGCCCGGTCCCGTGAGAATGCTTGACAAATTTCATTCCTAGCGATTCGTAAAAAACACGGGAGCGCTCTATGTCCACGCATCGCAAGACAAGGAGTGTGAGCGCGTTCATTTTTCCCTAACCCCAAACCCCTACTTCCCCTTCCCCAAAAAAATCTTGATCGCGTCGTAAATCTCCTCCTTGTTCTTGATGTCCGCCGTGATCAGGTTTTCGAGGTCCAGGGCGTCGTCCAGCTTGCGTTTGAATTCGCCCGAGCCGTACAGGCTTCGGACTTGCCCATAGCAGAACAGATTGACGCTTGGCAGCACTTCGTCGCGCAGGATTTTGAAACAGACTTCGTTGTCGCTTAATAGATTGTCGCCGTCCGAGAAATGGAATGTGTAGATGTTCCAATCTTGCGGCGAATAGTTTTCCTTGATGATGTCCGCGCACAGCCGGTACGCCGTCGAAATCGCGGTGCCGCCGGATTCGCGCGTTTTGTAGAACGTCTCCTGATCGACTTCGCGCGCCGCGGCGTCGTGCGTGATGTAGCGGCTCTCCATCGTTTTGTACTGGCTGCGCAGCCACGTGTCGATCCAGAACGCCGTCGTGCGGACGAGTTCTTTCTGCTCGTCGCCCATTGAGCCGGAGACGTCCATCATGTAAAAAATCACCGCGTTCGATTCGGGAACGTGGGTGATCTGCCAGCTCTTGTAAACCTTGTCCGCTTTGATCGGAATGATGATCGGATTGTTGGGATCGTAGCTGCCCATTGAAATCTGGCGGCGCAGCGCCCGGACAAACGTGCGCTTGAAGTGCTTGAGCGATTCGGGGCCCTGGCGGCGGATGGAACTGTAGCGTTCCTTCTCGGCCATGATCGTGCGCTTGCCCTTCGGCTGAATGTTGGGCAGTTCCAATTCTTCGCCGAGGATCTTGGCCAGTTCTTCCATGGTCAGATCGACTTCGAGCATGTGTTCGCCGGGCTGGTCGCCGGCCTCGCCCGTACCGTCGCCTTCCTGCGGCTGTCCGCCGACGGGATCGCCGGGTTCGCCATCGCCGCTGCCGACGCCACCTTGATTCTTGCCGAAGCGAAAGTGCGGCAGATCGATTTCAGGCAGCGGAATTGAGACGATGTCCTTGCCCTTTTTGCCGATCAATTCTCCCTGCGTCATGTACTTGCGCAGATCTTTCTTGATCTTGCCGCGCACGATTTGTCGGAAGCGGCCGTGGTCGCGGTCGATTTTATTCGTGGATTCATAGATCGGATCGAGTGGCGTCATAATAAACCGGTTTCAGGTTCCAAGTTTCAGGTTTCACGGCTTAAATTAACGCCGCCGTTTCCACATGCCGGAACGCATCGCGCTCACGCGCACCGGTTGTGGCAGCGGCACGATGGACCAGTGAAAATAGCCCGCGACGATCACTGCGTTAAAGAGCATGAAGCAGGCGGCAGAGGCCCAAGTTTCCGCGTTCGATCCGTCTCGATGGAACGAGAGAAACGCCGAAATGAACATCCACATGAGCGGCAGCGTGAAAAACGGAATCGTCAATCCTGTGGCGATTATGCGCAGGCGGCGGATCGAGCCTTTGACGTACTCTTCATGCGCTGGATTCATCGGGGCCTTGATCAGATGCCGCCCGCTTTCAGAAGCTTTCCGCAAAAGTCCCAGCGACGCTTTCCGCCAGAACGCGATTAGTTCCAACAATCGTTCGCGGATCGTGCGCAACGCCAGACTCCACGTCGCCACGATGCCCAGACAGACGATCAGTCGCGCGTGCGGTTCGTACGGTTTACCTTTTGCCCAAAGCGATGCCCCCAGCAACGCGCAAGTAAAGAGCGCCTGTAGGCCGGTGGCAATCAGCCACGACCGTGCGGCGCGCGCGCGGGCTTGATCGAAGGAGAAGGGATCGAATCCTGTTTCTTTCTTCATCGCTGGTTCCTTTAAATTAAGGACACGAAATTGATCGCTTTCTGACAATTATTATTTCTTCGCGCTCTTCGTATCCCCTCGCGCAAAGATGCTCGCGACGAAGTTCAACACGTCCGTCGCCGATTCTTCGTCATAACCGAAGTTGCGGATCAGGCGGCTTTTGACGATGTCGATCTTCTCCTGTGTCTCGCGGTCCACTACGCTCGAGACCAGCGAACTGAGCTTGATCGAGTCCTTCTGGTCCTCGAACAGCTTCAACTCCAGTGCGCGGTGCAAGCGTTCGTTCATGCGGAAATCGAACTGCCGGCCGTCGATGGCCAGCGCGCCGATGTAGTTCATGATCTCGCGGCGGAAATCGTCCTTGCGGCTTTCGGGGATGTCGATCTTTTCCTCGATGCTGCGCATCAGGCGCTCGTCCGGCGGTTCGACCTGGCCCGTGTACTTGTTGCGGACCTTCTCCTTCTGTGTGTAGGCCTTGATGTTGTCGATGTAATTCTGGCACAGTTTGCCGATCGCGTCCTCGTCGGCGCTGATCGCGCGCTGGACTTCATTTTTCACGATCTCCTCGTATTCTTCGCGCACCACCGCGAGCAGTTCCTTGTATCGTTTGCGCTGATCCTCGTTCGAAATCAACGAGTGGTGCGACAAGCCGGCTTCCAGTTCGTTCAACACCATGAACGGGTTGACCGACGTCGTGCTTTCAAGTGACACCAGCGCGTTCGACAGCTTGTCCTGAATGTAGCGCGGCGAGATGCCGTTCATCCCTTCGCGCGGCGCTTCGGTCTTCAGTTCGTGCACGTTGTCCTGCGTATAGCCGGGCAGCGTCTTGCCGTTGTACAACTTCAGTTTCTGCAACAGCGAAAGCTGTGCCTTCTTGGGTTCTTCGAGACGCGTCAAGACCGCCCACATTGCTGCAATTTCGATCGTGTGCGGGGCGATGTGCTTCTTCACGTTCTTGCGGTTGAAGTCGCGCTGATAGATCGCGATTTCGTCCGCCAGCCGGACGTTGTACGGCACGTCGATTTTGACCGTTCGATCGCGAAACGCCTCCATCATTTCATTGGACTGCAGCTTTTTGTATTCGGGTTCGTTGGTGTGTCCAAGGATCACTTCGTCGATGTCGGTCTGCGCGAATTTCTTCGGCTTGATCTTGTGTTCCTGACTGGCTCCGAGCAGATCGTACAAAAACGCCACGTCCAATTTGAGCACTTCGATAAATTCGATGATGCCGCGGTTGGCGACGTTGAATTCGCCGTCGAAATTAAACGCGCGCGGATCGCTGTCCGAACCGTATTCGGCGATCTTGCGGTAATTAATGTCGCCGGTAAGTTCGGTCGAATCCTGATTCTTTTCGTCCTTCGGCTGGAACGTGCCAATGCCGATGCGGTCTTTTTCCGACAGCGTCATGCGGCGGATCTTGATGTGCTTCATCACCTTCGCCCAGTCGCCGGAGTATTTGTCCATCAGGCTGCGGAAGATGAAACGGCAGAAGGGGCAAAGGTCGCCTTCCATGCCGATCTTGTATTCGCTGCGCGTGCGTTCGTTGAGTTCATGCAGGACGCGGTCGCGCTGATCCAGCGGGACGAGCTTCAGCGGTTCCTCGTGCATCGGGCAGGGCTGCAGCACGCCGGGCGTGTCGCCCAAATCCCAGGAGAACGTATAGAGCTGCCCGGCTTCGATTTTCGAATAGACTTCGAGACCCTTTTTCATCAGGCGCGCAATCGTCGATTTGGCGCTGCCGACGGGACCGTGGAGCAGAATGACGCGCCGCTCCGCGCCATAGCCCATGGCCGCGGACTTGATCACGTTGACCAGGCGCATCAGCGAGCGGTCGAGGCCGAAGACGCCGTCGCGGCCGTTCGAAATCGGGTCGCTGAAGAATTTGTAGCGGATGATTTTGTCGCGCCCCTCGACGACTTCTTCCGAGCCATAGGAGAGGATCATGTCATAGAGCCGCTGATACGAATTGCGCGTAATCTTCGGGTCTTTGATGACCATATCCAAATATTCCTGGAAAGACCCTTCCCAGTTCAAATTTTTGTATTTTTCGATATCCAGATTGCTGGCGATGCTGGCGAACAGACTATTGGACATGGCGTCTCCCCTTGGAAATTCGGAGTCCCGAGTGCCTTTGAGAAAAACAGTGTAAACGAAGCGCGTGCCAAATCAGTGCAACGAGTCTAAATCGGCTCTTCCCATAAGATAGGACGAATCAGAAGGCCGTTTAGTTTACAAAAATCTTTGAAAACAAATTGCCGAGAACGAGGCGCTGTGACCGATGGGTTAGTATATCATACGCGTAAAGATTGAGCAAAAAGTGATTTGGCGGAAAGTTTGTCGTTTTCTATCTAATCGCGCGGTTCTATCATCTGAGTTTTAGTCTCGCCCCCAGAAACCAAAGATAATCATGTGTGGGACCGCCGACGTCACGGTCATTGATCACAAATTTCTCTTCATCGTGCAGAACAAATGGAAATCGACTGACAACCGAGAGATTAATCGTAAAGGGTGTTGGAGTGGGAATGCCGCTTCCCTCAGGCGTGAAAAAATTGCCGGTGCCACGAAACTCAATGTGCCCATCTTTCATCCATTTCGATTCGGATTGCTCAACTTCCTCAGAATATTCGGCCGCCAACTCACGCGCCAGTTGATTCGCCCCCCATTTAATCGTGAGCAGCCACAGCCCGCCGTACGCGATCACGACGATCATCAGCGTCCGCAGCGAGAATTGGAAATGTCTGCGGCGTGACTTGGGTGTTGAAGTTTCGTCGCATGGTTGCGTCATCCGATGTCGAGTCTCAGCCCGAAAAACCAAAGGAAATAACCTACGTCCTCGCCAGAGCCGTAGCCATGATCGATCAAGACTTTTCTTTCTGAACGCAGAAGAAATGGGCACCAACTGGTAATTGATATAATTTGCTTTATTAGCAAGCGAGAGGGTTGCGCTCCTTTCGGGGACTTAATCGTGGGTCTTCCCTGAATTTCCACCTGTCGATCATTCCGCCAAATGACCTCGACCTCCTCAAGCTCCTGGGAGAAATTTGCCGCCAACTCATGCGCCAATTGATTCGCCCCCCACTTGATCGTTAGCAGCCACAGACCGCCGTACACGAGCACGACGATCATCAGCGTCCGTAGCGAAAACTGGAAACGTTTGCGGCGGGGCGGGGCAGGCGCGTCAGTCGTGGCATTCGCGTCAATCAGCGTGGCGGTTCCTCGGTTTGAATCGGCGTTTTGTGAATCTGCTGCGTGTATCCAAAGAGCCAGAAGTAGGCGGTCCATTCGTTGACCCGGCGGCTGTCGGGACGCCAGATCACGATTAACGGCGCGGGGGTCGACGCGACGCCGACGATGTCGGGCGAACGCCGGCCTTTTACGCGGAAGACCTGGTCGCCTCGTTTAATTTCGATGAACGAACTCTCGGACGGCTCGTCCGCGAGCGAACGCGACAGTTGGCTCACGCCCCATTTGGCCGTGATCAGCCACAGTGCGGCGTAAAGCACCGCGACAACCACCAGCATTCGCAGCAGGAATTGAAGAATCCTCTGACGGAGCGGGGGACGCGCGTCGGAATTCGGGTTCATGCGTACTCCACAGTCACTACTTGCAGCGTGTTTGGATGCAAGCTCTGGCTAACCGGGCATGTGCGCCCGGCGCGCTCAATGGGGTCGCGGTGTTCGGCCGGAACCGTTTTCGGCAGCGCAATTTTGACCGTCACTTTTCCCACACGCCGCACCGGATCGGCCACGGCTTCCTTGCCGATGTGCGCCTTCGCGCCCGTCAGATCAATGTTGTGCCGCTGCGCGTAGATACCCATGATCGTGAGAATACAACTTCCCAGCGCCGCGCCGAGCAGATCGGTCGGAGAAAAGCTGCGCCCCAGCCCTTGATTGTCCTTCGGCGCATCAGTGACGATCTCGCACCCGGACGGGCCGTGCCGGAGCGTGCAACTCAATTGGCCCTTGTATTCGGCAGTCATTTCAACCATTGGAAGAACTCCTCTATTTTAGGGACGGACGAAACAGGCTGCGACACAATAAAAATACTCGTTTCGAGTAACGAGCGCAATAGGGCAGGCTCCTGGCCTGTTCAGTTCCGTTTCACTTGCGCTTCAAAATGACGATGTAGCGCGGCCCGTATATTTTAAAAACGTCGTATTGTGGAGCCAGCCATGCCCATGTTTTTTTCGAGTAGCTGTCCCCGAAAGACGTCTGATCGTATTCGCTCAGGTCCATGGCGCTGCGGATGATGAAGTCGGGCCGCTGGGCTTGCACCAACGCGAGAAATTCGTCGTCGTCGAAACGTCCGTGCAGCGTGGGCACGCACAAGAGGTAGTCTTTGTACGGGTTGTCCAGTCCGCAGAAAAATGTCAACGCTGACGAACCATGCGGCACAATCAGAACTTTCGAATCGTGCGGCAATTCCAAAAGAAATCGAATCACATCGCGCCAATAATCTCCTGTTGGAACAAGTACATGTTCACCCTTGAATTCGAGGATTTGATTGGCGCGAATCCGCATTGAACCGCGCGCCGTGGCAATCTGCACCGTGCGCTCGGCGTAAGCTGGCAGTGAGTATTGCAAATGATTTGCTGTCAGTCCGATAAAAATTCCGATGCCCGTGTACGCGCAAAGCGTTCGGAAGCGTGGCCGCGAAGGCCAAAAGGACGGCAGCGTGCCGAACATGAAAATTGCCAGCGCGGGCAGGGCGGGCGGCAGCAAATAAAAGCCGTAATGATAGGATATCGTTCTAAATGTCATGCGGCATAACGAGCCCAGCACCAGCGCCCAAAGAATCGCCAATGGCAGGCATTCGGCGCGCTTTTCGGGGTTCTTGTACGCACGCCATACAAGTCCTATGACGACAGCCAACGCTAGCGCTGGAACGAAGCGAAACGCAATCTCCAGCTTTTCCGTCATAAAAAGCAGCAGTGCGGAAAATCCGCATACGACTCCAAGACACGCGCTGTTTATCCAGTCTTGATTCTGAGAACGTTTAATTAACCGCTCGAAAACCACAGCCGGCGCGCACGCAATTACGAGGAACAACAGCGATTGCACGATGGCCGCCAGCGACACAAGGAGATTGTCCGTTCCCAAGATTTTCTGAGCGTAAAGCAGATAATTTGGAAGCAGGGCTTGTTGGAGGATATTGTCCACAAAAAGCGATTTTCCCGCTACGGAATAGAAATAGCCATAGACGCCTAGTACGAGTGCAACCGCAGACGCGTATCCCGGCAGGTGTAACTTCCATGAAAACTTTCGCATCCAAAGCGCTCCGACAACGAACGTTAAATGAGCTGCTGTGGCGGCAGTCAGGCTTTCTATTTTTGTGAGGCCGGCCAATGCCAGCAGAATCGCCGCGATCCAAAAATCGCGCGCGCGATTTTTCATCGCATGGCGTATGAGAAAATAGCCGCTCGCCATTGCCAGCAACGCGCCATACTTTGCGCAGGAGCGGTACGATAGAACAAAATTGAACGATCCGTTGGGCGTCAAGTGCGCGAACGCACAAAAATAAAGAAAGGCGATCGCGGCCAGCGCTGCTCCCAGCCGTCCGATGAACAACCGCGCCGTACGGTACAATACGCAGGTCATCAACGCGGCAGTAGCGAGTCCCGCGTAACAAAGCACCCACGAATTCACGCCAAATAGCTTGAACAACAACGTATTGAAATAGGGAGCAAGCGGACCGAATTGATAAAGTGGATTGATATAAAGCCGGTGGCCGGGTTCGAGCAGCATGCGCGCATCTTCCAGGTCCATGCCGCAATCGATCAATAAGTCGCCCCACTTGCCCCAACTCAGCGCAGCGTTGTGAATGAATGCCGCTGTCATAGCCAGAATTGCCGACCCGCGCAGAAATCGGACGCGGCTTTGCCCGCTTAAATCCATTCAACCTTTCTCCGTCTCTAAGATCTGCCGGCTACTGCTTGCCACTCTTCGTTTTCGCTTCATGCTCCTCAAGCTGCTTGAGCGCGAGTGCGTGCAGTTCGGGCGAGATGTCTTTCATTTTGTCCAGCGCCGTGCGCGCCGCGGCGAAATCGCCTTTGACGATGCAGCCGTTCGCGACCAGCAGCCAGCAGATGGCCACCTGGCGCTGTTCCACGCCCGCGGGCGGCGCGACGTCCAACGCCAATTGAGCGAGTTCGCCGGATTTCGGATGCGACCGCTCGGCCAGTTGGCGCGCGCCGGACGACGCGGCTTCGAAGCCTTCGGCGGTCCCTGGGTTTTCCCGGGCGAATTTCGAACTCGCGTTGATGACCTGCTGAAGATACACGAGCACTTCGTCGCGTTCGGCATCCTGCGCGGGCCTGAAGGCTTCAAGTTCCTTCTTCAGCGCCTCGAAGCGGCGCTTGCGTTCCTCCGGCGGAAGTTTCTTCACCGGCTCATTCGGATTCACCGGTTCCCCGGCGAAACAGGGATTGAGGGCAGAAAGGGCCAGCGCAAAAGCGGATATGAGCAGCGCCTGTTTCATGTCGCCGATTCCTTATAACGAGAAATGAGCCATCGAATGCCGACATCATACAAGGACAACGGCGAAAACAGCAACGGCTTTTTAACATCGAATCGCGCGGATCTTCGCGAATAAACGCGGATGTTTTTGGGTTGTCGACGCGCGACTTTGAAACTTCCGCAGCGGTCGATTTATTCTCAGTCTTGGAATTAACGAAGCCAACGCGGTTAACCGCAGATTGATCCATTTCGTCGCATTCAAAACACCTGAAAATTATCCGCGTTTATTCGCGAAGATCCGCGCGATTCGATGTTAAAAAGCCGTTCAGTTGTCATTCGCGGTGTAAGCAATGGACACCCATTTTATAAGGATTTGACATGCGAAAAATCGTTGCTGTTGCCGTACTGGCGCTCGCTCTTTTTTCCACAGCGTTTACCCTCCGGGCGGAAGAAGCCAAGAAAGAACCCGCTGCCGCCACGCCCGCGATTAAAGATCCGAAGCGCCACGAAGGCTTTCTAGCGATTGCCAAGAAGGGCGATGTCGATTTGCTCTTCCTCGGCGATTCGATCACCGACGGCTGGCGCAACGGTGGCGGCAAGAAAGTCTGGGATGAAGCGTTTGCTCCACTCAAGGCCGCCAACTTTGGCATCGGCGGCGACCGCACGCAGCACGTGCTGTGGCGCATTGAAAACGGCGAACTCGAAGGCATCAAGCCCAAGCTGGCCGTGTTGATGATTGGCACGAACAACGGCGGCGATTCGAAGGAAGATGTCGCGCTGGGCATCACGGTCATTGTGAAAGAAATTCAAAAGCGGCTGCCCGAAACCAAGGTGTTGCTGCTCGGCATCTTCCCACGCGGCGCGAAGGCCGACGACAAGGGACGCGCCAAGAACAATCAGGTCAACGAGATCGTCGCCAAGCTCGACGACGGCAAGATGGTCAAGTACATGGACATCGGCGACAAGTTCCTCGACGAGAAGAAGGATCTGCCCAAAGACATCATGCCCGACGCGCTGCACCCCAACGCCAAAGGCTATCAGATCTGGGCCGACGCGATTCTTCCGACGGTTAAGGAAATGATGAAGTAGAATTACGGTTGAAGGTTTGAAGGTTGAAAGTTTCAAGCTATCCGGTTGATATTGTGTGTCAGCCGGATAGCTTTTTTTGTAGTGTCCAGAGCCGCGCACGTCAGTAAGCGGCCTTTTTTTGCGTGACGACAAAGTATTAGCCGCTTACTGACGTGCGCGGCTCTGGAGATGCAGAACACATGGACGATCCCATCGCGGCAGAACTCCTGGTGTTGAATCAACGCTTGCTGGACAGTATCGCGGACAGCGATTGGCTGACCTACGCGGAACTGTGCGATCCGAGCCTCACGGCGTTCGAGCCGGAAGCGGTTGGCCAGTTGGTCGAGGGGCTGCAATTTCACGAGTATTATTTCAAGCTGCCGCGGCCGGTCGGTCCGCGCAACACGACGATGGCGTCGCCTAATGTGCGCGTGATGGGCGACGCGGCGGTGGTCGCTTGCACGCGCCTGATCCAGCGCCTGGGCGCGGGCGGCAGGCCGGAGACCGAATGCGTCAACGAAACGCGCATCTGGCGCAAGCAGCAGGGCGCGTGGAAACATGTCCATTTTCACAGATCGAAAGGTTGAACGACACGCGAATTGAAAACGCCCTCTCGAATTCGAGAGGGCGTTTTTGGTTCACTCGCACTGACGCGTCGTTTTACACGGTCGCATCCGTGTCAGGGGCATTGATATGCACCGCCTTGTATCCGCCTATGCTCATAAAATAAATCAGCAATCCAAGGTAGATTAGCGCCATAGCTCCCGGCTGGAATGAATCCGCGACCAACGTCTTGCGATCGCCCTTGATGTCCGATTCGATCACGGTCTTTTTGTCCGCCGGAAGCTTCTCGATGCCGGCCACAGGATCTTTGATGCCTGCTTTCTCCAGCTTTTCGCGCTCCCCCTTCAACTCCTCTTTAATCTGACCGAGTTTTCCACCGTCGATGGGGTCAACTTCGGCGAAGAACAGAAACTTACTCTTTTCTTTCGACTTGTATTCTTCAAACACTTTCGGATTAGATTCTTTCAATGCTTCGGCCGCGAAGCGGTCTTTGCTGTAACCCAAACCAGCGGAACCGATCAAACCCGCGGACATCATTCCGATGCCACCCATGATTGAGATCGCAATCGCCCCGGTGCGCGGGAAACGATCGGACGCGACGGCCAGCATCGTGGGCCAGAAAAATGTTTTGCCGATGCTGTAGACCGCCAGCGCCAGCATGACCATGGTCAGTCCCGTTGCGCCGCTCACGAGGTTCAATCCAACGCAACCGAGAGTGGCCGCGACAACCAGAATTCCAACCGGCGAAAGCTTGAGGTTCTTTTCAATGAAATGCGCGCAAAATCGCAGACTGAACATGATGGCGGACGTGTACACGAGCAGCCACTTACCGGTGACGGGATCAAGAATGTTGCCGGTGATGTTCTGAATCCAGCCTTCCGTTCCCAATTCGACGGAACCTACCAATGCATGAGCGATAAACAAAACGAACAGCAGCACCGCGCCAAGCGAGAACTTGGTGATTACGCCGATGATCATCAACAGCGCGAACGACACTGCATACGCAATGTACGGACCGATCTTTTCCGCCGTCGCTGCGTCCGTGGCCAAACCGAGCAATTGAGTGAAGAGTCCGCTCATGAAGAGCGCCAGCAGTCCGCAGATTACCAGACCGCCGAGAATGCCCACGTCCTTGAACATCTCGCCCATGCTGAGGCCTTTTTCGGAGGCTTCGGATTTCGGAAACACCTGGCCAAAAAACATGACGCCGTACGCAATTGTCGGCACGAGATAAAGGGCCAATTGCGCTTTCCACGACCAGCTTTCGCCCAGGACGGCACCCGCGGCGGCACCGAGGATCAAGCCCAACGGCCAACTGGCATGAAGAATGTTGAGGTAATGCGTGCGGTTTTCAGGAAAGAGCGTGGCGACGAGCGGATTGGCGACGGCTTCAAGCGTTCCGTTTGCAATGGCGAATAAAAACATGCCCCAGAAAAGAAAATTGTAAGCCTGAGCCTGCGGCATTCCTTTCGTAGCCATGAATGTTACGACTGCGGACAAGACGTGGAACGCGAACGCCGCGATGACCAGTTTTCCATAGCCGATTTTGTCGGCGACGATTCCGCCGATGATGATTCCGAAGCAGAAGCCGGTAAATCCCGCGCCACCGATGGTTCCGAGTTGAGTGGCGGTGAATCCGAAGTCGGCGCCCCAATTGGCAAAGATGCCGCCGCGAATGGCAAACCCGAGTCCGGCGGCGAGAATCGCCATGAAGCCGGCCCATAGAAGTCTTTGACGATTGACCACCTAGACACTCCTTTTCGGAAAATGCCCATGCACGCGGTCGAAACTGCGCCAAGAGCGAACCTTTTATGGATTACATGCTGAATGTAAACTCTCTGTACCCCATTTTTGCTTTATTTGCCAAGCCTTTTTTGAGAATCATAGAGCGAATGGAAGTATTTTCGAATTCATTCAAAACGTGAGACCACACATTTTGAACATGAAGCTCAAAATCGCAGTTGGCGCAGCACGGATGTGCCTTCAGAAAGGAGTTTTTTGATCAATAGCAAAAGTCGGGCGAGAAGGGAACAATACGGAGCTTCTTCAGCTTTTTTTGAGGGGTTCGATTCCGGCTTAGGTAGTCATTTGGCTTTCGGCGCGAACTTCATCTCGCCCAAGTCAGTCGTCGCGCCCGCATTGATTTCGACGGAAAACGTCTCGGTCTTTTTCGTTTTGTCGGGGAAGTAGTTGCCGAAGGATTCCTGCCACACGTTCACCTGGTATTTGCCCGGCGGCAGGTTCTTGATTTCAAACGTGCCGTCGGCTCCGGTGACGGCGCAGTAGCGCGGGTCGTGGCAACAGATGTAGCCTTTCATCCAGCCGTGGATGTTGCATGTGATTGCAATCAAGTCAGGTTCATTCAACCACTTCGCTTTGTAGGTCATCTTATCCGCGGCGGCGGGATTTTGGACGGGATCGGCGCTGTCGAAAGGTGCCGTATGAACGTTATGCAGAATTTTATCCGGATTGAGGATTTCCAAATCGGTATCCGGAGGGACGATGACGACGTGCGGCGTAAACGTGCAGCCCTTCTGATCGAGTTCATAAGGCTTGGCGGGTTTCGGCGGAACGTCTTTCGGCTTGGCATCCATGATGCGGATGATCACCCACTTCAGTCCTTTCGTCGCCTGATCCACGACCAGGGACTCATCGGCCACATTTTGACAATGGCATCGCACCTGATTGCTTTCTGAAACGGGTATGAGCTTTAGCGCGGGAGGTTCGCCGTCGTATTTCACGGTACCTTTCAAAGTACCGCCTGCCTCCTCCGCAACGATTGCCAACGTGGAGAATAAAGCCAACACGAAAAACCGAATGAATCGCATCGCAAACCTCGTTAGCGAGTGGTGACAACAGCGCGGCTTACTTTTTCGGCGCGAATTTCAATTCGCCCAAATCGGTCGTCGCTCCGGGTTTGATTTCAATGTCAATCGTCTCTTTCATCATGTAGTTGCCGAATGATTCGTGAAACACGTTCACCTTGTATACGCCCGGCGCCAGGTGCTTGATTTCAAACGTGCCGTCGGTTCCGGTGACGGCACAATAACGCGGGGCGTGGCAGACGATTAAGCCCTTCATCCACCCGTGAATGTCGCACTTGATTTCGATAAGGTCTGGCTCTTTGAGCCATTTCGCCTTGTATACTATTGGGCCCTGAGCCGCAATGTTTTGCGGCGGGTCATTGGAATCGTAGGGTAGCGTGTGGATGTTGTGTAGAACTTTGTCTGGGTTCAAAATGCCCAGATCGGTGTTGGGCGGTACAATCACAACATGCGGCGAAAACGCACAGCCCTTCTGGTCGATCTGATACGGCTTTGCAGGCGTCGGCGGAGCATCTTTCGGCTCCACGCCCATAATGCGGATAATCGCCCACTTCAAACCTCGCGTCGCTTTATCAACGACCAGCGATTCGTCGGCAACGTTCGCGTGGCATCCCTCAGTGCCGGGCGGGATCGTCTTAATCTTTGGCTCGGGCGGATCACCGTCGTATTTCACGACGCCCTTCAATATGCCGGGAGCAGTTGGATCGGCCGATGGATTGTCTTCTTTCAGAGCTTCCGTTTTCGGAGTTACTTTCGTTTCGGTTGTAGGTGTGAGTACGGCCACTTTTGGCGACGAGGTTGCGCTACTGCTGGAAGAACTGCTCGTGTAGAAAAATCCCGCGTAGCCCAGCGCGGCGATGAGCAGCATTGTGACTAGAAGTTGTTTGGGTGTCATGCGTCGCTCCGTTTGCACCAGAAGAACGAGTCGAAGTCATCTGCCCACAAATACACCGGGGGCAGCGCGAAGCATGCCCCCGGGTGAATTCAATGGGTGTCGACGGTGCTTACTTTTTCGGCGCGAATTTCAATTCGCCCATGTCCGTCGCGGCGCCGGCTTTGACTTCCACGTCGATCGTTTCTTTCTTCATGTAGTTGCCGAAGGATTCGTGGAACACGTTCACCTTGTATTTCCCGGCGGGCAGGTTCTTGATTTCAAACGTGCCGTCGGCTCCGCTGACCGCGCAGTAGCGCGGGTCGTGGCAGACGATGAAGCCCTTCATCCAGCCGTGGATGTCGCACTTGAGTTCGATCAGATCCTCGTCCTTCAGCCACTTCCCCTTGTAGGTCAATTGCCCCTGAGCCGCCGTGTTTTGCGGCGGGTCTTCCGAATCGTAGGGCAGCGTGTGGATGTTGTGCAGGATCTTGTCCGGATTCAAAACTTCGAGATCCGTTCCGGGCGGCACGATCACCACATGCGGCGTAAACGTGCAGCCGTGCTGGTCGATTTCAAAGGGCTTTTCCGGCTTTGGCAGAGGATCCTTCGGCTTGGCGTCCTTGATGCGGATGATGGCCCACTTCAAGCCCTTGGTTGCTTTGTCCACGACCAGCGATTCGTCGGCGACGCCTTTGCCTTCGCATTTGCATTCGGCCTTTTTGTCGGCCGGGATTTCTTTGATCTTCGGTTCGGGCACGTCGCCGTCGTATTTGACGGTTCCCTTCAGCGAACCGCCATCTTCCGCGCGCGCGCAGAACGATACGGCCAGAACCAACAACGGGAGCAGATTACGAATTTTCATGAACATTCCTTTACTAAAGCACTCCAGAGCCGCGTACGTCAGTAAGCGGCTAAGATTTTGCGCCGTGAAAATTAAGCCGCTTACTGACGTGCGCGGCTCTGGCGATACTGAATGAGTTACTACTTTTCTTTCAGGAACTTGATCTTGACATCCTTGAACTGGATCGTCATCGTGAAACCGCCGTGCATCTGCAGCGCGATGATGCCGTCTTTGCAGCCCTTCGGGCTGTTGTCGGTCAGATCGGTTGTGACGTGGCCATTGATCTTGTAGACCATGTGCGGGCCGTCCGCGGTCACAACGCACTCGTTCCATTCGCCGACAGGCTTGATGGCTTTCTTGATGTCCTCTCCCGATTCTTCCAATTTCGTGTTGGTGCGTTTGTTCTGATCGTCCCAGACTGTTTTCTCGCCGCGGTTGCTCATGATGCCCCGTCCGCCGGCGACGCCACCTTCACAGTAGATTATTCCGGTGAAGCCGTTCTTGGCGTCGATATCGGCCTGGTAGCCGCCGACATGCAGCATCTTTGGGTTGTCGATCTTGCCGCGGAACTGCACGCCGGAATTGCCGTCGGGCGTGACCATTTTCCAGGCGTAGGTGAGTTCGAAGTTGGCGAACTTCTCCGGGTAATCCTTCGAGCATGACAGAATCAAATCGGATTGCTTCGACGTTTCCTTCGTTTCCTTGCAGGTAATGGCGCCGTCTTCGACGGACCAGTAGCCTTCGAGGCCCTCCCAGCCGGTGAGATCTTTTCCATTGAAAAGAGTGATCACGCCATCGGCGCCGGCCGCGGGAATTTCGGCCTTGGGTTTGTCTTCCGCGCGAATCGCGCACACCATGGCACACAGCGCCAAAGTGGCGGCGAACAGAGAGAATCGTTTCATGCTTTTCCTTTCAAGAAAATGCGACTGAGTTTTAAACGGACCGGCGCAATGTTTATTCACCGCAGCAAAGTAGGACGGGCTGCCAGCCAGTCCAGTTTCAAAGATTCGAAATCGGATGCTGGACGGACTGGCAGTCCGTCCTACGTCACTATTTTTTACTTCAACAGCTTTCTTAGGAATTTCAGGCCTTCGCTGGCGAGCTCGTCTTGCGACGGCGCGAACTTGCGCCAGATTGCGGCGGCGGCGGCGATGATTTTGCATTCCGGCGTAAAGGATTCGATCGTCGCGTCGCCCTTGTAATCGATCTCCTTGAGCGCCTTCGCGACATCCTTCCAGTTGATCAGCCCCGTGCCCGGCGCGCCGCGGTCGTTTTCACAGACGTGCAGATGGACGAGATGCTTGCCGGCCGTCGTGATGGCCTTGTAGAAACTCTTCTCTTCGATATTGATGTGGAAGGTGTCGAGGTGGATGCCGACGTTGGGCAGTCCGACTTCCCGAACGAAGCGCAACGCCTGCTCCGACGTGTTCATCAGATCGATTTCGAAGCGGTTGATCGGTTCGAGGCCCAGCGTTACGCCGAAATCGCCAGCCATTTTGCCGGCTTTTTGAACGCTCTTAACGGCCTGATCCCATTCCTTCTTGCGCTGTTTGTCGGGAACGAGGCGGCGCTTGCCGACGGCCGAATACATGGGCCCGCCGAGCACCTTCGCGCCGACTTTCTCGGCGAGTTTCAGCGCCGATTTGATGTAGGTGAGGCTGGCGTTACGGTCGGTCGCGCTGTCCGATGAGAGGTCGCGGCCGGGGCCGAACGCGCCACAGATCACGGCGCGGATATTCGCGGCCTTGAACGCATCCGCGGCTTTCTGCGGCGTCACGTGCGCGGGATCTTCCAGCGGCAATTCGAACGTGTCGAAGCCGAAGTCCTTAGCCTTTTGAATCAGGTTCAGCGTGTCGTCGGTGAACGGCGACGTCCAGACCCACGAATTAATGCCGATCGGAATTGCCATAGCTGCGTCCTCTCCTTTTTTATTTCATCCAGAGCCGCGCACGTAAGTAAGCGGCTTTATTTTGCCGTCTTGGCCGCTTACTTACGTGCGCGGCTCTGGTGATTCTTAGTTCGCTTTCTGCTGCGACAAATATTCCACGAGATCGACCAAGTCTTTCGTGGTCATCGCGTTGATCAAATTCTCCGGCATGAGCGACTTCTTTTCCTTGATCTTTTTTTCAATGTCGGCGACAGGGATGTCCACAAATTCGCCTTCGGTCGACTTCAAGGTGAATTTCTCGTCGTTGTCTTCAATCTTCAAACCGGAAAGCCGCTTGCCGTCCTTCGTCTTAATCGTCCAGGCTTCGAAACCGTGCTGGATCGACGCGCTGGGCGCGAGGATCGTTTCATAGAGCACATCCTTGGGCTTTTCGCCAATGGTCGAAATCGGCGGACCGATTTCGCGCCCCACGCCTTCCAGCAGATGGCAATTGATGCAATTGGGGCCTTTGGCGCTTCGGAACACTTCGCGCCCGGCCTTCGCGTCTCCTGTCATCAGCACCAATTTGGAGATCGGCAGAATCTGTTTGCCGTCCTTCATTTTGGGCAAGGGCAGTGCTTTTTCCGCCGCCTTGCGCACATCCGCATCGTCGCTTTCGGCCAGCGCCAGTGCCGCGCTCGAAATCAATTCTTCCGGGAAATCATTCTTTCGCGCCATCTCGATCATCGCCAGCGCGCCTTCCTTCGTTTTGGAAAGCATCTTGACGTTGGCGTCGCGATCCTGCATTTCCGCCGCATCGTCGCGGATGACTTTGAGCATGTCCGGATCGGCTTCGCGGGTCCATGCGCACGCCGAAATCGCAACGGCCCAAAGGTGCAAAACGATTAATGGCGGTGATTTCATGCGGTCAGGTTATTCAGTCAAAAACTCAAAGCTCAAACTGAAACGCAATGTCCTAGGCAAATTCAACATTTAAAATTAAACGCTGATGAACTCGGATTACCGCAAATGAACGCAGATAACGACTCCAAATTATTTCATTTGCGGCAATCTGTGCCCATCCGCGTTCATCCGCGATTAATTTGGCTTCAGAGAACAACGATATTACTTCGTGTCCTTCTTGGGAACCTTCGGTTTTTCCGGTGCCTTCGTGTTCTCCGGAATAATGCGGTTCATGCGCCAGTTCATGACCTCGGCGAGTTTCTCATCTTTATTCTTGCCGTCCTTGGTCCACGCTTCCAGCACTTCTTTTTCGCGGCCGTTCGCGCCGATGCCGACAGCTTCGATGAACCATTTGTTCTTGACCCGTTCCTGGCGTTCCTTTTCGAATTCGGCGATCTGGTCTTTGCTCTGCTTCTTGTTGCCCGGGTCGTAGGCCGGGGATTCGGGCATGATCGGATCGATACGGTCGGCCAAGCTAACCAGCACTGGTATCGCGCGTTCGTTCGGTTCGTATTGCATCGCGATGGCCAACTCGCGCAGCACCTGGTAGTCCTTGTCGCCCATCAACTGATTCGCGATTGCGACCATGTCCTGCTTCAACATGCGCGCGGCGCGAATGGCGACGACGCGAATTTCGGGCGTGGAGTCTTTGAGGCCTTCGGCGATGGCGTCTTTTGCCGCATCGGTGCGGGCCAGCGCCCAGAGTGCTCGCGCGCGATGCGTCTGCTTCGGGGAGCTGGTGTAGAGCTTTTTCAGTGCTTCGATCGCTGGCGCGCCGCCGGTCGTCAACTTGGTGTAACCGAGGTAGCGCGTCGAGAGATTCGGCGAGCAGAGCGCGTTGATCTGTCCCGTGACGTTGGTCAAATCGAGTGACGGCACGACCGGTTTGTTGCCAACCGGCGCGAGGCGATAGATGCGCCCCTGCTGTTTGCCCAGAACGTCGTCCTGCATGCCGTGCCCGCCGGACTGCGCGTCGTACCAGTCGGCGATGAAGACGGCGCCATCGGTTCCGACGCAGAGATCGGAGGGTTTCCACCAATTGTCGCCAGCCTTGACGAGTTCTTCGAGGACCGTTTTGTAGCCCGAGCCTGCCGGAGTGGTCATGAACGCGCCGACGTAGCTGTACCACTGGCCGCCGGCGTTGCAATGGATCACCGCGCCCTGGTATTTCGCCGGAAGCAGATCGCCTTCATAGACGAGAATGCCCGTCGGCGAACCGCCGCCCGTGCCGTACAGATTGGGCACGACGCCCGGATAGCGCTGATGCCAATGCGCTTCCTGAGCGGACTGCGTCGGGTAGCGGCGCACGTCCGCGCCCCAACCGGCATAACCGAAGTCGCCGCCTTCCATGACATAGTTCACGCGCACTCCCAGATTGCCGTCGTCGTCGTTGTCCGACTGCCACGCCGTGCCGAAGGAATCGCTGGTGACTTCGTAATTGTTGCGGAAGTTGTTGCCGAGCGTTTCGAAGCCGGTCTGATCAGGGTTCATGCGGAAGGCCATGCCCTCCTTGTACTTTTCACCCGGCTTCTTGTCGTGCCCGCGCCAGACTTTGCCTTTCGGAAACGGATTGCTGCCGAGCGAATCGACCATCACTTCGCCCTTGGCGTTCTTCATTTCCGCGGCTTCCATGCCCGAATTGCCACTGTTGAAATAGAAGCGGCCGTCGGGTCCGAACATCATCTTATGCAGGCCATGATCGTGGTTGACGCCCGAGAAACCGTCGAGGTATTTTTCCGGCGGGCCTTTGGGCTTGTAACCGGTTTCGTCGATTTCGAAGACCCACATCGTCGGCGATTGGGACATGTAGACTTTGTTGCCGACGACGCAGATGCCCAGCGGACAGAGCAGGCTCTTGTCCTGATAGAATGTGGTGGCTTTGTCGCACTTGCCGGTGCCTTTGGTGTCTTCAAGAATGACGATGCGGTCGCCTTCCGGGCGCATCTTGTTTTTGCCGCGGTAGTTCGCGCCTTCGACGACCCAGATGCGGCCCTTTTCGTCGATGTCCATATTGGTGGGATTAATGACATCCGGTTCGGAGGCCCAGAGTTTGCACTCGAGTCCCTCGGCGACCTTTAAGGTCTTCTCGGACTCTTCGGCGATGACGCCTTTTCCCTGCAAGGCCCAGGCGGTTTTACTGATGAAGGTAGCGGCAACCAACAAGGACAACAAAATTCGTGTGACGCGCATCGTCAGCGGTTCTCCATAAAAATTTTATACGCATGGCAAAAGCCGAAGTCTCTATACACCGGCGCGAGGGCTTTATGATAAAGTTTTAAAAGAGCCGCGACCGATGCGCGTTCATGCGTAACCGCTCCCATGCGGTCGCGACTCTTTAACCTACTTTGGTTCCCCATTTTTCGGGAGCGGGACGCTCCCGCCACTTTCTCTTTCTTTCAGCAGGTCTCTTAGGAAGCGAATGTTTACGGCGTATTTCACGTTGCCGACGGTGAAGCGCTTGACTGTCTTTTTGCTTGCGTCCTTCTTGTCGACAACGCTGAGCAGTTCCGTTTCGCTATCGTTCTGGATCGCGATCACGCGGCCTTTGGCATCGAAGACCGGGCTGCCTTCATCGTGTGCGCCGACGGCGGTGGTGTGTTCGAGGATGTCGAAGGCGTGATCCTTCGCCGCGCTGTTGTCAAAACTCACGGTCGAGCTGACCACTCCCATTGAAAGCTTGGCTGACAGAGCTGTATTTTGTGCGCTCGCCGCAAAGGATTTGTATTCTTCCGGGAAGCCCAGCATGGCGACAGCCTGAGCCGACTGAACACTGTCCAGTTCGGAATCGCTGTACAAGTTCAACGTTGCCGGGAAGCCGTCGAGCTGTTTTCCGTTGGCGTTCAGGTCCACTTCGAGCACGCCCACGTCGGGACTGCGCCGGCTGCCTTTGGCCAGTGTGAAACCGCCGTGCACGAAGGCTTTCTTGACCTGATAAGTATGGGGCGATTTATCGCCGCAGACCACCATGATTTGGCCCAGCGGGAACAAGTCCTTGATGGACTGGCTGATGTTTCCGCTGGTGGCGAGCAGGCCTTGTGCCGCATCAACGGCGAAAGCCGTGCCGATGAGCGTCTGTTCCGTGGCGTTCGTGGCTTTAAACATGACGGCGTAAATGGCTTGCCGGTTGTGGGCGACGGCTTCGGTGAACGAGTTGGCTCCGCCAGACTGAACCTGCTTATTCTTTTCCTGATAGGCCTTCACATCCTCGTACATTTTTTTCAATGCGGCGACTTCCAGTGTAAACGCTTCCTGGGCTTTCCGGGCCTCGGCCGAACCCGATTCGCCACCGGCCTGTTCGAGGCTGACTTGAAGTGCGGCGATTTTACGTTCCTTCTCGCTCATCGCCTGGGCCATGCTGGCGACGGTCTCGCGGTATTCCTTGATGTTCGACGCGACCGAATCTTTGATGCCGGTTACGGAGTTCACCACTCCGTTAATGCCGTCGTCGTGCTTGGATAGGTGCGTCTTGGTGACTGCGATGTCGTCCTTGACGCTGTCGACATCGGTCTTAATGACCCGAATAACGTTATCCGTGTCAAAGCTCTTTTTGACGAATACAATGACCACGGCCGAACCCATCACAATCATCGCGGACATGGCCACAACGAAGACCCAGTTGCGGCGGGAGTATTCGCGCCGGACTTCGTTCTTGGCTTCCTGGAGCCTGGCCTCAAGCGTAATGAGCCCGATGCCCTGTTTTGCAATCGGCGACTCGCCCAACCGTGCTGCCGCGTTAGTGTTAGGCACAGGGCTATCGGTGGCAGAAAAAGCGGATGACGTGGGAATTGCGATGAGCGTCGGTTGATAGGTCTTTGGAGCCGGCTTCGGTAATTTGACGACGATTTCAATGCCTTGAGTGCCGCCGAGTTTCAACAAACTGCCGTCGGAGAGCGCCACTGGCCCGGTGATGCGCTGGTTGTTTACGAACGTGCCGTTGGTGCTGTCCAGGTCGCGGACATAATACCGGCCGTCTTTCGGCTCGCGGTAAATTTCGCAATGGTGGGCGCTGGCGCGCTCGTCGATGCCGGGAGTGAGTTTGAGAACATTGTTTTTGTCGCGCCCAATAGGAATGCTGGCATCGCTAAACGTAAACGATTGCCCTGCCAGACTTCCGCTCTGAACAAGCAGTGTGATGCTCATGTCAAGAGTCCTTTCGTCAAACAGCCGAAGCGAAACGGGACTATCGAACATGTGTATTATACATTAATTCGAGCTACTTCTTCTCGATCATTCCCATCGCATTTTGCATTTCTTTGAAGTGCTTTTTGACGAGCGTCAAATTCTCTTGTGGAATGGTCTTCAGAAGTTCATCGGTCTGTTTCTTGATCGCGGCGTCGCCGTCCGCCAGGATCGAGGTGGCTTGAACCAGCGTCTCCAATTCAGCTTTAGTATCCGTTATGGCTTGATCGTTCTCGTCGGCAACCTGCTTCTTTTCCTCTGGCGTTATGGGAATTTCGGGGTGTGCGGCCTGATTGGCGAATGGAAGTGCTTTTGATTTGCTCTCCGTTTCGGCTTTGCGCGCTTCCTTCTCCTTGTCGCGGGATTCCTTGGCTGCGGCGCGGGAATTTGTGGCTTCCTCCTTTTTGCCCTTTACATAATCCGCTTTACTGTCCCCGTCAATGTCCGCTGGCGGCTTCGCGGCCAATGCGTCGGTGGCTTTGGCATCCCCTTCGGATTTTGAGGCCTCTTCGGCTGCCGCTTTGGCTTCGTCAGCGTGGTTTTTTGCCTCTTCAAGCGCCGCAGTTTCCTGTTCTTTCGCTTGTTTGACCAGGTTTTCGCGCTGTTCCTGATTCAAGACACGCGTTCCGCTTTTGCGTGCACTCTCATAGGTTGCCAGTTTCGCTTTTGCCGCGGCGATTTCCGCCGCGTTTTTCTTTTTCTGCTCCACGAGGTCCGCCTTGGCCTGGGTCATCGATTCATCGATATACGCGGCACCCATGGTTTGCGTCGCTGCGCCGGCCAGCCATTCAAATTCGGCTTTTTTAAAACCATTCCTGGTCGTAATGGCGTTCATTTTTTCGTCCATATTGCCAATAGCGGACAGTGCCCCCAGCCCGGTTTTGCTCCCTTCAATAGCCTTGCTGGCGGCTTTGATATATTGCATCAGTTCTTTCTGCGCGGCAATGTAATTCTCCAACTGCTTCTCGGTGAATCGTCCATCCTTCGGCGCGTCCCATTCGGCAGCCTGAAAGGACAGCAACGATGAAAAGAACAGTCCGCAAAGCAATACAGCTTTTACCCAATAGCGCATGTATCGTGTGTTCCTCAAGAGTTGCGAATGAGCCTAACCTTGGATCGGGCGAACCTCAAGTTGTGAATGAGGCGGCGACAGCCTTTTCCGTGACTTAAAGCACGGCCAAGAGTGACACTTTTCAACGGATCTGCCGATTTCTGGCATCCAAAGTGCATTTGGTACGTACAGAGAACGTGTTGTGGTGGATTCCGCTGCATATTTCGTCGGATTTGTTGAGTTAACCGACGCGCTGCGGGATAAATCATCAAAGACGGGCTGCCCGAATGGTCTGCACCAAGTGCAATAAGTGTAAGGGGATGTTCAATTATGAAAACGTCACGCTTTCCGGTGATTGCCCCTTTATTGGGATGGACGGCACTCGTCGCCATCGTCGGAGCGGTGTGTGTCTGGCCCGCGTCCGACAGAGTGGCCAATGCCGAATCGGATGTCCAAGGGACGCCGACGTTTCCAATCAAGAATCCGATCGATAAATTCGTCCTGTTAAAACTTCAGAGCGAAAAAATCGACCCCTCCGGCCCTTGCAGCGACGAAGAATTTTTGCGGCGCGTGTACTTGGACATCTGCGGCACGGTTCCGCCCCTTGCGGAAGTCAAAACCTACTTATTGGATCGTTCCGCCGAAAAGCGCCTCAAGTTGGTGGACCGATTGTTGAAGAACGAACGCTACGGCGCGCATTGGTCGGTGATGTGGAGCGATCTGTTGCGCGAGCACAGCAATTCGCGCCCGCAGGAAGGCACTGAACGCGGTTCGTACCGCGACTGGCTTCAGGATTCGTTGAATAAGAACACGCCCTATGACGTATTCTGCAAATCGCTGGTCGATGCGGTTGGCACGGCGGAAGAGGATGGAGCCGTCAATTTTTATCTGCGCGATTCGGGCGGCGGAAACAATCTGGATAAAATCGAATCGGTCAACAACGTCAGCACCGTGTTCATGGGCTCGCGCATGGCCTGCGCACAGTGCCACGATCATCCCTTCGACAAATGGACACAGGCCGATTTTCATTCGCTGGTGGCCTTCTTCGCGCGCACCACCGTCTCCATCGATCCGTGGGCTACATTGGTGAAAGTTGAGAACAGCAAACGCTTGCCGGCGAATGCGAAAACGATTCTCGAACCGTATTTTAAAGAAGCGCACGAAAAGCTTGCGGCTGAAAAAGCCAATTTCAAAAAGGGCGTGGAACTCGCCGATGCCGGCCAGGGCATGATGGCGATGGGCATGATGGATACTCTGAAACTGCTGCAGCGCGGCGGAGCGTTATTCAAGGAACTCGAAGCGAAACTTACGCCTGCCGAAACCGTGATCATGACGCAGTTGCTGCTCAATGGCGGTGTGCGCAAAATTTCCGAACGGCCAATGGGCGAATACCGCATGCCGACCGAAGGCGACGGACAGGTGAAGAACGGCAAGGGTTCGGGCGAAATCATGGAAGCGAAATTCGCCTGGGATCCGAGCAAAAAGGCTGCGGGCAACGGTTCGCGGCGGACAGTGCTTGCGGAGTACGTGATCGGCAGCCGGCGCTTCGCGCAGGTGCAGGTCAACCGCATCTGGGCGAAGATGTTCGGGCACGGCATCGTCGATCCGATCGACGATTTCCGCGAAAAGAACCCCCCGTCGAATTCGGAATTGCTCGAATTCCTGACCGACGAATTCATGACCTCGAAATACGACAACAAGCACATGATCGAACTGATTGCGCTCTCGAGCACTTACCAGCGTTCCTCCATGCCAACGACCAGCAATCGCAGCGACACGACACTGTTCTCGCACGCGTACATCCGCCGCCTGACCGCCGAACAGACCTTCGATTCGCTGCTCGTCTGCACGGGCAAGAACAACGGCATGACCGAAGGCCAGGCATACGGAATGGGCATGGGCCGCGAAGCGATTGGCAACAAGATCATGGACGCGATGACCGGTCAAAAGAGCAAGTCGATGCAATGGGCGGTGGATTTGCCGACGCCGGCGCAGCCGTCCTCGTTCATGGCCGCCTTCAACCAGCCCGACCGCAATTCGACTGTCTGCAAACGCGACGAATCGGGTTCGATCACCCAGGCGCTGGAGATGATGAACGGCGACCGCGTGGATGGCGCGATCAAGGCCTCGCCGCTGATCAAACAAATCCTCGATTCGAAACTCAATCCGACGCAAGCCGCGCAGGAGTTGTTCCTGTCGGTGCTCACGCGCAACCCGACTCAGCACGAGCTTTCAACGGTGCTCTACCAATTGCATGCCACCAATCCGACGCGCGAATGGATTGAGGACACTTACTGGGCTTTGTTGAATACGCGCGAATTTACGTATGTCAGATAAAGTTTGAACGTTAAACGTTGGACAAGGAGTTCAATCATGAATCGACCCATGGCTACTGGAATAAGCAAAGGCGTTGTGGACTGCGACGGGAAGTCCGGTTTGAGCCGCCGTTCGGCGCTGAAGGCCGGCGCGATCGGATTCCTGGGCATGAATCTGGTGGACATGCTGCGCTCGACGGTGCTGGCCGCGCCGAACGACATGGCCCAATGCGATTCGGTGATTCTGTTGTGGCTGGCTGGCGGCCCCAGTCACATCGACACGTGGGATCCGAAGCCGGGGCAGTCCACTGGCGGACCCTTTAAGGCGATCAACACGAGCGCGACGGGCATTCAGCTCAGCGAACACATGCCCAACGTTGCGCGCAACATGAAATACTGCTCGCTGATCCGCTCCATGTCCAGCAAGGAAGGCGCGCACGAACGCGCGACGTACGAGATGCACACCGGCTACAAGCCGCTGGCGAGCATCGGCCATCCGAGCATCGGGTCGCTGGTCGTGCAGCAGAAGGGCAAGAAGAATCCGGAGATTCCGGCGTACGTGTCCGTGGGCAATGCGTCGTTCGGCGCCGGATTCCTGGGCAGCCAGTTCGCGCCGTTCTACATTGGCGACATAAACAATCCCGACCGCAACCTGGTCTTCCCGAAAGGCGTGGACGACGCGCGCTTCAAACGCCGCGTGGACATGCTGAAGGAAGTCGACAAGGAATTCAGCCACCAGGACCGTGACAACACGGTCAAGGAATATGCGAACTACTACCGCGACGCGATCAAAATGATGTACTCCAGTTCGGTCGACGCGTTCAACTTGAAAGGCGCCGGCGGCGAAAAGCCGGAGACGATCAAAGCGTACGGCGACAACAATTTCGGTCGCTCGGTGCTGATGGCGCGCCGGCTGGTGGAGCGCGGCGTGCGCTTTGTCGAATGTTCGCTGGGCGGCTGGGACAACCATCAGAAATGTTTCGACGCCGTTGAGAAAAACCTGAACACGCTCGACCCGGCGCTGGGCAACCTGATCGAAGATTTGAACGCGCGCGGCTTGCTCAAGCGGACGATGGTTGTCTGCACGGGCGAATTCGGGCGCACGCCGAAGATCAACGCCAACGATGGCCGCGACCACTATCCGCGCTGTTTCTCGACATTCGTCGCGGGCGGCGGAATCAAGCAGGGTTTCGTCTACGGCAAGAGCAATGAAACCGGCGCGGAACCGAAAGAAAACCCGGTCACGATCGGCGACTTGCACGGCACGATCTTCGAGGCGCTGGGCGTCGATTATACGAAAGAAAATCAAACCCCTCAGGGCCGCCCGATACGCGTCGTCGACAAAGGCAAGGCGATCAAGGATTTGTTGGCGTAACGGCGGTTGAAGGTTTAAAAGTTGAAGGTTGAAAGTTATTGGCCCGGAGAGCGATCTCCGGGCCGCTTTTTTATTTTCCGTAATAATCGAACCAGCTCCGGGCTGTCTCAATAAGCCGCACGCGATGCAGTTCGACTTTTCCGCCGTCCCGGCATGAAGGAATCTTTTTGTCGATCAGGTTCCAGATTACAATGGCGATATTCTCCGCCGTCGCGGGCGCTTCTTTGAAAAAATCGGTGTCGAGATTCAGGTGCTTGTGATCGAATCGCGTGTCGATTTCCGCGTCGAGCAGCGTTTCGAATTTGCCGAGATCGATGGCGATGCCGGTGCGCGCATCCGGCTCGCCGCGCACGGTCACTTCCACCACGTAGTTGTGCCCGTGACCGTGCGGGTTGTTGCATTTGCCATAGACGGCCCAGTTCTCCGCTTCGGAGAGTTTCTCCGAATGCAGGCGGTGCGACGCCGAAAATTCGATGGAACGGGTGAGATAAACCATCGCCGGATTTTCTCCAAAAATTTCGACCGACATGCCCGGATGTTCCTCCAGCCGCATCGACACGTGCCGTGCCGCGCCGATTGATTCGGGGATACGCGCCCAGAGCACCTGCGCCAGCCGTTCGGTGGTCGGCACGCTTTCCGCGAATTCCGGCACGGATTCGTTCAGCATCCGATGATCAATGGTCGCGAGAAGTTTTTTCAATTCCAGGTCGACGGTCTTGATGTTCACCACCATGCCATCGATGGGATCGACCGGTCCGCGCACGCTCAGTTCCAGCACATAATTGTGCCCATGGCCGCTGGGTTCAGCCGCGACGCCAAAAAGAGCCTTCAATTCCGCCGGAGACAGGCCGCCTCCGCGGTACACATGTCCGGCAAAGAACGACACTTTTCGCGTTAACGTCAGCATGACGATTGGAACCTGTGGAAGACCTACTTCGATTCGACCAATTCAATCGTCAGGTTCTCGAACTTCGCGGCGGTGGCCTGGCGCGCGGTAAGCAGATCGTTGAGTAGCTTTTGATAGGCGTCGGCGTCTTGCTGCGATTTTAGCGACGCTTCAAGGTACGCGGAACTGAGTGCTTTGCGCTCGTTGATGTTCAACACGCCGTCTTTGTCGACATCGAATCCTTTGATAATCAGCGCGCCGGTTGTCGCGTCTTTTGAATTCGCGCCGGCCGTCATCGCGGCCGCGGCGTCGGCGGGGAGCGCCTTCGCAGCTTCGACTTCGGCGATCGTAATATAGCCGTCTGCATCGTTGTCGACCGGAATGAAAAGCCGTTGCGTCGCAAAGAAAATGTACGCCATGTCGCGGTACGATTCCGAGGTCGTCTTGCCGTTGTTGTCGCGGTCGAGTTTGGTTAACGCCTCGACCACGCTGGTCGCCAGAACCGTGCGCATTTTATAGACTTCGACCAAGCGCCGGTACATTTCGATTTCAGGCACCTGAAACTCCAGCTTCATGTGAATCGATCGCGTCTTTTTTTCACCGGGGGCCTGGGAGTCGAACAGCGTCCCGAGCGCTTTATCGTAGAGTTGTTTTCGGCGCACGCGCTCCTTGTCTTCCACATCCTTCGATTCCTGCTCGGCGATCAATTTCTGCTTCAAGAGCACGATTTCAACGCGTGCCTTGGTCTCTTTTTTCATCATCAATTCCTGCACCCATTTGCTGGATGCATTCTTGGAATCACCGCTGCCAACGACCGTGGCAATCGTGGGCACTTTCGGCAGCGCCTGCAAGATCGCTTCGTCCGCGGGCCTGGTCGTCTCAGCGCTTGTCGCGCGTGCACACGCACCCAACAGTAAAAGCAAGGGAATTAATGTCAGCCGAGTCATTCGAAAATCCTCCAACAGGTCACCACTCTCATTGTGCATTAAAACGGTAAAAAGTCAACGACCTACAGATACAGAATAGATCCGCAAGAGCGGAATCCGAGTATATCAACTCGATCATTTATCGCTTGCCAGCCACGAAATCTTCATATAGCAGCACCTCATACGGACTGCCAATAATCAACGGGCAGCGTTGGTGCAGAGAAGTGGGCTGAATCTTAAGGATGCGCTCGTCGCCATTCGACGCCCGGCCGCCAGCCTGTTCGCAGACATACGCCAGCGGATTGCATTCGTACATCAAGCGCCGCTTCCCGCCGCCGGTAATCGGCGATGAGTTGTCCGGCGGATACAAGTACACGCCGCCGCCCAATAGCGTGCGGTGAAAGTCGGCGATCAAAGAGCCGACGTAGCGCGTGGAATAATGCTTCTCGGATTTCGCGTCGATCTTGCGCAGATGCTCGATGAAACGGCGCGTCTCGTCGTGCCAATCGTGGTAATGGGCTTCGTTGCAGGCGTACGTTAGCCCGCGCTCCGGAATGTGGAGATTCTCCCGGGAGATGAGAAATTCGCCGATGCCGCTGTCGAGCGTGTACGCATTGACGCCGTTTCCGGACGTGTAGACCAGCACCGTCGAGGGACCGTACATGACATAGCCGGCCGCCACCTGCTCGGTGCCTTTTTGCAGCAAGTCCTTCTCGGTCGCCTGCTCGGCCGACTCGACGCGCCGCAGCACGGAGAAGATCGAGCCGACGACTCCGTTGATTTCGAGATTGGACGAATCAAGCGGATCGATGCACACGATGTATTTGCCGCCTTGCGAGCGGCTGTGCAGATGAACGGGATCCTTCATGTTTTCGCTGACGATGGTGGCGACGCCCGGCGAATTGCTAAAGACGCGAATGAACGTCTCGTTGGCGTACAGGTCGAGTCTTTGTTTCCTGTCGCCGGGGACATGCGGCGACTCGGCATAACCGCCCTTGTCATAAAGTCCCGCCTGCGACAGCGCGCGGGCGATCAGTTTTGCGGCCAGCGAAATCTGCGTGATAATCGTCGAAAATTCACCCGTGGCGCGAATCAATTTTTGCTGATGCGTCAAATGCTGGGCAAGGGTCACACCTAGTTTAGGCGGCACGGTCGAGTCGGGCATGGACGGGCTCCTGAATTGAACGAAGTGCAGTTCCTTTACTATATCCATTTAATTTGCGTGTGAAAAACAATTTTTTTCAATGAAAAGGTTGACGCGCCGTTGTCGGGGCGGGCAGGCGAGCGCAGGAACGGAGAAAATTGGAGAGCGCGAAAAAACATCGCGCCGATGCCTCTGCGCTCCAACGCTACTTCACCTGCGTCAATAGATGCTCGAGCACCGCTGCCAATTCGGTGGCGGATTGGTAGCGCTGTTTGGGATCTTTGGCCATCAGTTTAACGATCATGCCCGCCGTGTCGTTGCTTATGGCCGGGTTGACGTCTTGCGGATTCGGCGTGGCTTCAAAGACATGGCGTTTCATCACTTCACTGCCGTTTTCGCCTTCATACGGCAAGCGCCCGGAGACGACGTGGAACAATGTCGCGCCCAGGC
The DNA here is from genome assembly GCA_038227045.1 of Planctomycetota bacterium. Lineage (GTDB taxonomy): Bacteria > Planctomycetota > SZUA-567 > H5-PLA8 > H5-PLA8 > JANXLS01. Next base: position 60,798 of record JBBRQD010000017.1, read on the forward strand.
TGTAAAGGTCCGAGCGCTGATCCGTTTGGCGTAGCGCGCGCGCCTCTTCCGGTGAAATATAGTGCGGCGTGCCGACTGCGATTCCTTCGGACGTGATGCGCAATGTGTCATTCAGAAACAACGCCAGCCCCAAATCCGCCAGTTTGACTTGACCGGTGCTGGAAATCATGATGTTTTCGGGCTTTACGTCGCGATGCAAGACACCTTGGGCATGCGCGTGTTCGAGCGCGCGTGTGACGCCCAGGCCGATCATCAGTGCTTCTCTTTCAGGCACTATTTTTTCGCGGTGCATGCGCCGGATCAGCGTTTCGCCGTCGACATATTCCATCGCCAGATAAAACACCTTGTTGATCACGCCCGAATCCCAGACTGAAATAATGTTGGGATGGCTCAGCGAACTAGCCGCCAGAACTTCGCGTTTGAAGCGCTCGACAAACGTCGGATCCTGAGCGAGGTTTTTGGGCAAAATTTTGACCGCAACCGTCTGGCCGGTCCGAGTATCCGTCGCTTTAAAGACAATCCCCATAACGCCGCCCAGGCGCTTTTGCAGTTGGAAAGGTCCGAGGATGTATGGTTGTTGAACCGTCGAGTCTTCCCAATCATGGAGATCGGCTTTTGGCGCGGAGTGCCGAACTTCGTCGGTTTGACGGAGATGGCGCTGTTCGACGATGATGTCGTTGATCTGCGCCGCGGTAAGAAAGCCCATTTCGATGGCCAATTCGCCGACGCGGATTTGAATTCCTTTTTGGCGATACTTTAACTGCTTTTTTAAAACATCACGTACTTGTGCCCACGTCAGCATGCTCTTGGCAACGGCAATGTCGCCAAATAGGTCGTGCTTGGTGCCATTCGATTCTGGTACTGCCATTGTCTGCCCCCGCAACTTATATATTTTAACCTATAGGCATGGCAAAGTCTATACTTATGAACAAGGGGGATTACAATTATTAAATGCACCATTTTAGCCAACTGTTCAAAATTAAAATTATGGCTTTTGAAGTAATTTTGCTTGTCCCACAAGTTGAGTCAATCCGTCGGCCAAACTATGATATTTATCGGACTTTTTTCTGTCTCCACCGACACCGATTTTCGGAATAAATGGAACCTTTAATCCGACCGATTTCTCAGCTTGTTTCGTATAATGTTCGGCAGCCTTTTGCAGTTCGGCCTCCAATTCGGTGGCGTCACTTCGTGCAGCGGCCAGACTCGCGGCGGTCGCGGCGAAATCGTTTGCCGCGAACGCAGCCAGCGGTTTTTTCGACTTTTCCAGCGCGCTCAATTGCATCTTTGCGATAGCCAGCGTATGCCTTTTCGTGGCGGCGTCGTCCTCGTCGAGTTCCGCGCCGATTTTGAAACGTTCCATGGCGTCGGCTTCAATTTTTTGCATCTGTTCAATGACGTCCTCTGCCGCGCGCGCGGCTTCCAACGCGGTCTTGGCGTTCTTCAAGAGCGTGCCGGCCGGATCGAGTTTCAGCGCTTCGTCGAGAACCGCCGCGGCTTCATCGTCTTTGCGCTGCTCCGCCAGTTCGCAGGCTTTCGCAACGGCTTTCGCCGCGCGCGACGGAACTTTGTCGAGCGCCTTGATGCGCAGTTGCGCGTCGCTCTCCAGTGCCGAACTTTTTATCATGGCGCTCGCGTATAATCGTTGCGCTTCGGCCAAATCGCCCGCGTCGCGCGCGCTGTCGCCTTTCGCGAGCGTTTCGCGTCCCTCGGCTTCGTTGAGTTTGCTGACCGGCGGCGAAAACCCCGGCTTCAATTCCATGGCCACGCCAAACTTGATGCGCGCCTTGACGAATTCGCCTTTATCGATGGCGTCCTGGCCCTCGCGCATGACGTCCTGATAGCGCGCCTCGGCTTTTTCTTCCGCGGTGATTTTCTGGACGACGGCATCGAGCCGTTCGGCCGTCGCGGCGTCGCTGGCGATCTCCTGAGCTTTGCGATACGCCGTTTCCGCGCGCGACAGTTCGCCGCGCCCTTCGGCGGCGCGCGCCTGCGCCAGAAAAGCGAGCCTCCGGCATTGACGCGCCTTCTCGGCAAATCCCGCCTTCCGCGCCTCGGGCGCGATCTCCGCCGCGCGCGCATACGCGCTTTCCACTTTGTCGAATTCGCTGCGCTGCTGGGCGTCGGCCGCCTGAGTTTCAAGGCGCTCCAATTCGACCGCGTTGGGATCGCGCGGCGGCGCGGGCGAGAATTCGGCGAGCGGTTTCTTGGCCGTTTCGATCGCCGCTGCCACGCGGTCAATGCAGGTCTGCGCGGCGTTTTCTTCGTCGAGCGCTTGCGCGTTGCGGTAGCGCGACAACGCATCGTTCAACTTGCCCTGCTTTTCCAAATCGGCCGCCGCGCGCATTTCGTTGTCGAACACAATACGCCGGTCTGTCCGGTCGCGGCGCGCAATCAGTTCGACATGCGTCGGCGCGAACTTCAGCGCGTCAAGATAAATCGCGCGCGCATCCTTGATTCGCCCGGCTTTGAATGCATCGTCCCCCAGCGCGGTGCGTTCGCGCAACTCGGCGTCGGAGATCTGCGGCAGAAGTGTTTCGGAAATCTTCGGCGGCTGAGGTACCTGCTTTCCGCTCGATGCATACGCGATCAGTCCCGCGGCGCAAATTACACCCAGGATCGCGGCCGCGACCCGCCACGATCTTCCTCCGGAGTTCCAGCCGTTCCGTCGCGCATGGCTTCCAAACAACGCTGCGGATTCGCCGTCCGACGACACGCACGGCTCCAGCTCCTCGCCTTCGGGCCTGGGTTTGGGAATCAACGGCGCAAAGGGCGGGGGCGCGGGGATCGAATTTCCGGCCAGCACCGCTTCGATCATGCCGATCAACGTCGTCGCGCCTTCCGGACGATCGTCGCGCCGCTTCGCCAAAAGATGCAGCAGCAAGTCAGCCGCGCCGCGCGAAAGGTCCGGGCGCAGGAATTGTGGATCGGGCGGCTTCTCGAATTTCTGTTTGTAAAGAATATTCATCACCGTCGCCGAACCAAACGGCGGCCGGCCGGTGAACACGCGGAAAAATGTCGCGCCCAGCGCATACAGATCGCTGCGCGGATCGGCCGTTTCGCCATCCGCCTGCTCGGGACTCATGTACATCGGCGTGCCCAGACACGTGCCCGCCAGAGTCAGTTGCGTCGCGGAACCCGAATCCATCACCAGTCCGAAATCGACGATGCGCAGCACGCCGTCCATGCCCAGCAGCAGATTCTCGGGCTTGATGTCGCGGTGAATCAGTCCCTTGGCGTGCGCGGCGTTCAAACCCTTCGCGGCCTGGAGCATCATTCTGAGGCCGTCTGCTTCGGCGACTTTTTGGCGCGCGTCCGCGATATTCAGCAGATTGCCTCCGTCCACCAATTCCATTGCAATGTAATACTGCCCGTTGAATTCGCCCGAATCGTAGACCTGGATAATGTTCTCGTGGCGGATGGCGGCGATGGTGCGAGCCTCGCGCAAAAAGCGCGCGACGTATTCGGCATGTGATGAGAATTCCGGCGGAAGAACTTTGAGCGCGACGGGACGCTCCAGCGTGCCTTGCACGGCGCGATAGACGCTGCCCATCCCCCCCTGTCCAAGCTTGGAAAGGATGCGAAAGCTTCCGATATTTCCGGGAGACGAATCGCTCATGCAAAATCCAAATGTGCCATCGTTCAATTATAGACGCGCTTGCGGCGCAAGCAACACGTCAACGTCCCCCTCTCCCCCTGGGAGAGGTCCGACGAGCGGCCGTATCGCTCGCGGGGTGAGGGGAGGCGTTGATTAATCCACTACATCAGCTTTTCTCAATCCGATATCCAAACGCCATTATCGCCTTCAACGCACCGAGCGCGGTCTTGCGGTCATATTCTCTTTCCGATTCCGGGAGCGCCGCGTACGGCACGAGGCACGGGTGCGCCTTCGTTTTGTCGTCGCGCGCGGCTCCATAAGTCCAGCCTTGGGCGAGACGCTCCGACGCCCAGATTTCGTGCGTATTTTCCGCCAGCTTTTCAGTCAATTCCAACAACTCCGGCGGAAGTTTCACGTGCTCGCTTGGAATGGGCTTGGGGTGATAGTTCATGTGCATCGAACCTTTGCGAAAATTGTAAACAGTCGCACTTCAGAGCCGCGCACGCAAGTAAGCGGCTTTATCTTGCATTGCAGAACAATCTTGGCCGCTTGCTTACGTGCGTGGCTCTAGCGGAGATAACTTTATTCTTAACCGCACTTGGAGTATAATGCGGTTCAGACAGATTCGAAATATTACCGCTTCTATCGAACCCTCTTTCCATGCCGCTTCCCGACCATCTCAAAGCAGATTTCGACGCGCTCCCCGACGCGCCGGGCGTGTATCTCTACAAAGACGAAGAGGATCATGAGATATACGTCGGCAAAAGTGTCTCGCTTAAAAAGCGAGTGCGCCAGTATTTTGACGAAAATCGTCCCTTTGACCGCAAAACCGCCGACCTGGTCGCGCGCATCCGCCACATCGATTTCATCGAATGCAATTCCGAAGTCGAAGCCTTTCTCCTCGAAAACCGGCTGATCAAGGATCTTCAGCCGATTTTTAACATGCGCTCAAAGAGCGACATCAATTTTCCGGTGGTCGAAATCACCGGCGAGCAATTTCCCCGCGTGATCGTGACTCGGGATAAGACGAACAAGGACAGCAAGTATTACGGACCATTTATCAGCGCGACATGGCTGCGCGTCGCCCTTCAGATCATGCAGCGCGTCTTCAAATACCGCACCTGCTCGCTGGATATTAAGGAGGGCGATCCTAAGAACAACTATTATCGGCCCTGTCTGGAATACCACATCGGGCGCTGCAAAGCGCCCTGCGCCAACAAACAGACCGCGGAGGATTACCGCGCGGATATCCGCCGCCTCACTCAATTTCTTCAAGGGCATTCGAAGGACGTGCAGCGCGAAATCGCACGCGACATGAAGCTGGCCGCGAAGGAACGCCGCTTCGAAGATGCAGCAGACCTGCGCGACACGCTCAAGGCGCTGCAAAGCCTTCGCGACAAAGGCTCACTCACCGACGGCCTCGAACCTGGCGTGCTGCACATCGATCCCAAGGAAGGCGTCGCGCAACTGCAGGAAATCCTGAAGATCGCCCACGTGCCGCGCCGCATCGAGGGCATCGACATCGCGCATCTGCAAGGCAAGGAGACCGTCGGCTCGCTGGTCAGTTTTGTCGACGGTCTCCCCACGCGCGAACAATATCGCCGGTTCAAAATCAAGAGCCACGACGGAAACGACGATTTTGCCAGCATCCGCGAAGTGGTTGCGCGGCGCTACGTCCGGCTGACCGAAGAAGGCAGCGCCATGCCGGATCTGGTGCTGATCGACGGCGGGATCGGCCAGCTCCATGCGGCGCAGGAAGCGCTGACGGCGCACAACATCAAGGTGCCATTTCTGGCGTCGCTGGCCAAAAAAGATGAGATCGTTTACACACTCGACCGCCCGGAGGGAATCCGCATTCCGCGCCGGTCGCCCGCGCTCCGCATGTTGCAATACGTCCGCGACGAAGCGCACCGTTTCTGTCGGCATTACCATCATATTTTGCGGCGCAAGAAAGTGATTGGAGAGTAGCGCTGTTTGGGTAACGAATTCAGCGCATATTTTAGGCAAAAGGAAGCGCGGTTTCTGGTATAATTATCCGCGGAAACGGAAATCCCTATGGGCAATTTATCGGTCGCAAAGCCACGTCATGTGCCGCCGGTCATCGACGGAATCCGCATCTTCGAATCGGCAACGATTGCCGGCTGGATGGTAAAAACCATGATCCCTCCGAGCGAAGTCGTCGCCGTGTTGAAACGCGAAAAGATCGATTACATGCTGGCCGGGGCTTATGCGTCCGCCGTCTGGGCCAACCGCGCCCGCGCGACGATGGATGTCGACGTCCTTGTCGTGCGCAAAGATTTGCGCCGAGCGACCGCCGCATTGAGCGCTCGTTTTCCGGAGTTGAAAATCCACGACAGCGAAGTCGTGATCCGATTTTACATCGGCGAATATGAGGACAACAACGTTCGCATCGACATTATGAAGCCGGTCGAAAAGCTGCATATCGCCGCATTCAAGCACAAAGCCAAAGCGCTGGTTGAGGGCGAGGAATGCGTGATTCCGACGTTGGAACTGGCGCTGGCGATGAAATACAAGGCGATCGCAAGTCCATATCGTTCGCCAGAAAGCAAGCTTCAGGACGGCGCCGATTTCACCCGCATCGTGAAAGCGCAGCCTATGATCGACATGAAAATGCTGGCGGCCTTGGCAGGGCTGGTTCACGACAAAGGTGCCGACGAAATTCTCGAATTTGTCGCCACAGTTCGCGCGGGAAAAACACTGCGCGTTTAAGCATGTACTGTTCTCGAAATCATTTTGGCGCCGGCGGAGGAACCACCACGGGTGGCGCTTTCGGAACCGGTGTCGGATTGAGTTGTTCTTCCGGATCACTCCATTTTATTTTCCACGCTCCTTTTTCCTTGATCGCCTTTTCAACGATTGTGCGCGGCGTGTTCGACGCGGTGTCGTAATAGTCGAGCGCGATCTCGGCGTTGTCGCCGTCGATGGTCGCTTTCTTCAAGATATAATCGGCGAACGTGACCGTGTGGATCAATTCGCACTCCTCGCACGTCAGTTTTCCGGCGGCTTCGACGGCTTCGTCGGCCGGAACGACGGCTGCCAGTTGCTTGGCGTCGCGCGCGCGGACGGCCGCAAGATATTGAGCGAGCGTGCCCGCCGGACCCTCGTCGCCGGCCTTCGGTTCCTTCGGAAAAGTGCCATCCATCTTGGCCTTGATGCGCTTGAGCACCGCATCCACTTCCGATGCCTTGACCACGTCCGCGTAATCCACGGCGAGCGCTTTGTAGGCGATCTCGGCCTTCGCGTAATCCTTCAGCGCGTATTCGCTGCAGTAGCCCAGAATCTTCAAAATGTCGGGCTTCACCCGGCTCACGGGTAGGCGCTGCTTCATCCATGCCGAGAAACCAAACGAGCGCGGGTAGTCGCGCTCCTTCTCCATGAGCGTGTCGATTAATTTGTCGGCGGACTCCTGCGCTTCGTCTTCGAGCGGACAGGCGGCGATGAATTTCTTGACCATCTCGACGGCTTCGTCCCAGTGCTTGCTTTCGATGTACATATCGACGAGCGCGGAGTATGCGTAACGCGCTTCCAGGCTCTCGGCGTATTCCACGATCAGTTTTTTGCAGACGGTTTCGATGCCCGGCAAGTCCTGTTTTCGAGACAACATTTCCGCCTGTATTCTCAACGCAGCCGGGGTGTGGCGGGATTCGCGTCCGCCGGCGCTGAAGGCGTCTTGTGCCGACTTCAGCGCGTCGTCGAAGCGTTGCAAATTGATGAACGCCTGCGAACGCGCGAGCTGGATCGCCGCCCGTGAAACTCCGGTTGGCGGGGGCGTCGCGGCCAGTTCGGCATCCTTCTCAAAGATCGATTTGTTGGCCTCCTCGATCTGCCCCATCATCATCTGAATCGATTGGATGGCCTGCGTGGCATTCTGGCGCAATTCAGGTTGCGGGGCAAATGCGCTCGCGACTGTCCATGCTTTGCGCGCTTCGTCAAGTCCCGCGGCCGTCAGGGGGCCGCTCAATGCTTTGCCCTGCAGCGTATTGGCGTCCTGAAAAAGCTGCATCGCGTGCTTTTCAATCTGCGTGCGGATATCTTTCGCGCGCTTGACGAGTTCAGCGTCGGGGGAATTGAGAAACTGGGTTAGCGAGCGGTGCGCAGCAGCGCCTTTTGCCGCCAGCGCCTTGGCCGCGGCGTCGCGCTTGGCCGCGTCGGCAGGCTGCTGCAGATCCAGCAACAGCGCCAGCAATTCTGCATTTGGATTCAGTGGAGGCTTGCCCGGCTGAGCGATATTGGGCGGGGCGGTTTTATTTGTAACCGGGCCGGGCGGTTGAACCGGGCCGGGCGGTTGAACCGGAACGGGCGGTTGAACCGGCGTTGGCGGCTGAACCGGCTCGCCCGCTGCGAGCTGCCATCCCGACAAAATGACCGCAACACAAAACGCGCTGACTGTGATTTTCTTCATGTATCGATCCGTGAAATTAAAATTGAGTAAAGACATCGTCGTTCAACAACATTTACCGTCCGAAAGCAAAAATCCGGCGTCGCGCAGCACGCCCTCGAGCGCGTTGCCGCTGATCGACTTTTCGTCGAACGTCACTTCAGCGCTGTGGTCGTCCAGAGACGTGATCACCTTCACCACTCCTTTAGTATTGAGCAGCGCCGCGCGCACGCGCCCGGCACAGCCGACGCATTGCATGTCGCTGACTGAAATTCGTTGAGTCACCATGGCCGACAAAAGCTCCTTCCCCACCGCGTCCGCATTGTAACGCAACGACCCGCTTACAACAACTGCCGCCGCTTCACATCGATATAGGCATTGATTGCGTCGATGCCCGCGTCTTCGGGAGTCGTGTCAACCACCAGCGCGCCGAACCGCTGCAATTCCAGAATAGTCTGCCGGCGTTCCATCCAGACGTCGCGCGCGACCAGCGTGCGGCAAAGCTCTTTCTTGTTCGACGGCTTGAAATGAGCGGACGCTTCCAGCGCCGGATCGGAGAGAATCACGACAAGTGGAAGGTGCTGCGGCGTCAGCAGCCGCACGGCCTTCACCAGCGACTGGCGGCCGCCGGTTTCGGGCAGATCGGTCATGATCAGGATCAGCGAACGATGCCGAAGCCTGCGGCGCACGTGCGCGGAGAACGCGAGGTAATCGGTGTGAATATATTCTGCTTTAATGCCGGTCGAGAAGGCGGTCAGTTGCCGCGTATGCGTGACGCCGCGGCCCTGGCCGATGCCGCGATCGACGTCCGCGGCGAACGACAGCATGCCCATGCGGTCTTCCATGCGGTTGCAGATGTACGAGAGCAGCACCGCGCCATTCACCGCGTGATCGACTTTCGTGATGTGTCCCGCGCGCGCGGCCATGCGGTGCCCGCGGTCGATGCACACGAGAATATCCTGCGAACGGTCGGTGCGGAATTCGCGCACGATCAATTTGTTGTGCCGCGCCGAAGCCTTCCAATTGATATCGCGAAAATCGTCGTCGGTATGGTAATCGCGCAGCCGGTCGAACTCGCGTCCCTTGCCCAATTTCGGCGCGGCGCGCGTGCCCAGTCCGCGCAGCACGAATTGATTGAGCTTCGCGTGCAGCCTGCGCACCGCGAGCAAATTGGGCAGCACGTTGATCTCGCCGGGCTGGCCGACAGGCATAATGCGTTCGGCCAGACCCCAAATCGTCGCGGACACATAAGGCGTGTCGAGCGTCTCTTTGCCACGTTCGACGCTGCGAATTTTGAAATCCACGCGCAGCGCTTCGCCGGGCCGGCAGACGCCGGTGAGCGTAGACGAGCGCGCTTCGATCAAACGCGGCCAAAGTTGCCGGACAATCAATTTAAGCGCGCGCGGCGAATCACTCGACAACGTCAGCGGCATCGGCTGCTCTTCGTTCAACGACAGCGCGGTGATCGGCGGCCGTTCGGCGCGCACGATCGCCCCACCCAGTACGATGCGTTCGCACACACATGCCAGCAGCAGCAGCGCCATGCCCGAAAACGCCGCGACGGCCGCATACGGCACCCACGGCGCAAGAGCCGCGACGCAGAAAAGCGCCACGAAGCAGGGCAACATTAAAGGGCCAGGGCGCATGGTTTCGCCATTCGTCTCAAAGTGAATCCGAAGAAAACTCGAGTCGATTTTAGCGGTATTCGGCGAAACGCCAATGCCGATGTTGTTATTCGGGCGGCGGCTTGCATCGAAAATTACCCGCGGATAGACTCGCGATCTGTTCGACAAGCATTGGCTGAGTTCCCAAAAATGACCGACATCGAAACCCACGTCCAACGCATGCTCGACAGCTACCGGCACTGGACTGGCCGCGAGTTGATCGTGCGCAATGGAGACCCGTCGCTCGATGCAGTTGCGCTTTTCGACGCGCCGTTCGTGATCGTCTCGCATGGCACCGAAGCGAATCCGATTTTGAATTACGGCAACCGCGCCGCGTTGAAGTTGTGGGAACTGGATTGGGAGCGCCTGACCCGAATGCCATCCCGCGAGACTGCCGAACCCATGCACCGCGACGAACGCGAACGCTTCATGGACAGCGTGCGGCGCGATGGATTTCTGTCCAATTACAGTGGAATAAGAATCGCCAGTTCGGGAAAACGCTTCCGCATCGAGAACGCGCTGATCTGGAATTTAGTGGATGATCACGGAAACATCTGCGGACAGGCGGCGACGTTTTCGAATTGGACGCCTGTTGAATGATCATTGTGATGCGGGCTTCCAGCCTGCGCAGGCAAGATGCCCGCACCACTATATTAAGTTAAACAATCGTGCGTTTGACGGTGATGTTGCCCTGAGTCGCGTTGGAATATGGGCAGACGATATGTGCCTTTTCGACGAGGGCTTCGGCGTCCGCGCGAGGGACGCCTGGCAGGGAAATCTTCAGCTCGACTTCGAGTCCGAAGCCGGTCGGGATCGGGCCGATGCCGACGTTGCCTTCGACGGAAATATCCGCCGGAACCGCGATCTTATCGCGACCGCCGACAAACTTTATCGCGCCCAGAAAGCAGGCGGAATAACCCGCGGCGAACAATTGTTCAGGATTGGTTCCGGCTTCGCCCGTACCGCCCAGTTCACGCGGCTTGACGAGCTTGACATCCAGCGCGCCATCGGACGTTGTCGCTTTTCCGTCGCGGCCGCCCGTGGCTTTGGCATGGGCCCAGTAGAGGACTTTTTCGACTTTAGACATGTTAGCCTTTCTTTTTTGGGTTGGTATTTAAGAACTGTAACCGTTGAGCCGCCCTTCGCACAGGAGCGGCGGCACTCTTATTTCTTTGCCTGCTCTTTCTTCTCCTCTTCCGGCTTCGGCGGAAGTTTCCCGAGCAGCCGTCCCAGCACTTTCTTCGCGTACACGCCCACGCGTTCGCGCACGCGGTCTTCGGCGGCGCCGTCTTCAATATCCAAATCCTTGCACTTATCGACCACGGTTCCTTCGTCCGGTTTCAAGGCAACGTAGGCAGCCGCTTTGATGAGTTCGGCTTTGGGAATCTCTTTTTTCATGCGATCGAACAGAATCTTCGGCGTCTCGCCTTCGTATTCCATCTGCAGGATGTCCACCAGCGCCATGAGCGAAATGAAATTCCGGACCTTCTGCCCGAGCTTCTCCTCGTTCTTGCAATCCCACTTTTCGAGCTTGTCTTTCCATTCCTCAAAGCTCTTCTTGCGATCCTCGCTGTCACCGACCCGCTCGAAGTTCGCGAAGAACGGGAACGTCACCCCGTCGTCGTCATCGCAGTCGTCGTATGTGATCGCAGCGATCTGCTGCGGCGTGACCTTCTTGTAAGGCTCGTCTTCCGAAAACACATGGGCGGGGCATGCAGCCAGCGCAAGCAATGAGGCAAACCGAAGACTTCGTGTTAAATGCATGGCATTCCCTTCGCGTGATTGCAACGTACTTTACTATATAGACGCGCGGAAAATAAAGAACAATAGAAAACTTGAGAACAACGAGGTTACAAGAATGCGCGGAAGGGTGGGCAGATGTTTAACGAAGAAACACGAACCGCCACACTATTGGCCCGCGCGTTTCTAAAGCGTCATTATCGCGCCGCGCCGGGCAAGTTGAACGAGGCGGTCGAGCAAAGGCGTATTGGGAAGATACGCCGTGCGAGACCAACGAAGTTCAACGCCGCCCGCCGCAAGCGAGA
>JBBRQD010000018.1:0-70054 GCA_038227045.1 Planctomycetota bacterium
CGCCAGCGTAAAAAGGTCGTCGAGTGTCTGATTCCACTTCGCCAAATCGGGCTTGAGCATAGCGACAACTCCTGCCCCCCGATATAGAATCGACACCCTTGGCATCGAAAAATAGTGTTTTCAGTTTAGATTGGGTTTAGGATGATATTTTACGTCTTGAAAGCGGTTAATGTAATCATTGAGCTCTCGACTGCCTTCTTTGACAACAAATATATCCAAGGCGGTATACTTATTGCGGACCTGCCGCGCAGAAATTACTCCATAGTGAGACCGTTCAAGTGGCGCACTAATATCGAAATCGCTTTTGAGCACTAAAATAAGGTCAATATCGCTCGGAGTCGGGTCCTTTGTCGCAAAACTGCCGTCGATGATTATGGCTTGTGCTTTACTAAAAGCGCGAGCACGCTGGAAGTACATTTTCAAATCCATAAATTGAGTTTGTCGGTGCATAGATTCAAAGCAACTGACGAACATCTCTTCGAACTCGTCTAGCGAGCAAAGATGGATACCGAGAGGGAGAAATCCAGAGGCGTCAAGCGGCGGTATGGGCATTTTAGTCTCATGACCTTCCCTGATTATCGTCGGTTTTTCGCCAATTCAACAGTCAAATCCTCACAGCCGGACTGGTGAGACTTCAGTTGAAAATATCGTTAAAGTTACGAAACTCCGGGACAGACGGCGCATTGATATATAGGCAAAAGAATGCGCCGCCTTTCACTGTTTCCCCGGCGTCAGGACTAAAATAAGAACCCCAATTCTACTTTGTGGCACATTTTCATGCACGCCAAATTTTCCGCCCAAGATGCATCCGCGCGATTCCAAAAAATAAGTCTTACTCCGCCCCTTCCCGAATGTTCAAAGAGATGCTAAAATCACCGGCTTGAAGTGTATTCCTTATAGTGCAGGATTGAGGAATGGATTCTTAATGAAACACATTAATTTCGTACTGCTGCTTGCCTCGCTCATCGGCGGCTTTATTTCAGTTGAAGCGCGATCCCACGAAGACGCCGCCACGGCCGGCAAAGGGGCGGTTCGCTTCAACCGCGATATTCGCCCGATTCTTGCCGAGAACTGCTTTCGTTGCCATGGCGCGGACCCGGGCAGCCGCAAAGCGAAACTGCGCCTCGACCGCGAAGAGGGATTTTTCGACAAGCGCGACGAAGGCCCGACGGTTGTAAAGGGCAAGCCCGACGAAAGCCCCATGTACAAGCACATCGTCTCCAACGATCCCGACGAAATCATGCCGCCGCCCAAGTCGGAAAAGAAACTCAAGCCCGAAGAGAAGGCGCTGATCAAACGCTGGATCGCGGAAGGCGCGCCGTGGGAACCGCATTGGTCTTTTATCAAGCCCGAACGCCCGGAACTGCCAAAAGTTCAGGACGAAAAATGGGTGCGCAATCCAATCGATCGCTTCGTTCTCGCCAAGCTCGAAGCAGCCGGACTGAAACCCGCGCCGGAAGCCAGCAAGCGGACCCTGGCTCGGCGGCTCTCGCTTGATCTGACCGGCCTGCCGCCTGAACCGGAAATGGCCGATGCGTTCGACGCGGACACTGCGCCAGACGCGTATGAAAAGCTCGTCGACAAGCTGCTCGCCTCGCCGCGCTATGGCGAACATCGCGCGCGCTATTGGCTGGACGCCGCGCGCTATGCCGACACACATGGCCTGCATTTCGACAACTTCCGCGACATCTGGCCCTACCGCGATTGGGTCATCAACGCGTTCAACGCCAACGAGCCGTTCAGCCAGTTTACGCTTGAACAACTCGCCGGCGATCTGCTGGAGAAACCGTCCAAGGAACAATTGGTCGCGACCGGCTTCCACCGCTGCAACACCACGACCAACGAGGGCGGCTCCATCAATGACGAAGTACTTGCCAATTACGCACGCGACCGTGTGGAGACGACGTCCTGGGTGTGGCTGGGCCTGACCGCAAACTGCGCCGTCTGTCACGATCACAAATTCGATCCGATCACGCAGAAAGATTTTTATTCGATGAGTGCGTTCTTCCGCAACACGACGCAGGGCGCGATGGATGGCAATATCCGCGACACGGCGCCAGTCATGGTCATGCCCAAAAACGAGGATGAGAAACGCTGGACCGAAATTCCAAAAGACGTCGATGCTCAAAACGCCAAAATCGCGAATACGAAAAAAGTACAGCGGGCGGAGTACGACAAATGGATTGCGACCGCCACGCCGGTTGACTGGGACACTTTGGTCGATACGCGCGGAATTCCGGCCCTGCATCTGCCGCTCAATGAAGAATTCCCGGATGACTGCGCGGGCATAAGAGGCGTCGCCGGAGCCCATCCGGTCGAAGCCAAAATGAACGCCCAAATTCTCTGGGAAGACGGCGGAAAACTCGGCTACAAAGCGCCATTGCTTGGCGAGAACGCGACCCTCGAACTGCCCGGAGATATTGGCGACTTCGAGCGCGATCATGCATTCTCGTACGGCGGCTGGGTCAAACTGCCCAAGGACTATAAAGGGAGCTCAGCCGTTATGGCGCGCATGGATGACACAGCCGGTTTCGGTGGCTGGGATCTGTACGCTCAGGACAACGAGTTCGCGGCGCATCTGGTCAACACATGGCCCGGCAACGCGATCAAAGTCGCGACGACGGGAAAGCAGCTCAAGCCCGGCACGTGGCAGCATGTCTTCGCCACGTACGACGGCACAAGCAAGGGCGAAGGCTTCAAGATTTTCGTGGACGGCAAGGAAGCGAAGCTCAAAATCGAAAACAACAATTTGACGAAAAGCGTCCGGACGAAGGTTCCCTTGGCCGTCGCCCGCAGACACTCCACTTCGCGGCTGCCGGGAGGTTCGGCGCTTCAAGATCTGCGCATTTACGACCGGCGTCTTTCGCCGATCGAGGTTCAACGCCTGGCCGTCGAACCGAAAATGCTCGCGCTATTGAAGAAGACGCCAAAGGATCGCTCGGCCAAGGAGCAGAACGAACTTTACGACGAATACAGCACGGGCAACACTGAAATCGTTGCGTTCACCGAAAAGATTGCGGCGCTTGAAGGGGAGAAGAAGGCAATCCGCGACCGCAGCCCCGTCAGTTACATCATGGAAGAAAAGCCCAACAGCGTGCCCACCGCGAATATCCTGGCGCGCGGCGATTATTCAAAGCCGAAAGACAAAGTTGAACCGATGGTTTTTTCAGCGCTGCACCCGCTTCCGCCCAATGCGCCCAAGAACCGGCTGGGGTTGGCCCAATGGCTGATTTCGCCCGAGAATCCGCTCACGTCGCGCGTCATCGTCAACCGTTTCTGGCAGGAGCTTTTCGGCACTGGAATCGTGAAGACGTCCGAAGATTTCGGCATTATGGGCGATCCGCCCACGCACGAACGTCTGCTCGATTGGCTGGCGGTCGAATTCCGCGACGGCGGCCTGGACATGAAGAAAACGATCAAGCAAATCGTGATGTCCGCAACGTACCGGCAGTCGGCACTCGCGACGAAGGAGAAGATCGAAAAAGATCCCGCCAACCGGCTGATGTCGCGCGGGCCGCGTTTCCGCATGGACGCGGAGATGGTGCGCGACAACGCAATCGCCGCCAGCGGCTTGCTGTCGACGAAAATCGGCGGGCCGAGCGTGCGGCCGTATCAACCCGACGGAGTGTGGGATGTCGTCGGAATGCCCGAAAGCAACACGCGCCACTACAAGTCCGACAGCGGCGAATCGCTGTACCGCCGCAGCATGTACACATTCTGGAAACGTTCCGCGCCGCCGGCCTCGATGGAAATTTTCAACGCGACCAGCCGCGAAACGTCGTGCATCCGGCGCGAGCGGACCGACACGCCGCTGCAGGCGCTGGTCACGCTCAACGATCCGCAATATGTCGAAGCCGCGCGCGTGCTGGCGCAGAACGCGCTCAAGACCAGCGCCGACGACCCCGCGCGACTCAATTTCATCGCCCGGCGCGTGCTGGCGAGGCCGTTCAGCGAAAAAGAAATGAGCATCGTGAAGAAAATTCTGGACGAGCTGCTCAACACCTACAACGAAAATCCGGACGACGCTCGCGCGCTGCTGGAAGTAGGCGAAACAAAACCCGACCCCAAGGCGAATGCGCCGATCCTGGCTGCGTGGACGATGGTCTGCAATCAGATTTTGAATTTGGATGAAGCGTTAAATAAATAAGAGACGTAGTTCAAAGAGGGAGCCATACGATGAATTTAATCGAAGACTGGGTGCGCAGCGAAACTCGGCGTCAGTTCCTGTCTCGCGGAAAAAACGCGCTGGGACTTGCGGCGCTGGCGTCTTTAATGGGCGGCGCCGGCAACGTTTTCGCCGGCGAAGACGACAAGATTAGAGTGCCTGGGCCGCATTTCCCCGGCAAGGCCAAGAACGTCATTTATCTGCACATGGTCGGCGGCCCGTCGCAGATGGACCTCTTCGACTACAAGCCGAAGATGGCCGAGTACTATGACAAAGACTTGCCCGAATCGATCCGAAAAGGTCAGCGGCTGACGACGATGACTTCGGGACAGGCGCGGTTTCCGATTGCGCCGTCGAAATACAAATTCGAGCAGCACGGCAAATGCGGCATGTGGCTCTCCGAGACGCTTCCCAATCTCGCCAAGTCCGCCGACGACATCTGCTGGATTCGTTCGCTCAATACGGAAGCGATCAACCACGAGCCGGCGATCACGTACATGCAGACCGGCAATCAGGTCGCCGGCCGGCCGTGCCTGGGCGCGTGGGTCTCCTATGGCTTGGGATCGGCAAACCAGAACCTTCCCACCTTCGTCGTGCTTGTGGCGACGCCGAGCAACCGCGAACAGGAGCAGGCGATCTCGGCCCGCTTGTGGTCCTCTGGTTATCTGCCGGGCACGCACGCCGGCGTCTCCTTCCGCAGCAAGGGCGACCCGATCCTGTACATCAACAACCCGCCCGGCGTGACCGAAGAAGTGCGCCGCAAAACGCTCGACGGCATCGGACAGCTTAACGAACTCAACTATCAGCAGGTCGGCGATCCGGAGATTCACACGCGCATCAGCCAGTACGAAATGGCGTTTCGCATGCAGGCAAGCGTGCCGGAACTGACGAGCATCGATCACGAGCCGGAGAGCACGTTCAAGCTCTATGGCAATGACGCGAAAAAGCCGGGCAGTTTCGCCAACAGCGTGCTGATGGCGCGGCGTCTGGTCGAACGCGGCGTGCGTTTCGTCCAGATTTATCACAACAACTGGGACCATCACGGCAACGTCAACGGCCGCATGCCTTCGCAGTGCAAAGACGTAGACCAGCCCTGCCATGGCTTGATCGAGGACTTGAAAGCGCGCGGACTTTTCGACAGCACGCTGATCATTTGGGGCGGCGAATTCGGGCGCACGATTTATTCGCAGGGCGGGCTGTCGCACGAAAATTACGGGCGCGACCATCATCCGCGCTGTTTCTCGATGTGGATGGCCGGCGGCGGCACTAAGGGCGGCGCGATCTACGGCGAGACCGACGAATTCAGCTACAACATCGTCAAGGATCCCGTCCACGTCCGCGATCTGCACGCGACGGTGCTGCACCTGCTGGGCTTCAATCACGAGAAACTGACGGTGCGCGTACAGGGTTTGGATCAGAAATTGACGGGTGTGGAACCGGCGGCGGTGATCAAGGATTTGATTGCGTAATGCGCATTCTCAACCGAGAAACCGATGAGATTTTCGCTTGGGACATTCTGCCTGTTCATCCTGTTCGTCTCGTCGACGTATGCGGTGGCGATGCAGTGTCACTTTTGGTATCTCGAGCAATTAAGACCTTCAGTAATTGGTGAAACATTTGATGATTTGACGGATGTTTCTCCCGACGGCACACAACGGTTGGGATCACTAAATCTGAGCCTTTCTCGCCAAGATTTAGTGCGTGTGTCGCAGAGAGTGCAATGGGATTCTGTGGGTGTATTCGAGAAAAGTCTGTTTAACGCTGCGCTGCCTATACCTATATGTAAATCACCGGTCGCCTACGCAGGCTTTAAGACGGATTCGGAAATTCGGCTGGCCCATTTCGAGGATGCCTATTCTTACACAGTCGGTGACGTCGTAACGTTTAATTATCAAGTACGAATCTTCAAGCGCCGATACGCTGAAACGACTTGGAGTTACATCGCGCGCCCGGAGTTTTTGTTGATGATAGCGACATTCTGCCTGTTACTTTTCCGATGGTATAAAATCATTGAACGCAAAGAATCAGTTCTTCGACCCCATGGAGCATAGCCTTGCTGAAAGCCACATTCTTATTTGGAGCATTCTGGATATTGATGAATTCCATCGCCGCCGCGGAAGCTCCCGATGATCCATATCTTTGGCTAGAAGAAGTTCTGGGCAAGCAGGCCCTTGAATACGTGGAGACGCAGAACGCCGCGACGCTTAAAGAGCTTGAGGCGCAGCCGGAGTTCGCGCCGATCAAGTCTCAGGTGCTGGCGATTTTGAATTCGAAGGAACGCATTCCGTATGTCTCGAAGCAGGGCGCGTACCTCTATAATTTCTGGCAGGACGCCAAGAATCCGCGCGGGCTTTGGCGGCGCACTTCGCTCGAAGAATACCAGAAGCCCGCACCCGCGTGGGAGACGGTGCTGGATGTCGATGAGCTTGCCAAGGCCGAGAAGGAGAATTGGGTCTGGCATGGCGGTTCGAGTTTTCCGCCAAAATACGAGCGCAGCCTGATTTCGCTTTCGCGCGGCGGCGGCGACGCGAGCGTGGTGCGCGAGTTCGATTTGAAAACGAAGGCGTTTGTCAAAGACGGATTCGCACTGCCCGAAGCAAAAAGCCGTGCGGTCTGGCGCGACGACGACACCGTGTATGTCGGCACCGATTTTGGCGCAGGTTCGCTGACTGACAGCGGATACCCGCGCATCGTGAAGCGCTGGAAACGCGGCACACCTCTGACCGACGCGGTGACGGTGTTCGAAGGACAAAAGAGCGATGTGTCCGTCGGCGCTTACGTCGATTTTTCACTCAGCCCCGTCCGCGAATTCTTTGAGCGCGACATCGCTTTTTACAACACTGAAAACTTCATTCTATCAAACGGCAGCGCGGTCAAGATCGAACTGCCCAACGATACGGACATGACCGTGTTCAACGAATGGGCCTTGCTGAAATTGCGCTCCGACTGGACGATCGGCGGAAAGAGTTTCAAGGGCGGTTCGCTCCTTGCCGCGAAATTGGATGCGCTGCTGAAAGGCGAGCGCCAATTCGATGTGCTGTTCGAACCGAAGCCGCGAGTGGCGTTGGAGCATCTCGCGGCGACACACGGCGCAGTCGCGATGAATTTAAGCGACAACGTGCGCAGCCGGGTGATTGTGGCCACACCGGGGAAAACCGGCTGGTCGATGCGCGAGATGAAACTTCCGGGCAGCGGCACGGCTGGCATTTCCGCCGTCGACGAATACGAATCCGACGATCTGTGGGTGACGTATCAGGATTTTCTGACCCCCGATTCCCTGTACCTCGCGCGCTCCGGCGCCGATCCCGCGCAGGCGGTCAAAGCGCGCCCTGCTTTTTTCAATTCTATGGGAATGGAGGTGCGGCAATACGAAGCTGTCTCGAAAGACGGCACGAAAGTGCCTTACTTCGTCGTCGGAAAAACCGACGCGATTCAGTCTGGCAGTGCGCCCACGATTCTATACGGATACGGCGGTTTCGAAATTTCGATGCAGCCTTTTTACAGTGCCGGTACCGGCCAGGCTTGGCTTGAACAGGGTGGCGTTTACGCCCTGGCCAATATACGCGGCGGGGGCGAATTCGGGCCGGAGTGGCATCAAGGCGCGTTAAAAGGCAAGCGTCAAAATGCTTACGACGATTTCGAAGCCGTCGCTGAAGATCTGGCAAAACGCGGTATCGCTCAGCCCAAACACCTTGGCATCATGGGTGGAAGCAACGGTGGACTGCTGGTGAGCACGGTCGCGATTCAGCGCCCCGAATTGTTCGGCGCGGTGGTCTGCCAGGTGCCGCTTACCGACATGCGGCGCTATCACAAGATGCTCGCGGGCGCGAGCTGGATGGCCGAATACGGCGACCCTGACAAGCCCGAGGACTGGGCGTACATTTCCAAATATTCGCCTTACCAGAATGTGAAAAAAGAGGGCAAGTATCCACGCATCCTGTTCACGACTTCCACGCGCGACGACCGCGTGCATCCGGGCCATGCGCGCAAACTCTTCGCGAAAATGAAAGAGATGGGTCACGATGTCCTCTATTACGAGAACACCGAAGGCGGCCACGCCGGCTCGGCCAATCACGAACAAAAGGCGAAGATGGTGGCGTTGGAATTCAGCTTTCTTTGGAAGACATTGAAATGAGTTGGCGCGCTCATCGGTGTACGTAAAATCGAACACTTTCTCATCTCGTTCGAGACGCGCGCCCGATGATGACGCTTCGCTTAAAAAACTCAGTGGCAATGCTCGCCGCCGCGTTGCTGCCCCTTCTATTAGCCCTATTAGCCTCCGCGCGCGCGGGTGAATCGGACGCCGCGAACACCGAATTTTTTGAAAAGAAAATTCGCCCCGCGCTCATCGAGCATTGCTACAAATGCCATTCGGGCGGCGCGCAGAAGATCAAAGGCAAACTGCGCCTCGATACCCGGGCTTTTTTGCTCAAAGGCGGTGAAACCGGCGCGGCGGTGGTTCCCGGCAATCTCGACAAAAGCCTGCTTATCGAAGCCGTACTCTACACCAATCAAGACCTTCAGATGCCGCCCGACAAAAAGCTGCCCGACGCCATCGTGAACGATTTGAAGGCGTGGGTAAAAGCGGGCGTCCCGTGGCCCCAGGAATCCGACGCGCCGAAAGACGAGACGGCCGCGCCGCCCGAGAAGAAGCTCGACTACGAAAAATTGCGCCGGGAACACTGGGCCTTTCAGCCGCTGCGCCGCGCGGAACCGCCGCCAGTCAACAACGCGGCATGGCCGGCCGGGTCAATCGACCGGTTCATTCTTGCGACGCTGGAGCAAAAGGATCTCAAGCCTGCTCCCGAGGCGGACAAAGCGGTGTTGCTGCGCCGCGTCACCTTCGACTTGATCGGACTGCCGCCGACGCCGGACGAACTCGACGCGTTCTTGAAAGACGGATCGGCCAGTGCATTCGAAAAGGTTGTCGACCGGCTGCTGGCGTCGCCGCATTTCGGCGAACGCTGGGGACGCCATTGGCTCGATATCGCGCGCTACGCGGAGACCGCAGGGGGCGGCCGCATCGTTCCTTTCGGCAACGCGTGGCGCTATCGCGATTACGTGATCGCGGCGTTCAACAAAGACAAACCGTACGACGCATTCCTCACGGAGCAGCTCGCCGGCGATTTGCTTTCGCCGGACGATCTGGAGAAGCACCGCGAACAGATCGTCGCGACGGGCTTCCTCGCCGTCGGCCCGAAAAATCTCGACACGCAGGACAAGGAACTGCTGCGCATGGACGTGGTCGATGAACAAATCGACACAGTCGGCAAAGCGCTGCTCGGCATGACGACGGGCTGCGCGCGCTGCCACGACCACAAATTCGATCCGATTCCCACGCGCGATTATTATGCGCTCGCCGGAATTTTTCGCGCCACGAAAACGCTGACCGCCGGCAACGTGTCCGGCGTGGTTCAGACGGTGCTGCCCGACGCCGCGACTCGGGAAAAAATCACGGAGTACGAAAAACAGCTCGCCGCGCTCGACGAACGCTACACCAAGATTCGAACCTCAAGCGGTCCCAAACAGCCTGTTGCGCCCGCGTCGAAAAACCCCGCTACGGCTCCGCCCAAGGCGAAAAATATCGAGCTCACATCATTGCCCGGCATTGTCATTGACGACGCGCAAGCCACGTTGATAGGACCGTGGATCAAATCGTCGTTCACCACTCCGCACGTTGGCGCCGGTTACGTGCACGACAGTAATAAATCCAAGGGTGAGCTGAGTGTGACCTATTCGCCGGCTTTGCCGAAGAACGGCATTTACGAAGTTCGCTTCGCGTATTCGCCGCACCCTGGCCGCGCCAAAGAAGTCCCGGTGATCGTTCAACATGCCGACGGCGAAACGACGCTGCGCATCGACGAAGAGAAGGACCCGCCCATTGATGGCGTGTTTGTGTCCCTGGGGCGCTTTCATTTCAATCAAGGCAACGATGGCTCGGTCACCGTGAGCAACACGGGAACGAAGGGCGTCGTGACCGCCGACGCCGTGCAATTCCTGCCGGTCGAAGAAGACGATCCGGCCAAACCCCTCGCTCAAAAAGCGGCGGTTGAACCGCCGAAGGCCACTGCCGCTAAATTGCAGGCGGACGACGAAATCGCGAAGTTAAAGCAGATTGAAAAAGAAATCGAGGAACTTAAGAAGCACGCGCCCGCCGGGCCCGCCGCGCTGGCGGTGAAAGACGAAGAACAGGTCGGCGATCACAACATTTGCGTGCGCGGGGATGCGCACCGCCTCGGCGAGCAGGTGCCGCGCGGATTCTTGAGCCTCGTGTCATTCGATGCGCCGCCGGTCAATGCAAAGCAGAGCGGGCGGCTTGAACTCGCACGCTGGATCGCCGACGCGCGCAATCCGCTCACATCGCGCGTGATGGCCAACCGCGTCTGGCACCATCTCTTCGGCACAGGAATCGTCCGCACCACCGACAATTTCGGGACCACCGGCGACGCGCCTTCGAACCCGGAATTGCTCGATTTTTTAGCCGCGCGATTCAGCGATAACGGCTGGTCGGTGAAAAAACTCGTGCGCGAAATTGTGTTGTCCAAAACGTACAAGCAAGCCGTCACCACAAATGCGGCCGCCGCGAAAATCGATCCGGAGAATCGGTTGTTGTGGCGCGCCAATCGCCGCCGCATCGAAGCCGAAGCCATCCGCGACGCCATCCTGATGAACTCCGGCGAACTGGACCTTTCGGGCAGTCCCGGCGCGCCGCCGTCAAAGTCCGACAAGAAAGCCGAATCCAAAACAGAACCGAAAACGGCGCAAAACATCAAGGCATCTCGCTCGGTCTATTTGCCTTTGTCGCGCGAGGAACTCGACGACATTCTGGAAGTCTTCGATTTCGCCGATACGAATCTGGTGGTTGGCAGCCGAAACACGAGCAATCTGCCGACGCAGGCGTTGTTCCTGATGAACAGCCCGTTCGTGATCGAGCAATCGCGAAAGGCCGCGCAGCGCGTGTCAAGCGCTGCGACTCTGGACAACAGCGCCCGCGTCGGGCTGGCGTATCGCGCGACACTCGGACGCCCGCCCACCGAAGCGGAGCGCACGCTGTCGCTCAAATTTTTGAACGACGCGGGGAAAGACGCCTGGCCACAGTTTTATCAGGCGCTGTTTGCATGCGTTGATTTTCGATACGTCGATTGACACCCAGTAGAGAGAACTCAAATGTGCCCTCACGAATCTGCCCTTCCCCGCCGCGATCTGCTGAAGTCTCTGGCCTGCGGATTCGGCTCCATCGCGCTTGCCGGTCTGCTGAATGAAAGCGCGTCGGCCGCGCCGCGCGACAATCCGCTTGCCGTCAAACTTCCGCATTTCGCGCCAAAGGCCAAGCGAGTGATCTTTCTGTTCATGCAGGGCGGCCCCAGCCACGTCGATACGTTCGATCCCAAGCCGCGTCTCGACGCCGAGGATGGCAAGAGCGTCGAATTCAATGTCGCGCGCACGCGCAAGGTCCAAGCGCGCACGATCCTGAAATCGCCCTGGACATTCAAGCAGCACGGGCAATCCGGGCGCTGGGTGTCGGAACTTTTTCCGCAGATGGCGCAGCATGTCGACAAAATGTGCTTCATTCAATCCATGCACACTGACGGCGTTGCGCATGGACCGGCGACGATTTGCCTGCACACCGGCGCGACGGCGTTCGTGCGCCCGTGTATCGGTTCGTGGGTGACATACGGCCTTGGCACGGAGAATCAAAATCTGCCCGGCTTCGTCACCGTCAGCCCAACGCAGAACATGGGCGGCCCGCGCAATTATTCCAACGCGTTTCTGCCCGCCGTTTATCAGGGCACCGCAATTGGGCGCGCCGGCGTGCCGTCCGCGCAGGCGAAATTCCGCCACATCGTCAACGATTCGCTCTCGCCGGAGCAGCAGAAAAAGCAGTTCGATTTTCTACAGCAAATCAACCGCGAACAATCGCAGCAGGCGGCGAAAGACGATCAGCTTGAAGCGGCCATCGATTCATATGAACTCGCGTACCGCATGCAGATGAACGCGCCGGGCGTCACGGACCTTTCCACCGAATCCGACGCGACGAAGAAAATGTATGGCATCGGCGAACCCGAGACCGACGATTTCGGCCGGCAATGCCTCATCGCGCGGCGCTTCGCGGAAGCCGGTGTGCGCTACATCCAGGTGAACTATTCGGACAACGGCAACAATCCAAAATGGGATCAGCATTCGAATCTCAAGCAGCACGAAAAGCATGCGCGCGCGGTGGACAAGCCGACGGTCGCGTTGTTGCAGGATCTTGAAGCGCGCGGGTTGCTGGAGGACACGCTGGTCTGGTGGGGCGGCGAATTCGGCCGAACGCCGTTTTCGGAAGCCCGCGACGGGCGCGACCACAATCCCACCGGTTTCACGGTCTGGCTGGCGGGCGGCGGTGTGAAGCGCGGCATCGCGTATGGCGCAACCGACGAATATGGATTTGAAGCGATTCAAGACAAAGTCCACATGCACGATTTGCATGCGACTGTCCTGCATTTGCTCGGGTTGAATCATGAGAAATTGACGTACCGGTATGCCGGACGCGATTTCCGATTGACTGACGTAGCGGGGCGTGTTGTGAAGGAAATCTTTGCGTGAGTTGGTTATTCAATGGTTAGACTTAATCGCGGATGAACGCAAATTAACGCGGATTACCGCGGATAAAATCCTCTAAAAATCATCTGAGGTAATCTGTGTTCATTCGCGTTCATCCGCGATTAAGTTTGATTTGGAATTCATCCGAGAGTTTCAATTTTTCCATCTTTGAGCCGCACGATCCGCCCCGCAATGGCTGCCGCGTCGGATGAGTGCGTCGCCAAGACCAGCGTCGTGTTGTTTTCGCGCACCATTTCGCTCAACAATTTCAACACTTCGGCGCTGCTGGCGCTGTCGAGATTTCCTGTTGGTTCGTCCGCGAGCAACAGCACCGGGCGTGTCACCAAGGCGCGCGCAAGTGCGACGCGCTGACGCTGCCCGCCGCTCAGCACGTCTGGCTTTTCGTTTCCACGCGAACGCAGGCCCACACGGTCGAGCAGTTCATCGGCGCGCGCGCGCAATGCGTCTTCGTTCATTCCGGCGAGGCGGCCTTGGAGCATGGTGTTTTCCAGCACGCTCAGTGTTGGAAGCAGATGAAAAAATTGAAAGACGAATCCCAGGCGTTCGCGGCGAAAGCACGATAATTCGGCATCGCCCATTTTTTCGAGATTCAAGCCGCCGATTTCAATCGCGCCGCCGCTGGGGGCATCCAGTCCGCCAAGCAGATGCAGCAGCGTGCTTTTGCCCGAGCCGCTCGCGCCAATCAGCGCGACGGCTTCGCCGCCGGCGACGTCGAGATCGACCCCGTCGAGCGCGCGCACGGTTTCATATTGTTTGACGACGTTGCGGACGCGGATCATGGAGTGTGCTATTTCTTATTCCAGTAAATCACCAGATTATGCGTCGCGCGGCCGGATGCCACGATGTCCGGCCTGCCGTCGCCGTTCAAGTCGCCGACGACGAGATCCTCGCATGCCATCGTGTTGTCATCCACGGTCACTTTCTTCCATTCGCCGTCTGCCTGTGCGGGCGGAACAAACAGGGAGATTCCGACCTTTCCCGCCGAATTCGGCAGCCGCCAGCCAACGAGCATTTGATCGTATCCGACGCCCGCCAGATCCGCGCAGGCGACCGCGTGGCCGTCTTTTAGATTGGTCTCGATCACCTGCCGCTTCCAGAATTTTTCGCCCGCCGCCGGGGCCGTGTAGATCGCCGCTTGAGTGCCGTGGAACGGTTCGACGGTCGCCAGAAACCGCCCGCCGCCCTGAAGCTTTCCGACACGAACCTCCCCCGCTCCGGCGAACCCTTGCTCGCCGGTGGCGATCAGCGGCGTCTTCGTCCAGGCGTCCGCGCCGCGTTCGCACAACAACAAGCCTTCTTTTCCGCCCAGCACAATTTCCTGCCCCGGCTTGCCGTTCCAGTCGAGCACGTCGAAGTTGTGGGTCAGGTGCATCGAGTCGTCCACGACTTCAGTCTTCCATTCGTCTTTCGGATTGGCGGGCATCGTGTAGGCGAGAATTTTCACGCCGTCGCCCTGCGCGTTTTTGTTTCCCTTGCCGTGCAACGGCGCGACGACGAGTTTGTATTTTCCATCGGCACATTGCACCCATTTCATGCGATGCACCGTCGGTTCGTGTTGCAGCGTCACGACCTCCCACTTTTGCGTGCGGTCCGCGGGCGGGATCAAATAGTGCACGCTGCCGCTGTTGAGTGTGTCGCCCGGATTCCATTCCGCCCCTATGGCGATGGATGCTTTGCCGCTGCCGTCGATGTCCTTCACGGCGATGCAGACGTTGTCCTGTTTCGTCACATTTTCGCAGATGACGTGGCGCGTCCAATCGGGATTGTGGTACCAGGCGATTTGTTTCTTATCCACGACCAGGATATCCGGTTTGCCGTCGCCATCGATATCGGCGATTGCGGTCGCATAACCGATCTCGACTTTCGAGTCGATCACCTGCGCCTCGAATTTCGGCAGATCAATTTCAGCGGCGCGAAGAAAAACTGCTCCTGCAACCAGAACAAAAAGCAGCGCAGCGCGCTGTGTCGCGTGTTCGGCGTTCATCGAAATTCTCCTCAAGATTATTCATTGAAATCAGCAAGTACTTTAAACTACACCGCAGCGCCCTCGCGCATTTTATTTGC
Organism: Planctomycetota bacterium; assembly: GCA_038227045.1. GTDB lineage: Bacteria > Planctomycetota > SZUA-567 > H5-PLA8 > H5-PLA8 > JANXLS01. The sequence goes on from JBBRQD010000018.1 coordinate 14,834, forward strand.
GCTCGCCCTGCGAAATATGCACGGCGAGAATTGACAAATCCGCCGGTGTGACGCCGTCCAAGCGTAGCGCCTGTCCAAACGTGCGCGGCCGGTGCTTGTTTAATTTTTCGATCGCTTCGCGCGGCAAACCGCCGACCGTTTTGTAGTCCACCGCCTCCGGGATAATGCGGTTCTCCAAATCGCGGAGCCGCTCTACTTGCTCCGTTTGGCGCTTCAAATATCCCTCGTATTTCGCCTCGATCTGCACGGCCTCCGCCACAGGATTCAGGACGCCGCCCGTGTCTGCGCCGAGATGGATTTGTCCCGCCTCATCTACCGAAATCCCGACCTTTTCCAGCGAATTCTCGGGCATTCGCAGCGTGTCCCAATACGATTTGTGGTTTCCCGCGGGACGATGCGTTTTTAGATACGCTGACGCAGACTCGATCGCGGCACGTTTCGCGTCGCCCGCTTCAAGTGCGGGGGCGTCCAGAAGGCCCAAACGGCGCGCGTGCCCGGACAGCCGCCGGTCGGCGTTGTCCTGGCGCAGTAACAGACGATATTCGCTGCGAGAGGTGAACAATCGGTACGGCTCGACGATCTCCTTCGTTACCAGGTCGTCGATCATGATGCCGATGTAGGCTTCGTCGCGCCCCAGGACGAATGTGTCCTTGCCGCGCGTTTTCACTTGCAGCGCCGCGTTGACGCCAGCGACGAGTCCCTGCCCCGCCGCTTCCTCGTAGCCGCTGGTTCCGTTGATCTGACCGGCGAGATAGAGATTTTCCACACGCCGCGTGGCGAGCGTTTGCACGATTTGATGCGGTGGAACCATGTCGTACTCGATCGCATAACCGAAACGCAGCACCTCGGCGTTCTCGCATCCGGGAACGCTGCGCACGACTTCAAACTGAACTTCCGGCGGGAGGCTCGTCGACAGCCCGTTGACGTAATATTCCTCGGTGTCCGAACCCTCCGGTTCGAGAAATATCTGGTGGCTTTCCTTGTCGCCGAATTTCACGATCTTGTCTTCGACCGAGGGGCAATAGCGCGGCCCGAGGCTTTTGATCTGCCCCGTGTACAGCGGCGCGCGGTGCAGATTCGCGCGGATCAATTCGTGCGTGCGCGCGCTCGTGCGCGTGAGGAAACAGGCGAGACTCGGGCGTTCGATTTTTTTCGTGCGATAACTGAAAGGAGGCGCTGGAATCTCGCCCCACTGGGCTTCGAGTCCGTCGAAATTCAACGATCGCCCATTCAAGCGCGGCGGCGTGCCGGTCTTCAGGCGGCGCAGTTCGAACCCCAGCGCTTCGAGCGAACCCGACAAACTCATCGCCGCGACTTCGCCCGCGCGCCCGCCGCGGCTCTGTTTCGTGCCTTGATGGATCAGGCCGCGCAGAAACGTGCCGGTCGTGAGAATCACCGTTTCGGCCGTATACGTCAGCCCGCTTCCGCCGCGAATCCCGGCGACGCGGAGCGTGTTCGCGTCCGGCGCGGCTGTGTTCAATTCATCCGGCGCGACGCCCTCGCGCAATTTCTTCAAGCGCTCGCGATAGCGTTCGACGTTCGCGTTTCCGCCGCCCAGTTCTTCGACGAGCAGTTCCTCGATCATCTCCTGCCGCAGCGTTAAATTCGGCGTGCGTTCGATGAGTTGCTTCATCAAAATCGCGTAGAGCCGTTTGTCGCATTGAGCGCGAGGCGACTGCACGGCCGGCCCCCTCGAACGGTTCAACATGCGGAATTGAATTCCCGAACGATCCGTAATCAAACCCTGTGCGCCACCGAGCACATCGACCTCGCGCACGGCGATGCCTTTGGCGGTTCCGCCGATGGCCGGATTGCACGACATTTGCGCGACGGATTCGAGCGCGATCGTGGTCAGCAGCGTGCGGCAGCCCATCCGCGCCGCAGCCAGAGCCGCTTCGCAGCCGGCGTGCCCGGCCCCGACGACGATCACATCGTAGTGGCATTCCGTGTTGAGGGAAAATGGTTCGCGATTCATGTTGTACGTCCAGACGCTTCGCGCCAAAAATTCAGGCGCGTCTTTGCCGCATTATTTCACGGTATTGAATATAACCGAGCGTCCGGCATTTTTAACGGTCAACTTCACTTTTCCGGCGTAAACATTTCCGCCGAGCACGATCATCGCCGTCATGTCGCGCAAAATCTTTTCATCATAGGGCCCGGCCAATTCGCCCGGCAGATTGAGATCGCCATACGATCCGTCCATGGACGTTTCGACGACGAGCGTCCGCTCGTTTCCGGTCACCGGATTCAAGCGAGTCGTGACTCTCGCGCCATCGATCCGCGCGCGCCCGGATTCGTCCAATGCCACCGCGCGCGCGATGCCGCACGCGAATGCGCCCAGACGCATGGCCGCCGGATTGAACGTTTTCGGGACTAAAAGAAACGCTTTCATCTCGATTCGATACCGTCCACCCGGAGATCCTGCGAGCCGCGCGCTGAGTTTGGAAACCCGCATCGCCAGCGGCGCGAACGCGTTCGCTCCATTCAACGGAGTCGATCCCGCCATGTTCGGATTGCTGCCCCATGCGAGTTCCAACGCGTTGCTGAATCCGTCGCCATCCGCGTCGCCGCCGCCGTCGGCGTTCGATATTCCTTCTGGTGCAGGCAGTATCGTCACGCTAAGGGACTCCGATTCCGAGCGTCCGCCCGGCACTTGAGCCGTCACTATAGCCGTATAAATTCCCGGCGCGGCGAACGCGTGCACGGTCACTGCGCCGGTTGCGGGCGCCGTACCGTCGCCAAAATCCCAGCTCCAGGCGATGCCCCGCGCTTCGGTCGCCGCACCGAATTGAACAGGCCAGCCCGCAAAAGCGACAGCGGGCGCGGCATACGGCCCGCTCGTGATGAGCAAACCCGTTACGGCCTCCACGTCAAATTTCAACAAATTTGGAACGGTATAATTCACTCGATCGCTGGGAAAGAACTGCACCGTCAGTGTCAGCGGTCCTGCATTCACCCACGTGCCGAACGGTGGATAGTAAACGAGTTGTCCCGGCGTGTCCGCCACGGCGTTCAGGATTGTTTCGTCCAGCGGCGTGTTCGCGCGAATGTTTTTCGGCGGATTCCACGCCACGTGAGGATTGCCTTTTTGGACATTCAATTGAACGAACACCGGCGGTTGAATCACGCCCGTTGAGCCGGGTGTAAATTGCACGGACAACGTATGCGAGCCCGCATTCAACACGGTACCCAACGGCGGCGAGTAGCTGAATTGACCGGGCTCGGGTGAGGTGGCATTGAGCTGCACGGCGCTCAGCGGGGCGGGATACACGATATCGGCCGGATTGTTCCATACCACTTCGGTGGGCACGCCGATGTCGAACTCGATGGGCGCACCCATCGCGGCCGACCAATTTCCAGCGTTCACTCCCGAATCGTGAAACGCTTCTTCGGTCAGAATAAAATCGCACGCGTAATGCCCGTGCGTCATCGCCAGCGTTCCGGGCAGCGCGCGCGTCGGTTCCCATTCGCCGTAAATGCCCATGGGCAGCGCGGGAAACGACATGTCGTACGCAGGGTTTCCTGCGGTTACGGGCAGAACGAAATTAAATATCGGCCCGTCGTTTTGAGATGGCGTGCGTTGACTGGTCCGCCAGAGCACGTGGAAACTGTTGTCCCCTTCGAAGCGCCCCGTGAAGCCGCCTTGCGCGTCGGTGATGAAAAAGCCGATGATCAAGTATCCGGAGTACGCGTAGTTGGGATCGTCTTTGTGCGCGAAATAATCGTCGTCTTTCGCATTGGCCGGATTCGGATACGCGCGCCACCAGCGCCCGAGCAAACCCAGGCGCTCGTTGGTGGCGTCGTCACCACCACCGGCCGGATTCAACTTCGAATTCCGTCCCCCCAATTTGATCTGGTACGCAAAGTTCGGCTTTAGCCCGGCCGCTTGAATCAGCCCGGCGAGATACGGTGCGCCCGCGGGATCGAGCGTGACTTTCACCTGCGCGTTCGCATAGGAAAACTGTTGGATATATGACGCGCCGAAGACCTGCCCGTTGCAGTCCTTGAAGCGGTATGTGCCGCCGGTAATGGGCTGCGGAACAACCTCCAGCGCCGCGGCGTGTCCGCCTAACAACGCCATCGCACCAATTAGAATCAACCCCGGCCGAATGCTAATCATGCTGCTCCGAACAAAAATAGGAGGGGCGGCACTCTTGCCGCCCTTGCGTCTTATCCTGCCCATGTGAGTGACACTTGCCGCCGTTTAGATTGCTCATGGTTCGAATGCCGCATCCATATCTTCGTCGGGCGGCGAATCGATGTCGGGATTGGCCGCGCGCTTCATGACCGAGTTTCGCGCAAACGTCTTCGACGGTTCAATCACGATCGTGCCCAGTTCTTTGCGCTCGCCCGCTTTGACTTCGAACTCCGCGGCCACGACGTCCTCCATTTGCTCCTGGCTGCCGCGCATCGAATCGTACACAGTGGCCGAGGCAACGATCGTGTACTTCCCGGGGACCAGCCCGCTGATCAAGGTCATGCTGCTGATGCTGGCCGGCGCCAGGAATGGCGGCAGAACCCCGATGACACGCAGTTTGTTCGCCGATCCGCCCGCCTGATTGCGCGGGCGCTGATAAAAGTTGTACAGCCCCGAACAATACTCCCCTTTGATGGTCAGCGTCACATTCGTTTGCACGCCGGCATTTTTTCCGTTCGAATCGACCGCGCTTTTCCGGAACACAAATTTCACGGTGGCCGAAGCGGACGTATCCGGAAATGAAAGCTTCGCCGCATCCTCCAATTTCAATTCGGAGAATAATTTCGGCTCTTTGATTTCAAATGGATCGGAGTAGCTGTTGCATTCGACGCGGCTCGCGAACTTTTCGGCATCTTTTTTCGCGGCGTTTCCCGTGCGGCGATTTTCTAACGCGACATAAGCCCGGTACACGCCCGGCTTGACGCCCCAGAATTCGGCTTTGCCGTCCGCGTCGATGTACGAGAAACCCGCATACCCCAAACTGGCGGATGCGTTCCGGCTTCTTTTTTCGGCAATGTCCTTGTCGTACAAATACGCCATGCGCCCCTTCAGCGCCGGGTCGAGTTGCACGGCGCATCCGCCTTTTTTCACCAGTTCCAAATTCATGTCCGTTTTCGATTCGCCGATCAATTCAAGTTCGCGCGGCGCCCTGACCGAAAGCAGCGGCGCTTCGGCGGTGAGGACGTAATTATCCGGCGCCAGCCCGCCAATGGAAAACTCGCCCGATCCGCCCGCGCTTACGGTGAACGCCGCGCTGTCCCGCGTTCGCCGCAAGGTCACGACTGCGTTTTCCATACCTGCACCGGCCGGCGCATTCAGCTTGCCGGAGACCGTCAGGCCTTTGCGCATCATTACCACGACCTGCGTTTCCGTGTCGGGCAGGATCGACACGCGAACCGGATCGGCGAGATAATAACCGTCCCGCATGACGAGAATCCGCCGCAGGCCGACGCTCATCCCCGCCAACAGAACTTCGCCTTTGGCATCGGATGCTTTCTTCAGCGATTTGAACCGGCGGTAGTAGTTGTAAAAATAATTGTAATTCACATTGGGCGCGGAATCGACGGATGCGCCCGAAATGGGCTTGCCGGCTTCGTCGACGATGCGCATGCGCAGATCGCCGTATTTCATTTTTTCGAGCTTGATCTCGATGTTGCCCGTGTCGACGCCCGGGGCGGAGCAATCGAACTCCGCATTTTTATAGCCGGGCACTTTGATGCGAATCGTGCCGCCGAATCCCAATCCGCCATTGTGAATCTGGAAGGTGCCGTCCGCGTTCAAATTGGTTCCGGTGCTGCCTCCGTTGGCCATTTGATAATAAACAGTGGAGTGCGCCAGCGCCTCCCCCGCGGCTCCGATGACTTTTCCCTTGAGGAACGTGGGATCGGCAGCCTTTGCCGCGGCCGATAGCGTGGGGAAGATCATCGCCGGAAGTTCGGTTGTTTTTCCGGCCTCCACCGAAATACCGCAAATCAAAAACACCTGTTGTATCCGGGCCGGAAGCTGCCGGAAGACCAGCAACGCGTATTTCCCGGGCGTCAAATTTTTGACGGTGATATCTTTCGCTTCTTCGGACTCACCGGAGCGGCGAATAATCATGCGGCGTTGATAGGTCATTAAATTTCGCGCCTCGTCAAAGGTGTTCAGCCCGCGAATATATCCCAGCACTTCCTGCGGAACGTCGGCCTGAGCGTTTTCGTCTTCGGGGATGGGAAATGCGGTAATGTTGTCGGAGATTGGCTTTCCATTCGCGGCGTTCGCCTTGAACGCGATGGTGCCGCCCACGTCGAGCGCGACTTCGCCCAGATCGGCCTTGCCGCCGGGCGGAATTTCCACGGTCAGCGTCTTCGGCGCGTTGCTAGGGCATTTGATCGTGATGCGGTGTTTCCCGGCGCGCAAATTGTCCAGCGTGATCCTGCCGTTTTCATCGGTTTCGTTCTGGGGCTTTTGGCGGAAACGGTTGTTGCGGATCTTCTCCGCCTGAACCTTGCGCTGCCTGCGCTCACCCTCGGGACCGTCGTACAGAAAATCCTCCTCGACGAACACTTTCACGTTCTTAAGCAGCACCGGTATTTTCGGATCCAAGGCCTCTTTTTTCGGCTCTACTTCGCTGGGATTCGGTTTCTTGGGGTCGTCGGGCTTGGCTTTGATCTGTTGCTTGGCCGCCTGCAATTCCTCGGCGGTTTTAGGTTCGGCGATGCCTCTCAGCGCGAACGTGCATTTGCCGGGAAGCGCGGTGGAAACGGTGACCGCGGATGCAACGGTGGTTTGCTTTTCGCGCACGCGGATCGTCGCGCCTTCAATGGGCATGCCGCCGTTCGACCACGCCGCGCAGATATACACGCCATCGCCCACGCCTTCGATCAACACGTCGCCCGCGACATCGGTGGTTCCGGTGGCTATCGGACGCATGGATTGGTTTTCGCCGCGGGCATCCAACAGATCGGCGTTGAAATAGGAGGCCGAATACAGAACGAATTCGGCGTCTTTGACGGGCTTGCCGTCCTTGTCGCGCACCGAGCCTTTGACCGATCCGCCTTTGGAAAGCGAAAACAAGAGCGGCATCTTTCCACCGCGCACGTTCGCCACGAGGCTGGAATAGCTGGTTCCGTTGTACGACACTTCGCCGGCGACCCAGCACTTCTGCCAATTGAAACTGAACGTGCTGGTGCCTGGCTTCAGATCTTCAATTTCCGCCGTACCGTCCGCTTCGAGTTTCAGCGGCGGAATCGTGCGATTGCTTTGTTGATACCGATCCGAAGTATCCCACACGCTGACGGTTGCCTCGGCGCCATCGACCGGTTTTCCGTTGCGGTCGAACGCCATGAGCCGCGCGCCGGAATGGAACAGCAGCCCGAGCAGGCGCGCCGCGGCCGCGCGCGTTTCAACGTCATTCGACGCAAGCGCTCTTTCAAGCGCGGGGCGGGCGGCTTCTCCCTGCGCGGCGAGTTTTCCGGCAGCCTCCGCGCGGTCGTCGAAATCGTCACCGCTGAGCTTCTCGATCCAGCCGTCGAAGTCGGGCGAAACTGGGCCGCCCGCAACCGCGGCGTGTGCCGCGGCCTGGAGCGTCATCGCCAGAATCAGAAGTGCGAGAGTGTGCGTGGCGCGCTTGAGTGCCATTCGTGGCCCCCCCTTAAATACAATCGTGCCATAAGCGCCCGAAACTGCCGATTCTCTATATCTATAACGGAGAACCACGTGCGAACTTGTGCGCTAGACGTGGATTCTAACGCGATTGTCATAAAAGGTGGATAATTAAATCTTTTTTTCAGCGGTGCGACCCCGTCAGCGGGGTGACTGGGCTTCTGCCAGCACGGCCTTCTCCTGGATCGCGAACATTGTTCGGCGTTTTGCGGGCGTCGTATCGTCGTAGCCCATGCAGTGCAAAAAGCCGTGCACGCACAGGCGCGTCACTTCTTCCGCAACGGAAATCCGGCGCTCGGCGGCTTCGCGCTGCGCGGTCTCGAAACCGATCAGCACGTCGCCCAAATGAAAACTGCCGCGCTCGTGATCGAAATCGGCGATGGGGAACGACAGCACGTCGGTCGGGCCTTCGTGCCGCATGAATGTCTGATTTTTTTCAGCCATCGCGGCGTCATCGATCAGGCTCACGTCGAGGCTCAGGCAATTGTATTTGAATGCTTCGGGACAGCGTTTCGGCGGGATCATGGCCCATGCACGCAGACATGCGACTCCCAGTTCCGCCTTGCCGGGCCGGGCCGGCGAGCCTTTTGCGCGCGTGACAAGCAGTTTCATTTCGGGCGTTCGGTTCATTCTACTTTTCTTCTGTTTCGGATTCTTTCTCACGGCCGTTTTCCGGCGCATCTTCTTCATCCTGTCCGGGGTAGCGAATGCGCGAGTGGAAGCGCGTCGCGAGCACGCGCAGGAAGGCGTCTTCAATCAGCGCCAGATCGGCGAAGGTCAGATCGCATTCGTCAAGCTGATTGTCGAGCATCTTGTCCATGATGAGATCGTGGACGAACTGCCGCAGCCGCGTGGCGCTGGGATTCTGGAGCGTTCGCGACGCGGCTTCAATCGTATCCGCCAGCATCACAATGCCTGTCTCGCGCGTGCGCGGCTTGGGGCCGGGATAGCGGAAAAACGCCTCTTCGACTTCAGCGCCGGGCGTCCCGCCGCCCTCGGCTTGCGCATCTTTTTCAGCGTCCCGCACCGCCGAATGATAAAAATAACTGACCAATGTCGTGCCGTGGTGCTGGGGGATGAAATCGACGATCTGCTGCGGCAGTTTGTATTCGTGCGCGAGATCGATGCCGTCCTTCACATGCGAAATGATCAGCAGCGCGCTGACGGAAGGCTTTAACCGCGCGTGCCGGATTTCGGCGTCGGGCGTGTTTTCGACAAAATACTCCGGCTTGCGCGTCTTGCCGAGATCGTGGTAGAGCACCCCGGCGCTGACCAGCCGCGTGTGCGCGCCGATGGCATCCGACGCCGGCTCGGCGAGGAAGCGCACTTGCAGCGTGTGCGCGAACGTGCCGGGGGCTTCGAGCTGAATGAGTTGCAGGGCGGGCTGATTCATGTCGGCCAGTTCGAACAGGCGGATGTTGGTCAGGATGCCAAAGAGCGATTCGATCAGCGGCAGCGAACCGAGCACCAGCAGCCCACAGATGGGGCCGTTGCAATACGCGATCAGTGCGTCGGCGAGGAATGGCGTGCCGCTGCGCGGCCACGGCGCGGCGATCAATTCCGAATCCACGCCGGGCGCAGCCGACTCCGCGTTCAATAAATAAAGTCCCGCGACCACGCTGCCCTGGAGCAAGCCTCCCAGCACGCCGTATTTGAGCAGATCCCAGCGGTCGCGCAATTTCTTGGCGGGCAACGCCGCCGCGATTCCGCCCGCCAGCAACGCCACGCTGAGGAACGGCATTCCGCCGTCGATCGGCACCGCTTCCCAGCTCACGGTCGCGCACGCCGCAAGCAGACTCAAGCCCGTTAACGTCAACATGGCCACGGACTGGCCGAATGCCAGAGATGCCGCCATGCCGACAAAGACGAACGGCGCATAAGCGAGGCTCAAGCCAGCGATCGTCAGCGCGCGGCAGAAGGCCAGCGCCCCCAGGCTGAAAAGTCCCAGCATCACCAGCGCGCGCCGGCGTTCCCAGATCTCCGGTTCAACGCGTCCGGCAACAATGAAAAAAACCATCAGCACGCCGGCCGCCAGCGTCGCCAATCCGGCCAGCCGTTTCACGCGATCCGCCAGAGTGGCGCCGGCTTTCACCGCGCGATATTCCTGCCGCAACTTTTCAAGCGTTGACGGGCGGACAATCTGCGTTCTTTTCAGAATCGTATCGCCTTTTTCGACGCGCACTTCGCCACCGCCGACCTTCGCGAGTTCTTCGCGCTGCCTGGCCTCCGTGCGCGCTTCGTCGAAGATCAATCCGGGCCGCATTTTCGATTCCAAATAAGCCGACATCTGCCATTGCAAATTGAGCGACGCATTGTCGATATCCCGGCGGCTCGCGTTTTGAATATCTTCCAGCGCGACGGACAGTTTTTTGTAGTCTTTGGCCTGAACGGTTGCCACGAGATGCTCGGCACCTCGTTTGCCGGTGCGAACAATGGTGCGCGGTTCCCGCTTGTTCGCTTCCCGTTTGTAATCTTCTTCGGAAAGAATCGCCGCCTCGTTAAATTGCTTGCGCATTTCATCGCGGATCAAACCGTTCAACCGCGTCAGCGCGGGGCCTCTCCTTTTAAACATCTCGCCGGCGAGCGAGGCGTAATTCTGTGAAAAATGCTCCGCCGCCACTTTTTCGCGCGCGTCGTTTTCGCTCGAGGCCTTGTCGACGATCGCCGTCAATTTTTCCAAATCGCCGAGGATCTTCTCCTCCCACTCCTCCTCTTCGACATAGACACGAGGTGCGCGATTGGCCGATTCCTCGCGCCGCCGATCCAACTCATCCGAATCTTTATAGTTGTAGGCCGCCCGCGCGGAGAAATCGATGGGCGAACGCGCGTTGACGATGTACGGCGGCGGAACCACGCCGAAGTCCATGATCGCGGACGCGGCCGCGCAAAACAGCACGCAGAACAGCACGCCCGGCGGCCCCAGCCCTTCCCCGCCGAAAAAACCCGCTTTCGTGCGAGGCATCGCGCCCACCGGTATGATGGTCGTCGTTCCGGTGCGCGAAGCCCGCAACGTGGTTTTGTTGTTAAACATCGATGACACGGTCAGAATCCAAATCCTAGGCGTCGTGTTTGTCGTACGCGTGAACAATCCGCTGCACCAGCGGGTGGCGGACGATGTCCTGCTTTTCCAAATGCACGAACGATATCCCTTCCACGTCCTTTAAAATTCGCGTGGCATGGTTCAGGCCGGACAGATCACCGTCCGGCAGATCGACTTGCGTCACGTCGCCGGTGATAACGGTTTTCGAGTCGCGCCCCAGACGCGTCAAAAACATCTTCATCTGCTTCGGCGTCGTATTTTGAGCCTCGTCGAGAATCACAAACGCGCTGTTCAGGGTGCGGCCGCGCATGAACGCCAGCGGCGCGATCTCAATCACGCCCTTCTCAGAAAACCTGGCGACCTGATGCGGATTGAGCATGTCGTGCAGCGCGTCATACAACGGGCGCAAATATGGATTGATTTTCTCCTGCATATCGCCCGGCAGAAAACCAAGCCGCTCGCCGGCTTCGACCGCGGGCCGCACGAGGACAATGCGGTTGACTTGATTTTTCGATAGAGCTTCGATCGCCGACGCGACCGCCAGATACGTTTTGCCCGATCCAGCTGGACCGATCGCGAAGACGATGTCGTGCTTTTTGATCGCCTCGAGATAGCGTTCTTGTCCATCGGACATCGGCCGCACGCGCCCGGCCAAGGGGCGAAGGCTGTCTTCTTTGGGCTTGCGCACATGTGCGGGATGCCCCACCAATCCGGCGTCGTCCACCTGATCGTCGCTGCCATCCTGTTCAACGGCGTCGAGGATTCTGTCCACATCCGCGATCTGGAGCTTCTGCGTTTTGCGCACGATCCGTTCCATGGCTAGAAACGCCCGAGCCGCGCCATCCACGGCGGCGTCGGTGCCTTCGAGATGCAGCATTTCATTGCGTGCGAACACCGCCACGCCCAGCGCTTCTTTGACCCGGCGCAGATGGCTGTCGCCGACGCCCAATATTTCGCGCAGGCTGTCGCGATCCTTAATTTCAATTGTCTTTCGCACTCAATAATCCCGGATTCCAATGAAAATACCAAATGCATGGCTTTCCCCTCTCCCCTTGAGGGAGAGGGCGGACGAGCGTACTCGCTCGCCGGGTGAGGGGTAATCGTCGAGTTTCACTGGGATTGGACGATTCCCCCTCACCCCGCGCATGGGTACATGCGTCGGCCCTCTCCCCAAGGGGAGAGGGGAAAACACGAATCACAGCATAGCCGGAATCAGATAATAAGCAACGGGTCCAGCGACCATCAGGCTGTCGACGACATCCATCGCGCCGCCATAACCGGGCACGACATGACCGGCGTCTTTCGCTCCGGCGCTCCTTTTAAGGAGGCTCTCGGCCAGATCGCCCAAAATACCTGAAAACCCAATGCAGAGGCCGAGCAGCGCCGCCTTCCATTGCGGAAACTTGGACAATACGCCGATCGCGCTCCATTGAAGAAACAACGCCGTCAGCACGGTGCCGACCAGTCCCGCAACCAGACCTTCGATTGTTTTTCCGGGCGACAGAACGGGAAACGCTTTGTGGCGGCCGAGCAATTTTCCAAAGAGTAATGCCCACACGTCGCAGCCTTTGGCGAGCACGATTGTGGCCACAACCATTTTATGGCCGAACTCGTTCCATCCATCGACGGGTCCGCCCAAGGAGCCGTTTTCGTTTAAATGACGCAGTTTCAACACAAAGGACGGCAGGAAGAAAATGTACAACAGCCCCAGGCTCGTGACGGCCACGCCGCCGAGCGACGATTCCAGCCGCTGGCGATTGGCACTCAACAGAAACGAGCCCAAAATGGCGAGCGCCAGCCCGCCGTTCAAGAGATTCGACGACTGCAGCGCCGACGCCCGCGTGCCGGGATCCGTTTGCAGTTTCATGCAAAAATAATGCACGACGACCAGCGCGCAGCCGCTGAATGTGCCCCAGACGGAAAACGTCTGATTCCCGGTCGCGCGGCACATCGGCCAGAATTCGCGGAAACTGAAATAGGCACCGACCAGAAATACGAGGTGAAGCATGATGCTGTCGTGAAAATGCCGCACATCCAGCCAGAGAGCTCCGGCAAGCAGCGAAATCATCAACGTCGCGGCAAAAAATCGTTTTACAAGCATACGTTTCCAAGTTTCAGGTTTCAGGGAATCGAACTTTCAACCATTCTCGCACTTTTTCAAATCGAAAAACCTGAAACCAGGAACCTGATACCGCTTTTAAGCCATGATCATTTTGCGATGAGCGAAATCCAAAACAGCCGCTTCCAAGTCGCGCGTTTGGAATTCCGGCCAGCAGACCGGCGACGCATAATACTCCGCGCCGCCTGCTTGCCAGAGCAAAAAATTGCTGAGGCGCCGCTCGCCCGCCGTGCGGATCAGCAGATCGACCGGGGGCATGCCCGCGGTGAAAAGCTCGCTTTCGAACACGTTCTCGTCAATCGCCTCGGGATCGAGAGTCCCGGCGGTGGCCCTTGCGGCGATGCGCCGTGCGGCCTCCAGGATTTCGTCGTGCGCTCCATAATTGAGCGCGAGGCACAGATTCAATCCCGTGTTTCGCGCGGTCAGCGCCTGCGATTCGCGCAGTTCGGCCTGGACTTCTTCAGGCAATCCGGCGATATTTCCGATTGCCGTCAGCCGGACGTTGTTGGCGATCAATTCGGCGCGCTCACTGACGAGAAATTTCCTCAGCAAGCGGAACAGGAAGCGAATCTCGGATTGCGGCCGCTTCCAGTTTTCAGTGCTGAACGCGTAAAGCGTCAGCGCCGAGACATGCGTTTGGCCGCAAAATTTCGTGCACGCGCGCACTGAATTCACGCCCGCCTCGTGCCCATTGATGCGGATCATCCCGCGCCACATCGCCCAGCGCCCGTTGCCGTCCATGATGATCGCGATATGCCGCGGCATGCGTTCGTATTCCACCGGCGGCGCAATCACCGGCCAGCGCGGCGCGGCATCGACCGCCGCTTTCAATTTCGCATCCATTGCCATGTTTGCTCCATATCGCAGGCGTTCACCTACCGTTTCTATATTCGGGACAAACGCGAATTTGTCAAACTTTATTTTGCAGAGTTTATTTATTTCCGGGTGACATTCCGATAATCTCGCGCTTCTGCGCCGATCTTATCCAGCCACGATCCCTTTCTGACGATAGTAAAAGCATCGACTTTCCCTATCGCTGGAGCACAATTATGTTTTTATTCGGCACAATGGACTCATCGTCCGCGCAAGCAGAGGGCGAACGCATCACCATTCTCGTCGTGGGCGGCCTGGAGAGCGCTGAAAGCGTGCGACGCGCGGAGGGTGCGTTGCGCGCAATCGACGGCGTCGAAAGCGCCGGCGTCAATCTGCTGACGCGCCTCTCGACGATCCGCCACGCCGCCACCGTGACGCCCTCGATGCTGGCCGATGCGGTCAATGCCGTTGGATTCCATGCGACACTTGCAAAAGCGGATTCGGACGGTTCGCCGGATTCGTGCCTGGGCGACGTTCACGAACTGATTGCATCCCGCCAGGCCCGTTTCTGCGCCGGGGCTGTTTTGACCGCGCTGATTTTCGTGGCGCATTCGGTCAACACCAACAATTCATGGAAACTGATGCTAATGTTCCTCCTGGCCACTCCCGCGCAAATCGCGGTGGGCTGGGAGTATTACATTGAGTTTTTCAAGTCGCTGCGGCGCTGGCGTTTCAATCTCGACAGCCTCGTGGTGCTGGCGTCCACCGCTGCTTATGGACAGGGGCTGCTGTGTTTTCTGGGGCAGGCGACAGGCGATCCCGACCTGTCGCGCTGGAGCCCGCAGTTTCACAGCGCCGCATTGATTCTCACCGTCGTCAGTCTGGGCAAGTGGCTCGAATCGCTGGCGCGCGATTCGGCGGACGATCTCTGGGGCGGCATCGAAGCGCTGTTGCCGCGCGAAGCGTGTGTGCTGCGCGATGGACGCGAAATGATTATTCCCGCGGGCGCGGTTGCGATCGGCGACATCGTGCTCGTTGCGCCCGGCGAACGCGTGCCGGTCGATGGCGAAGTGCTCGAAGGCTGCACGCATATCGACGAATCGCCGCTCACCGGCGACATGCGGCCCGTGTCGAAAGTGATCGGTGACCGCGTCGTTGTGGCGAGTTTGAACGGCTCGGGATTTCTGCACGTTCGCGCGATGGGCGTGGGGCCGCATTCGACGCTCGCTCATATTTCAATGCTCGTCGAGCGCGCGCGCCTGACTAAAGGGCGCTCGGAAGTCATGGCCGACCGCATCGCGGCGGCGCTGGTGCCGCTGACCATTTTGATTTCGCTCGCCGCGTTCGCATTCCGATACTGCGGCCCGCTGGCCATGGCGTGGTTCGTCGCAAAAGGCTGGATCGGCGCTGAAATGGTTGCGAATATAGAAGGCGGCGTTCTTTCGTTTTTATTGAAAACGCCGTCCGTTTCGGTGGCGCTGCGGCCGTCCATCGCGGTGCTGGTCGCGGCGTGTCCGTGCGCGCTTGGGTTGGCGACACCGATGACTGTGCTGATCGCCACGCGGCTGGCGGCTCGGCGCGGGATTCTTATTAAAGGAGGCAGCGCGCTGGAAGCCGCCGCGCGGGCGACCGACGTGGTCTTCGATCAAAGCGGTACGCTGACCTGCGGCGTGTTCCGCGTGCGCGAGATTTTCGCCGCGCCCGATATCAACCGCGACTCCGTGCTGGCGCTGTCCGCGGCATTGGGCGGACGCACGCGGCAGGATTCCGCGAAGTGTATTGAACGCGAAGCACGGCGGCGCGGAATCGCCGTGCCGATCGCGGAAAAATGCGAGATGCTCCCCGGCGGCGGAGTGGGTGGATTTTTCGGTTCAACCGAATTCCGCCTGTTTCCGCGCAACTACGTCGTGGGAAGCGGCATCGAGGTGCATCCATCGCTTGCCGCCCGGGCGGCCGAAGCCGAAAGCGAGGGCGCGGCGGTGATGTTTCTGTGCCGGGCAAGCGGCGACACGCTGGGCGCGATCGCGCTCGAAGAACGCATTAAGGAAGGCGCGTCCGAAGCGGTGGCGTTGCTGCGAAAAGATGGTGCTTCAGTGCATTTGATCTCCGGCGAATCGCTCGCGCAGACGCGCACGGTCGGCAGAGCGTGCGGGCTGAACGAAACCGAGATTCATGCGCAGGCCACGGCGGAGGGCAAAGCCGACTTCACGCGCGGATTGCGCGAACATGGCCGCAGCGTGGCGGTGGTCGGCGACGGCGCCAGCGACGCGCCCGCTCTGGCTGCGGCGGATGTCGGGATTGCACTGGGCGCGGGGGCGGAAGCGGCTGTCGATTCGGCGCAGATCGTGCTGGTCTCCGGCGACGTGCGCGGCGTTCCCGCCGTCCTGAAAACCGCGCGCGTGGCCGCGCGCATCATTCGGCAAAACCTGTGGATCGCGCTGACCTTTACCGCCGTGATGCTGCCCCTGGCGTTTTTCAATCGTCTCGTGCCGACTGTGGGTGCGGCGGCCATCGCTGTCAGTTCGATTCTGGTGGTGTTGAATTCGCTGCGGCTTTCGTACGCCGAAAAGGGCGCGACAAGCGATCTGACGGAGACGGTCACTATTCAGCCGATGGGTTTGGAAATTAAAACGCGATGAGCGTGTCGCCAAGTCATCGTTGAACCCAATCATTTGGTAAAAAACACGGCTCGTTTTGGAATAGCTCTAAATCCCGAGTCGCGCCGCCCGGACCCCGTCACATGCCCGTACTTCCCATCGCCGCGCACTGTCAACACGAATCCATTCGGCTTATAAAGCATCCAAAGTTCATCGTCAGGATAGCATCTATAACGTCTTATGGTTAAGACACCGCCCAGATCGAACTCAAATCGCGTTGCGCCAGTTTGCGCGTCGATTGTTGCTCGCGTCAGGATTTGCCCCTGAAGTTTTGCAAGCGCAATCAAAATACGCCGCTCAGAGCTTGAACCATTCGCAAGCCTTTCTCCCTGGATATCGATCGTCCAATGCGCCACCCGCAGCCATAGCCACCAGCGGCCTTTGACCGTTACACCCCGCCTCGCGGCGGATTCACGAACATGGGGCGAGGGAGATTTAGAAAGATAAGGTTCTCTAATTCTCAATTTCGGATCGCCAAAACTCATCGAGATATTGCAATGCAAATCCCACTGGAGCCCCCAGCACGGTTTGCTCCGAAGCTCATTAATACTTTTGCTCACTATATCTATTCTGTTTACATTATAAGGAGAGGCGCAAACCTCAAACTCGAATCAGGAATTCAAAATGCTAGACCACGAATCCGCCGTAAAAGATCGTTACTCAAAAGGCGCGCAGCAGCGCGAGGAAACGCTGTGTTGCGCTGTGTCGTTTGACTCGACGCTGCTTGACCACATTCCACAGGAGATCATCGACCGCGATTATGGTTGTGGCGATCCGAGCCGCTATGTGCGTGCCGGTGATACGGTGCTCGATCTTGGTTCCGGCGGCGGCAAGATTTGCTACATTGCCGCCAAACTTGCCGGAAAAGATGGCCAAGTGATCGGCGTTGATTGGAATGACGAGATGCTCGACCTTGCCGTGCGCAACCGCAAGGCGGTCGCGGAAAAGCTTGGCTATGCGAATGTTGAATTCAAGAAGGGGAAGATTCAGGATTTGCGACTTGATTACACGCTTGTCGAAGAATTCCTGCATGGCGAAGCGCTGAAGTCGCTCGACGATCTTCAGCGTTTCGAAACGGTCTGCGCCAAATTGCGCGCGGAGCGGCCGCTGATTCCCAGCGATTCCATCGACCTCGTGGTGTCGAACTGCGTGCTGAACCTCGTGAAGCCTGACGACAAAGCGAAACTCTTTGCCGAAATATTTCGCGTGCTCAAGCCCGGCGGGCGCGCCGCGATCAGCGACATTGTCAGCGACGAAGATGTTCCGGCGCGCATGGCGAACGACCCGGAATTGTGGAGCGGATGCATCAGCGGCGCGTTCCGCGAGGATCGCTTTCTGCTCGCGTTCGAAAACGCGGGCTTCAGCGGCATTAATCTGGAAAAGCGCGACGAGCAGCCGTGGAGGACTGTCGAAGGAATCGAATTTCGCTCGGCCACCGTCGTGGCTCACAAACCGCCCGCGATGGCCAACAAGGAATTGAATCAGGCGGCGATTTATCGCGGTCCTTGGAAACAAGTTTTGGCCGACGACGGCACAGTGCTGCGCCGTGGAATGCGCATGGCCGTGGGCAGCCGCACGTACGCCACGCTTACGAGCGAACCGTACGCGAATGAAACAATCGGCCTGGAGCCGATGGACCCGATTGACCAACAGATGGCGTTTCCCTTTGAAGCGCCAGCGAACGCCGTGCGCAATCCCAAGCAGAGCAAATGCGGCCCGGCCGATCACGATTGTTGCGGCGGCGATCATGGGCACGCGAGTGCTGGAAAGTGCTGCTAATGGCGTTCGACGCGACGCTTATAATGTTCGCCAAATATCCGGCGCCGGGAAAGGTCAAAACGCGCCTGATTCCCGTCGTGGGCGCGGAGGCTGCGGCGCGTTTGGCCGAGGCGTTTCTGCTCGACTTAGTGGAACGGATCGTGCGAACGCTCGACGAAAAAATAGATTGTGTTTTGTGTTTTGATCCGCCGGATGCAGAGGCGGCATTCCGAACATTGCTCGCAAGCATTCCGAAGGTCTTAGATCGATTTCAATTGGTGCCACAACGTGGCGAGGATTTGGGCAAACGCTTGGCTAACGGGCTTACCGACGTTCGGAGTGCTCACATCGGACCTTATGTTTTTATCGGTACCGATGCGCCCGATTTGCCATTTTCAATGATTCAAGGACCATCGTTAGGGTTTCCGAAACGCGGCACAGCTTATTGTACGGAAGCATCCGATGGTGGCTACGCTTCGTTGTCATTACCTTCAAATGCTCCCTGCGAAGTATTTGAGAATATCCGCTGGTCGTCTCGCGATACGGCAATGGATCAAGCCCAACAACTACGCAATTGCGGCATAGAATGTCATCGAGACTATTCTTGGCCTGACGTCGACGAATCCGGAGATGTCGCCAAATTATTCGATCGTTTGAAACGCGATCCTTCCGTCGCGCCGCGAACCTTTCTAGCGATTAAATACGAATGCAATGCCTGTATCTCTATTTAAATTTGAATTAATGTCGATTTTCCTCGATAACATTGTCGTTCATCCGTGAGAAAACGAAGAGAATCATGAGCGCTCAGATTATTGAAGGGACTGCGCTGGCCAATGCGATTCGTGCGGACATTGCGCGCGATGCCGCTGCCTTGCGCGCCGAGGGCAAGTTCGTCTCGCTGGCCTGCATCCAGGTGGGCGCGAAGCCGGAGTCGCAGATTTACGTCAACAGCCAGAAGAAACTCAGCGCGTCGCTGGGCATTGAATTCCAGATGGTGCAGCTTCCCGATTCGATCAGCCAGACGGCGCTGCAGCATAGAATTCACGAATTGAACGCGTCGCCGGAAGTCACCGGCATCATTTTGGAACTGCCGCTGCCGTCGCGTCTCAACACCTTCATCGCTCAGCGCGCGATTGAACCGAACAAAGACGCTGAAGGCGTACATCCGGTGAACCTCGGCCTGCTGGTTTACGGCATCGCGCATCATGCGCCGTGCACTGCGATGGCCGCATATCAATTGATCAAATCGACGGGCGTCGATCTGCGCGGATTGGAATGCACCGTCGTCGGCCACAGCCAGATCGTCGGCAAGCCGGTCGGTCTGATGATGCTGCACGATTTCTGCACCGTGACGACGTGCCACGTTGCAACGCGCGATCTTGCGTCGCACACGCGCCGCGCGGACGTGCTGATCGTGGCGGTGGGCAAAGCCGGACTCGTCAAAGCCGACATGGTTAAGGACGGCGCGATGGTGATCGACGTTGGCGTCAACCGCGTGCCGGTGCTCGGCCCTGATGGCAAGCAGACGCTCACCGACAAAGGCAATCCTGCCTTCAAAACGGTTGGGGACGTGGACTACGACGCCGTGCGAGAAAAAGCGAGTTGGATCACGCCGGTGCCTGGTGGAGTGGGTCCGATGACGGTGACGATGCTGTTGAGGAACGTCGTGAATGCGGCGAAGCGGAGTCATGGATTGAATCTGTGAACGATCGCTAGAGCAATTCGCGATCGAATGTAGCTCGCCCCGTTGGGGCTTTGGATATCTTAAAACCTCGCGACCCAGGCCTGCGCCGGAGTACCGGCTCCAGCCTGGGTTATAATAGTTCGCGCCGTTGGCGCTGAAGGCAAGAAGCATTCAATCGTTAAATGCTCTATTGACTCGCGCATGGTTAATGCGACACCATCTCCATGCAGGCTGGAAGCCTGCACCACAACATGTGCGGATGAATAAATTCAATTTGAATGCAGACGTGCTTTGCCACTTGCATTCTTGTGGTAATATCCCGCTTCGTTTTTGACACACACTAAAACAAGAACATGCTTGTCCTCTTGACTTCAAACACTGAACCGCGAAACGTGAACGCAGACAACCCGCCGCCCGAAGCCACTCTTTCACAATCCCCGGCACCCGCTGCCGCCGCCGCGTTCGAACGGCGCGCCGTGTTGAGCGCGGCGGTCGATCTCGCCTCGCCGCAACAGATTCTCGAGCACCTCATTGAATGCGCCGCAAATCGGACGGGATGCTCGGTCGTGGGGATTTCGGCTCCGTATGCCACGGCGATGGCGAAAGACGCGGCGTTGCGCGACGCGTTTTTAAAAGCCGATGTGCTGATTCCCGATGGCAAGGGTTTCGTCTGGGGCGCGCGGGCGCTGGGCGTGCCGTGCGGCGAACGCATTGCGATTCCAGATTTATGCGAACGGCTGCTGGAAGAAGGCAGCGCGCGCGACTGGAAAGTTTTTATTTATGGCGCGACGACTGAACTGAATGCCGCCGCGGTCGCGAATGTGAAAACGCGTTTTCCGGATCTTGCTGCGGTCGAGGGGCAGCATGGTTACGACCAGGGTGACGCGGAAGAACAAGCGCTCATCGCGAAATTGCGCGACGAGAAATTCAATGTGTTGATTGTCGCGCGCCCCTCGCCGGACAAAGAAAACTTCCTCGCGCGCTGCTGCCGCCCGGCTGGCGTCGTCGGACTGGCGGCGGGCGGGTACGCGGATATTCTTGCCGGAGCGAAGAAACGCGCGCCGCAGTTTGTCCAGCTTGTGGGGATGGAATGGTTCTATCGATTGATTCAAGATCCCGCGAAACTGTGGCGGCGCATTGGCTGGGCGAATGTGAAATTCGCGACGGCCGTGGCGTGGAATGCATTACTCGGCGTGCCGCGCAGAGCCTGGTTCGCACAGCCGGTTTTGCATGTCGTGGCGCTGGTGGCGATCGTGCTGCTTGCATACGGCAAGAGCCTGGATGCGCCCTATCATTTCGATGATCCTGAATACATTTTGCGCAATACCGCGATTCGCTCGTTCAGCACGCTCAACCAGATCACCATCACCAAGGACCGCAAAATCTGGTGGTTCTCGAATGTCGTCAGTTACTATCTCGCCCAGCAGTTCGGCACGAAAAATCCGACCCACCCCGACATACCGGATGTCCGGTTTTTTCGCGGGTGGAACATCGCCTGCCATTTGATCGCGGCGCTGGCGCTGTACGGCTTGCTGCGGCGATGCCTGAAGGCTTCTAAGAATGCCGGAGCCGGCGCTGACGAACCGGATATGCGGCCCATCGCCGCCGCTGCGATTTTTGCGGCGCATCCGCTGTGCACGGAATCGGTGACCTATATTTCCGGGCGCGACAACGGCATGGGCGGAATGTTTTATCTGCTCGGGATGTACTGCGCCTCGATTGCGTTTCAACGCATGGGATTCGTGGCGCCGGCCTACCGCGCGAAGGAATACTGGCCCAAGTGGTTCTGGCCTTCGTTTCTGGCGCTGTTTTTCGGCGCGTGCGCGCTGCTGACAAAAGAGAGCCACATCACTTATCCCGTGGCTGTCGCGCTGGTGTATTTCTGTTTCTTCCGGCGCGGCCCGTCGCCGAAATTATCTCTGGGCCTATTGGGCGGAATGGTGCTGGCGCTTATCGCGCTGGGATGGGGCGCGGCCGGGCGCAATGAAGGCTGTTTGTGGATCTCGTCGCAATTGGCGCTCGGCGCTCTGATTGTTGGCGGTTTGCTGGGCGGCGCATGTTCGCCGCGCGATTCCCTCACCCCGCGAGCGATACTGCCGCTCGTCGGCCCTCTCCCGGGGGGAGAGGGAAAAGCGGCGCGCGCCGGAATTCGCGCATTTTTTTTTCAAAAGCTCGTGGGAACAGGATGGGCGTTTTTGTGCGTTGCCGTGGGCTTGGGCGTGGCAGCGGTACTGGCATATCCCTACGCGTATTCGCGCGTTTTTGAAGCGTTGACCGGCCACCAAGGCAGTTCATACGTCCGCAGTTTATGTTCGCAAGCCAATGCGTTGCCGGCGATGTTGCTGCGCACCATCCTGCCGCTGACGGTCACGACGGTCCCGGATTTCAATATTGCGCACAACCTGAATATCGACCATCAATTTGCGACGATTTCAGATCCGTTCGATCCGCGCGCGCTGGCCGGGGGCGCGATCCTGCTGGGGCTGATTGCGTTCGGAGTCTTCGGCGCGTTTCGCGGATGGCTGGGGTCGTTCGGCGTGCTGCTGGCGTTCATTGCCATCGCGCCGACAAATACGGTCATCGAACGCGGCGACATTGTCAGCGAACGAAATTTTTATCTGGCCGCGGCGGGCGGCGCGTGCGTGATTGCGTGGCTTGCGTGCGGCCTGGCGCAGGCGATCGCGCGCCGAATCGAAGCGGCAAGCGGCACGGTGGCTGCGCCCGGAAGTTCGAGTAGTTTGCAGCGTGAAGCGGGACTTTGGACGCTTATCTTCGCATGCTGCTTCGCGGGGCCGTTCGTGGCGTTCACCAAGCTCCGCAACAACGATTGGGGCGACCCGTACCGGCTGTGGAAGAATGCGATGGAGCACTCGCCGGACAAGATGCGCGTGCTTTACAATTTCGGCATCTCGGCGCAGTCGGTGAACAAGATTGCCGAGGCCGAGGCGGCGTACAACCGCGCGGTCGCGATTGGCGAAGACATGTCCAAACGCGGTGCGTTCCGGCCCGACGAAGCGGTGGACGTGAAATGTTTTCATCTGGCTTACGCGCGGCTCGCGGAAATTCATCTGACGCGCTACATCCGGAGCAACAAAGAAGATTACAAATCGCTTAACGCGATCAAGAAGATTTATGACGACGGGCTTAACCGGACTGCCTGGGATCCGGATCTCGCGATGACGTACGCGGAATTTTTGATCAAGATAGGGCAGGCCGCCGAAGCGGCGCCCATGCTGCGGCAATCGTTTTATCTGCATTCCTGGGCGGACGAGCTTTATCTGCCGCTGGGCATTGCGCATCTGGAAGCCGGCGATTTTTCCGAAGCGGCGCGCTGGCTGGAACTGTCGCTGCATACGCGAGCCGATCATTCGCTGGGCTATTCGAATGACATGCCGGCCGATTATCGCGCGCAAATCCTGGCGTTTCTGGGCGTCGCGCGCTCGCGCCTGAAACAGAAGGACGAGGCGAAAGCCGCGTACCGCGAGGCGCTGAGCCTGCAACCCGAATCGCTGCTGCCGATTTTGACGGGCTACAATGCTACACACAATCTGATGCTGACGGCCGAGCAGACTTCGGATCAAATGTTGAACGCGCTGAGCCAGATTCGGCGCGACATTCTGGTCGGATTGCGCGATGCCGCGAACGAACTGCTGGCCTCCCCCAGCCCCACGCTGCCTGAGAACGTCATCGAGTTCAAAAAGCTTTTCGACTATGAGATCAATCGGCGCGACGGTTACCAGAAGAAGCGTGTTGAAATGGGATTCAAGGATGATCCCGATAAGGACCAGTGAATTTTTTACCGCTGAGGACGCTAAGGGCGCGGAGGTTCGCGGAGGAGAAAAGAGGAGGAGGGACTTTTAAAATCACATTCTGCCGCCCAGGGTTTTTCCGGTGATTTCGAGGTAGCCTTCGCCTTTTACGGACTGTTTTCCGAATGTTCCTTCGACGCGGATTGCGCCTTCATAATAGTTCATGCCAGCGCCTTGTTTTGAATGGAATTCCTGATCGTCGAGAGCGGTTTTCAGGTGCAGTTCTGCTTTGGGTAGTTTTAGCGTCCACTCCACGGGATACTCTGCGCCGCTCTGTAAACTCTTCCATGTTCGGCCGGGCTTCAACATCGCGGGTTCGACTTTGAAATATCCCGCGCGGCCCACTTGTTGATCGATCCAAGTTCCCGACGAACTTGGCTCAATGCTCCCGTCTTTGTTGCGCAAGACGTACAGCATGATTTCGATGCCGTTGTCGAGCTGAATCGAAAACCACTCCCAACCCGCTTGATCGGGCGAAAGCTGATTGGAGCCGAATTCGTGGTCCATCCAGGAGAGGCCTCTTGCGATCTGATATTTCGCTCCGTCGAGCGTTAAAGTGCCTTTGGTTTCCAACCGCGGCACAGAGTAATAATACGACGCCTGCCCCGGCTTCGGACCCTTGCGGCTCAGGCCTATTTCTTGGCGATCGCCATGCAAAACGATCTGTGATAATTTTTGCGAGGTTTCGGACAAATCGAAATCCAATCCAATTCGTGCCGATGATGCTTTTAATTGCCAGCCGTTTCGAAACCGATTCAGCTCGGCCTCTTTCGTCCAGACGCGGACGAAGGGTTCCGGCTTGTCTTTCGGGTAATCGATCATTTTATGATCTGGGAGATTGACGTCGTGCCGCTCCTTCAGCAGCTCCGACACGTCCGTCGCGCCGGCGATTCCCAGTGCGCCTCTTTCGAGTGATTCGTAGTCGGCGTGGGCTTTGCCGTCTATGTCGCTGATTGCCAGATGCAGGAGATAGAAATCGTCTGCTGCCCATGCGCTTTTTCGGCCGCGTTCTTTTGCGTCTTTTGGGGCCATGGCGCGGCGGAAAATCGTGAATTGGTAGCCGAATTCGTGGCCCTTTTCGTCTTTCAGATTTCCTGTGAAATACCACCACTCTGTTTGATACCCTGCGTGGCTTGCGTGGTCGGCTGGGAAGGAGAAGGCGATGGGTTTGATGGCTTGTTTGAAGGGCGGCTCGTCTTCGGCGTGAGATGGGTTTGTCCAAAGAGCGAGTGCTATGATAAGCAGCGTGGCTTGCGCGCCTTTGGGATGCGTGCTTGATTTCATGGGTTTAGAATAGCGGGGTGAATTGGGAATTGAAATGACGAATGCGGGCGGGATTTGGGGTGGGTTCGCTCGTCGATGTAAATCTGCGCCTACCCCTCACCCGGCGAGCGCAAACGACCGCGCTCGTCCGCCCTCTCCCTCAAGGGGAGAGGGGAACAGACTTACCTTTTTATCGTGAGTGTTTTTGCCCATTCGAAACATTGCTTGTGGATTTCCGCGATGGTTAGCTTGTTGTCGAATACCGCCGTTAATGCGAGTTTGGGTTCGCTGTCCTTTTTTTCGCGGATGCGAGTGTAAAACGCTTCGAGCTTACCCTGTTCCTGCAGCCATTGCATGAAGTAGCGCGCGGCGGCGTAATTCGAGCTTTTGCGCTCGCCGTAGAAATCTTTGTCATCCATGCCGATGAGTTTGTCGAGTTGCGTTTCGGAATTGGTTTTCAAATCTGCTTGAAGGCCCTTCAAACGCCAGTTGGTGATGCCGATGACTTTGCCGGCGGGCGAGGTGCCGCTTGCTTCGAACAGGCTGCCGAGACCTTCGTTGAGCCACGCGGGAATGTCTGGATAATCGGCCTCGGCCATGGCGTGAACCATTTCATGGATCAGCGTTCCGCCGCCGGTGCCGATGTTCATCACCAGCGAATTATTCGCGCGCCGGTAATAACCGAAGATTGAAATCGGCTTTTCGTTGAAAAGCTTTTTGTTCCACGTCATGTAGCTGTCGCCGTCTTTGAAGAGGTAGACTTTCGCCGGTGTGGAGCGTGGTGTGCGCGTAAACAGTTGGCGCTGAATACCCGCGGCGCAATGCAGAATGCAGCCGTCCACGATGCCCTTGACGTCGTTCGCGTCCATGTCTGTGGCGATGACCCACGGGCCGACTGTTGAAATCGCGAACGTGCCGTCGAGATTTGTTTTCAATTCGGTTTTGTATTCATCGACTATTTTTGTGTCGGATGCCGGCCAGGGGAGTTTGGATTCGGCGGAGGATGTGGGGGGCGATCCGCAGGAGGACACGAGGAGCAGGGCGAGGATCGCGGCGAGGCGGGGCAATTGGCGCATTTGGAGGGGACTCCGGGAGAAGGGCTGCGGATAGGACGCGCGAGAGTGGGGGTTACTGCGGTTGAAATTCAGTTATTGATCACCACAATTTGCGCCGAACCGCGAATGAACGGCGAAGAAACGGCTTTTTAACCGCGGATAACGCGGATAAACGCGGATAATTAGTTGGGGGTGTTTTCGAACTTTCTGGTTGAAATTTTCGGACCAGGCATCGTGCTTGTCGTTTGACGTCTTGTCGCCTATTATGGCCGGGCATTGGGACACTATTGTTCCTTAAAGGAGTGACGACGTGGCATTGGGTAATTTTTTTAAGAAGATCGGGAAGGCGGTTGCCAGCACCACTCAGGCGGTCACCAGTTCGGTCACGAACATCGCAAAGAAAGCCAGCGCGACGCTGGTGGCGAGCGTCAAGCCGATGTCGCGCTTGTTGCGCAATGGGCTGGATTTTCTTGTTGGGCGAAAGATCGATGCGGAGGCCGCGGACCGAATTCGCGACACGCTTATTCAGGCGGATGTGTCGCCGCGCATCGCCGAAGACCTCGTCGAGAAATTGCATGACGCCTACAAGGACCGCGAGATCAAGAGCACCAATGAGGTGATGACGTTTCTCAAGGAACATCTGAAACGAGATTTCCCGCCGCTGAACAGCGCGTCCAATTGGGCGCCGCGCGGCACGCCGACGGTGATCCTGATCGTGGGCGTCAACGGTTCCGGCAAGACGACCTCTATCGCCAAGCTGGCGCATCGCTTCAAGGCCGAGGGCATGAGCGTGCTGCTGGCTCCGGCCGATACTTTTCGCGCGGCGGCCGTGCATCAATTGATCACCTGGGCGGAGCGGGTCGGCGTGGATTATATCCCGTCGAAGCAGGATCAGGATCCGTCGTCCGTGGCGTACCAGGCCGTCGAAAAGGCGCTCGCGAAAAACATCGACGTGGTGATCGTCGATACGGCTGGACGCCTGGATAACAAAAAGAATTTGATGGACGAGCTCGAGAAAATCACGCGCGTGATCAAGAAGAATCTTCCCAGCGCGCCGCACGAGGTACTGCTGGTGCTCGACGGCAACACGGGACAGACGGCGGTGCGGCAGGCGAAGAATTTCGAAAAAACAGCGGGCGTCACCGGCTTGATTGTCACGAAGCTCGACGGCACCGCGAAGGGCGGCGCGGTGATTTCCATGCGCGCGGAAGTCGATTTGCCTGTGAAATGGATCGGCTTGGGCGAAAAGATGACGGACCTCGAACCTTTTGATGCCGATGTTTTTGTCGATGAGATTTTCAATACCGAGGAAGAGGCGCCGCAGGAATAGCGTTGAAACTTGAGACTGGATACCGGCATTTTTTCACACGCGTTCATCTTTTTCCGGTGTCAGCAAATGTTCGGCGCTCAAACCGCTGGCGATCTTGTTTGCGGCGTGTTCTTTTTTTTCGCGGTACAGAACGACTCCCGCGTACGCCGCCACGCCAAAGGCCACCAGCGCCGTTGCCGCGTCTTCGACGGTGTCGTTCTCGCTTCGGGCAAACTCGAGCATCAAATGCAGCACGGCGAGCACCAGAAATCCACCGCAGGCGACAGTCATGGTCCGCTCATGCCGCGAATGTACGGGGGTGTCCGTTCCGCCGGCGGTGAGCGCAAGGCTGCTGAAGACCAGCAGCGCGTGGCGGAACACGCCGCTCATTCCGCGCAACGCTCCGACGCCGTACGCGCGCGACAGCGCCGACAACGCTTCGCCGAAGACAAAAATGCCCAGCGCCGTAAAGAAGAGCGCGCGGAAATCCCCTTCCCCTCGCCGCAGTGTCCAGTACAGCGCGACGCACATTCCCACGAGGAGATTCAAATGCCACAGTGGCGCGCCGTGTCCCGCGGGCGGCGAATGCAGGCCGATGTACAGCGCCACGACTTGCATGGCGGCGAGACCGAAACAGAACGCCAGAGTCAAGCGAAACACGGGTGTATGCAGCCGCCCGCCGTCCGCGCGATGTTCGTCAAGGCGGTTCAGGCACGACCCGCCGCAATACGGACAGGCGTTCCCCGCCAGACCGTGAATCACGCGCCGGCAGTCGTCGCAACGTCGAATAGAATCCATGCCATTCAGCTCGCTCGAACCACGATCAGATTTCGCACAACGGCCCATAGGATACATTCACTTCGCAAAAAAATCGCGTCACAACGCGTATTGATTAATCCGCGGTCACCCCTCACCCCTCACCCCGCGAGCGATACAACTGCTCGTCGGCTCTCTCCCGGGGGGAGAGGGGAAACGCTTCGAAATTTTCGTTGCCGTTTTACCGTCATCCGCGATGATGCCTCGTCCATCTTTTTATGAGGAGAAGTTGAAGCAATGGCAAAGAAATCCGTTCCGTCCGCTCCGAAGAAAGAGAAAGTCATTCTGCTCTATTCCGGTGGACTCGACACCAGCGTGATCGTCCACTGGCTCGCCCAGAAGGGCCTTGAAGTCATCTGCGTCATCATCGACGTGGGGCAGCAGGAGGAGATCGACTTCAAGAAAAAGGCGCTGGCCAGCGGCGCAAGCAAATTCATCATCAAGGACATCAAGAAGGAATTCGCGCGCGAGGGCGTGTTTCAATGCATCCGCGCCGAAGCGAAATACGAGGGCCGCTATTTGCTGGGCACTTCGATTGCCCGGCCATTCATGATCCAGGCGATCGTAGATGTCGCCAAAGCCGAAGGGTCCAAAGTGATCGCGCACGGCGCGACCGGCAAGGGCAACGATCAATGCCGCTTCGAACTCGCGGCGTACGCTCTGCTGCCTGGCGCGCGCATCATCGCGCCCTGGCGCGACCCCGAATTCCGCGCGCTCATTCCGGGACGCAAGGAGGCCATCGACTACGCGGCGAAATACGGCATTCCCGTGCAGGCCAGTTTGAAAAAGCCGTGGTCCACCGATCCGAATTTGCAGCACCGCAGCCACGAAGCCGGCGAGCTTGAAGACCCCTGGTACAAGCCGCGCGACGAAATGTTTCAACTGATCACGCCGCCTCAGAAAGCGCCTGACAAGCCCGAAGAAATCGAGGTCGGATTCGAAAACGGCTACCCCGTTTCACTGAACGGCAAGAAACTCGATCCGGTGAAGTTGCTCGAGCAGCTCAACGTCATCGCCGGGCGCAACGGTGTGGGTCTTTGCGATATGGTCGAGAACCGGTTCGTCGGGATGAAAAGCCGCGGCGTATACGAAGCGCCCGCCGCAACGGTGCTCTACGAATGCCACCGCGACCTGGAAGGCCTGACGATGGACCGCGAAGTCATGCATTTGCGCGACAGCCTGATTCCGAAATACGCGGAACTGGTGTACTTCGGCTTCTGGTTCCATCCGGCGAAGTATTGTCTCGACGCGTTTATCAACGAGAGCCAGAAGAACGTCACCGGCACGGTGCGTTGTGAACTCTATAAGGGGAGCGTGCGCGTGACCGGGCGAAAGTCGCCGTTCTCGCTCTATGACGAAAGTATCGCGACGATGGAAGCGGGCGGCAGTTACAACCAGGACGATGCGACGGGATTCTTGAGAATTCAGGGATTGCCGACGCGCGTGATGGCGAATTTGAAGAAGAAATAAGGCGTGCGATTTTCTCGCAGAGACGCGAATTTTTGCGTCTTTGCGGGAGATATTTAATCCGCCATCGCGGCGAATCCGCGCGAATTTTCGAATGCGGAGCCGATGCCCACGACGTTTGCGGATTTTTCTGCTCCACTCAAAAGCAGACACTCCGCGTGTCCAGAAATTGCGTGATTGGCCGTTGCAATCAACGCTGCGCCAAGCGGCATTTTTTGCGCGATCGCATTCGTTTCTCTGAATGAGATTTCCGAAGGGCTCGATATCGCCATGGCCTCGATGCACTCGCGTGCGTCATCGTCCAACGCGGCAAGCGCCAAATCGCACGCGGCCACTGCCGCGCTGGTTTGTCGCGCGGACGGGCCACTAATGCTATTGGCAGCGGTTGCGAAAACGGCGCGATGCATTCCGCGCAGCGACTTGAGCCGAGGGGCGTTATCAGATGCCGATCCCAATGCGGCAGACAGGCACTCCGCGGCGCTGGCAAGCCGTTCCGCCGCCATTTTTCGGATGCGTTTAGCCGATACGCCGGCCGATACGTTTTCCATGCCGGGGTTCAAAAGCGCGGCAAACGGAATGCGCGCCGCGAGCCGCTCGCGTTGAATTTCAAGCGCGTTCAGATCGACTTCGCCGTTCGGAGAGAAGGGTTCGATGACCAGCGCAAAGACGCTCACGCTCAGCTCGCTCAATGCGCTGCTCAGCGCTTCGATCAATAGCATCGCCAGCGGATCGCTCAATTCGCCGCAGAGAATCGCAGCGTCGCGCCCGTGCGCGAATTTTTCAATCGTCGCCGGGCTTTCATTGAGACTTCGCGCAAGGCTGCGCGCGGCGAACGGACCATCGCTCATTTTCAGAAACAATTTCTTTTCAAGACCGGTGGAGATCAATTCCGCAGAATGGACATGCGCGGCGCTCCATTCGGCGCTGGATTCGTCACCGTTCTCAGCCCCATAACGGGCGGCGAGGCAACCGAGCGATCCTGCTCCGAGAACGAGCGCGCGCGAAGGTTTTTGCGAAAACAATGTGTTCATGAAAAAAGCAGTCATCCGCTAAACGACAAAACGCCGGCGTTCGACATCTGGAATTTCAACCGCCAACCCTTGAGACTAATTCGGCCATATTAGAGCGATGCTGTTAATTTTTTAAGTCGAGCGGTCATCCGCGCCAGGAAAGCGGTGCCCGAGCGCCGTCGCGCGCGCGCGCGGCCCTCCGCGCCGAGCGCCACGAGTCCGGCCAGCGAGCAGGCGGAACAGTCGCTCAATTCGTCCGGCAATTCCGCGCCGCGCTGCAATTCCCAGCGCGGCACGCCCAAGCGCGTGGGCATTCCGCCGAAGCGTTTTGAAATCCAGTCTGCCATGCCGCGAATTTTCGCACCTCCGCCCGTCAGCACAAGGCCACCGGCGTGCGCCGATGAAAATCCAGAAATTCCTTCGCGCAGGGATCGCGCCACGGGTGCGAGCAATTCTTCGAGAGTCAGCGACAGTTCGCGAGTCTCAACGCGCACCGAGCCCAAACCGTTCACGGAGGTCACATCGACAAATGGCGGCACGTGCGCCAAGCTGCCTTCGCCCAGCGCGCCATGGCTGCGCAGCAAGCGCTCGGCCGTCGCGGGCGCGATGCGGAATCGCCGTGCGAGCGCGAGCACCACGGATTCCATGCCGCCACCCGGCGAGTGGGTGCTCACTATTGCACGGCCGGATGCCGACTTTGAAGGCTCGCCGGTCGCAATGTGAACCTGCCGCAGACGCCCGGCCTCCCAGAGCGCGCCGCGGAATGCGCCGGCGCCGAAGTCCAGCACCGCCGTTCCCAAATTCCGTTCGTCGGCCGTGAGCGCACCGAGCGAGCAGGACATCGGTTCGAGCGAAACCGCCTCGATCCCCACTCCGGCCGCGCGCACCGCTTTCAAGACGTTGTCCATGCGGTCCATTGGCGCGGACAGAAACGATGCCTGCATGTCGAGACGATCGCCGCTCAATCCCTCTGGATTTTCAATGCCTTGCAAATCGCCGATGTTGAACGGACCGTCGAAGCGGTGAACGGCCCGGTGCCCGAAAGCAGTATCGATTGGCATGCCTTTGCGCAACCGCGCGACGTCCTCCGCCGTGACACAGCGGCGTTGCAAATTGAGTTCCACGGCTGCTTTTGTCGCGTTCAGTTTTATGTCGCCGGAGAGGCCGACAACGACGGACCGAATATCGGCTTCCGCGCGATCGGCGGCGGACTCAATGGCCATGCGAATCGTCTCGGTTGCGCGCGCAAGATCGACGACTTCGCCGCAACGAATGCCGTAACTGGCGACTGTTTCGATGGCGGCAATCGTAGGGCGTTCGCCACCAACATCCGCGACAGCGCACGCCACACAGGCACTGCCGACATCGAGCGCGACCAGCAGGCTGGGTTCGTGCGAAACAACATTTGGGGACGAGCGTTCGTTATTATTGCGCATGATTTCATCGACCTTTGTGGCGCGGACTACCGCCGTCTCTCACCTCGAAAAACAATCACTGTTGCGCACGCATCGGCGCGGGTGGTGTCGTGATTTCCTGCGCTCCTGCGAGCGCGCGAAGTTTGACCGGCGCCTGCGCGATGTACACTTTCACGTATTCCAGAAGAGCCGGATTCCACTCGCATAGACGCTTTCGAAGCAGCTCCGCTTTTTCATGCGTGCGCGGCTCGTCGATGGGTGGATCGTCGGTGAACGCGCCCCACATGATCACAAGACCGCGATCCGTCGCGATGAGCCACATGGCGTCTTTTTGTTCGATGCTTGTCACGCGCAGATTGCCTGGGGATTTTGCGAGCGTGTCGCGAACCACGGTCAAGAGATCGAGCGCGTCTGTGACTGCTTTGTCGGTTGTCTGCTGACCCATTCCAGGATTCTTTTTTGCGACGTTATAGAGCATCGGCAAATCGCGTGCAGCCGGGCTGCCGCTCGACAGATTCAGGCCAAAGCCGCGCCGGTCCAGCACTGCGCCGCGATCGAGCTTCGCGCAGGGCTTTCGGAAATCGAGTTCCAATTCCATGCGCGCGGGAAATCGCAATCGGACTTCGCGCACGCGCTCCACCCAGGAATTGCGCTCAAAAGTCGATGCGAGCTTTCGGCTCAATCCCGCTTCAAATACGGAATGATTCCGGGCGGCCGCGGCGCCTTCGATTGCGATTTGTCTGTAATCTTGAATGGGCATCCAGGGAGGACGCGAATTCGCGGCGAATGCCGAATACAGTGCTTTTTCCGGGAGCAGCTTTTGCGCGGACGATTCGTGCGTGCTCGCTTCGCTGTTCAAGGGCCGCCACAACAAATACGAGATCCCGGCATACATCACAATCAATGTCGTCAGGGGAACCAGCGGGCGGAAGAACATGCCCAGTGTCTCGGCCAGCGAACGTGCGAAACCCGGCGCGCGCGGGCCGTCGGCCACGCGCACATTTTTCTTCTTGTTGTCCGATTCGTTGCCTCGAGCCATGCCTTCCCTTTCGATTGAATCCCGCTTTCCTTCTTCGGCATTTTTACGGTGCAGCTAAAGAAACGAACGGTTAAAGAGCCGGTTCGAGTTCCACGGCCAGCGCGCGGCGCATGGCACGTTCAACCGTCAGCCGTAGCAAGCCCTCGCACAATTCGGCAAAGCTGATCCCCACCGCGGATGCCGCGCGCGGCAGCAGGCTGTGCGACGTCATTCCGGGCAGCGTGTTGACTTCGAGCACCCACGGAACGCCTCTTTCGTCGAGCATGATGTCGGTGCGCGACACATCGCGGCAGCCCAGCGCGCGGTGTGCGGCAAGTCCCAGCGCGCGGATGCGCGCGGCCGTTTCGGGATCAAGTTCAGCGGGACATATAATGCGCGTTCGTTCGTCGCTGTACTTTGCGCTGAAATCGTAAAACTCGCCGGCCACTTTGAGTTCGGCAACGGGCAGCGCTTCTTCTCCGACCACGCCCACGGTCAGTTCACGCCCTTTGATAAATCGCTCAATCAGAATGCAATCCCCATATTCGACGGCTTTACGAAGCGCACCCGCGATCTGATCCCGCTCTTTTACGATGCTGACTCCCAAACTTGAACCACCGGTAGCGGGCTTAATCACAACCGGCGGAGTGATGTCGGATAGTTTTTCAACGGTCATTTCGACGGCCGCAGGCGGCACATCGACCGACATCCACGCGGGCGTCCGGACGTTGTGCCGCTCAAAAGCCTGCTTGGCGAGAACCTTGTCGAACGCGCGGGACGACGCGTCGATTCCGCTGCCCGTATAGGGAATGTCGGCTTCTTCGAGAATGCTTTGAATCTTGCCGTCCTCGCCGAATTCGCCATGCAGCGCCAGCAGCGCCACGTCGATTCCCAGCGAGCGGGCATCGCGGACGTTGAACGTTCCGTCGAGCAGCACGCGGTGGACCTGATGCCCCGCCGCGCTCAATGCTTTCGCCGCGTTCTCGCCGGATTCAATCGAGACTTCGCGCTCCGACGACGGGCCGCCGTAGAGCACGCCGATGGAGAGTCCATTCAGAATGTCGAGATTCGATGATTTGGGCATGGCTGTCCCTTTTTCCGCAGACGTCTTGCCTGCATTTTCCTACGCAACCGCGTTCAGTTCGTCCATCGAAAAACCCCAGGTTTCGACTTCCAATTCCAATTTCACGCCGCGCTCGCGCAACGCCCGGCCGCGCAACAAGCGAATCAACTCGACCAGATCACGCGCATTCGCGCCGGTTTCGCAGATCAAAAAGTTGGCGTGCTTCGTCGACACCGATGCGCCGCCGATCCGCGCGCCTTTCAATCCGAGCTCGTCGATCAATTTTCCAGCCGGTGGAATGCCCGGCGATTTCGGATTCTTGAACACGCATCCGGCCGAGCGCGCGTTCATCGGCTGCGTGCGGCATTTTTCAGAGAGAATATCCGTGAGTGTTTGCTTGCTCTTTTCCTCAATGCCCGGTTCCAATTCGAGCTCGCAGCCCATGACAATGCGCCCTCCGAGCGCCGAATTGCGGTAGGTGAATCCGCAGTCGCGGACATCGAAGTTGAACGGCGAACCGTCCTTTTCGAATCCTTCGACGCGCCGCACGCTCTGGCCAATTTCGCCGTGTTTTCCGCCCGCGTTCATCCGCAACGCCGCGCCCACGGTTCCCGGCACGCCCTGCAAACATTCCAATCCAGCCAGCCCGTTGGCCACGCTCCACTTCACCAGGCCGGGCAGGCTGTAACCGGCGCCTACCCACAGTCGAAAATTCTCACGGAACACTTTCGCAAATCCGCTCTTGGGCAGGCGAATGACCAATCCCCGCACACCCGCGTCTGCCACCAGCAAATTGGTGCCATGCCCCAGCAATCGGACGTCAATCCGCTCCGCGCACGCGCGCCCCAACAAAGCGCCGAGCATCCCGGCGTCCGTGGGTTCCGCGAAGAATTCAGCGGGGCCGCCGACTCTGTATGTAGTCATTGGCGCCAGCGGAACGTTCTCGCGAACGATCGATTCAAAGCCCCGATACCAGCTCATTCGACGCCCTCGTCACATCGCCCGCGCCCTGTGTCACAATCGTGTCGCCCGCGCGGCACCATTTCAATATTCCCGCGACTGCCTGCTCGCGGCTGTCGAACGCAAACACGTTTAAATGTCCCGCTTGGCGAATCGCTTTCGCAAGAGCACAATGATCCACCCCTTCAATGGGCGGCTCGCTTGCCGCATAAATCGGGAGCAGAAAGACGACGTCAGCTTCCGCGAAGCAGGTGGCAAACTGGCCCATCAATGCCGCCGTGCGTGTGAATCGATGCGGCTGAAAGAGCACACCCAGCCGCTTCTTTGTGGATGCGCGCGCGGCCTTCAGCGTCAAGGCGATCTCCGTCGGATGATGGCCGTAGTCGTCAATGACGCGAACCGGCTCGCTCTTCTTGATTTCAAAACGGCGTCCCACGCGCTCGATGTCCGCGAGTGCGCCGCGAATCACGGATTCGTCCACGCCAATGTGCCAGGCCACGGCGATGGCGGCGAGCGCGTTCAACACGTTGTGGCGTCCGGGCATCGGCAGCCGAATATTCTGCCAGACGCCGAAGGGTCCGAGAGCGTCGAAGCACCAGGACATGCCGTCGTTTTCCAAATTGAGATTGAGCCCGCGCAGCATATTGTGCGCATCGAATCCATAGCTGATGACGGGGCGCCGGCAGAATACGCTGGCCATTGCGAGCACGCGGCGCACGCGTGGATCGTCGCCGCAGCCGATCAGCGCGGAGAGCGGATCGGTTGCGTCTGTCGAACTCATGAAGCGCATCGCGGCGCGCTGGATGTTGTCGACGCTGCCGTAGTTTTCCAGATGGTCGTTGTCGATGTTCGTGAGCACCGGAATGCACGGAACGATCTCATGCAATTTGTTGTCCGACTCGTCGGTCTCCACGACAAACTCATCGCCCCGGCCGATGCGCACGTTGCCGTTGATGCCCGGCACCACGCCGCCGACCAGCACGGACGGATCGCGCCCGGCGGCAATCAAAATGCGAGCGATCATCCAGGTCGTCGTCGTTTTTCCGTGGGCTCCGGTGACGCAGATCGCCCGCGTTCCTTGTGCAAGCTGGCCCAGCATGTTCATACGCGTGCGGATGATTTTGCCATCGCTCCGGGCGCGCGCGATTTCCGGATGAGTGGGCGCAACGGCCGCCGTATGGACGATTTCCTCGCAGTCGGACACGTGCTCCGGCGAATGAACCGTATCGACGGGAATCTTGTTATTACGCAAGCGCTGCACGCACGCACCGTCGGAACAGTCGCAGCCGCTGACAATCGCGCCGCGCGCCGCGCTCAATTCCATCAAGGCGCTGATGCCGATTCCACCCGCGCCCATGAAGTGAATGCGCCGGCCTTTGAAGGCGATGCCAGGTCTGCGCCGGGGCTCAGTCCCAAATTTTTTCAAAAAGACAGGGACGACGGGAGACGGCGCGAGCACCGGGCCGCGATAGAGCATGGAATCGCGCAGGATGCCGGGATCGTTTTCAGTGTCGAGTTGAACGGACATCGCCGCCTCCAGTACTGCATTCTTGACGAGCGTATTTCGCGGTTGCGAAATCGCGTTAAAAATCGGGGCCGAACAATACTATGCGACGCGCGCGGCAGCGTGGGGTTTGTGATTCTGCTGTAAAGCGTGTGTGTCCGGCGCAAGTACCGCCGTGCCATTTGCCAGTTCAATAAGACGGTCGACGATGTCGTGCGAGGCCGTGGGTATCGCCAGCGAGTGAGCCGCAATGGACATTTTCTTGCGGCGTTCCGGCTGCAATACCGCATCCGCGACACGCTGCGCCACGCGTTCGACTTCGACATCTTTCTGAAGCAGCATCCAGCCCGCGCCGCGTTCGCTGTAAATCTTGGCGTTCTCCGTCTGGTGGTTGTCGGCCGCGTGCGGATAGGGAATGAGAATCGACGGCAGAGCGAACGCTGAAATTTCGGCCAGCGTCGTCGCGCCCGCGCGGGCCAGCACGACGTCGGCTTGAACGTAGAGGTCTTCCATGGCTTCGACGAAGCCGACCACGCTGCCGCGAATATCGCCGGCCGCAAACGCCTCGATGCAGCGGCGTTCGTCTTCGCGGCCTGAAACCAGAATCATGCGGATGCCGGGAACGGCCTGCTTGAGACGCGGCCACGCCTTGATGGCGATGTCGTTGATCGCTTTCGCGCCCTGGGAGCCGCCGACGACAAGCAGCGTCGGTTCGGCGGGCGTGTCGCGCAACTGCGTATTGCGCTGAGCGCACGTGGCTGCGGCTTCGAGCACTTTCTTGCGCAGCGGATTGCCGGTGTGTTTAACGCGCAGCGGTTTGGAAAAGCGTTTTGCGGATTCGGGAAACTGAGCGCCGATTTCGTCGGCGAACGGCGCGAGGGACCGATTGGTGCGGCTGGGAATGACGTTCTGTTCGAGAATCAGGCGCGGAATTTCAATGCCCCACGCGGCAAGAACCGGCAGCGCGGAAGCATACCCGCCGAGACCCACGACGGCGTCGGCGTTGAAATTCAGGATCGCCCGGCGGGCATGCAGATAACCTTTGCAGCCCAGCCACAATTTGCGTGCGCCGGCGAGACTGAAGAATCCGCCTTTGATCGATGGAAGCAATTCGTAGCGATATCCGTGCAGCGGCAGAACGCGTTCTTCGATCCCGCCGCGCGCGCCCATGAATAAAACGGAGTGTTCCGATCCGCGCGCCAATAATTCTTCAGCGAGCGCCATGCCGGGAAAAAAGTGCCCGCCTGTGCCGCCGCCGGCTATGACCAGTTTCATCGATCCATCCCCCCGCGCCCTCGTGCGGCCCCGTGATAATAATGGAAGCCGACAACAGATTCTTTATCGGCATTTGAGAGGCACAAAGTTCACATGGAAAATATAAAATGCGGCGAGTAGAAAGATTTTTTTCAATCGTTCAGAGCCGCGCACGTAAGTAAGCGGCTTTATCTTGCGCGAAGAGGCAGTCTTTGCCGCTTACTTACGTACGCGGCTCTGGAATGCGACTGCTCACATCGCGGGATTTTGAACGAGCCGGATGGTGCCCTTTTTCCGTGGCGTCGCGCCGGCATCGCGTTGCACGGCGTCGCTGGGAGGATGGGCGGCGACGTTCAGCAACAATCCCACCGATCCGAGCATGAAAATGAGCGACGAACCGCCGTAACTGATGAACGGCAGAGCGATGCCTTTGGTGGGCATCGAATGCGTCACGACGGCAATATTGATCGCGGCCTGCAGCCCTATGCAAAGTGTGACGCCGAGGGCAATCAAGGTGCCGAGCATGTCGGGCGCGCGGCGGGCGACACGCCAGCCTTGAACGACAAAAAGTGCAAAGAGCGCAACGACCAGGAGCGTCCCGACGAGACCGAGTTCTTCGCCGATCAGCGCGAAGATAAAATCGTTGTGAGCTTCGGGGAGATACAGCAGTTTGCAATGCCCCTGGCCAAGCCCCGCGCCGGTCGCGCCGCCGCTGCCCAGGGCAATCAGCGCCTGGATGATCTGGTACCCGGAGCCGCGTTCGTCCTGCGATCCATTGACAAAATCTTCTATGCGCGAACGAATGTAGCCAAGCTTCGTATAAGCGAGCAGCGCGGCCAGCGGCAGCGCGACAAGCACCGCCGGAATCGCGTAGCGCAGGCGGATTCCGCCGACGAAAAGCATGGCGCAGAAGACACAGGCCATCAAGCCCGCGGAACCCATGTCCGGCTCGATCGCCGTCAGTACGACCGCGCTGCCAGCGAGCACGACCGCGGGAAGAAACCCGCGCGTGAATGTGCCGATGCCGTCGCGCGCCTGTACGATCCATCCCGCCAGACCCGCGATCATCAGCGGCTTGACTGCTTCCGACGGCTGGAACGTCAACGCCGACCCCAGTCGAATCCAGCGCTTGGAACCGTTGATGCACATGCTCAAGCCAGGCACGTACACGGTGCCCAGAAGAACAAGCGCCGCGAGAATAAACCATTTCCAGTGCCGCGCGAGACGGTGGTAATCGTAGACGCTCGAGACCGCCAGCGCGACGCATCCCGCCGCGAGATACATGGCGTGCCGCTGGAGATAATACGTGGGCGAGCAATTGAATTTATCGGCCATCACGAACGTCGCGCTGTAAACCATCACCATGCCGATGGACAGCAGTGCTCCGGTGACGACCAGAAGTGTGCGGCGCGCGCCATCCATCGCGGAATCCTATCTGATGCGCAGAGCCGCGACGGTGAAGACGGCCAGCAGCACGGAGACGATGAAGAAACGGGCCACGATTTTCGGTTCGGACCATCCCACTTTTTCATAATGGTGATGCAGCGGCGAAATCAGAAAGACGCGCTTCTTGAAAACTTTGAACGAGAAGACCTGGATGATCACCGATAGTGCTTCGATAACAAACACGCCGCCGATGACGATTAGCAGCAGTTCCTGTTTGATACAGAGTGCGATCAGGCCGAGCAGACCGCCCAGTGGCAGCGAGCCAGTATCGCCCATGAAAACTTCGGCAGGATGCGCGTTGAACCATAAGAATCCCATGCACGCGCCCGCGAGCGATGCGCAGACGATCGTGAGTTCCTGCGCGCCCGGCACGCGCGGCATATTGAGATGCGCCGCGATCTGCGAGTGTCCGGCGAAGTACGCCAGCAGCCCGAACGCGACCACCGCTGAAATAAAACAGAGCGTCGCAAGCCCGTCGAGGCCATCGGTGAGATTGACGGCATTGGACGTGCCCGAAGTCACCACGGTGGCCCAGAGGGGATAGAAAATTCCGAGCGCAATGGCGTGCGAAGGATCAATGAATGGAATCACGAGCGTCGAGCCGGTCTTTTCATCGCCGTACAAATACAGCGCCGCGCCCATGCCGCCGCCGACGAGCATCTGATAAAATATCTTTTCCTTTTTTGTGAGCCCGTCGCGTTTTGTTTCGGTCAGTTTTATGTAATCGTCATAGAGGCCCACGAGCGTCAGGGCGATCATCGTAAAAATGCACAGCGGAACGAACAGCACATCGAAACGGCACCAGAGCGCGATGCCGCTCAATGCCGAGAGCATGAGAATTGTGCCGCCCATTGTCGGCGTGTCTTTTTTCGAACCGTGCAACTGGGCCAGAAACTCGCTGTCTTTCTTGGCGGTGTTTTCTTTGATTTTTTTGATTTTCAGCCACGCGATGACGCGAGGGCCGAGCACGATGCATATAAAAAACGAGGTCACCAGCGCGAAGGCCGCGCGGAAGCAGACGGATTTAAAGACACCGAGAACGGACCATTTATCAGATAGCCAATGCAGGTAATACAGCACGCGCCGATCCCCCAGGGAGCAAGAGCAATAGAATGCGTCACGCTTCTTATCGGCAGAATCGAGAGTTAAGCGCAGAGAAATTGAATTGCGCGGGCGGCGTTATGATGACGCGGCCAGACGTTTTAACAGCAGATCCACGCAGCGATCCAGATTGATGCCGTGTGAACCTTTGACGAGCACCGCGTCGCCGGGACGCAATAGGGGTGCGAGCATCGCGGCGGCCTCTTCCGGATTTTGATGAAAATTCACCCGCGACGCGTCCTGGCCGTTTTGAATGGCCGAGTCGCCGATTGCTTTCGCGAGATCGCCAACCAGGGCCAGGCCATCGAGTTTCAATTGCGCCAGCGCCGCACCCAGTTCGCCATGTCGCGCATCGGATTGCGCGCCGAGTTCGAGCATTCCGCCGGCGATGACGAAACGGCGTTGCGCGGCGAGAGTCATCAGTGTGTCGAGCGCCGCTTTGAAGCTGGCGGGATTGGCGTTGTAGGCGTCGTCGATCAGCGTCACGCCGCTGCGTCGATGGACGGCGAAGCGCCGCACGATGCCTTCGAATGTGCCGGCGAACGACGCTGCATCTTCAAGACTCACGCCCGCCGCCAGCGACGCGGCGATTGCGGCCAGCGCGTTCGACACTTGATGCGCTCCGGACACATGCAGCGCGCAGACCGCGGCCGATCCGGCGAAGGTGACGCAAAATCGCGCCCGGCCCATTTCGTCGATTGCGATTTTCGTCGCGCGCACATCGGCACTTTCGCGGAGGCCGAAGGACAGCACGCGGCCTTTCGCGATGTTTCTCCAAAGTTTGAAAAATGTGTCGTCGGCATTGAGCACCGCAGTATCGTTCGCCGTCTGAAATTTAAGGATCGCGCCCTTTTCGCGCGCCACATTTTCGACCGTGCCGAAGGCTTCGAGATGCGATTCGGCGGCGCGCGTGATCACCGCGATCTGCGGCCGAGCGGCCTCGGCAAGCGACTCGATTTCGCCTATATGATTCGTGCCCAATTCAAGAACGGCCGCGTCAATGTCGCCGCCGGTTTCGAGAATCGTCTTTGAAAGACCCACCGCGTTGTTGAAACTGCCCTGCGCTTTCTGAATTCGCCGCGCGGGTTTCGCGGAACTTAAAATGTGTGCAAGCATTTCCTTCGTTGTGCTCTTGCCCACTGAACCTGTGACGCCCAGCCAGAGACATTTCGACAACTTTCGGCGATGCGCGGCGGCAATTCCCAGATACGCGGTGCGCGCGTCCTCGACCAGAATGGCCCCAGCGTATTCCGGCCATCCTTCGAGCGTCTGTTCGCGGTCAATCAACACCGCTGCCGCGCCATGCCGTTCAATGGCTTCGCGCGCGAAGAGATTGCCGTCGAAGCGTTCACCGCGCAAGGCAACGTACAGTCCGCCGCGCACTGGCGAGCGAGTGTCGGTGAAATGACCGCGAATTAAAAGTTCCGGGGCGCCGCGGAGCATTTTTCCATTGGCTGAAGCAGCGAGCGAGGCAAAGGTTTCCTGGATCACGCGAGACGATTCCGATAGGTGAAACGGTTGAAAAATAATTACGCGAAGCGTTTCTGGAGCGATTTCAAGGACTCTTCCACATCTGAGAAATGGCGCTTTTCCGTGCCGAATATTTGATACGACTCATGGCCTTTTCCGGCCACCAGCACGACGTCGTCCGCGCGCGCTTCGTTCACGGCAAATTCAATGGCCTTTGCGCGGTCCGGTTCGATGAAGAACTTGCCCTGCGCGCGGATCCCGGCGCAGATTTCGTTGAGGATGGCGATCGGATTTTCGGTGCGCGGATTGTCGCTCGTGACCACGCCGAGATCGGCCATTTCCTCGACGGCTTTGCCCATCAGCGGGCGCTTTTTGCGATCCCTGTCGCCACCACATCCGAAGACCGTAATCAAACGCGACGGCTTCAATTCGCGCAACGCCTGCATCACGCTGCGCAAGGCGTCTTCGGTGTGCGCGTAATCGACGAGCACGCGGAAAGACTGCTTGCCGGCGCTCTGCGGAAGCTCGACGGATTCGAGACGGCCTGGCACGCCGTTGAACGTTTCAAGCGCTTCAATGGCGCGATCAAAATCCGCACCCAGCGCCATGGCCGCGCCGAGAGCTCCCAGAGCGTTTTGGACGTTGTGCGCGCCGGCCTGTTTGATGTGAACCTCGCGATTGCCCCAGGGTGTTTCA
Organism: Planctomycetota bacterium; assembly: GCA_038227045.1. Lineage (GTDB taxonomy): Bacteria > Planctomycetota > SZUA-567 > H5-PLA8 > H5-PLA8 > JANXLS01. The sequence goes on from JBBRQD010000018.1 coordinate 57,182, forward strand.
AGGCCGAACGTCGTGCCGTGGATGGTCATGCGGCGCAGCGTCGCGGCAAGTTCAGTGTTCCATAGGAACGGTGATGCGTGGTCGCCCTTGATCGTGAAGCCCATTACGCGCGCCGGCGTATTTGTCGCGAAATAGCGGCCCGCGTCGTCGTCCATGTTCAAGATCGCCACCGAATCCGGCAGCAAATTTCGGAACAGGATCGCCTTCGCCTCGCGGTACGCATCCATCGTGCGGTGATAATCGAGATGATCCTGCGTCAGATTCGTAAAAAGTGCGGCGTCGAAATGAATGCCCGCGACGCGGTGCTGGCAGAGTGAATGGCTCGACGTTTCCATGAACGCCGAGTCGCAGCCGGCGTCGGCCATGGTCCGCAGGTAGCGATGCAGGTCGAGCGATTCGGGCGTGGTCAGCGGTGCTTCGATGATTTCGGAACCGAGATCGTATTCGATGGTGCCCAACATGCCGCATTGCCGCGCGCAGAATTTCAGAATATGACGCACGAGGTACGCCGAGGTTGTCTTGCCGTTCGTTCCGGTCACCGCGCCCAGACGCATCCGCAGATCGGCGTGGCCGTAGAACGCCCGCGCGGCTTTGGCCAGCGCCATGCGCGCATCGTCGCAAACCAGTTGCGGCAATTCGACAAGCGGATCTTCGTGTTCACAGAGAATCGCAGCCGCGCCGCGTTGAGCGGCCTGCCGCGCAAACTGCGCGCCGTCGATCTTCGCGCCGGGCAGAGCCGCAAAGAGATCCCCCAATCTGACGCTGCGGGAATCGCACGTGATGCCGGTGATGTCTACTGAGCGCCGGGCATTCGTTCGTTGAACGAGACGAGCGGACGCGGACGAGGCGAGCGTTTCGAGTTTCATGATGCGATTCCTATTTGCGTGCAATACTTATTAATGTTCGACGCGCGCCGCCTGTGCCTTGATTGCTTTCTCTTGTTCATCGGCACTTCGCGGGGGAACATTGAGCACGGTCAGGCCTTTTCGCAGCATTTCTCGCACGGCCGGACAGGCGACGGTGCCGCCGTAGTAACCGCGGCCCTTGCGCGGTTCGTCGACGGTGACGAGACAGACGAGGCGCGGATCTTCGACGGGCGCGAAGCCGCAGAACGAGCCGATGTAGAGCGTGCTGCTGTAGGTGTGCGTGGCGGGATCGATTTTTTTCGTCGTGCCGGTCTTGCCGCCGACCTGCCATTCGGCCATGAATGCCTTTGTTCCCGTTCCGCCTGGCATGACGACTTTGGCGAGAATCTCACGCATGTCGTGGCTGGTTTTTTCACTGAGGACTTTGCGAACGGCCTGCGGTTTCAGCGTGTAGATTTCATCGCCCTTTTCATTCGCCACGCGTTGAACCACTTTCGGCCGGTACAGCGTGCCGCCGTTGATCACGGCGCTGTATGCCGTAATCAGTTGAATGGGCGTGACGCCGATTTCGTGGCCCATCGCGACGGAATAGAGACTGTCCTGCTTCCATTTTTCGCGCGGCCGGACCATGCCTCGCGATTCGCCGGGGAAGCCGATTCCCGACGGTTCGCCGAAACCGAAATCACGGACGATCTCGTACATTGCCGGGTAGCCGATGCGCTGGCAGATCTTCGCCGCGCCGATGTTGCTGGATTTGATGATGACTTCCTCGAAGGTCAACATGCCGAGCGCGTGCGAATCGTGGAGCGTGCGCTGAGGCAATCGCCATGCGCCGTTTTCGCAGAAAATCGTTTCGTTGCGCCGCCAAAGATTGCGCTCAAGCGCGATTGAAGCGAAGATGGTTTTAAATGTCGAGCCGGGTTCGTAAATGTCGGTGATCGGGCGGCAGCGGCGATTTTCGATGGGCGATTCGGAGGGTTTGTTGGGATCGTAATCGGGCGTGGCGGCGAGCGCGAGAATCGCGCCGGTGTTGGGGTCCATCAGAATGAGCGTCGCCGATTTGGGATCGAATTCCTCGTGAACTTGTGCAAGTTGCTCCTCGGCGAATTGCTGGAGTTTCGCGTCAATCGTCAGCGTCACGGCGCAGCCGTCGTGCGGCGGATGCGCGCTGTTTGCCAGCACGTCGCCATCAAACGCGATCAGACGGCGGGCGGCGTCGCGGTAAAACATCAGGCTGCCGTTCTGTCCGTGCAAGACGTGGTCGAGACTTTTCTCCAGGCCTTCCTGTCCGCCATCCATGCCCGCGAAACCGAGCAGATGACTCAACATGCGCCCCTGCGGATACGTCCTGACAAAGGTGTCTTCGAAGCCGATGCCGCGAATTTTCAAGGCGCGGATTTTATCGGCGCGCTCGGTCTCGAGGTTGCGCGCGAGATAGACGATGCGGCTGTCGTCGCGGTTGATCATTTTGTAGACAGCGTCGGGCGTCGATCCGATCAACGGCGCGATCTGTTTCGCGGCGTTTTCACGATCATTGAGAACATACAAATCGGCGAGAATGGTTTCATGCGGCTGATTCAATACGAGCGGAAGATCGTTGCGATCCGTCACAGGTCCGCGCTGCGCCGCCGGGCGCACGGATTCGACGCTCTGCTCCACGCCTTTCTTTTTCCATTGAGCGTGTTGAACAATTTGAATCTGCGCGAGCCGCACGGAGAGCCCCGCGAAGGCGAGCAGAATGGTCGCGAGGATGAACCCGCTTTTGATGCGTGCAGCCGGGCCGGCACCGTGCGTTTGCATCCAGCCCTGGCAGTGGCGATGCTTGTCGCACACCGCGGGCGGCGGATCGATCAGGACCGGTCCTTCGCGCGGCGCGGCTACGGAAGGCCCGTTTGGCGAAGTGGGCGGCGCGCTCGCAATCGTTGGCATTACGGACGCTCCTGTGACGGCAACACCGGCAGCGCGGGAACGGCGGGCGCGAGCGGCGCGTGGCGGTTTACGCCGCTGGAATTTGTGCGGGAATTGGGCTGCTGCGGAACGACGGCGGTTTGAGAACCGGGCGGAATCGGCGCGAGCGGCAAGCGCAGTTCCGCCGCTTTGTCCATCATGGCCTTCGGCGATTGCAGCGAGAGATGCTCGTTCTTGCTGAGTTTAATGTCAGCTTTAACGTCGCGGATTTCTTTTTCGACCGTGGCGATCCCGTAGCACAGGCCGATCTGGCGCTGGCCTTCGCGAACCGACAACAGCCCGGCGGCGGCAAGGCCTCCCAGCAGGATGAGGTGACGACCGTTTAGCACTTTTGCCTCCAACACTTTTTTTCACCGCAGAGGACGCGAAGGAGCAGAGGTTCGCGGAGGAACGGATGGTGAAATGAAAAAGAAAGAGATGAGAAATTAAGGAGGGGTTGGATGATCCCGCCGCTCATGCCGTCTCTTCTTTCGCCATTCCCCTGCTTTTCCTCCGCGCGCCTCGGCGTTCTCTGCGTCCTCCGCGGTGAAAGAAGATTTTTGAATCGCCCGCATGATCGCACTTCGGCTGCGCGGGTTGGATCGCTCCTCTTCCGCGCCGGGCCGGATAAATTTTTCCTGCTGATTAAATCGGCTGGTTGCGCACAAAGCTTTAAAGGCTTGTTTAACTCGGCGATCTTCCAGTGAATGAAACGCGATGATGGCGAGCGTACCGTTGGGGGCGAGAAGGTCGGGCGCATCGCGCAGCAGATCGTCGAGCACATCCAGTTCCCGGTTGACGGCGATGCGCAGCGCCTGAAATGCTTTCGTGGCGGGATGAACGCGGCGGCGGTCCATCACGCGCAACGCGTGGCGGACGAGCTCTTCGAGTTTTCCAGTGGTATCGATTGGATTCGTTGCGCGCTGTTGAACGATGGCGCGCGCGATGCGCCGCGATTTGTGTTCGTCGCCATATTGAAAGAGGATGTCGGCGATTTCGTCTTCACCGGCTTCGCGCAAAATGTCGGCGGCGGTGCGCGGCTGCGAGCGGTCCATGCGCATGTCGAGCGGTTCGTCGGATCGGAAACTGAAACCGCGCGCTGGATCGTCGAATTGCATCGACGAGACGCCTACGTCGGCCAGAATCGCATTGGGCGGCGGCGCGTGAAGTTCCTTGAGAATATCGGGAAGGCGGCTGAAATTCGAATGGACGAGATGCAGCGTGACGGAGTGTTTTTCGGCGAGCGGCGCGAGTCGTGTTCGCGACAGTTCCAGAGCGGAGGCGTCGGCGTCGATGCCGATCAGGATTCCGGCGGGAGCGATGCGCTCGATCAGCGCGGCGCTATGTCCTCCGGCGCCAAGCGTGGCATCGACCGCACAATGACCCGGCTGCGGATTCAGCGCCGCGAGCGCCTCCTTTAAGAGTACACTGGCGTGCGGCGGCGTATCGCCGGGATGGGTCGGAGGCATCCGATTGTTTAGCTGCCGACCGCTACCAACGCCTTTACCACGGACTCTTGTTTCGCGGCAGTGCGCGTCACGCCGAGCAAGAGTTCCATGTACGGCGACAGCTCGACCTTGGCAAAATCCGGTCCGAGCTTGCGCACGCGGTCCAATCGATCCACCACCAGTTCCAAGTCGTCAGTCTGGTCCAATCGCATCGGACGATCTCCCCCAAAAGTATGTAAATGATTGCTTACTTGATCGAAACTCGAAACGCGCATGATCCACCCTCCTTCATTCGCGGCAATGCGCCGCGCCCCTCTCCGTACTAAATATCCAACACGTCGCTCATCGCCTGCTTCATTTCATCGGACTGCTCCAGCGCCTTCACGCGCGCCTGTTCCGCGTTGTAATCGTTTAATGTCCAAAGCCGGACGTATGTATGGGCCGCTTCAAACATCACGTCGTTGTTCTCGCCGCCCAGTTTGCCGGCAAATTCCTTCACCACGAAGCGGCCTTGGGTATCGTATTCCACGGGAATGGCGGATTTTGAGAGCTTCAACGCCAGAACTTTTCCCATATTTTTTTCTTTAAACTTCGGGTCGCCTTTGGTATTCTCGATAATCTGGTTAAAGACTTTTTTCGTGAAAAGTTGCCAGTACACTTCGCCGTCGCGCGGAACGAGCATCAATTGGCCTTCGTCGCCTTCCTCCACGGATTTCTTAAATGCTTTGGGCAAAGTCACCTGGCTTGTGCCCGTGGCGATCTTTGCCGGAAAAGTTCCGAAAAAGCGAACCGGCTCTTTCGACTTTGCAGTCGATTGAAGGGTGACATTAACTGTGCCGTCCGCTTCGTTAGCCATGATCGCTTCGGTTCGCTTAAAGTTGCTAAAATCTGCTTTTGTTCACTTGAATCTGCTAGGAGTGTACCCCATGGATAAGAAAAGTAAAGCGGGAAATAGCAAGACATAGTGAAATTTAGCGAGTGATCGCACGCCTTCGCGATGTCTATTTGAAGTATGAATTTTAATATTAAATACAAGCGGTTGTGGTTAAGGCTCTGTTAGTCCGATAATCGTGCTAACCATTTTAAAAATAAATGAAAAATTTTCTGAGTACATCTCGGGTTTTAACCCGATATGTTTCAACTCGTGGGAATTGTGGGAGAGTAGACATTAGTCCGGAGCGGTCAGCGATTGCTTCTTGTTAAATCGTAACGATTTGCCCGGTTTATTCAGCATGCCATTTCTGTCATGATTTTCAATCCGTCCGCGAGAACCGAATCCGCCACCGCATAGGAAATTCTGAAATGCGTGTCGCAATTTGAGAAGACGTTTCCGGGCACTAGCAGCAGTCGCCGCTTGATGGCTTCTTCGACATAGTGCTGACCGTTCGCGAATTTCTTCGGGACGCGCGGGAAGAGGTAGAATGCTCCGCCCGGTTCGACCACTTCGTAGCCGGCTCCGCGCAAACCGGCGACGAGGAAATCGCGTTTGCGGCGGTACTGTGCGACTTTTTCGGAGAGGTCGATTTTGAATGCGCCAAGCGCGGCTTTTTGCGCGGCGCTGGGGGCGCAGACGAACGTAAATTGCTGGAGCTTGATCAAACTTTCCACCAGCTCAGCCGGCCCCGTCACCCAGCCCACGCGCCAGCCGGTCATCGCCAGCGTCTTCGACAACCCGCCCACGGCCAAAGTGCCTTCCGGGTAATAGGCGCCGAGACTTTTGTTCTGCAAGCCGTCCGCATTTCCGTAAGTAAACAATTCGTATATTTCGTCGCTGATCAAGACCACGTTTTTCGCGCGCGCGAGATCGGCGAGGTCGCTCTTTTGTTTGTGCGAGAGACACACGCCCGTCGGATTCGCGGGCGACATCGCGAGAATGGCTTTCGTGCGCGGCGTGATCAGTTTTTCGAGTTGCGCGGCGTCGAAGCCGAAATCGGGATAGGTGTCGTAATAGACCGCCGTACCGCCGCACATCGCTGTCAAGTGCTTGTAGCTGACGAAGTAGGGATCGGGGACGAGCACTTCGTCGCCGGGATTGATCAGTGCCAGCAACGCGAGAGTCAATCCGCCGGACGTGCCGCTGGTGATGATGGAACTTTGCGGGCGGACGCCGTGCAAACTTTCGAAATGATCCAGCACGAGCGCGCGCAGTTCGGGAATGCCCGCGCTGGGCGGATAACGGTTGAAGCCGCCGCGAATGGCGTCGATGCACGCGTCCTTGATCGGATCGGGCACGTCAAAATCCGGCTGGCCGATCGAGAGATTGATAGCGTCTTTAATGGTCGCGGCGAGATCGAAAATTTTGCGGATGCCGGAGGCTTCGATGCCGGAGACTCGGGTTGCCAGGAAGCGGTTGTAGTCCATGCGAAGTGTCCTGGATTGAGGGATTAGGATCTAGGGGTTAGGGAGATTTGGATTCAAATACATTCCCCTAATCCCTAACCCCTAAATCCTAACCCCTACTTCGTATGCGCAAGCACGAAATCGACGATTGGCTTTGGGTCTTTCAAGCTGTGGGGATGATGGTCCACGCCCGGCTTTGCGATGACTTCGATTTCACCGCCGAGTTCTTTGTAGCGCTTTTCGACGAGGCGGGTGTTTTCGTCGATCGGCACGGTTTTGTCCGCGTCGCCGGCGACGTGCAGCAACGGAATTTTTGCCTTCGCCAGGGGTTCGAGATTGTCGACGGGATTGAGCTTGTACGCGAGCGCTTGTTCTTCGGTCAGACCGTAGACTTTCAGGCAATTTTTCCAATCGCCAGCCGAACCGCTCCCCTTCCCTTTTCCACCGGGCCAGCTTTTGAAATCGCAGACCGGCGCGTCGTTGTAAATGCAGGACACCTTGTCCGGATTGCGCGCAGCCCAGTTGAGCGTGAACAGTCCGCCGCGGCTGAAACCTTCCAGCACCGGCTTGCTTGAGAGTCCGTATTCCTTTACCAGATGCGCGTGAAACTTGTCCATGATGTCCAGGGCGACTGGCGCGCCGTACATGTTCTGAACGTCGATGTAGGCGGCGTGAAATCCTTTTCCAAGCAGCGCGATGTCGGCTTGCGGTTCATGACCGAAGAATTCAGTGCGCCAAATCCAAGGCTTGCCGTCCGAGGGAGTTTGCGGCACGACGATAAAGCACTTCCGCCCGGCGACCTCGAAATCGAGCTTATCGAAGCCGTTCCATTTCGATTTAGCCGGCTCTGCCGCGTTCGCGGCAAACGCGGTGATCAAGGCTAGCACGCACACTGTTTTCATGGTTCACTCCGGGTGTTTTTTTGCGCAGAGGACGTAGAGATGTTGTTACTTCAGGCTCTTCAAAAATTCGATCACGTCCAGAAACTCGCCCGCGGACATCGTGCCGGCCAGGCCTTCGGGCATGCTGCTTACTTTGGTGGTCTTCTTGTCCTTGATGTCTGTCTTTGGAATGACGATGTCCTTGGGCGGCTCTTTGCCTCCGTTTACGGCCACTTTGATTGTCAACGATTTGGCGTCGTCTGCAACAATGAAGCCGCTGTATAGTTGTCCGTCGGTTGTCTTGACGTTGGTCGTCACGTACTTTGCGTCCATCTTCGCGCTTGGATCGATCACCGACTCGATCAAGTATTGCCCGATGTTTTTTACGAATTCCGGTTTCGAACCAACTAGCGTCAAATCGGGGCCGTACTCGATGCCTTCGTTTTTGACCTTGTGGCAGCCGATGCACGCGCTGCGTTTGAATACCGCATAGCCTTCGTCTTTGTCACCTTTCAATTTATCGAGGGCGGAATACGCGTTGTTTTTATCCTGCGGCGTCGTGTCTGTCTTGAGCAGCGTTTTGACGAACTTGTCGGCCACATCGCCGCTTGCCGCGCCTTTTTCGTACCGCTTGAGCATCGTTGCGGCCTTTGGATTCGTCTTGGCCAGTTCGCCCGATTTCAGCGCGTTGGCCCAGATTGGCCGCAGTGCGCCGATGGTATTCTCGAACGTGCTCGTCAGCCAATAATCCGTCGGTTGATTGAGGGCTTCCATGGCGGCCGCCGCGCTCTCCGGCGTCGGGTAGAAACTCAGCGCGCGCAGCGCTTCGAGGCGCACGCGCGGGTGCGCGTCGGCGACCATCGGCTTGATCAGCGCGAAAGCGTCGGCGATGTAGTCTTTTTCGTCGGCGAGCAAATGCACAGCGGCGGCGCGCGCTTCGCCCTGTTTTGCGGCAAGGACTTTTTTTAGCAGATCCATGTCCACGGCATGGTGGCTTTGCTCGACCCACAGCGCTTCGCAGAGGTGGTGCTCGTATTCCTTGTCGTTTGCGTCGAGCGAGCCTGCCCATGTCTTGATCGCGGCGACCACTTCGGCGGTTGGGCGGTCGCGCAATTCGGTTCGCGCCCGGTAGCGGGTGCGCGGCTCGTATTCTTTCAACTGGTTGAGAATTTCAGGCACCGATTTTCCGAACTGCGTGACGGGTGTCAGCAGCGGCTTGTCTTTGTAGACGAGCCGGTAGAGGCGGCCGTGCGCGTGATCGCGGTTGGGATCGCGCTGCGAATACTGCATGTGGCCGATCAGCGCGTTGGCCCAATCGCCGAAATACAACGCGCCGTCAGGTCCGATTTGCGGATCGACGGGGCGGAAATGCTTGTTGGTGCTGGAGAGCAGATCGTCGGGGACGTCGGCCGGCGCGCCGTTTTTGTCGACGCCTTTTTTCTTCAGGCGGCTGCCCGCGTAACCGGCACCGTCATCGTGGATTTCGAAGCGCGGCATGCCATTCATGTTGATCACGCAGGCGTAGATGAACTGGCCCTGGACATTGTCGGGGAACTGGCGCGAGTAGAGGAATTCGCTGCCCACGACCGGGCGCATGCCTTCGTTGTTGAAGACCGGATTGACGCCGCGGCGGCCCGGGAACTGTTCGCCGCTCAAACACGAATCCCAGTGCTGCTGCGCGCCGGTACCGTCGCCGCAGATGCCCTGGCCCCACCAGTTAAAGACGTAGCACCACGGATTTCCGTAGCCGGGCGTGTTGAAATGCCGGAGCTTCAGCGAACGCGGGTCGAGCACGTAAACGCCCGACGATCCGGCGTTGCGGAACGGGCCCCACGGCGTTTCGACGGTGGTGCTCATCGCGACGCCTTCCATCATGTGCAACAGACCGCCGTTGGAAAACTCCCAGGCGTTGACGCAGTGATGCGTGTCGTCGGTTGCCCAGCCGTCAAGGAATTGCACGACCAGGTCGGCTTTGCCGGTTCCCTTCGTGTCTTTCAGGAACAGAATGCGCGGCTCGTCGACGACCAGTACGCCGCCGTTCCAGAATTCAAATCCGGTCGGGCAGACGAGTAGGTCGTAAAATACCGTCATCTTGCCGGCCTTGCCGTTTTTGTCGAAATCTTCGAAAATCAACAGGCGATCTTTGGGTTTCGGGTCGCCCGGTTTCCACTGCGGATAGGTCGGCATGCAGGAGACCCACAGGCGGCCCTTGTTGTCGAAGGCGAGCTGATCGGGCTTGGCCAATTCGGGATGGTCGATTTCGCTGGCGACGAGCTGCACCTCGAACCCCGGCGGAACGCTCATCGCCTTGATTTCTTCTTCCGGCGAGAGGTACTTGAGTTCCGGTCCTTCGGATTTGTTGCCGCCGCCGAAGCGCGTCGGCGGGACGATCAGTTCGCCTGTGTTTGAATCGTCGGGATTCGGGCCGGGATCTTTGTCCTGCGCCAAGCCCCATACATACGTGTCGCGTTTGGCGGCCATGTTGCGAATCTTGAGATACTCGCGTGGAAACGTTTCGGTGTCGTAGGTGCGGCGCCCGCCGTAGACGTACCAGCCGTTCAACATCCGGTAGTCCTGATGATGGACCCATGATTTTTCGTTGATCGCGGCGCGAAGTTTTTCGAATTTCGGCGTGCCGACCTGCGCGGGGCTGGTGTTGCCGAAGAGCGCGCGGTCGAGCATCTCGGCAATTTCTTTGTCGCCCTGTTCGTTGAGATGCGCGCCGTTGATGGTGAATTTCAAGCCGGACTGCTGCCCGAAGAGCGCTTCGGTCGGCGAGTAAATGTCGATGAACGCCAGCTTGCGCTTGTCGGCGACTTGTTTCGCGGCGGCGGAATAGAGCTTAAGGTTGGCGTTCTCTTTTTTGCCGTCCGGCAGAAATTTATCACCCGTCGATTCGAATGCGATGGGCGAGACCAGCACGAAACGGGGCAGCGCCTTGGTGTCGTCGCGCGGGTATTTTTCGGCGTATTCGTCGAGAAACTTCTCATAGTCCGCTTTGAATTTTTCAACACCGTCCGGCCCGGCAAAGGATTCGTTGAACCCGAAGAAGCAGAGGAACGTGTCGGCGCCAAAAGCATGGATGGGGTCGGTCAATTTGTTGTAGTCGCTGGAACGCTGCCGAATGCCGACTTCGTCGGCCGGGCGGGCGAAATTGCGCACGACCAGTTCCTGCTGCGGAAAGCGGGAATGGAGCAGTGTTTCGAAATAGCCGAAGAGATTCATGCGTTCGGCGAGCGAACCGCCGACGAGCGCGACGCGTTCGTTTTTAATGAATGCGAGCGGAATCGAGCTGGGCGGAAGCGCGGAGCGCGTTGGGCGCGCCGGAACCTTTAACATTTCACTTCCGGCAAGCGGCTTTTCGTCGGGCTTTTTCGCATCGGTTTTCTTATCGTCCTTCTTGGGATCAGCGTTGCCGGCCGGGAGCACTTTGCCGAGCGCGTGATCCGACGGTTTCAGCCCTTTACGAAATCCGTTGAAACCGTACATCGTCGGTTTGTACTCGTCGATGTAATCCACGCCGAGGCCCGACGGCACTTCAAACCCGCAGCCCCAGAACACCGCGTTGCAGACGAGGCGGCGCAGCGATTCGTTTTCGAGATCGGTGGCGGCGCCCATGGTGGTGCAGAAAATCTTGTTCTCTTTGCCGGATTCATTTTTCCACAGGCGCGTCCAGACGATCGGCATCATCGGCTCATTGATGCCCTGCTCCTGCTTGTCGCTGGCACGCTTCTTCTTGTAATCGGCGGGGCCGGAATCTGGCGTCATCGCTTTCAACACTTGTCCGCGCACAAGAATCTTTGCGTCGGCAGCGGGATAGGCTTCGTACACATCCGTCGTGCAGAAAATGTCCGTCACGCCGCGAAGCAGCGGATCGTCTTTTCCAGCCGCTTCGATGATGCCTTTTGTCGCCTGGCTCTTGTGCGCGCCCCAATGATTGACCCAACCTTCACCGTACACGCGCTTGCCAAAGTTGTTGAACTGCTTGTAATCCGCGCCGGGAACGCCGTTGAACGCATGCGTGCTCGTGCGCAAGCCCACGAAAGCCGCGCCTCGATCGTACGCGGTCGCGAAATGCTTCATGACCTCGTCGGGATATTTTCGAAAGCGTAGCGACGTGACCACCACGTCCGCAGTGTCGAGCGCTTCGGCACCGGGGAGGCTTGCCGCGTTGTTGGGATTAATGGTGCCGTCCGGATCGACCGCGAAAAGGACCGTGCATTTGAAGCCGTGCTTCTGACTGAGAATCTTCGCCAGCATCGGCAGCGCTTCTTCGGAGCGGTACTCTTCGTCGCCGGAGAGGAAGACGATATGCTTGCCTTGGCCGACACCATCCTTGCCATTGTAGACCATGAATGGGTCTTCAGCCCGCGCGGCGCTCATTCCGACCGCGACGAACGCCAGACACAATGCCGCAAACAGCGCTACTGCAATTGTTTTGCTAAACACGATGAGACTCCATTTTAACTAAAAAAGCGTTATTGGGCGAAAAGCTCGTTTTATCAATACACCACAAAACGTAACAATTTTTAACATTATTCAGTTAAACAAAGCGCGATCCGATGTTTCTGATTACCCCACCCTTCTACGCGCTAGCGACGCAATTCCATATCTCCGCTGCGGAGTATTGCAACAAAAGCGTTGAAGGAAAATCCCTCAGTGGCTTCAGAGCACAGGCTGCTTCCCTATGAAAAAAGATTTCACCACGCGTGGCCTCGTTCTTGCTTATTTTTACCGTGTCGCGTGATCGCGATGCCAATTGAGAGAACCGGTCTAAATCCGAAAAAAAGGAGATGGTGATGAAACTATTTAGAATCATGAGCGTGGCGGTGTGCATGGGATTGTTGGCGTGCGTACAATCCTCGGTGCTGGCCGGTGAGCGCAAGCGCGCCGATGGCGAGCACAAGCGAGCCGATTTGGATGGCGATGGCAAGATCGACCATCACGAATTGAGACTCGCGCTGGAAGCTGAATTGGGCGCGCTGGACAAAGACCACGACGGCAAGACGGGCATTAAAGAGGGACGCGAGACGCTGGCCGCGTTGAAAGACAAACTCGACACGGACAAAGACGGAAAACTGGATCACGGCGAAATTCGCGCGGAATTGAAAAAGATCAAGGAGCACCACCCGGAACTCTACGAGCGCGTCATGCACCGGTTGCGGGAGCATCACGAGAAGAAGTAACAGTATAAGATGGGTGAGCAGAATCGAATGGCCGCGAAACATGAGTTTCGCGGCCATTTTTTTTTGTACTTGTTTACCGCCTTTTTGAAGGGTTAACGCGAAAACTTCATAGGAGTGCATAACACTTTGCTGCGGATTTTGGCCCCAAAAACTCAATTTACATGCGTTTTTCGTGGCGATTCTCCTATGAAGGCACACGGTAAAC
>JBBRQD010000019.1:0-69515 GCA_038227045.1 Planctomycetota bacterium
ATGCGCAACGCCATCCTTTCGGTTCTGCGGCAAAACAAAATAAAGAACGTCGCGCGAGCCTTGCGGCGCTTCGCCGCACACCCCGGCGAAGCCATCGCTTTGCTGGCGCGCAAGGCGACGGACTTTTGAAAGGCCCTGGGTGAAATCCCTTTTTTTCAGTTTTTGAGTTTCAATTTCCCGCCTTCCCCGTATTTTTTTACGGTTCGAATCGCAGTCCTATTTAAGGATACAGACCGCCATGCCGCAGTTTTTGACGACCGACGAAATTCGCCGCCGCTGGATCGCGTTCTTCAGCGAGCGGGGCCACAAGCCCATTGAATCGGATCTGCTTGTGCCCAAGAACGATCCCAGCGTGCTCTTCACCGGCGCGGGCATGAATCAGTTCAAAGACCATTTCATGGGCCGCGCGAAGATCGACCATCCGCAGCAGCGCGCCGTCACCGTTCAAAAGTGCATCCGCACAGGCGACATCGACAACGTCGGCCGCACGCCCAGCCATCACACCATGTTCGAGATGCTCGGCAACTTCTCGTTCGGCGATTATTTCAAGAAAGAAGCCATCGCGTGGGCGTGGCAATTCTGCACCGATGCGGCGACCGGTTTGGGCCTCGAAAAAGAGTTTCTCAGCGTCACCGTGTATGGCGGCAACTCAGGCCTCGGCATCGCGCCGGACGAAGAGGCTGAGAAATTCTGGAAGCTCACCGCGCCCGAATTGCATAACGGCGACGGCTCGTGGCGCATCTACAAATACGGCGACAAGGACAATTTCTGGCCGGCGAGCGCGCCAGCCGAAGGCCCCAACGGCCCGTGCGGCCCGTGCAGCGAAATATATTACGACACCAAACCCGAGCAAGGCGCGCCCGAACCCGTTGCGGACAGTAAAGACCCGCGCCGCTACGTCGAAATCTGGAATCTGGTCTTCACGCAATTCAACCGCGTCGATGTTGGCAAAATCGAATCGCTCGGCCGGCAAAACATCGACACCGGCGCAGGCTTAGAGCGCATGGCGCGCGTGGTTCAGCAGAAGACGACCAATTTCGAGATCGACCTGCTGTTGCCGATCGTCGAAGAAGTCGCCCGCATCACTGGCAAAAAATACGAATCGGCGAGCGACGACGGTCGCCGAATGCGGCGTGTCACCGATCACACGCGCGCAGCGGTCTTCTGCATCGCTGACGGCGTCGCACCGAAAAACGAAGGCCGCAATTACGTCGTGCGGCGCTTGATGCGGCGCGCGATTCTGGACGGCCGCGAACTGGGCATCACCGAACCGTTCCTATTGAAAGTCGCGCTAATCGTTATCAAACAGATGAGCGTAGGATACCCTGAGATTCACGGCCCACGAGAAGGGGCGATTATTCGTGCTATTGAGGACGAGGAGGCCGCCTTCAGTCGGACGCTTTCTAATGGCCGGGAGCACTTAGATAAGGACCTGATGTTGGCTGCGTGGGAAGTTCTTGAAAAGAAAACTTTTCCGCGGCTAAATGCGATTTTTGTAAAAACTACGACTGTACTTGAAAGTAAACTTCTCCAACGAAACACTGGAAAGTACGATTGGTCTATGAAAGGATCTTTATCTGCAAATGTGCGCGGTAAGTCAGCAGAACTAAAAGACGAATGGGATACAAAGAAATGTTTTATCCCTGAAACTGGCGCAGTATTAACACTCGATGGTGGAAGCGCCTTTGTAATGTGGGATACGTTTGGCATACCCATTGAGGTAACAAACGAAATCGCGAATTCCTATGGAATTAAGGTCGATTTAATTGGTTATAAAGTTGCATACGAAGAAGCCATCAAGCGCAGCCAGGCCGGTTCGACGATGTCGAAAGAAATCTTCGAATCCGGTCCCGTCGCCGAGATTAAAAAGCAATTCGCAGGCAAGCCGACTGTTTTCAAGGGCTATGATTCGCTCTCGCTCAGCGGCGCGAAAGTGCTGGCCATTGCTCAGAACAACGAACTTAAAATCGAAGCCTCATCGGGCGAAGCGATTGTGTTGCTGGACCGCACTCCCTTCTATGGAGAGAGCGGCGGGCAGGTCGGCGACAAGGGCTGGCTCGTGTTCGAGCGCGGCGATCCGCTGGCCAAATCAAAGACCGGACATCGCGTGCTCGACACGCAGAAACAGGAAGGCCTTTTTCTGCATCGCGTCGAACTTCAGGATGCGCTGAAAGTCGGCGAACTCGTCACCGCCGAAGTCGATCCCGTGCATCGCGCGCCGACGCTGAAGAATCACAGCGCCACGCACCTGCTGCACAACGCTCTGCGCGGCATTCTCGGCACGCACGTAGAACAGCGCGGCTCGCTGGTTTCAGCGGAACGGCTGCGCTTTGACTTCACGCATTTCGAGCAGATCAAGCCCGAGCAGCTCGCCGAAATCGAAGCGCGCGTCAACGACATGATCGTCAGCGATTTCGCTGTCGATACGCAGGAATTGCCCATCGCCGAAGCGCGCGCGAAAGGCGCGATGGCGCTCTTCGGTGAAAAATACGGAGACCGCGTGCGCGTGGTTCAGATGGGGCCGAGCGTGGAACTGTGCGGCGGCACGCATTGCAGAACGACGGGCCAGATCGGTTACTGCCGCATCGTGTCGGAGTCCAGTGTCGCGGCCGGTGTGCGGCGCATCGAAGCGCTCACGGGTGCCGGTGCGGTCGCCGACGCGCGCAAGACCGACGACATGCTGAACCAGCTCGCGCTGATGCTGAAGACCAAGCGCGAAGCCGTCAAAGAGCGCTTCGCGGCGCTGCAAGAGGAAACAACCGCGCTGCATCGCGAACTCGAAAGCTTCCGCAAAAAAGCCGCGAACGTCGCGGCCGGCGAACTGCTCAGCGGCGTGGTGACTGTAAATGGCATCAAGCTGCTGGCTGCAAAAATCGACGGCGCGGACGCTACCGCGCTGCGCACTACGCTCGACGGCATTCGCAAGCAACTGCCCGAAGGCGCCATCGTGTTAGGTGGCGCGAAGGACGGCAAAGTCGCGCTACTCGTCAGCTTCTCGCCGGAAATCGTGAAGCGCGGCGGCCACGCGGGAAATCTGCTGAAGGAACTCGCGCCCAAAGTCGGTGGAAAAGGCGGCGGTAAACCCGACATGGCGCAAGGCGGCGGGACGGACGTGGCGAAGCTGGGCGAGGCGCTTGCGGCGGTGGGGGCGATGGTGTCGATGATGGTGAAATAGTCGCTCCAAAATGATAGATCGCTCCCGTTTTTCTCGCGCAAAATGCGCACTTGCCTCGTCTAATCATTATGAGCACCGCCCAGCCCTCTGCCGATCCTGTTGTTGAGAACACGCGTCCCGCCTCGGACATACTGCCCGCGTCGGACGCGCTTCCGCGCGCGAAGCCGTTCTATCCCAAGGCACTGGTGTGTCTGATTATTTCGACGCTCTGCCTCGCATGGCTGGTGTCACTTGAGCTACAATCCGCACGCCATGCAAACATCCTCGCCGCGCCGAAAAACGATGTCGTTCCCGATTCCAGGCCGGCGGAATTGGTGGCGGTTAAGCCGGCCGAGACAAAGCCCGCCGCGCCTCCGCGCGATCTTAGCGACGCCGATTTCTCGATCGTCGAAATTGAAACGATTCACACGCTTGTCCAGGAAGAAAACACGCTGGATCTTAAAAAAGCGGCCGGCATGTTGCGCGCGTATACGTACTCGACCAACACGGCGGTGCGCGAAGCGGCCGTGCGCGAGATGTCCTTCCTGCTCGCCGCGCACGATAAAGCCGCGCTGAAATCCATCGCCGACACGATCGCCCCGGCCCAGGCGCTCGCCGACAAGAAGGATTTCCCCGGCGCGCTGGATTTGCTTCAGAAGACCTTGAAAAACCTGCCCGACGATGCCGCATGGTCCGGACAGGGCTCGGATAAGAAATTGAAAGACCTGATCGCCGACTTCGAGAAAAAACGCGCGGTGGAGCGCGACGCGGCGCTTGCCGGACTCGAAGGTGCCCTGCACAAAAAAGATCCGGCGGCGCCAGCACGGCTTGACCAAGCCCTGGCACATGCCGATCCGGCCGTGCGCGACGAGGCCAAGGCCATTCAACAGCGCGCGGTCGAGGAGAACGACAAGGCGCTCATCGAGCGCAGAGCTCTGGATCGCACCGCGCGCGACGAATGGGTGCGGTTCTTCAAGCGCTTTGGCGGAACAATCGCTGAAGGCGATTTCACAAGCGCGTCGGAATTGATCGAGCAGCCGCCGTTCGAGGCGATACTTAAAGGCGGCGTCGCCGATCCCGATAAAGTGCTGAAACGCTGCGCCGACGACATCAAGGTGATTCAAAATTTGTACGAAGAAGCGCTGAAGGACGCAAAAGGCGTGAGGCGGCAGGTGAGTTTTCACCTGCGCAAAGGCGGCCAGGCGGCCGGAACTCTGGTCGGAACCAATGGCCATCTCCTGCGCATCAATCCCGGCAAAGGCGCCGAGATCGGCATCAAAATCACCGATCTGACGTCCGAAGGCCTCAAGGCGATCATGGATTCGGGCATCAAAAACAAGCCCGCGATGATTCTGGCGCTGGCCACCCTGGAGGCTTATGAAAGTCCCAATGATGCCACCTCGATCATCGAAACTGCTTATGAAAAAGCGCGCGAGCCTCTGCCGTTGCATTGGGCCGAGCGGTTCAGGATTGAAAAGCTGATCCAGAAAATCACCGCCGCCGAAGAGAAGCTGGCGTTGTTAAAGAAGGCCGTCGCCACCGAAAATGCCGACGAGATCAAAGCCGCGCTGACCGCCGCCAAACCCGTCGTCGCCGAATTGAACGAACTCGGCGCGCTGGGCGACGAGAACCGCGAACTGCTCGCGCGCGCGGAATTGACCACGGCCAAGAAAGCGCTCGCGACGGTTCTGTTGCAAAACGGCAAATCGCCCGAGGCCAATTATCGCGGCATCAACTCCGACCAGATTTCGGATTACCGCGACTCGCTGCGGCGCACCGACGTGGGCGTGGGATACGGATTGAAGCTGGGAGCGGCCGGCGGCTTGCAGCGCGTGCTGATCAAATTCGACGGGCTTGAAGTCGCCGTCGGCAACGGACGCGTGCGCCGCGCGACGCTGCAGCTTTATCAAATCGATTCGCCCAAATTCGACGGCGCGTCGATCGGACTTTTCCGCGTGAAACGCCCATGGATTCCGGACTCGGGTTCCTGGATGAGCTACGACGGCCAAAAGGACCACGACTGGACGATTCCGGGGGCGTCCGGCGAAGCCGACATCGAGCCGCGCGAAGACGCCAAAGTCCTGCTAGGCAACAAGCCCAATCAGTGGTTGTCGTGGGATGTCACGAAGTTCGTCCAGGATGTGCTCGGCGGCAAAGCCCAGAACAACGGACTGCTGCTCAAGGTCGTCAATGGCGAACCGGAATTCCACGTGCGCTTGTATCCCGAAACGGACCTCGACAAAGGCAAGGACGCGAACTTGCGGCCGAAATTAATTCTGGATGTGGGACGTGATATCGAGTGAGGGATTGTCGGACTCAGTGCTTGGTTATTTCGTCTTGCCCCACGCTCCCGCTTTGGCGCTATATTTTTTCATCTGGAACTTAGAATACGTATTTCCGTTGAACGCAATCGTCACCGGAATCATCATCGATGCGTTTGAAACAGTCGCGTTCGTCAGGCCCGCCGAACTCAGCGCCGCCGCAAAACTTCCGCTGCTGAATGTCGCGTTAAAAATTGCATTCTGTGTCACTACTTTTCCACGCTTGGTTTTGAGCGAAAGCTTAAACTTGTCGTTTCCGCGCGGCGTGCCTCCTCTTGAATCCAAGGTGAGTTGCTTCACGACACCGTCGACATTCACCGTGACGCTATGTCCGCCAATTGTCATTCCAAGGGTCAGCGGCAAAATACCCGTGAGCGAAATGTTGTCCTGATTGCTCTTGGCAAAATTCAACTTCACGCGGAGCTTCGACAGTGTCAGCGGCAGCGGCGAATTCACAATCACGTCCACGCTGCCGCTCGCCGTTCCACCGCTGCCATCGCTGACGGTGACAATCGCCGAAAAGATTCCGCCGGTGGCGTACACATGCGTGGGCGCCGCACCCGAACCGCCGGTGCCGTCGCCGAATGTCCACTCATAAGTCAGATTGTTTCCGGACGCAGCCGCAGCGAAACTCACCGTCTCACCCACTTCGGCCGGATTGGGCGTAGCCGTCGGCACCGACGACAACACCGGCGGCGGAGGCAGTGGCGGAGCGCCCTGACTCCGCAGGACAATCACGCTCATCGAATACGACGGGAACGAATACGCGAACGCGCTTGAGGCGCTATTGATCGCAGTCGCGGTTAAATCGGCATTCGCAAGATCGTTCTGCTTTCCATATTGATAGACCACAGCATTGGAATCGGGCGTGAATCCGGCGACCACTATCTGCGCGCTGTAATCGGTGTTGGCGCTGCGGTTGATCGCGAGCAACGCGAGATTGCCATTCGCCAGAAGGGTGGCGTGAACGGACAACAACGGATAATTGCTGTTCGCCGCGACGACTCGATCGCCACCGCGCCCCCAGTGTGTCAGCAATTTGGCTGCGTAAAAAGTCGGATACGGTGTGTTCGCCGGAGTGTCGATGCGATCGCCGCTCGCCAGCACGCCGTAGTCGCCGAATTGCCGCCAGCCGTAAAGTCCCGCGGCATTGTTGCCCGACGATGTTCCATTGCGCAGATCCCACCAGAGGCACGAGTTGAATTCGGAGCGCGCCACAAATCCCAGACTGTCGGCCATGAAAAGCGCGTTCACGAGACTGACCGATTGTTTGCCGACGCCGGAGCTCGTCGAATTCAATTCAGTCATCGCCAGTTCGATGGCCGCGCCATTCGCCGCGCCATAAGTGGAGGTGATCGCGCTGCGCACGCTGGCCGCGTCATTCAGAACGCCGCTTGCCCCTTGCAACAATGTTGCATCGATTTCGTTTCCGGCATTTTGAGGATAGCGGTGATAAATGACGTAATGCGGCGTGACCCCAGCCGCGTTCAAACTCGTCAAAAATGCCGGATCGAAGACCGCTCCGACACGGATCGTGGGATCGACCGCCAGCATCTGATTGTAAAATTTTTTGAACCACGCCGCGTACGTGGCGGCGTCGTGCGGAGCCCCGGACAAACCGCTTCCTGGCGTGCCGTGTTGATCGTACTCCCAGGATCCATAGTTTTCGTTGCCGATCTCCCAATACCTGAAACCATAGGAAACCGGATGCGCCGAGCGCAGAAAATTGAAACCGTCGTCCAGAGCCAGCGGCCCCGCCGCGCGCAAGGCCGCCCAATAACCCACGGTCTTCCAGTTCCGGCCCTTCGCGTCGGTTCCGAGAACCGCCGAGCTGGCGGGATCGCCGTTGTAATAAGCGACCCAGGCCGCCGCTTGTTCGGGCGTCCCGCTGCCATAATTGACCGTGACGTAGGGCTGAACGCCGCGCAACTCCGCCACGCGCGCGAATGTCGCGGCGTTGTTGGCCCATTGAAACGGGCCTCCATTCGACACCGAGCGATTGGTCTGCCAGTCGTAATCGTCCGACTCGCTGCCGCCCGGAAAGCGAACAGTGCGCGTGCCCATCGCGCTCAACAGCGCATCGTTGCCCGCGCCGCTCAACAAGGAATCCCAAATGGCGATATTCATCCCGTACATGCGTTCGTCAATCGTCCGAATCACACTGGCCGTGTTGATTGAAATTTGAAATTGCGACGGCGGGGGCATGGCGACCAACGAAATATCGTCCACGTAGAAAGTGGGGGCTGGAGCACCGGAATTGTTTTGAATCCAGAAGCCATCGAACGTCGAATTGTTCGCGACGCTCAGATCGCTCAACGAAATCGTGATCTGCTGCCACGTGTTCGCGGAGAGAAGCGCCAGCACGACAGCGGCCTGTGGCACGCCGTTCAGCACGCCCTGAACACGAAGATTCTGTCCGCCCGACGCACCGCCATTAATCCAAAAGCTCAGGCTTTGATACGGCGAATTGTCGAAGGGGTCGTGATGCAAATAAAGGGCTTGGGAGTTGGAAGTGGGATCGGTCACGCTGATGGATTTCGCGTCGCCGTGAACGAACGCAGTGGCCGAAAAATCAAGCGTCGCCCACCCATAACTCACCCAGCCGTTCTGCAACACGTCATCGTAGACAATCTGATCGTCTTGCGCGACCGCAGGCGGAGCGAACGACATAGCCGCTGCGACAAGGAAAAGTGCAATTACATGCTTCATGGTTTTCGAACGATCTCGGCACGGTTGCAACCTCAACACGCCGTTCTATTATACCAGACGATTCACTCATTTGTAACCTACACTAATTCCGATTTCATCGACGATGGCAGGTCACCGCGAGCGAGGGTGCCAAGGAGCAGTACTCTGCTCCTTGCTGAGGAGCGTTGAGTTTGAGACGAATCGCGGTTCGCGTTTAAATCGTCCGACCAACAGCACGGAGCAGGGTACTGCTCCGTGGCACCCACCACAACTCGGTTCGCAACCACTCCCTAAAATCATCCGCGAAGATTCGCGCAAATTCGCGAGATTTGATGTTAAAAAAGCTGTTTATTCGCCGTTACCAAGCCGTTGATTCGCAGCGATCTCAACGACCACAACGCCCATCCCGCGCCCAAAACGCTTGCCATCTGAATCGCGCTCAATTCCAGAACCACAGTCTGCCGCGGCTTGATGAATTCGACGAAAAATCGAAACATCAAATACGCGAATACGTACAGCCGAAATAGATAGCCCTCCGCGTGCGGCTTGCGGCTGCGAAGCCACAGGCAAATTCCATAGAGCACCAGGAACGCGATTTCGTAAAGCTGCGTCGGATGCCGCGGGATTCCGTCGCCGTAGTCCACGCACCACGGCAGCGCACAGGCCATGCCATGCGTGCGGTCCGAGAGGCCGGTCAGGAAACAGCCGATTCGGCCGATGGCCGTTCCGAGCAACAATGGGAACACAAACGCGTCGCCGGTTGCGGCGCGGAAACCCAGTTGCTTCTTGACGAATTCGACACCGAGCCAGCCGCCCAATATTCCGCCGACGATCGTCTTGCCGTTCTCCCAGCCCGCGAATTCGCCGGTGTCTTTCCAGTACGCGGCGGGCGCTTCGAGCCACGCCAGGACCTTCGAACCGAACAGCGCACCGGCAATGCTCCCGCCCAAAATCCACAGGCTCACGTCCAGCGGTATCGCCGGCGCGGACTCCTTCTTGCGCATCCAGAAAAAAAGGCGCGCGCTGACAAGATAGGCGATCGTTTCAAAAAATGGATGCGGATGAATGCGGTAGCCGAGCAGATGCACGTAGACTGGGAATGCCATCTTGAGTCCTGACTCAGGGGCAATGGCGATGGATTTATCGATGAGAGCAACGCAACCGCTCTATTTCAAGGCTTCAAATTGCCAGATTCCTCAACCGCGCGCTGCAACCGGTCGATTTCGGCCTCCAGCTTTTTGCGCATCAGCAGGTTGTCCGCAAGCAGCCGGTAGACATGCCCCAGCCAGATCAAAAATTCGGCTTCGTGCACGGTAAACTCTCCACCACGCTCCTGGTTGTCGAGATACAACACGTGGCTCATGTCCCCGCGTTCATCGAGGATCGGAACGCACGCGACGGCTTTGATCTGATTGCCCATCACGCTGGCCTGCATGTCCAGACCGTGGTTGCGGTCGGCGGTGTCGCCGATCAGCACCGCCTGGCGGTCATTCATGAGCTGCCCCAGGACGGTCGTCGAGATCAGGTTTTGAACGGGCACATCGTTTCTGAAGCCCATTGACGCCAGGATGTTCAACTGGTGTTCCGCATTCTCGACTTGGGCCAGGAACGCGCGCGTGGCGTCCACGCGACGGCAGGCGATCTCCAGCACGCGCGTCTGCAACGCGGGCAAGTCGGGCATGGGTTCCGCGAGACGCGCCAAATGCTCCAGCAGCCGCAGGGAGGAATTTTTTTCGGGCAACGCCCTCAATACCGTGGTCACATGCGCCGGATTTTGCGCACCCGGCGTTGCGCCCACGCTCTGCAGCACGCGTTCGCCCGCCGATGGATTCTTGGAGAGAACCGCGTTGTCCAGGCGCGGCGGGATCGCGCTGGCTTGCAACACGGCCACCGCGTCGACGAGCCGCGTCCCGCTGGGTTCCAGAACGGGTCGCGCTTCGGGTTTCGCCCTCGGCAGAGACGCCTTGACGGTGAAGTGCGTTTTTCCGATGACAAAACAATCGCCGTCGCGGAGTGCCGCGGCCGGGAGCGACTGGCCTTGAAATAAAATCGGATTGGTTCCGCGCGTGAGCTTGACTGTCAGCGCCGCACCGTCGGGCTCTTCGGAAATCGCGGCATGTTCGCCGGAGATGAACAAATCGTCGACGCGCACCTCGCATGAATTGTGGCGGCCAATGCGCCAATTCATGCCGCGCGAAATCGCGACGACGCGTTCTTCGGCGTCGATCTCTTTAACGAGCAATGTCCACATGGACACAAAGGGTACACGATAGGGGGACGGCTTCCAAGACGAAAGAGTGAAAATCAAACGGTCCCGGATATCGTTGCCGGCATCGGGCGGAAACACCACGGAATCAATCATGTTGTTTTCGTGCTCTGGTTTTCACCTGTTCCCAAGTCCGGCCCAGTTGCGGATTTTCGACAAACCGCTTTTTGCGTCGCCGCAGTTCGTCACTCACGGAGCTCGACACCGGCGCATCGTCCTCATCACCGATGCTGTCCCACAGGTCTTCAACAAGTTGAAGCTTCTCCGCGCGGCCGAGCTTGAATATCTCATCGAATGCTGTTTTCATGGCACCGAAAATACTTTCGCTGGCATTTCAAGTCAAGAGTCGGCTTCGAGCATTACGGGGGATTACGGGGACGTCTATGCGCGTCTCCGTAATTCTGTGAAGGAGTCGGAGATGCGGAATTCCCTGGTCAGCATACTGCGTCGGCTTGACGCACAAAAAGTTTGCCTGCTTCTCGAGCCAAAATAAGGGCCGCTTCCAACTGTTTTGCTTTTTGTTCTACAGGATCGCTGTCCGATGGCCATCCGCGTATTACCGCGTGACGAAGCGGTGGTTCATCTGCAACAACGAATAATTTTGCGAGCCTGACCGCACTAGCCTTGAAAATAGCTGCACCGTAAATCTTGCGTTCACCGGCTGCTTCCAAGCCAAGTTGCCAAAGTTGCTGCAATGGATCACGCCCATGGCGGGAGACTGACGTTTCCTGCTCAATTTTGCTCGGCAGAAATGCCGACGGCTTAACCGTGACCGTGTTGTATTGACCGCTCTGAGTGATGAAGCGAGCCAAATCCTCATCATCGGCTATCTGCTCAGGCAACCCCGACGATAGTGTTCCCATAATTGATAATATATTTGATTGTTTCAAGCACGAGCGCTGGGACGGACGATCCGTCGAAGTGCGCGACTGCATGTCCTTTATCTGTTCCGTCCATCCATGCGTATGCAAGGCGATTGCTGGTGCCAACGCTCATTGTAAACATGCGCTGGCTCGACTGAATCCAATCTAGCGAGATTGAACCGTCAGGCTCAGGCGCGCATTCGGGAAGTGGACAATCGTTTGGTAGCGCTCGGACAAATGACTCAGCATTCAAGAGCGCGACGGGATCAATCGCGCAGGCATCGTCACCGTCCCAATCGTCATCGGCGCAATCGTTTGTCAATACCCGCAGATTGGAGATGGTTGCGGCCTTACGTCCAAATAAAGCTTGAGAACGCTCTGTCATTCCGGCAACGTATTTCACCTTTTGCTTCACCACGCCGGCCTCGGCCGACACGGCAGAGCCATGGCCGCAATTCAGTGTCAGCAAACAGACTATTGTTGGAAGAGATTGAGACATTTTTCTTTAAGTGTCCTTCTGAAAATGTGGTTTTTTAACTCGCGCAGTTCAGAAATCTTGGCCCGAATTTTTGTCCAGTCTTTAGGATCGTCTGTCTCCGAAGAAACCACTGTGTTATCAAAAATGATTGGAAGCTTATCGAGTTCTAGTGCTTGCATTGTTAAAATCGTATTTACTTGATTGCCCGTTTTCACTTCAATCGCAACGTTTTGAATGAGAAAGCCCGCAAATTGAAATCGATCTTCGTCCGGCAACCTCGGCCCCACTTCAAAGTAATCGTCCAAATTGACGATTCCGTTTACCGTCGGCAGCAAAATTCGATTGATATAGCGGAGTCGAATTACTCGAATCTGCACCGGTGACGCCAGTTCAGTATAGAGACGCCAGGTGCGCTCGATTTCCGGGAAATATTCGTCAAGACTCGTGTACGGTGAAAGTCGATTGAAAGAAAACCCTGACACTCGAACTTGAACCAATTGCTTTACATCGTTGGTTAAAAATTGCAAGGCTTGAAGGTCGCTTCGCGAGGATGTCTTGGGTTCCCCGACCGGATTGGCGACTTGATGCTCTACTTGGTGTTCAAACAAATATTGCTTTTGAAATTTCGAGTAGTGATCTCGAAAAACTTCGAGCGCAGGCGCTTCAAGTGCCGAGAGTTGCTGCCCCGGCGGCAAGTCGCATTCGATGTCCAGCACCGCCTCGACAATCGGCGCATTCTTCAGATTTAGGATCGGTTCATTCATCGTTGCTTGCGATTATAGCAGGTTTTTGAATTTTGAAAGCCGACATCTCCCAACTGAACCTAATTGAACCCAATGGATTGATCGATCACCTTCATCGCAATGTGCCCGGTTTCGGTTTGCCGGGCGCGGACGGCTTTAGCGTTTTTGATTTGAGGCAAACGTTGACTCGCACGCTTCTTTCCCAAATACGCCGCGCTCGTCGAACTTCATTTCGTGAAGATCGTATTCACCTCGACGCGCCAACCGGGCAGGGCGGGTTCGGCGTCGGCAATTTCGCCGACCTTAAAAGTCACAGAAGATTTCGCGGGGTTTGCGCGAATTTCTCTATCACCCCTGCCGGGGTGAAGGGGCGTTTGGGATGTTTTGTCCGGGGGTATCGACCTGACGGTCTCAACCCCCGGCTACCCTCTTTCGACCCCTGCCGGGGTCAGAAACATCTGTGCAAGTTCCGGTGATGTACCCACTTTCTGCCGCGCGTAAATTTCGAATTTATTTTTCAAATATTTGGAATAAAGTAGGATAGATAGACGTCTAACTAAGGGTGATGGAGCACTTTTTTGATTGATATATATATCATTAAATTGAGTTTTCCACACATAGTGCAACTTTTGCAACGGAAATTGTTCTCTTATTCATGTGTAGTTTCGGAAACGGAGACAGTAATGGGAGATTCATTGACTGATCTCGAAGACACGTTACCGCCACGATAAACGAAGTGCGTCTTCCGGGCCGGCGGCATTCTTGACGGATGCGGCTTTCTGATGGATAATCGGCGCTCGTGCGTGAATTGCGGGTATGCGGACGAGAAACGTATCATGACTCCCAGAACCATAACGTGGCTGATTCTCTTTGCCACTCTTGCCGCCGGCTGTTTCCGTTTGGGCTTCATGGGCCGGGAGGCGGACGAATTGGCGCTGGAGCAGTCCACGTACGAAAACGTGCGCGCGCTGATTCGCGAACGCTATGTCCGCGAATTGAATCCAGACGAGCGCCAGAAGATTTTCTACGGCGCGCTCAAGGGCATGACCTCGTCGCTGGATGCGCACAGCCAATTTCTGCCGCCGGAACTCTACGCGCATCTCAGCGCCACGACGAAAGGCCGTTTTGCGGGCATCGGCATCGAAATCAACTCCGAAGCGCGCGGCCTCACGGTGCTGACGCCGCTGCTCGATTCGCCCGCCTGGAAAGCAGGCGTTTACCCTGGCGACCGCATCGTCAAAATCGACGGGCAGCCCACGGAGGGCATGTCTCTTGAGGAATGCGAACTGCGCATCAAAGGACATCCCGATACGCCGATTGAACTCACCATCGACCGCGACGGCGTGGAAAAGCCTTTCATGCTGGCGATGCGCCGCGCGGTGATTCAGATCAAATCGATCCAGGCAGAAGAGCTTCTCGGCCCGCCAAACGTCGCCGCCGGCGGCCCGAAAATCGGCTTCATTCAAATCAGCCAGTTTCAAAAAAATACGTCCGACGTTCTCGACGCCGCGCTCAAGCGGCTTGAAGCGCAGGGCATGAATGCGCTGATCCTCGATCTGCGCCAAAATCCCGGAGGCTTGCTCGACGAAGCCGGAATGGTCGGCGATCTTTTCTTGAAAGACGGTCCCATCGTCACGCTGCTCTACCGCGATGTCGCGAAGCAAAAGCGCATTGAATCGACGCGCAACGTCGAACCCGGCAAGACGCATCCGGATTACCCCGTGGCCGTGCTCGTGGATTCGCAGAGCGCTTCGGCCGCGGAAATCGTGTCCGGCGCGCTGCGCGACCGCGGACGCGCGGTGCTGGTCGGCGACAAAACCTACGGAAAATTCTCAGTGCAGGATGTCATTCCGATTCCAGTCGGAAAGGGAGACGCCGCGTCGCTTGCCGCCGGTGAAAACACGCAGGCCGCGCTAAATTCAAAGAACGAAAAACTGGCCGCGTTGAAACTGACCATCGCGAAATACAAGACTCCAAAGAGCGACTGCATCGACGGGCAAGGGCTGGTGCCGGAATTTCTCGTTCCCAGCAGCCACGCTCAGCAGAAGGAATTGTTGGAGAGCCGCTACAGACGCCATCTGCGCGACAACGACCCGCGCGCAAAGGCCGGTGCGGCGGGCGAGAAAGACACGTTTAACGACGAGCAGTTGAAAAAGGCGGTTGAGGTATTGATTGGAAAGTTGAAAAAGGAATAGAGTTTGACTAAAGACGTTTTGATTGTGGGGGCCGGTGCCATTGGTTTGAGCCTCGCCGATGTGTGTTTGCGTGCCGGCTTGAGTGTCATTGTGTTGGACAAAGGTGGCATCGCGCAAGAGGCGTCGTGGGCCGGAGCGGGCATGTTGACGTGCCGGCCTCGTTTGAAGCGCGATTCGACAAAGCCCGATTACTACGATCTGGCGCTGTGGAGCGTCCGCTTGCATGCCGAATGGGCGCGGCGCTTGAAAGAAGAAACCGGGATCGACACGGGTTACCGCGTCTGTGGGGCGCTGGAAATCTCGCGCCAACATCCCGCGCCCGCCGCGATGCCGGCGGAGTTGGCCGAGGAGGAAACGTCCGGCGGCGGCGATAAGAACACGATTTCAAAAGACAGCACCGCCGACTGGATCGCGCTTTGCACCGCGCGCGGCGTTCCGGCGCGTTGGATCGAGGCGGCCGAAGTTCGCCGGCTCGAACCAGCTCTCTGCGCGGACGTGCTCGGCGCGATCGATTTTCCCAACGAAGCGCAGATCCGCAATCCGTGGTTTGCGCGCGCTCTGGAAACGTCGGTGCGGCAGCACGGCGGAGAACTTCGCGCGGGCACGGACGTGGCGGATTTCAGTTTCGATTCGGCGTCTCAAGCGGTCCGCGGCGTGGTGACGAAGAGCGGCGAGGAGATTCGCGCCGGGACCGTGGCCGTATGTTCCGGCGCATGGACCGGGCAGATGCACTTTTTAATCGAGCGCGTGCCGGCGCTGAAAAAAGTTCAGCCGGTGCGCGGACAGATCTTGTGCTACGAAGCCGATCCGAAATTGGCCACGCGGCTGATCTGCGAACGCAATCATTATATGGTGCCGCGCGGAGACGGCGTGCTGCTGGCGGGTGCGACGCATGAAAAAGCCGGCTTCGACAAATCGACGACGCCCGAAGGCTTCGCCGAATTGGAGCGCTTCGCGCAGGCGTTGCTGCCCGCGTTGGAACACGCGAAGCCTGTCAAGACATGGGCGGGGCTGCGTCCCGGCATGAAGGGCCGACACCCGCTGATCGGGCCGGTTCCGGGCGTCAAGAATCTGTTTGTCAGCGCAGGACATTACCGCAACGGTTTGACTCTGGCGCCGGCGTCGGCGGAATTGCTGGCGGGAATGATCTTGAACCGGGCGCTGCCGATCGCGCCCGAACCGTGGCTGCCGGCGGCAACATAAAAATGTTCGGAGTTCAGCCTTTAGGCTGTCTTGTCGTGAATCAACCCCTTGAAGCCTAAAGGCTGAACTCCGAACGCACTCATTCGTTCAACCCCTGAAGTTCCAATTCCACGCCGCCCACAAATCCCGCCAGCACGTTGTAAATGAACGCGCCGAGCGCTCCAAATACGAAACCTAGGATTCCATAAAAAATCGGCATAAAGATCATCGCACCAATCCCTATTCCGATCATGCTGCCCCCAGCCAGCGCCTGATTTGAATGGGATCCCCCAAAACCCGTGGTCCCGCCGATTGCCCCAATCAAAATAAACACCACGCCGTAAAGCCCGCCAAAGATAAGGCCCATGATGGCCATGAGCGCTCCGTACATCTTGGCCATCGAGAACACTTCGATTCTGCGCACCGTAACCTTGGCCATTTTCAATACCTCAAATTGTGATGAAAAACGTTTCGCGTTGAAACTTGATCTTCAATGCAGCGCAATGCGAATCCAGAATATAATCGCCTGTGGAATATTTCGCTGTCAATTCGCCTGGAGTTCTGGTACAAGTTCCGCCCTTGATCGGCATCATTCATCGAAAGGACGACCTACGCATGGCACAGAAGAAGCACACCGGATGGGAACGCAAGAAGGTCCGCAAGGCCGAGTACCGCGCCAAACGCAAGGAAGCGTTTAAGAAAGTCCGCGCCTAATTCGACTCCATTTCCACTGGAACAGATTCGGACGAACACATAAAAACGGGCTGAAGACGCATGCGCGCTTCAGCCCGTTTTGTTTCCATTTGGATCGGCGTTCAAACTACTTCTTCATGTTGACCATGGTTTCGATCTTCTCGACGGCAATGTCGTCGCCGGTGACTTTGCCGGTGACTTTGACTTTGTCGCCGTTCTGCCGCTTGGCTTCGATTTCTTTCGCCAGTTCGCCGGACGCCACCAGATTGAACACGCGGGAAGTCTTGCCCTTGCCATCCGTGATGCGGCAGATGACGTCGCTCTTCGCGTCCGTCGCCTTTACGGCCATGTTGCCGGCGATGGTAATCGTCGAGCCGTCGGCGGGCGCTTCGCGCTTCATGTCTTTTTTCTTTTCGTCAGCCGCCATGGAACTCGTGCAGCAGCCCAACGCAAACAGTACGCACATCGTGGCAAAAATCTTTTTCATGCGTTTTTCCCTTTATCCTTAAAAATTGTTGTCGAGCGCGCTTCTAAATACCCTCTTATTCGATTGGCGTCGCCAATTTTGTCGCGAATCAAAGAGTACCTTGCCAGTCGAAATCGAACCCCTGAGCGCGTGTGACGCGATTGTTGTGAAGTATGCTGCATAAAAAACACTCAATTTGCGCCAACTTGATCGAAATTGGCGCAGAACAGGCAAGCGCTGCCGGATTTAACCCCCGGTTTACAAAAAGCCCAATGGAGTCAGCGCCGTGTATTTGTTTCCGTCGCCATCCGGGGCTGGTGTGCTCAGGAGGATTTTTCCCGGCCCGGGACCGAGGTCCACCGTCGGAACGTTTAACCATTTGTTCAGTATCGTCCCATACACATCGCGGAAATCGGTGCTCAGTTTCAAATCGTCGTCGGCTTCGAAGCCCGGATCGTCCAGTTGCGGGTATGCGCCGTACTGCCCGCCGATCACTTTGCCGCCGATCACAAACTGCGGCGCGCTGGCGGCGTGGTCCGTGCCGGCTTTCGCCGAATCCGTCGCATTCTGAGTTATCGTGCGGCCGAATTCCGAGAACGTCAGCAGAATCACGCGGTCCGTTTGACTGCCGGTCTGATAGCCGGACAATCCAGCCGGTAAGGTCACGCCCTGATTCATCTCGTTGTAGAATGCGGCAACGGATTCGCTCAGTGCGTTCAACAGCGCCGAATGGTACAGATTCTTCTCCTGCTGCGAATGCGTGTCGAATCCGCCGATGGTCACGTAAAAGTAGCGTGCGCCAACATCCGCGCGAATGATCGCGGCGATGTGCTTCAAGTCCGTCGCCAAATCGTTGCCGGTCACCTTCGGGTTGTCGGCAGGATTCAGCGGCGAGGAATACACCAGCGGATTGTCGCGGCTGTAGTTGCCATTTTTGTCGATCAGCAGCGCCTGCACTTTCGCCGGCATTAACGGGCCGGTGGGGTTGGCCGGATTGTAATATAGCCCGAGATTCGTTACCGCGGACTGCGCCGTTTGGGCGATCTTGACCATCTCCGGAAATTGCCCTCCATCGCGCCCGCCGGCGAAGCCGCAGTACGCGGAATAGATCATGGCCTTGAGCTGCGCGTCGTCCGTCGCCGGGAATTGCAGTTCGTCAAGATTTGAAAAGGTAAAGATGCCCGGCGTCGACGGCGTGAACAGCGGCGTTTGCGACCCGCCCATGACCACGGACGGAATGTCCGCGCCGGTGAAGCCCGAATCCGGCGAACTCAAATACTTGCCGAACCAGCCCGCCGTGTCCCCGCCGCTCGGATCGGCGCTGGTGTACACGTTCGTGCTTTCGAAATGCGAATGGTTGGGGCTCGGGTAATGCACGCCCGGCAGCACCGCCATTTTGCCTTTCGTGTACAAATCGTACAACGCGCCCATGCCGGGGTTGAGCGCGTAATTATTGCCATCCACGTTGGCGCCCAGATCGAGCGCGCTGTTTCCGCCGATGCCCTTGTCAATCCAGGGCTGAAAATTCGCAGCCTGATTGGGCAGCGCCAGCGTCGGACGAAACATTTCGTAGTTCGTGCGCTGAGTTCCATTCAACGGGTAGACGGTATTGATGCCGTCGTTTCCGCCGTCGAGCTGCACAAATACGACGATATTCCCGCCCGGCGTGCCGCGCGCGCCGGCTGAATAGCTGACGTTGGTCCCGGGCAATTTGAACAGTTCGCCGGGGCGAAGGACGCTGCCCGCAAAACAAGCGCCCATGCCCTTCAAGAAATCGCGTCTTGAAAAATTCATTGCAATTGCTCCTGTTCTTCCAGAGCCGCGCACGTAAGTAAGCGGCCAATTTGTTTGCGCGATCAAAATTAACCGCTTACTGACGTGCGCGGCTCTGAGCTTGCTAAAAGACCATGTATTCCGGCAACTGCAACGCCAGTGAAATGAGACCGCGGACTTTGATGCGCGCGTCGTCGGTCGTGGTGGAGGACAAATCGAGCGTCGCGCCTCCGGATGTCGCGTACCGGAGCAATTCCGAGCGTTCCTGGTCGGTGATCGTCATCGGGCCCGCGTTCAGCCCCAGGAAAGTCAACACCGCATCGACGACGACCGAGGGATCTGCCGCCGCGCTTTTCGGCAGTCCGGGAATGATGTCGAGCTTATAGCTATTTTTCTTGCCGTCGGACGCCGCAAGGCTTTTGCCGAAAGCCAGCCGTTCCAGCAGCGTGCCGCTGTTGATCCACCTCAGCCCCCCCTTCCAACCCGCGACGTTGGGCGGATCGAAGAGCCGCATACCCATGTTCGCTGCAGCGTCTCCCAATTCGGGACTGTCGAAAACGCCTTTGCCATCCGCCTTGACGATGCCGAACGCTTTCATTGAACCGACAATGAGATCCACCGGGCTTTTCACCGTGCGCGACTTGGCTTGGTCGCTGTAGAACTCGTCGCTCGTCCACATCGCGCGCAGCAGCGGCTGGACTTCGAATTTGGCATCGGCGAAGAGTTGAGCGAACGGCGCCAGAGTGGCTTTCAATCCCGGAGCAGGGAACGGGTACGCGTAGGCCGTCCAGAATTTGCGCGCCATAAACATCGCGACTGCGTTGTTGCCTTCAAAATCCTGGCGCGAAAAAATCAGCTCCAACACGTCGTCCGCGGTTCCAGCCACGGCATCGTCGATGCGGAAGTTGTTGTTTGTGACGCCGAAAATAGTCACGCCGTCGGCCACGCCGTCGCCATTGTCATCGCAGCGCCCGCCGTCCCAGTTCGGCAAGTCGTTATGCCAATGGGCGACGCCCTTTTTGTCGATTTCGACCCAGCCAGTCAGTGCCCGCGCAAGCTGGTGAACGTCATTCTCCGTGTAGTTCGGATGAGTCGGATCGAACGCGCCGTCCGACGCGAATTGGAACACGCCCAGCGTGAACAATTCCATGACTTCGCGACCGAAGTTTTCGTTCGGCTCGGCTTTGGGCACTTTCTTGTCCGTCTCCGACGTCGCCGTGTTGGTGATGCCGTCGAGATAATAGAGGTTCGCCGGGTCGCGGTTGACCGCGCGCACCAGCGCTTTGAAATTGCCCTTCGCATTGATGCGGAAAAGCTGATTTTGATTCGACAGCGCGTTGCCGATCTGTTGCTTGGACACACCGCTGACAAGATGGTTGTGCCAGAAGAGCGTCAGCTTTTCGCGGCAGGCGTCGGACGGTTTTTTGGCTCCGATCATCTGCTGGAACCACCAGCGATGCATCGCGGTCAAATCCTGCGTGTCTTTCTTGTTATACGGCGGTTTGTTCTTCGATGCCTTGAAGCCGAGCAGTTCGTCCACCGCGGTGCTCACAGACGCATTGCGGTCGTGGAACGCTTGAATGTCCTTCGGTGTGCCTCCGAATGCGGCGCGCCTTAAAAGGTGTGCGGCATTCTCCAAGTTCCAGGTGACAGCCATTTCGCTCTCCGAATCTTTGAATTATATCTTTTAGCACCGGCGTGTGATGCGGCGTCGTACCAACTTCAATTTGGGCAAAATTGTCATGGGATTCAGTTGAAAAAGCGAAAAATATCGCTAGAGTTCCAACATTCATTCATTGCGAGGCCCATTTTTACCGGGGGATGCCGTGCCCAGAAAATTTGCAATTCTGTCCATTGTACTTTTAACACTATGCCTTGGACTTCTTTCCGGCTGCAAAAAGCGCAGCGGCTTCACGTCCGACAACAGCGACACGCCCATGGTCCGAATGTAACACGCATTACTATTGCAGTGCAATCTTGGCCCTGCAATAGTGATGACTATCCTGCCTCATCATTCACTTCAACTTTTTCAACACACCGGCGCCCACATACTTGCTCCCCATGGGCGCTGGCCGATACAGTTTGTTCAGGGGACTCTTGCTCATATACAGAACAGTCTCCGTTCCCAACACGGGCAGTTTGATCGTCCACTGAGCAACGTATGGAAAAAGCGTTTCGAGCAAAACGCGCGTCTTTGCCGCAATGCCCCGCTTGCGCTTGAATTTCGCCTTGATCGCCCGCGGCAAATCCTCCTCGTAAAATTCATACATGGCGTTGAGCATCATATCGTCTTCATCGTCGGCGATCAGGTTCACCCAGATGCCGCCCGGCTTCAATTTCTTGAACAGCGCCTGGTAAAACGCGTAATAGAATTCAACGGTCAGCGGCTTGGGCTGTTCGGTGAAATTGTCCTCGATGTCGTGAATAATGACGTCGAACTTTTCCGTTGTATCGACCATCCATTGCAGCGCGTCGCCAACGACCACCTTCAATCGGGGATCGTTCAAGGAATCGTGCGTGATCGCGCGCCATTCCGGGTTTTTGCGGCACAGTTCGATGACGACGGGATCGAGTTCGACGAGCGTCACCTTTTTAACGCCCGAAAAGCGCAGCACTTCGCGGGCGGACAACCCATCGCCCCCGCCGAGAATGACGACGTTCGCGATCTGTTCCGACAGCATCATCGGAAGCGTGGTAAACGCTTCGTGATAGAGCTGTTCTTCCGTTGTCTGAACTTGCGGATTGCCGTTCAACCGCAGCAGCAGCCCGCCTTTGTGCTTTAGCAATTCGACCAGTTGAAACGGACTGCGCTTGCTGAACAAAACGTTTTTCTTAATTCCCGCGGATGCCTTCACGATCGCTCCTTCTTTATGTTTGAATGCCGGGTAATAACTTGCGAACGAAAAATCTTACCGCAACTTGCGTTCATTTGAAAAGCACGAATCGCGAACTCCTGAATTACATAAACGAACAAAATGGCGCAATCGCGGCGGGCCGTCTCGACGCACATGTTTCTGGCGTGCGCTTCAATTTTTCGAAAAATTATGGAAAGCGCCGAAAATAAGTGCTATATGGTGACTGGTTTTAGCTATGTGGGGGCAACCATGAACGATATGCCAAATCCCGACCAGAACAAAACGAATCGATCGGATTCGACAATCACGCCAAAGCTGAATGCCGATGGCAATCCTTCCGAAGCATCGCCACCCGCTGCCGGTGCGGCCGAACCCGCGCCCAACGGTCGCGTCGCGGCCAACACCGCACTCTTGAAAATTGGGAAAAACTCCGCTGAAGTTTCCAAATTCGATTTGACGCCTTTTTCAGGGAATAAAAGCGCCATAACCCCGAACGAAGAAAACGACGACACGGCGCAAGCACCCATCTCGCAGGAGTATCGCCGGCAGGCCCATATCGAGCTTCTCGCTGAGGAAATTCAGCTTACGGAACGCGCAAAAAAGGCCGAAGAGGATCGTCGCCGGAAAGCCGACGCGCAGCAGAAACCGGTTTTCGCGCTCAAAAAAAATGAAGAGGCCGCAACGGTATTGAACGCTGACAGCCCGGATATGGGGACTGAGCAGCACTTCGAATCGGCAGGCGCAGAAGAGCCCGTAGCCACAACGTCCGCATTTGAAACCGCGCCAGTGCGTCGAAAATCGCGAATTGGCCTGGTGATCGGCATTGCGTGCATGGTACTGATCGGCCTGATGGGTGGCGCCGCGTGGATGGCCTATAACTTCTATGTGGCGTACCGTAGCGGCAACCTCACAAAAGCACTGCTGGCGCGCGCACCGATCCATGACACTTCTGTACAGAAAGCAGTCGAGGAAGTTAAGGAATCGCCAGTGCCCGACGCCGAATCGGCGCGTCCCAAATTGCCCCTCGACGAAACCGCGAAGAAGGCCGACGAAGAAAAGCGGTTGCGCGACGAGAACGAGCGCTTGGCTGAGATCGCGAATCGCGAGAAAGACGAACAGCGCAAAAAAGTCGAAACGGCCCAGCTCATCGCCCGCGAAAAATTGAAGAAGGAGCAGGAAGAGGACGTTGCCAAAATTGAACAAGCCAGGATTGCCAAAGCGGCGGCGAATCCCGCTTCCGCCGAGGTGGCCATGCCAGACAGCGCGAAGACCGACGAGCCGAAGACTTCCGTGGCGAAATCCGACGAACCCAAGACTCCCGCAGTGAAAACCGACGAACCGAAAACAGTCGTGACGAAATCGGACGAACCCAAGATTCCCGCAGTGAAAACCGAAGAACCGAAAACGGTCGTGACGAAATCGGACGAATCTAAAACTCCCGCGGCGAAATCCGACGAACCGAAAACGGTCGTGACGAAATCGGACGAACCCAAAACTCCCGCGGCGAAATCCGACGAACCGAAAACGGTTGTGACGAAATCGGACGAACCTAAAACTCCCGCAGCGAAAATCGACGAACCGAAAACGGTCGTGACGAAATCGGACATCGATAAGCCAGCCGCCACAAATCCCGTCGCGGCGCCCAGCGCTGATATCAAATCAATTCCCTCCGCTCCGCCTAGCATTCCCGATAAGCTGGATTTGCCCGCCGGCGGTGTCCGTCTTATCGTCAAAGCCACCGACCCGGAAGGGGGAAAACTGGCCTTTAAGTGGTCTCAATTGAAAGGCGCGGCAGTGGCTATTGCCGACCCCGCCGCAGCGCAGTTTCGCGACGGTAATTGGATCAGCCAGACGTATTTTGTCGCGTCCCGGCCGGGCAATTACGAATTCGAAGTCACCATAAAGAACGACGACGGAGGCGAATCGAAGAAATACTTTCCAATCGAAGTTCTGCCACCAACAGAATTGAAATAATCGTATTTATTCTCCTTGTCTCCCTGTCTCCTTGTCTGCCCTTCCCACATTCCCTGGAGATTCTCATCGCATGAAATTGAGTTTGCTCGCCGCCGCTCTGATCTGCGCCATTGTGCTATCGCCCGCCGCAAACGCCGCTCAAAAACTCGACATCTATTGGGCCGATGTTGAAGGCGGCGGCGCGACACTGATCGTCACGCCCGCCGGCGAATCGATTCTGATTGACAGCGGCAATCCCGGGGGCCGCGACGCCAAACGCATCTTCGACATCGCCGATAAGACCGCGCATCTCAAGCAAATCGATTTTCTCATCACCACGCACTACCACATCGATCATTTCGGCGGAGCGTCCGAACTGGCCGGCATGCTTCCGATCAAAACCGTTTACGATAACGGCGTCTTCGAAGGCGGCGTCGAAAAACCCACGGACAAATACAAACTCTTTCCCGCCGATACGCGCGCGGTGATCAATCCCGGCGACGAGCTCATCCTGAAGCAAGTCGACGGCGCGCCGCGCGTCTCGATCAAATGCCTGGGCACGCGCCAGAAATTCATGGACCCGCCGAAGGACACCGCGCCGTGCCCGGATTGCGCCGGCGCGAAACGCAAAGCCGAAGATAAATCCGACAACGCCAACAGCGTGGTTCTGTTGCTCGCGTTCGGCGACTTTCGCTTTTATGCCGGCGGCGATCTGACGTGGAATATGGAAGAGAAGCTGGTCTGCCCGGTGAATCTAGCGGGCACGGTGGACGTGTACCAGGTCACGCATCACGGGCTGGACGTCAGCAACAATCCGGTACTGTTGAAAATGCTCAAGCCCACCGTGGCGATCATGTCCAACGGCACGACGAAAGGCTGCGCCGGGGAGACCTGCGACACGCTCAAATCGATCCCGTCGATTCAAGCGGTCTTCCAGATCCACAAAAATCTGCGCAAAGATTCGGAGCACAACACCTCGGACGAATTCATCGCAAACCTGGACGAGAAGTGCGACGCCAATTTCATTCAGCTCAGCGCCGACGCCGTCGCAAAAACATTCACGGTTTCAATCCCGGCGAAGAAGGTTGAGAAGACGTATAAGACGCAGGGGCGATAGTTGAGTCCAACTGCTTCACGTTTTTACGCGTTCACTTTCAAGTCCGGTGAATTCAATTCACGCACACTCGTCTCGACCCCCTTTGATTCGAGAAGCTCGTCCTCGTCGCTGGTGAGCTTTTCCTTGAATTTTCGGGCCTGTGTCAGCACTCGGCTTTCCATCGAGCCCGCCGCCTCGTTATAGGACTTGACCGCGCTTTCAAGGTTCTTCCCCACCCTGCTGAAATGCTCGGCAAAAACTTTCATGCGCTTGTAAAGATCGCGGCCCATTTCGCTGATTTCCTGAGCGTTCTTCTCGATCGTCTCCTGGCGCCAGCCGAAGGCCACCGAGCGCAGCAGCACGATCAACGTGGCCGGCGTGGCGATGATCACGCGTCGTTGAATGGCGTCTTCGAACAGGTCCGGGTCGTGCTCCATGGCCGCGTAATAAACCGATTCTCGCGGGAGAAACATGAACACGAATTCCGGTGAGCCGCCGAACTGGCTCCAATATTCCTTGCCGCTCAAACTATCCACATGCTTGCGCAAATGGGCGGCGTGCTCGATGAATTTCAGGCGCCGCAAGCCGTCGTCAGCGCATTCAAACCCTTCGAGATACGCTTTGAGCGGCACTTTCGAATCGACGACGATCGTCTTGCCGCCGGGCATGCGCACGGTCATGTCGGGGCGCAACAGTCCGTTTTCGGACAACACGCTATCCTGAGTATGGAAGTCACAGTGCTCGATCATGCCGGCGAGTTCGACCACGCGGCGCAACTGCACTTCACCCCATTGCCCGCGTGTGTTGGGCATGCGCAGAGCATTGACGAGGTTTTGCGTCTCGTCGCGTAACGCTTTGCTGCCGATTTTTACGGCGTCAAGCTCACTGGTCAGCTTGCCGTAGACTTCCATGCGGTCCTTGTCCAACTGGGCGATTTTCAGGTCGTACTTTTCCAATCCGTCCTTGATGGGCTTAACGAGTTCCTCGAATGATTTCTGTTTCTTTTCGAGTTCGGCAGCGCTGGCGGTCTGTGTCTTTTCCAATTCTGTTTTGGCCAGTTGCAAAAACATTTCATTATTCTTGGTGAGCGCTTCGACCGATAGCGCGGAGAATGCCGCTTTTAATTCCTGTTTGTCCCGCTCGAATTCCTGGATACGCGCGTTGAATGTGGCTTCGCGCTCCTTGAATTCGGTCAATTCGCGCATCGCAATCTCAAGTTTGGCGCCGCACTGTTCAAACGCCTGCGTGAGTTCAGGAATACGCGCGGCGCGTGTCTCCTGTTCTTTGAGAGCGGATGAAAACTGCAGCGTAGAAGCGTTCAATCTTACAATCTGTTCGTCTTTTTCACGCAGTATCTGTTCGAGTGCAGGAATGCGGGCGGCGAGTGTTTGCTGCTCCTTTAGGGAGACGTACCCTTGTGTGTTCTGAGCCTGCAAGTTGCGAATTTCCTGAAGCTGTTCCAACTCCTTTTTCTGTGCGGCGTGCAACTGCTCCTGCGTGTCGGCGAACCGCTGCTGAGCGAGCGCCAAGGCGGATTGTGCTTCTGCGATTTTGGATGCGACATCGGCGCGAGCTTGTACGATTTGAGTGCGAAGGATGAGCAGGGCAATGACGCCTGCAAGCGCTGCGCCAAGCGCGATTCCAATAAGAAGGGAAGTCAGGTCCATTTGCGTTGCTGCTCTCGCGGGGTGCGACAAGGTGAAGGCGTGAATTTGGGAATGATATACAAGGATGCTCTCGATCAAGCGCAAATTGCCAAATTAAAAATTAACCTTGT
The DNA here is from genome assembly GCA_038227045.1 of Planctomycetota bacterium. GTDB lineage: Bacteria > Planctomycetota > SZUA-567 > H5-PLA8 > H5-PLA8 > JANXLS01. The sequence goes on from JBBRQD010000019.1 coordinate 26,504, forward strand.
CGCCTTATCACCTCACTTCGTCTTCCCCGTCTTGCCCGCCGTGGCCGTGTACGACTGCGGCTGCATGATATCGTAGATCTGTTTGTTGAAGAATACCGACGCGCGGACCGTGTGGGCTTCGTTCTTTGCGGTTTCGTTTTTCAATCCGGAACTGCCGGCCACGATGCTTTGAATGCTCGCTTTCGTCAGTTTGAATGTGAACTTGCCGAATTGCGTGCTCTTCGCCTTGCTGTTGAAGCGCAACTGGAACAATCCGTTGGGAACGGCCGTCCCTTTGCCTTTCGACGAGAGCACAAATTGACGGCCCACGCCGCCGGCGATGACGACGACGGACTGGCCCGTGGCATTGAAACCCACCGGCACCGCCAGAGATCCCGTGAGGGTCACGGAGTCACTGGCGCTCTTCGCGAAGTTCAACCCGATCAACAAGGTCTTTAACGCGAGCGGCTGCGGGGTGGTTCCTGTGATGATCGACACCGCGCCAATGTACCCGCTGTTGTCCATGTCCGGATTCAAATCGGGCAGGCCCTCGCCGTTGGCATCCACGAAGACAACTTCCGTCAGCGTCGCGACCGACACCGCGCCGAGCGTATCTGTGACGGTGAGCGTGACGGTGTAATTCTGCGGCGTGCCATAGATGTGCGACACGTTTGCGCCCGAGGCGCTGGTGCCATCGCCGAAATTCCAAAAATACGTGACAACCTGGCCGCGCGCTCCGGCCGCGGACGAACTGAATTGCACCGTGGCCCCAACCACCGCAGCGGCTGGTACGGCAGTCGGGCCGCTCACAATCGCCGGGGGCGTATTCACGGTCAGTGTCGCCGGATTGCTCGGCACACTGGCGAATTGATTGCTGACGACACACGTGAACACCGCGCCGTCGTCGGAGAGTGTCACGGGAGCCGTAGTATATGTCGTGCCGGTCGCGCCCGGAATCGGCGTACCGTTGCGCGTCCATTGATACGACAGCACACCGTTGACCGCCTGAACCGTGAACGTCGCGGGTGTGCCGGCATTGACAAGCTGGCTCAGCGGCTGAAGCGTAATCGACGGGGCTTGATGGACCGTCAATGTCGCCGACGCGCTCACCGCGGTGCCGAAATTATTGGAGACGATGACGCGGTACGTCGAACCGTCGTCGCCGATGGGAACCTGGGTGAGATTCAGCGTCGCGCTGTTGGTATTCGGAATGTTCGAACCGTTCTTCTGCCACTGAAAGGTCAGCGTCGCACTGCCGCTGGCGGTAACCGTGAAGGCGATGTCGTTTCCGGCAATCGCCGTTTGATTGCTGGGATTCGTGACGCCCGGCACAGCGTTGACCGCAGCCAGCGCGTTGATCAACCCCGCGCCGGAGCGGTCATCTGGCCCCGCGACGGACAGGGGCGAGGTGGCGACAATGTCGATCGCTGTGCCTTGCAACGCCGCTTTGACTTGTGTTGGCGTCGAAAGTGAGGCACGCTCTTTCAACAGCGCGGCGATAGCGGCGGCGTTGGGAGCCGCTGCCGATGTGCCGAAGAAATTCGGAAAGCCATCGGTGTCGTAAATGGTGCCATTGATGTTGATGCTGATATCCGAGTCGAAAAATGTCGTGTTGGCGCCATCCGGGGCGGAGATGCTGGGGGTGTCTCTCCGTTGCGGAGCACCCGTCAGCGGCGCGCCGGCGGTATCGAAATAAAAGGGCACGCCGTTCACTCCAATGCCTCCTTTGGACGAATACCTTTCCATATTAATGGCATTCGGATCTTCGTCATGGAGGACGCCGTCCCACTTGCCGCCGCTGTCGATGTCCGCAAAAAAGATGGCGCCCACTGCAATGACTTCATTCATCGTGGTGTGGCCGAAAGCCGTCATTCCCCCCGCCCCGCCCGATGGAAATGCGAGTTGCAGATCGCTCTGTATGACCGTTCTGAACACGAGATTCGCGCTCGAACCGGCGCTGAGAGTCACGGCCAGATAGACACGCTGGGTTGCGCCCGTGTTGTTGGAGTACGTGTCGATGATTTCATGCGGATCGCCGCTGGGCATTCCGTTGACAAATTGCGGATCGTTGCTGAATCCGAGAATATTTGCGTTCGTGCTGGGGCCATCGTAAAGGATCGCGTCCATATCGACCGACGATCCCGCACCCAGATTGAAACTCTGGTACGGCTGGTTCCATTGAAGGATAATGGTCAGACCGGACCCGTCTGGCACGTCGATGGGAAGGAAGCCGGGCGTCGCGCCGCCGATACCCCAATTATGATAGGCGGTGTCCGCGCCGCCGCCCCCAACGGCCAAGTAATTCGCGAGCACGCCCGCGTCGCCGTCGTTTCCGGTTGCGGTGAAGTGCGGCACGCCGGCATTGAATCCCGCGCGAATGCTCTGCGCAATCGGGCCGTCCTGAAAAAACGGCTCGTCGGGAAAGCCGATATCGTCCACCGTGATCGTGCAGCCGGCTTGGCGAAGTTTTGTGATGTTTGCGGCCATCGTCGCCTGGTCCATCTGCGACGAGGCAAACGCCAGCGCCGCGTTGGGAGCGATGTCATGGATCAGTTCCATCATGGCAGCGCCTTCGTCCACGCCGCCGGCTTGGCCAAAATCGATGACTTGAATGGTGGCGGGCAGATCGCCGCTGACTTGATTGGTCATATTGCTTAAAATCGCGTTGGGGACCGCGCCCGAAATCGTGCCGGGGCCGATGGCGGTTTGATTGCACGAATCCGAGACGACACCGATCTTCTGTCCCGCGCCGCTCAAGCCCGTCGCCTGGCGCGCCTGATCCGCTTTCATACTGGCATCGGCTTGATTGTTGGCCGCGCCCTGCTGGCGCCTGAAAGGCCGATGGGCCAGCCCAATAGTGCGTACGCCCGGCAATTGGGTCAGCGCGGAAATCTCGTCAAGCGACGCCAGCGTGGATACCGTATTCCATTTTTCACTGGAGTTCACGACAATCGCGCCGGTCGCTTGAATGGCATCGAGGAGTGCCGCATTGAGGTGCGGCACATCGAGCGTGAGCGGCAGTTTGCCCGCTGGGCTGGGCGGCAGAGATCGAGCCATGGCGGCGCGCACACCCATTGTTGCCGCCGCACCGGTGGTCTGTCCCTTCTGGAGCGCTTCAACAGCCGGAATCAAACGCCGGTCGAGTTTCCCGGCAAGCGGGCCCAGATGCGCAAACCGCGGATCGACTTTCGCGGTTTCCGCCGCTCCAATCCCGAACCCGGCAGCCATGACAGACGCGCAAAACGCCAAGATGCTCAATCGTCGATTCATAAACACGTCCACCCTTTGGCAATGCCGTTCCCACGCGAACCACCCAACGATCGGATCGATACCGTCGCTATTGATGAGACTACACTTTCGAAAAACACTTCGAAGTATATACATCCCCATTTATATGTGCATTTTAAATGCAGATTGCATACACTTTTCTTGTCATTCGAACGGCGGGGAGTAACATTGGCGCTGGAGCGGATATCTGCATTACCATGAATCGTGTACCCACATTGGTCGGAATCGACGGCGCCTTTCGCGGCGAAACCTATCCGCTCGAACACTTCAAGACCTATATTGTAGGCCGCAGTCGCAACGCCGACATTTCACTGCGCCGCACGCAACATTACCGCAATCAATCGGATGAACAGCGCGACGCGGACAAGGCGGCTAAGACGGTCAGCGCGCGGCATTTTCAGATTACTTATCTCAATTCAAAATCGATCGAAATCAAGAACCTGAGCGTCAACGGCACGCGCCTGGACGGCACGCCGATCGGGGGCGCCGCCGTGATCGACGACATCGCGACGAAATCCCACATCGTTTCGTTCGGAGCGGACGAAAAATTTAAACTGGAGCTGCGCGCGGTTGAACTTTCCGTAAGCGATTCGTCCCAGGGCTGGAGCGATACCGGCGCGACCGGGGGAATGAACAGACTCTGAAACGCACCGAAAGCCACGCTATATTCGAATGCTCCTTATGGCGAAACAACAAGACGGCTCGCTGCTCTTCGATATTCTCAATGGAAGAGACCGCGCGAACTGGACCGCGGCGCGCCTGGATCCGCTGCTCGATCTGGCGGGCGAGCACGGGTTGATCTCGCTCGTTGTCGACGCGCTGGAGAGGCACAACGCCCCGGTTCCCGAAATCTGGAAAGATGTCGCCATTGACCTCGCGCTCAATTCGAGCGTGCAGATCAATGCGGCGGCGGAGCTGAGCGCCGCGTTTCGATCCGCCCATGTCGACGCCGTCTTCGCCAAAGGCGTCGCACTGGCGCTCACCGTTTACGAGCGGCCCAACTTGCGCGCGTTCGTCGACATGGACGTGCTGATCGAGCCCCATTCTTTGAAAAGCGCCGGCAAAGTACTGCGCGAGTTGGGCTATGCCCTCGTGACGAAGAGCTTGAAAAACCCCATTGAATGCAGTTTTACGCGCGAGCGCCTGCCGGGATTTCCGGTGGAAATCGATCTGCACTGGTCGTTCGTCGGAGACGACGGCTTGCAGGCGCCCGCACGCGTGCCGATCGACGTGATTCTCTCGCGCACGAAAACGGTCAACGAAATTCGCGTGCCCAGCGACGACGATACGTTGCTGCTGGCCGCGGCCAACATGCCGCGCAAAGCCGCGCAGCCGCTGATGCTGATCGCGGATTTCGCCAGCATCGCGCAGAAGAATCTGGATTGGACCGCCGTCGGCGAATGCGCCACGCGCTGGCACGTGCGCACCAGCCTATGGCTCGGATTCGAACTGGCCAGGACGCTGCTGAACGCGCCGATAAATCCCGATTTTCTGGCGCGCATCGAGCCGCCGCGCTCACGGCGAGAATGGCTGCTGAATGCCTTAAGCGGCGAACAACTCTGGAGCTCCGGGAAGCATCTGCAATCGCGCTATAAAATCGGGTTCAAACTGAAATGCCTAGATTCAAGATTCGACGAATTGCGCGCAATCTGCGCACTGCCGAAAGGACTTCTCCGGAAACTAGGCATCACTAAGACGTGGTCTCAGAAACAGCTTGGACCCATGAATGGATGAGTGAAATGGTTAATCCCATTTCGTTGAAGTTTTTGCAAAAACGCTTATTCTGTCAACATGTCCGAAGGCCAGAACGAAACTCACATTCCGCCGGATGCTCCCACCGCAGCCGGCGACACGCCCAAATTGCGCACCGTCGTGAGTAATCGCATCGATTTTTCGGCGACGCTCGATGAATTTCAAGGGCCGCTCGATCTCCTGCTTTACTTGATCAAAGAAAACGAAGTCGAGATCGCCGATATTTCCATCGCCAAAGTGTTCGACCAGTACCTGCTGTTCATGGATCAGGCCAGCCAATGGGATCTGCAACTCGCCGGCGAATTTTTGGTCATGGCCGTGACGCTCATGGAAATCAAGAGCCGCGAACTGCTGCCCGTGCAGGAAATGGCGGAAGAGGACGACGAGCTTATCGAGGATCCGCGCAGCGAACTGGTGCGGCAACTGCTCGAGTACCGGCGTTTGAAAGACCAGGCCAAAGCGCTTGAAGCGCTGTCGGAGTGGTGGCTCTGCTACCATCCGCGCGGTGCGGCCGACGATATTCCCGAGCCGGTCAACGAAAACGACGCGGAAGCCGACCGTTCGCTGGCGCGCGAAGCGCTGGTCAGCGTCGATCTGTATGGACTGTTCGCCGCCTACGAACGCGTATTGAAAGCGGTGCTCGCTCAGCAGCCGCGCAACATTGTGCTGGACACCGAATCGATCGACGACCGAATTCAACGCATCGAACGGACGCTAAAATCGCGTCCGTTCGCCCGTTTCGTCGAACTGGTGCTCGATCCCTTCAACCGCGGGGATGTGGCGGCTACTTTTTTCGCGCTGCTGGAACTGGTGCGGCGGCGTTCGATCCGGCTGGTGCAAACCGAAGCATACGGCAACTTCGATGTGAATGCCCGCGATCCCAATGCGCCCGACCACGAATCGCAAATGGAAAGCGCGGCCGCCGAAGCCACCGACCGCGACGCGCTCGACGCCAAAGTCCGGCAGGACGCGCTCGCGGCGCACGGTTTCGCCCAGCCCGGCGAGAAAGTGCAATTCAACCGCAAGCGTGGTCAAACACGGCCGAAATTCGAAGGCATTGTCCGCCCGGAAGACGTCGAAGAAATCGACGCGGAAGAACTTGAAATCGGCCGGCGCATCGACGCGATTCTGGCCGCAGCGGACGCCATCAGCGAACGCTTCGAACAAAGCCGCGAAGGCCGCATCCGCGACGACCAGGCTGTGCCTGAGCCGGGGGCTGTGCCTGAGCCAGAAGCCGCGCCTCAGCCACCCATTGATCCGACACCGCCAACAAAAGCGCCGGAATCAGAGCCGCGCACGTAAGTAAGCGGCCCGCAAGATAAAGCCGCTTACTTACGTGCGCGGCTCTGTAACGCGACGGAACACTTAGAACACATTGTCCGTCCTGTCTTGGTACAATTCATACAATTCGACGAGCGTCGCTTCTGCTTCCTTGCGCACGAAGTCGGATTTATCATCGACCAGCGGCGCAATGCGGCGCATTAAGGTCGAATCGCCGAAATAACGCAACCCGCACACGGCCTCGGTTCGAATCCAATAATGCTCGTCGGTCAGCGCACTCACTAAAATCGCTTTGGCTTTTTCGGTGCTCTCCAGTTTGTAATAATTGTGCTGCTGCTTTTTTATCATTACGATCAGGATCGTGTGTTTCAGATTGATTTGGTCTTTATCGAGCGAACGATAGGCGGAAAAGAGCAACTCTTCGTTTCCTTTCGCTTCGATGATATCCCGGATCGGAGCAGCGAAATCATTGTCGCCATAGTATAGCGTTTCGATCACGCCGCTTTTCAGTTTGTCTTTGAGAATGTCCAGTTCCGACGCGGAGCCGGCTGCTGTAAAAGCCGCGTTCGAGTTGAATGCTACCAGCAACAAGATCGAGAGAAGCATCGCCTGTCTCATGATTTCTGTCTCCTGGCCCAATCCCAGAACGTCTCCGGCTCATGAAAGGTGGACGAATCGAGAACCCGCTTATGACCGACATTCCGCTCTCTTTCGAAAAAAAGCGCGTCGTCGCGTTGCACATGTGTGTAAATTCTTGCCCCAGCCGCATAACTTGAGCGCTCAATATCAGCCACGATTGCGCGCAATTCGCCACGCATTTTAAATCGAGCAATTGCCTGGCCACTCTCAAAATCGTCAATGTATTTGACTTGATGAATGGGGCATCGCCACGCCGCGAGGGCACCGAATCGATTCCATAAAAGACTCAAACTGCCGCAAAAAAACGGCCTTGCGCAACGAATTCGTTGCACAAGGCCGTTCACGTGATTTGCTATTTGAACTTATTCTTCGCCGTCGTCTTCCTCTTCTTCCTCTTCATCATCCTCGTCGTCTTCGTCGTCTTCGTCGTCTTCGTCGTCCTCTTCGTCATCATCCTCTTCTTCATCCTCTTCTTCGTCCTCTTCGTCGTCCTCTTCGTCGTCTTCTTCGTCGTCTTCTTCTTCCTCGTCGTCATCATCATCGTCGTCATCGTCATCGTCGTCGTCGTCATCGTCATCGTCGTCGTCGTCATCATCATCATCGTCGTCATCATCATCATCATCGTCATCATCGTCATCGTCATCATCGTCGTCGTCATCTTCATCTTCTTCATCGTCGTCCGTCGTTTCCACCGTTTCAGTCGATGTTTCGGTGGATTCGGTCGTCTCGGACGCGGCTTCCTCAGCCCTGACTTCAGCAATCGCTTCGCTCACGGTGAATTCTTCGATCTTATCGAAGGACTCTGTTTCAACGATCTCGACGAAACTCTGGAATTCCTCCGAGACCACGGTATTGAATTCCAGCGTGGACGTTTCAAACCAACTGAAGGTGACCGCGGCATACGCGGCGATGGCGATTTCGTTGATGATGAACGTGACGCCCTCGCCGCCGTTCGTGACGGGCGTCTGATCGTTGATCCACGTGCTTTGTGGAGACGCGATGGGCACTTCGGGGATGAATGTCCAGCAATCGCCGTCGTTGAACTTATCGCACATGAGATAATTATAGGGCATGTAACAGTAGCCTTTGTCGCCCCAGTCCTCGCCCCATGAATTGCGGACGATGAAGACTTCCTCGACGTCCGAGTAGCCCACGCAGCACATCGAATGTCCGCCATGTTCCGCGCGCGTCAACTCTTCGGGCTTGGGCATCGGCACCACGCCGCCGCGCTCGTTGCATTCGTCGAAGGAATCGAACAGCACGCAGCCGAACACGATTGGATTGCCATCGGCAAGGCACTTCCGCCACGAATCCAAATTCAGCGGCACCTGGGCCTTCTCTTTGATTTTGAACTGCGACGCCTCCTGATACGAGGAGCGATTCGGCTGTTCGGTGATCAGCGGACGCTTGAATGGCCACGTCGGTTCTGCACACGCACCGAATTTGTCGAGACCTTCCATCGCGAATTGAATGACGCTGCCGCCGTCCTCATCCTGATCGCCGTTCCGCCAGCGCGCGTTGTAGTAAATGAACAGCCGGCTTACATCGTAGTCTTTGCCGAGCGACCGTTTGACCCCATATTCATAGGCACCCGCAACTGCGTTGGCCACGCAGGAGCTGGTCTTGCCCTGGTCTTCGACGGGAGTCGTGAAAGCGCGCAAATCGACTTTGGGCGGCAGTGACGTGTCTTGCACGGCGGCCGACGGACTGTATTGGGTCGTCGACGGCGCGGCCTTCATCGCTTTGTAGCCGACGATTTTTTTAGAAAAATCAAGGTCCGCGGCGCTTTTCTTCGCCGGTTTCTCGGCCTTCTTGATCTTTTTTTTCTTCTTGTCCGGATCTTGATCCTGATCGCTCACGGTGATTCTCCTGGGGTGTTCGGGTGGACGGACAGCAACAATGGCGTGTATGGACTAGTAAGACGAATGGATTCGCGCGAAATGACGCATTTCGAAATAGTTCCGGCACCTTTATAATTGAGAGGACCGAATTCGATAGTTTCTTCAAAATTGCGTCGGTCATAATATGGGCGGTCATCGCCACTTCAAACAGCATTTTCGCAGATTAATCAATTCTTGAATATTGCCGAATCACGAGTGCGTATAACACTTCAACGGCCAGCGCAAGCGCTCCAACTTCGGCACTATCCGCCGCAATTTTCCCGCGACCGTCGATCTATTTTGCAACGGTCCGACCTTCGTCATGGTGCGCGAGATCGTCGAGGCCTTCGCGCCCGACATCGTCATCTCCGACGCCGAAACCTGGACGCATCAGGTCGCGGCGAGCCTGAAGATCCCGCGCATCGGGTTCGATCACATCGGCATTCTGGCGTACTGCAAACCGGCGCTCGATCCGCTGGATCGCGTCAAAGCGTGCCTGGACTCGTTTTGTTACCGGGCGCTGATGGGCCAGCCCGACCGAATTCTCGTTTCGAGCTTTTACGACGCCGCGCCGGCCGGGCGTGCGCGTGATCGGCACGCTGCCCCGCCAAACCGTTCGAGAATTGACGCCGACGAACGGCGGCCATCTGCTCGTCTATTTGAACCGCGGACAGGACCAACTGCATGCAGAACTGCTTCGTCCATTGGAAGAAATCGGCTGCCCCGTTCACATTTACGGCACCGAGCAGCGTGGCCGTCAGGGCCACGAACAATCGACGCCTTCCCGACTTCGCAGATCTATGATTTGATCGCGTGCGAAGGAATAGGAACGGAACTCGGCGACATTTCTGAATCCTTTTCAATCTGCTTCGTTGTATTCAAACATGGCGCGCGTCCGCGCCCGGAATGGAACCCCTTTTAGGAGTGCGAGAGCATGTTGAAGATGGCATTGTGTGTTGTCATGGCAGTCTGCGCAGTATCGATTCATTCAGAGGATCTCAAAGTGGCCAAAGAAGGCGAGATGTTGCCGGATGTGTCGGCCGTCGATCAAACCGGCGCAACCGTGAAACTCACCGATTTTAAAGGCAAAACGGGCGTCGTCGTGTTTTTCATCCCGAAAGCGTTCACGCCGGGATGCACTACAGAATCGTGCGGATTCCGCGACGAATCGGCCAAGTACATCGAAAAAGGCTACACAATCTTCGGCGCGTCGCGCGACGACGCGGCAACGCTCGCCAAATTCAAGGCCGAGTACAAATTGCCGTACTCGTATCTCTCCGATCCAAAGGGCGAACTCGCCAAATCGCTGGGCATCACGCCGGGCAAGCGCGAATCCATTGTTATCGACAAAGACGGGAAGGTCGTCAAGATCGTCAAGACAGTCAACGCGTCGAAACACTTCACCGACTTGTTGATCGATTTGAAGTAGCGAGGGGCTATAGGTTAGGGGTTAGGAAAAAGCAATGCAAGGCTTTGCCTTGTCCCTAATCCCTGATTTCCAAATTCTCGATTCGACATTCGCAACAACCTTCGTATAACCTTAGTTCGAAGCGCTTTATAGGGTGTCAATTCCAATTTGAGGAGGATACTGCGAGTATGCTCAAACACGCATTGTGTGTCACGCTTTTTTTCTGTGCATTTTCAACCTTTTCAGCCGAACTCAAACAAGGCGAATCGCTGCCCGATATTAGCGCCACCGACGAAAACGGCGCGCAACATGCGTTGAGTCTCTACAAGGACAAGAGCGGTGTCGTGATCTTCTTCTTCCCCAAAGCGTTCACCGGTGGTTGCGTCTGCGAGAACGCGGGATTCCGGGACTACATCGGCAAGTACAGCGATAAAGGTTTTACGATCCTCGGCGTTTCGCGCGACGAGCCGAGCACGCTTGTGAAGTTCAAACAGATCTACCGCCTTAACTACACTCTCCTCTCTGATCCCAGCGATCAACTGGCGCATTCACTGGGCGTCACGCCGGGCAAACGCGACACCATCGTCGTGGGCAAAGACGGTAAAGTCATCCGGGTCTACCACGACGTCGACGCGCCGACACATCACAAGACGCTGATTAACGATTTGAAGTAACGCCCGATTCCACGCCTCAGATCTCGAACAAAATGCGGACTTTCCAGTCCGCATTTTTGTTTGGCCCGATGCCCGTCAAACATTCGGTCCGTAAATCATTCTAAACACGCCGAACACAACCATCGCCGCGAGCACGAGAGGCACCAGCCACACGAACAGCGTTGAGCGGCCGACCCACTCCTTTAATCTGGGAGACCCGCGCGACAGCAGCGGCCATAGTGCGAGGCCCAGAGTGCCCGCGTAAAATATGAAGCTGAATGGGTTGAAATGCAGCGCGTCGGCGAAGCGCCCGTGCGAGATGGCGCAGAATCCGCGCGTGAGGCCGCAGCCCGGACAGGGCCTGCCGGTCGCCTGCTTAAACGAGCACACCGGAATGTTGGGCAGAGTTTCAGGCTTGAAAATCGCGCTGATCGCCAGCACGCAGAGAGCGCCGAGCGAGGTCCAGTAGGTGAAGAATCGAATTGCTTTCCAAATCATGCCAGACTTCATAACGCAATAGCGGTGGCGATCAAAGGAAAGTAACGGGCGGCGTCAATTGAACGCCTGCAAAAACGTCCGAGGTCCAATATCCAAAAATTTAATTAATCGACTTTGGACTGTGGAGATTGGACCTCGGACCTTGGATCATTGATCACTAACGCGACGAAAGTTTACTTTACGAAATGCGCGCCGATCAGTTTGGTCATCTCAAACATGTCGACAACCTTCTTGCCGCCAAAAATGGGCAGGAGCTTTTCATCGGCGATAATCATTTTCTTTTTCGCCGGATCCTGAAGCTTGTGCTTCTTGATGTACGCCCAGATTTTCTTGGTCACTTCGGTGCGCGGAAGCGGATCTTTTCCGACGACCTTAGCCAATGCCTCATCCGGTTGCAGCGGCTTCATGAACGCAGCATTGGGTTTTCGTACGGGTTTCTTTTCCTTGGCCATCCTTGAACCCTCCTAAAAATGTGAACGCTTTCCGGACTCCCCTGTCGATTTGACATATTGAAAAAGGGCCGCCGGTCCTTGGAACCGTATTAACTATGCCCTTTTTTCATAGGAGAGTCAATGATTCCTAGAGGGAAAATCGTCTATTTACGCGGTTTTGACGACAAAAATATGAAAAAAAGTGCAAAAACACGCCTGTTTTGCCAATAAACCGGATTTCCGGACCCGCGCGTTCGCTTCCCGCCCTTGGTCCAAATCCCACGCCAGCGCAAGAAATTTGATGAAGAGGCCGCGAATTATTCACGTCTTTTTGATGTCGGGGGGAAAAACAAGTGAGCGCAGAGACATTGAACAGGAGGATAGAACGATGAAGTGCATGCAGCAAAATTATTCCGTTCGCACGTGGGTTATCGCAGTTCTTTTCGGCGCCATCATGGCGTCAAGCGTGAGCGCCGCGGAACAGTCGCCACCACCAAACGACGCGGATGCGAAAACAAAAGTGCTGGAAGAACGCGTCAAACAGTTGGAAAAGCGCATCGCCGATATGGAGGCAAACGAGGCAAAAGGTCTGTCGTCCACGCCGAAACGCTTCAATTTCCAGCAGGATGATTTCAACAAAATGTTCGACCAGATGCGCAAGCAGATGATGGAGAACAGCGTTCCGTTTGGCCAGGATGCGCCCATGCCGCAGGTTCCCGGCATCATGCGCCACGCACGCAAACCGGCCCTGGGTGTCGGCGTCGATGAGGTCAGCGACGAATTGAAAACGCGTTTCAAAAACGACGTCAAGGAAGGCGCATTCGTCCTGAACGTGTATCCGAATTCCACCGCTGAAAAGGCCGGAATCACAGTGGGCGACGCAATCACGTCGTTCGACGGCAAGCCCATCGCACACCCCAAAGCATTGATCGACGCGGTGAAGAACGCCGCGAAAGGCACGCACGAAATCATGCTCTCGCGGCACGGCGAAATACTGAAATTCAAAGTAGAATTAAATTCGCCGGACGCCGCAGTCCTCAACGAAAATCCATTGCTGCCCGGAGTCGGCAATGGCGATAAGAAAATGCGCACGGAACTGAAAGTCAGCGCGTTGGAAATGACCGACGCGCTGGCGAAGGATCTCGGGCTCAGCAACGACCAGAAAAGGAAGATGAGCGACATTCTGACGAATCACGCGAAAGCGTTGAGCGAGGAATTCAGCAAGTCGAACATTTCGGCAAACCACGGCTTCGGGTTCTCGATTACAGCGGATTTGAGCGCACTGGCAACGAAGCATGCGGACAACGCCGCGAAGGAGCTGGCAGGCGTACTGAAAGACGATCAACTCAAGAAATGGAACGATTACCGCGCCACGCATTCAAGCATTTCGTTCTCGCAGTCGATGCAAATGGGCAGCCAGCAACTGGATCCGCGAACCCATGGAGTGGAGCCGCCCGCTGAGAAAGAAACCGAAACTGTGAAGTTCTAAGGACAACGGATGAAGTCAAAAATGCCGAATTCCGTGGATGAAAAGCTCTGGTTTTCATCCGCGGAATTCGGTTTGTTATTGATGGTCATAATAGCTTGAGCAATTAAGATGCAAGTTCGGTTGCACCCTTTGCGTTCTATCAAATGAAAGGGCCGAAACTGTTTTCCCTTTCATTTGCTTGCAACCGGCTGCGGTTGACCCATATCGACTCAGATTGCATTATGCGATTTCTAAACGGCTTTCAATTTCATCTTTCAACAGCGCTGATTTGCATGATCGTGGCGGGGGTGTTAATTAAGTTTAATATTGATCCCTACGACAAAACGTACTCAACACATACGTCCATGGTCATAAGTTGCTTTGGACCGGGAAGCGGTATAACTACTCAATCCTTAAAAAGCGAACGTTCTGCTTATGGATGGCCCCTGACACTCGGCCATCGCGATGTTTCCCAACCTGGCACCGCCGAGTTTGAATGGCTTGCTGGCGGAATGTTGATTGATGCACTCGTTGCGTTCCTGATTCTCGCTTCCATCGCTTGGACGTTTGAAGCATTCATCCGTTTTAGAAAAAGCAAGAAACCGGGAGCGTGTATCCCCCGTTAATCCTCAATCGCCTCCACCTTCACCGCACACGCCTTGTACGACGGCTGCTTCGAATACGGATCGAACGATGGAAACGTGAGCTGGTTGACCGTCTCGTAATGCATCGGCACGAAAATCTGCCCTGCTTTTACCGAATTCGAAATCACCGCTTTCGCGATCACTTCGCCCCGGCGCGACGCGATTTTGACGCGCTGGTTCGCCTTCACACCAAGCTTCTTCGCGTCAGACGCGCTCAATTCAACGTATATATTCTGCGGATAAAGCGTGCGCAACACCGCCGATTTTTTGGTGCGTGTCTGCGTGTGCCACTGCGACGCCGAACCGCGCCCCGTCAGCAGCAGCAGCGGGTAGTCGTCGTCCGGCTTTTCGGGCATCGGCTTGGGCGCTTCGAAGATGAATTTCGCGCGCTGGTCCGGCGTGAAAAATAGGCCGTCTCCGAAAAGCCGGCGCTCGCGGTTTGTTTCAGCGGCGTCCGTGTACGGCCATTGAATGCCGCCCTGCTCGTCGATCGCGCGGTAATCGGCGATGCCGCTGAAATCGCACGGCTGCCCTTTCGACAATTTTTTCATGATCTGAAAGACTGCTTCGGGCGTCTCCCACGCTTCGAACATTTTTCCGCAGCCCCAATAATACGCGATTAATTTACAGATCGCGAAATCGCTGAGCGCCAGGCCCGGGGCTTTGACCACGCGCTTCGAAAGTCCGAAGCGGCGCTCGGAGTTGATGAATACGCCCTCCTTCTCGCCCCACCCCGCCGCGGGTAACACGAGATGCGCGAATTCCGCCGTCTCCGTCGAGCAGTACATGTCCTGGACGACGAAGAAATCCAGCTTCTTGATCAACTCCTTGAAATCGTTCTGGTGAATCCAGGAATGCGCCGCATTCGTCGCCACCATCCACAGCCCCTTGATCCGTCCTTCGCGAATGCCGTCGATGATTTCGTTGTACGCAAGACTGTTCTTCGTTGGGACGCTCGCGACATCGATGTTCAACAGATTCGCGACCGTCGCGCGATCCTGAGCGTTCGTGAAATCGCGGCCGCCGAACAACCCCGTCGTGTTGCTGAAGAGCCGCGAACCCATCGCGTTGCACTGCCCGGTGATCGAATTCGCGCCAGTGCCGGGGCGGCCAATGTTGCCGGTCATCAGCGCCAGATTGATCAGGCTTTGCGCCGTCCGCACGCCCTCGTAACTTTGATTGACGCCCATCGTCCACCAGAACGACACGCGCTCGCTCTCGTGGATGACTTTGGCCATTTCGAGCAGTTTTTTCTCGCTGATTCCCGTGCTCTTTTCGACCGCGGCCGGTGTGAAGTCCCGCACAAATACGGCGAAGTCTTCGAAACCCGCCGTGTGTTTCTCGATGAAGTCCGTGTCGATCCAGCCCTCGCGAATCAGAATGTGCGCGAGGCCGTAAAACAGGCTCAAATCCGATTTCGGCTCGATCTGTAAATGATCCGTCGCGGCGAGCGCGGTTTCCGTTTTGCGTGGATCGACGACGACGATGCGCGGCTTGCGCCTGTTGCGCAGCACGCGTTCCCATAGGATCGGATGCGCGATGCAGAGGTTGCTGCCGACGAGAAAAATCGCGTCGGATTCCTCAAAGTCTTTGTACGTGTAGGGCGGCGCGTCGAAGCCGAACGCCTGCTTGTACGCGACGACCGCGGTGGCCATGCACTGCCGCGTGTTGCCGTCGCCATGAATCACGCCCATGCCGAATTTCGCGAGCGCGCCGAGGAACGCCAGTTCCTCCGTGACAATCTGCCCTGTGCCCAGCCACGCGACCGATTCCATGCCGTGCCGGCCCTGAATATCCTTGAAGCGCGTGCAAAACGCATTCAGCGCGACATCCCAGGCGACGGCCTCCAATTTTCCAGATGCGCTGCGCAGCAGCGGCGTCGTGGCGCGGTCGCTGGCCTTCAATACCTCCAGCGCTTCCCAGCCTTTCGGGCAGGCCATGCCCAGATTCACCGGATAATCGGCGGTGGGCGATAGCCCGATGGCTTCGCCACCTTTTAAGTGAATATTTAAGCCGCAGCCCGTCGAACAATACCCGCAGACCATGTTCGTCGTCGCGTCCGGCTTCAAGCGCTCTGGCACGTGGCCCAACCCGAATCCACCGGGGCTGAGCAACAAATCGCGCGTCAACTTGCCATCCCATTGGCGAATGAGGTCCGAGACTTTGCCGACGAGCGTCGCCTTTCTTTTACGACCCGATTTTCGCGCGGAAATCCGTCCGGAGGATCGATTGGATTTCGCGTTCATGCCGCCGATCCTCCCGGCATTTTCAACGCGACCACGGCGCGGAAGAACAGGTAGCGTTCCAACAATTCGGCAAGCAGCGAAAATGCGCAGATCGCAGCAGTGAAGAACAGCGCGACGGCGCCGCTCATCCCCGGCCCCATCATCATCAATGGCAGAATTAATCCGCCGATCACACCCAGCGTGAAGCGCATGTTTGTCACCACGACCAGATCGCGCGCCATCAAGAGCGCCGATTTTTTCAGCGGATGATGCGGCGCGAATTTGCGCAGATGCCTGAAAATCAAGCCTTCATAAAGAAGCTTGAACAACGCCACGCCCATGATGGCTGCACAGATCTGTTTGATTCCCGGAAGAGGCGCGCCGGATGAATTGGAATTCACGGAAATGAAAAGTGAAAATCCAGCGAGGCCGAGAAGCGCGGTGCTCAAACCGAATTTGACAGCGGTCAGCGAAGCTCTCCAGAACTCGCGGCGCGTATCGATGTAGATCATCATCGAGCAGACAACACCCAGCAAGCCGGTGAACACCGTCGCCGCCTGCAAAATCGAAACGGCGCTGCCGGGCAATTGAATGCCGATCTTCGGCAGAAAGAACGACGCCGCGAACGCGCTGGATGCGCCAAGGTACGCGCTGAACGCGACGATCTCGCGGCTCATCCACGACGTTCTAAGTCCCAACACCGCGCGGAATGCGTACAGCGGCCGGCCGAGATGCAGGATCGCGCTGTTCAAGCCCACGAAACCGGCAGCAAATGCGGCGACAACGAACGCCGCGCGCGACGATCCAAGCGCGTCCGTGTGCGTAAAAAAGCTCAACAGCCAATCGGCGGCGAACGCTCCGACGGAAAGTTGTGTCAGCACCAACATGAACACCAGCGGCGTATGGCTGGGTTCCGGCGTCGCGCGGTGCAAATCCGCCGCCGCTGTGTTGTACGGGAGCGGATTCTTTTTCAGATAACGCGTGGTCGGCAGCGTGTAATCCGGCTCGGGCGCGCCCGGGAGAAACTCATTGTTCGCCGCGCGTTCGGCCACATCGTCTAGTTTGACGATCGCGATCTTGATCGCGGTATTCGGACACGCCTGCACGCACGCCGGCGCCTCGCTCGCGGCCAGGCGGTTGGAACACATGTCGCATTTGCGGACGATGCCGCGCTTGGGGTTGTACTTCGGCACGTCGTAGGGGCACTTCAGCACGCAGTATTGACAGCCGATGCATTGGTCGTCGAGATGCCGGACGATGCCGGTGAATTCGTCCTTCGCATACGCCTTGACCGGACAGCCATCCATGCACGCCGGATGCGCGCAATGGTGGCAGGCCGACGTGACCATTTGAAAAATCGGCGCGGATTCGTTGCCGCCTTGCAGCAGCCCAACCGTTCGCCAGACTTCGTCGTCGTCGAGTCCGTTCATCGAATGACAGGCGGTCACGCACGCTTTGCAGCCCGTACAGGCATCCATATCGACTTCAAACGCGTATTGCTCGCCCTTTTTGGGCGCGCTAAGCGGAATCAGATCGCGATAATATTTTTCATGAAGCGGCGGAGTATGGACGTCGTGCTGGCGTGAAAAGCGGTCAACGGCGGTCAACTGCTGCTGATCGTTCAAAAAGAAATCGATCAAAGCGCGACCATCGCCATCGACGATTGGCGCATTGTGCTCGTTTTTTAACACCTGATTTGGTTGAGACACACACAATGCGCCCATTAATAGGTCTTCCTCATGTCGTCTGAGGAAGAGAGCAAGCAAGGTGCCGAAGGATGGAATTGTCCGTGGCTGGACCGTCTCGGTCCCGATTGTGCCGACGCGGTTACGGGACCGGGACCGGGACGGTCCCGCCACGTTTCACGCTTTTAGAAATCGCTTTCCAGGCAATTGGCGGCAGAGCCGTTTGACTTCCAACACGAGCAGCGTCGCCAAAACCTCATGCGCCTGCAGCCCGCTTTGGACGATGAGATCATCGATCGAACGCGCGGCGTTGAGATCGAGCAGATCGAAAAGTTTTCGTTCGCGCGGATTCAAATTGAGCGCGCGCAGATCCGTGCCGCTCGGGCGCGTGTCCTGTTTTTCGTGCGCATCGAGAAGCGGCGTGGCGGCCGGCGTTTCGATTTTTTCCGGCGACCGAATCGTGCTCTTCGACGCCGTGCGAATCCGCGCGTCGGCGGGCCGAATGCGCACCATCGGTTCGGCGATGTCGCGCAACTCGTCGAGAATATCCTCGACATCTTCGACGAGCTTCGCCCCCTTCTTAATGAGCCGGTGCGGGCCGCGCGAATTGGGGCTGAGGACACTGCCCGGCACCGCGAAGACTTCGCGGTTCATGTCCACCGCATAACGCGCGGTGATCAGCGATCCGGAAGTCTCGGTGCCTTCGACGACGACGGTCCCGAGCGTCATGCCGGCGATGATGCGGTTGCGTCCGGGAAAATGTTGTGCGGACGGCGGCGTATCGAGCGGGAGTTCGCTCAATGCCGCGCCGCGCGCGCCGCCGCCTCCGACGATGCGCTCGTACAAGGCTTTGTTTTCGGGCGGATACACAGTGCCGATGCCATTTCCCATCACGGCTATGGTGCGTCCGCGTTCGGCGGAGAGGGCGCCGATATGCGCCGCGGTATCGATGCCGCGCGCCAGGCCGCTGACCACGGTGAAGCCCGCGTGCGCCAGTCCGGCCGCGAGGCGCTCGGCCTGCTCCCGGCCGTAATGCGAGCAGTGTCGCGAACCGACGATCGCCACCGACAGCGCATCCTCGGGCAGCAGCGTGCCGTCGAGATAAATCACCGGCGGCGGATCGTACGTGCTCAACAGCGTGCGCGGATACTGGCTGTCGTCGAGCGTCACGATGTTGATGCCGCGCGTCCTGGCGCGTTCGATTTCCTCAATCGCCCACGGATCGCTGCGCGCGTCCGCGACGCCGTCGGCCATGCGCGGTGACACGTCGGGGACTTCCATCAAGCGCTCGCGCGGCGCGGCCAGCGCGGCTTCGGCCGAGCCGAACACACGAATCAGTTTGCGAAACGTGACCGGCCCGATATTCCGCGCGCGGGAGAGGCGCAGCGCCGCGATCAAGGCGGGCGAAGAGGCATCCATTATGCAAAACTCAATGGCCAAAATGAAAGATGAAGACAACCGAAGTTAACGCTCGCCGCGATGGAGCGCAAGGGGCGGAATTGGGGTGCGGGCTTCCAGCCTGCGCAGGCTGGAAGCCCGCACCACAAAAATGCTACTCTCCACGCCGTATGAATTGCACGAACCGCTGCAATACCGGCGATAAATCGCCGCGCCGCCACGCCATCACGGTTTCGTAAACCGGCGCATCCGCCGGCAAAGACACGAACGTCACGCCGCCGCGTTTCAGGATATTGGGCGTCGTGGGCAGCGGCGCAATCCCCAGCCCGGCCGAAACCATCCAGAGCTGCGTGGACAGATTATTGGTGTATTGTTCGACCTTCGGCTCGAAGCCCGCCATGCGGCACTTGAAATACAGGCCTTCGTAAAACATTCGCGCGGCGTCGGGATTGATCAAGATGAAGTTCTCGCCTTTGAGTTCGGACCAATTCACGTTTTTCTTTCGCGCCAGTGCATGCCCGGTCGGCACAGCCATGCGCATGGTCTCGCGCTTGATCAAATGCGTATCGATCAAATCCGGAATCTGCGACGGCAGCCGCAGAAATCCCGCGTCGATCTCGCCGGAGAGCAGTCCTTCGAGCTGGCGGACCGACAAATAATCCGACAAGGAGAGGTCGATCTCGGGATGCCTTTGGCGAAAGCGCCGTAAAATAGAAGAGAAAAAATGAGGCGAGATAATCGCCATGTTCACGCCAATGGAAAGCCGCCCCAGATGGCCTTCCGAGCGCAACTTTGTTTTGCGTTCAAGCTGCGCCACGGAATCCAGGACGTTGCGCGCGTCAACCATGAAATCCTTCCCCGACTGCGTCAGCATGATCTTGCGCCGCGAACGGTCGAAGAGCTTCAACCCCGTTTCACGTTCGAGATCTTGAATCTGCTGGCTTAAGGGGGGCTGAGCAATGTTAAGCCGCCGCGCTGCCTGGCTGAACGACAGCTCTTCCGCGACCGCGATGAAGTACCGAAGATGCCGGAGTTCCATGGTGTTATCCCATACTCAATAAATATAGATAGAAGATAAACTATATATTTGAAGTTAACTAGGTCAAATGTATTATACCTTTCGAAGCGGTGTGGATTTCCAGCCGTTTCGGAAAGGATCGGCTATGTGGATCGTTCTGCTCGCCTTGCGCCGGCCCTATACGTTCGTGGTCATGGCGGTGCTGATCTTTGTGCTTGGCGCCGTGCTAATTCCGCGCATGCCGACCGATATCTTTCCTGAAATCGACATCCCTGTCATCGCTGTCGTATGGAACTACAGCGGCATGTCGCCCGACGAAATGGAGCAGCGCATCGTCGGCAACTTCGAACGGGTGCTCGTTTCGACGGTCAACGACATTGGGCACATCGAAAGCCAGTCGCTGAGCGGCATCGGCGTGGTCAAGATCTTCCTGCAACCGGGCGCGAAAATCGAGGCGGCGACCGCGCAGATCACGGCGTCCGCTCAAGGCGTTCTGCGCAACATGCCGGTGGGAACCACACCGCCGTTAATCATCCGCTACAGCGCCAGCAATGTGCCGATCGTGCAAGTCTCGCTGGGCAGCGACACGCTGTCCGAACAGCAACTTTTCGACTTGGCGGCCAACGGCATCCGGCCCGGAATGGGAACGGTGCCCGGCGCGCAGGTTCCTTATCCGTATGGCGGTAAACAGCGCCAGGTCATGGTCGACATTCAGACCGACAAACTCTATAGCTACAATCTCTCGCCGTCGGACGTGTCCGACGCGGTCAATGCGCAGAATCTGATCTTGCCCGGCGGCATCGCTAAAATCGGCGCCAACGAATACAACGTGCGGCTCAATTCGAGCCCGCTGACAATCCAGGGACTTCAGGATCTGCCCATTAAGACAGTGAACGGCCGCACGATTTACATTCGCGACGTGGCGAACGTTCGCGACGGCAGCATCCCGCAGCAGAATATCGTCAACGTGGATGGCACACGAGGCGTGTTGCAGCCGATCCTGAAAAGCGGCGCGTCCACGACGGAGATCGTCGACAACGTCAAAAAGTCTTTGCCTGCTCTGCTTCAGACGCTGCCCAAAGCGCTGAAAGCCGAACTGGTGGGCGATCAATCCATTTTCGTCCGCGCAGCAATTTCGGGCGTGATCAAGGAAGCCGTGATCGCGGCCGGACTCACCGGCCTGATGATCCTGCTTTTTCTGGGCTCGTGGCGCAGCACGATTATCATCTGTATTTCCATTCCACTTTCGATCCTCGTGTCGATTTTCATTCTGGCGTTTCTAGGACAGACGTTGAACGTCATGACACTGGGCGGCATGGCGCTGGCCGTCGGAATCCTGGTCGATGACGCCACGGTGGAAATCGAAAACGTCCATCGCAATATTCACATGAAAAAACCGCTGACGCAGGCGATTCTCGACGGCGCATCGCAGATTGCGGTGCCCGCGTTCGTATCCACGCTGTGCATCTGCATCGTCTTCGTGCCGGTCGTGTTCATCCAGGGCGCCGCGCGCAGCTTGTTCACGCCGCTGGCGATGGCCGTGGTTTTCGCCATGCTGACGTCCTACTTCCTGAGCCGGACGCTGGTCCCCACGATGGTTCAATATCTGCTTGCGGCCGAAATAGAGCAGGTGCATGCATCGAAACGCTCAATACTCCAGAAACTGCTGGCACCATTCGAATGGGTCATTCGCGTGTGTCACGAAGCCTTCAATCGCCTTTTCGAACACATGGCCCGCATTTATGGTGGATGGCTGGCGTGGGCGCTGGATCATCGGCTGCTGTTCGCGTCGGGTTTCGCGATTGCTGTGGCAGGCTCCTGCGCGCTGTTCCCGTTGATAGGTCAGGATTTCTTCCCGACGGTGGACGCCGGGCAGATTCGCTTTCACGTCCGCGCGCCGCCGGGAACGCGAGTGGAAGAAACGGAGCGTTACTTCGCCAAAGTCGAGGATATCGTGCGCGACATCGTCCCGCCGGCCGAGCTGAAAACGCGCCTTGCGAACATTGGAATTCCCAACAGCAGTATCAATCTGGCGTTGAGCGACGGGTCGCTGATGTCCAGCGCGGAAGGCGAAATCCTGATCACCTTGAATGAAGAACATGGCCCGACCGCCGAGTATGTGAAGAAAATCCGCACGGCGCTGGCGGAAAAAATGCCGGAACTGACGGTGTTCTTCCAGCCGCCGGACATCAGCACGCAGGTGTTGAACTTCGGTTTGCCCGCGCCGATCGATATTCAAATTGCGGGTCCGCGCCGCAACATCGCGGAGAATTTCAAACTTGCGCAGCGGATTCGCGATAAAGTATCCGCCATCCCCGGCGCGGTGGATGTCCATTTTCAGCAGGTGACGAACACCCCCGAGTTTCATCTGGATGTGGACCGGACGCAGGCCAGCAAGCTGGGCGTGACGCAAAAAGACGTCGCCAGCGGACTGCTTGTCTCGCTGAGTTCCAGCGGCGTGGTCGCGCCGAATTACTGGCTCGATCCGAAATCCGGCGTTCAGTACGGCCTCGCCGTGCAGACGCCTCAATACAATCTCAACAGTGTTGAGGCGCTGGGGAACACGCCGTTGAACACGCGCAACGGTTCGCAGCTTCTCAGCAATATGTCGACGATTACACACGATCTCGGGCCGACCAACGTGACCCACTATAATTTGCTGCCCACATTCGATATTCTGGCCGGCGTGCAGGATCAGGATTTAGGTTCAGTGTCCAAAGAACTGGATGCGATCGTCAATCAGCTCAAACGCCCGCC
Source organism: Planctomycetota bacterium (assembly GCA_038227045.1). GTDB lineage: Bacteria > Planctomycetota > SZUA-567 > H5-PLA8 > H5-PLA8 > JANXLS01. The sequence goes on from JBBRQD010000019.1 coordinate 49,508, forward strand.
GGACGATTTGACGGGCAAAGACGATGCCTGGGAACATCTGAGGCTGCCGCGCGGCACCACGATCGTGATTCGCGGACAGGTGGAAAGCATGAAAGCGTCGTTCCAGGGATTGGCTTTCGGAATCATTTTCGCGGTAGTGCTCGTTTATCTATTAATGGTGGTCAACTTTCAATCCTGGATGGACCCGTTCATCATCCTGACGGCGCTTCCGGGCGCGATGGCTGGAATTTTGTGGATGCTCTTTGTGTCACAAACGAATTTGAGCGTGCCGGCGCTGATGGGCGCGATCATGAGCATTGGGACCGCGACCGCAAACAGCATTCTGCTGGTGACGTTCGCCAACGACCAGCGCGCGGAAGGCATGAATGCGATTGACGCGGCGTGGAGCGCCGGGATCACGCGCCTTCGGCCGGTGTTGATGACGGCGCTGGCGATGATTCTAGGCATGCTGCCGATGAGCCTCGGCCTGGGCGAAGGCGGCGAGCAGAATGCGCCCTTGGGCCGGGCGGTGATTGGCGGGCTGACGTTCGCAACCGTGGCGACTCTTTTTTTCGTGCCGGTGGTTTACAGCGCGCTGCGAAAGAAAGCGCCTCGTCACATTCATATCGATGAAAAGGATATCCACCACGGCGTCGCCGTTCCGGCGAATGAAAATAATCAGGCAGCCGCGGCCGCGCAATAGTTTGAGCATTGTAAAGGTTGTAGAGTTTAATGAGACGAGCAGGTGTAAATTGAATTACGGTAATTTAAAATGGAGCGTACCCCATGGATAACGGACTAGCGCCCGCTCTGGTTCGTCCGAGCGAAAGGTCGGTTGTTCCAGTGAAGGACACCCATTCGAAGCGACAGACGCCGGCAGCAGATGTGACGACTGAGAAGCCTCACGCGGACACGTCTCATGGCGACAACTATGGCACGCGGCAGGACGCAAAGCGCCCGGGGATCGGCTGGATTCTTTTCACGTTGTTGATCGTATTCGGCTTGATGGGCGGCTTGTTTTTCATCGGCTATCTGCCGAATGAACGTCGCCACACAGCACTGGTGGCCGCGGCGGAACAAGTCAAATCCGCACCGCTGCGCGTTTCCGTCATCACGCCGAAACTCGCCGACGCGGTCTCAAAACTTATTCTCCCCGGCGAAGTCCAGGCGCAGCGTGAAACGGCGATTTTCGCGCGCACAAGCGGTTATCTGAAATCGTGGAAAGCCGACATTGGCGACCGCGTCAAGGCCGGCCAGTTGCTCGCCGAAATCGACGCGCCGGAGATCGACATCCAGCTTGAGCAGGCCAAGTCCGCGTTAAAGCAAGCCGACGCAGTGCTGGCACAATCCAGAACCGCGCTGGAGCAGGCCAAGGCCATGAAGAATCAGACCGCCACGCAACTGGGCACCGCGAAGGCGCGCCTGGATTTGGCCGAACAGCTCAAGAAGCGCTACCAATCCCTGCGCGGCAACGCCAGCTTGAACGAAGAAATGATCATGGAAAAGGAAACCGGCGAAAAGACCGCGATGTCGGCGTTGGATGCCGCGCATGCCGCGATCGCGACCGCACAGACCGCGATCGACGCCGCTCAGAGCACCATTGGCGTGTCCAGTGCAAACATCGACATGGCGAAAGTGGCCATCACGCACCTGGAAATTCTGAAGTCGTTCGAAAATGTCACCGCGCCGTTCGATGGAATTATCACCGCGCGAAAGACCGAAGTCGGCGCATTGGTTCAGGCGGGAAGCGGAGCCGCGGCGCAAGCCCTGTTCAGCCTCGCCGCAACCGACACCGTGCGCGTCTATGTCGATGTGCCGCAGTCGTCCGCGCCGGCGGTAAAGGACGGCCAGATCGTGCAGCTCTTCTTGCGCGAATATCCGAAAAGCAAGTTCAGCGGCGTAGTGGCCCGCACGATGGGTGCGCTGGACCCCGTCACGCGCACGCTGCGGACGGAAGTGCGCGTGCCGAATCCCACCGGCGAACTGCTCGCGGGCATGTACGCACAGATTACGTTGAACGTTCCGCACCAGGCGCCACCGCTGCTCGTGCCGGGAAGCGCGCTGATCGTCAACGCCGCCGGAACGCAGCTCGCGCTGGTGAAGGACGGCCGCATTCATTTCCAGCCGATCGCAATCGGGAGCGATTTCGGTTCAAGCGTCGGAATCAGTTCGGGTCTCTCCGAAACCGACGTTGTCGTCGCCAATCCCAGCGAGCGTCTGGCCGAAGGAATCGCCGTCACCGCCATCCCTGCCGCGCAATAATAGTTGTCAGGAGCGGCGGCTCGCCGTTCGCCGCTCCTGCTGCTTCCCGCCTCGCCTTGATCGAATCCATTTGGGTAAAAAACTCATTTTTATTGCGCGAAAGCTCACGCCTGGGCGGAGTATAGTTCAACAGCGTTGACACGATTATCGTGATTCAAGTTCATTGATCATTGTGAAGGGATCTCCATCATGCCGCATATCCATACTATGAAAACTTCATGCGTATACCGCGTGTTCCGCGTGGCAAAGTTTATCTTTGTTTTGGGCGCGTTGACTGCATTGCCTCTGTTCGCCGCCGACGCCGAGCCGGGGAAAATGCTTAAGGCGTTGTTTCTCGGTGACGCCAAGAGCCATCACAACCCCGTGAAGCTTTTTAACGCGCTTCAGGAGCCGATGAAGAAAAACGGCATCGACATCGCGTTCACTGAAAAGAACTCCGATTTGAACGCCGAGAATCTCGCGAAATACGATTGCCTCGTGATGTATTCGAATTCGCCAGTCATCGAGCCGGACCAGGAAAAGGCGCTCTTGGATTTCGTCGAAGGCGGCAAAGGGTTCGTGCCGATTCATTGCGCCTCCGCGTGTTTTGGAAATTCGCCAAAATTCATCGCGCTGGTCGGCGGAAAGTTCAAATCGCATCATACCGGCGTCTTCGACACCAAAATTGTCGCGGCCGATCATCCCGCGATGAAAGGTTTCGTGCCCTTTCAAACGTGGGACGAAACGTATGTCCACGACAAACACAACGACGTGGACCGCATTGTTCTGCAGACGCGCAAGGAGGGCGCGGGCGACGAACCGTGGACATGGGCGCGCACGCAAGGCAAGGGGCGCGTGTTCTACACGGCATACGGCCACGACGAGCGCATCTGGTCGAATCCCGGTTTTATGGAATTGATCGAACGCGGAATCCGCTGGTCCACCGGCGACGATAAAGTGAGCGAACATGTTAAAGCGACTCCGCGCCTGGCTAGAGTCGAAGTTGCCCCCACACCCGTCGCGGCCTCTGATAAACCGGCGATAGAATTGCCAAAGCCGCAGCCGAAACGCACCGACTTGAAACCCTTCGAATACGAAGCGGCCGAAGTGCCCTTCTATTCGCCGACAGGCAATCGCACCGGCAACGATGCGGGCTGGGGTAAAATGCAGAAGCCGCTCGAACCGGCCGAATCGCAGAAACATCTCGTTCTGCCGGAAGGATTCGAAGCTCAATTGTTCGTCTCCGATCCGCAGATCGCCAAACCGATTTGCATGGCGTGGGACCACAAAGGCCGTTTGTGGGTGGCGGAGACAATCGATTATCCCAACAATAAGCAGCCGATGGGCGAAGGCCACGACCGCATCACCATCTGCGAAGACACTGACGGCGATGGCCGCGCCGACAAATTCACTGTATTCGCAGATAAATTGAGCATTCCGACGAGCATCACCTTCGCCAATGGCGGTGTGGTCGTGCAGCAAGCGCCCGAGACGCTGTTTTTGAAATCGACGAAGAACGACGATGTCGCCGACGAGCGCAAAGTGCTGTTCAGCGGCTGGGGCGTCGGCGACACTCATGCGGGGCCGAGCAATCTGCGCTGGGGTCCGGACAATTGGATTTGGGGCATCGTCGGGTATTCGAGTTTCACTGGCGAAGTGGGCGGCGAAAAACTCAAGTTCGGCGCGGGCTTCTACCGCTTCAAACCGGACGGCACGAAACTCGAATTCATCCGCAGCAACAACAACAATTCGTGGGGGCTGGGTTTCAGCGAGGAAGGCATTGTCTTCGGTTCGACGGCCAACGGGAATTCGAACACCTACATGCCGATTCCCAACCGCTATTACGAATCCGTGCGCGGCTGGTCGCCCAAAGTGCTGGGCACCATCGCCGACAATCTCGAAATGCATCCGGTCACGGATCGAGTCCGGCAGGTCGATTGGCACGGCAAGTTCACCGCCGCCGCCGGTGGCGCGCTGTATACCGCGCGAACCTATCCCAAAGAATTCTGGAACCGCGCGCAGTTCGTCAACGAACCGACTGGCCACGTCACCGCCACCTTTTTATTGGAACGTAAAGGCGCCGATTTTATCGCGCACAACACGCCCAACAATCTCGTGGCCAGCGACGACGAATGGACCGCGCCGATCCTCGCGGAAGTCGGCCCCGACGGCAATGTCTGGGTGATCGACTGGTACAATTACATCATTCAACACAATCCGGTCCCGCACGGTTTCAAGAACGGGCGCGGCAATGCCTACGACACGCCGCTGCGCGACAAGACGCACGGCCGCATCTACCGCATCGTCTATAAAGGGGGGAAAGCGGATCCACAGCCAAAGCTCGATCCGAAAGATCCTGCGACGCTGCTTGCCGCGTTGAAGAACGACAACATGTTCTGGCGCATGACCGCTCAACGCTTGCTCGTCGAACGCGGCAATGTGGACGTGGTTCCGGAATTAATCAAGCTGACGCAAGAACAGACGCTCGACGCCGTGGGCCTGGTGCCGAGCGCGATTCACGCGCTGTGGACGCTGCAAGGTCTCGGGGCGCTCGACGGTAAGAATGCCGACGCGACGGCTGCGGCGCTTGCGGCATTGAAACATCCGTCGGCAGGCGTGCGGCGCAATGCGCTGCATGTGCTTCCGCGCAACGAGGCCTCGTCGAATGCAGTTCTCGCTGCGGGTTCGATCAAAGATCAAGATCCTCAAGTCCGGCTCGCTGCGTTCCTTGCGCTTGCCGACTTGCCACCATCCGCAGCGATCGCGGCGGTTCTGATTGACGCGATCAACGATGCGGCGAACGCGGGCGACGCGTGGCTGCCGGATGCGATTACCAGCGCGGCTGCCGCGAACGACGTTTCATTCCTCAAGGCGTCCATCGAAAAGCGCTCCGACAAATCGCCGGACAAGAAAATACTCGACGTTATTGCGCGCGTTGCCGAGCACTATTCGCGCGCAAAACCGTCCGACTCGCTGAATGCGATTATCAGCGGACTCGCAAGCGCGGATGCGAAGATTCAGGAGACGATTCTCGCCGCTATGGTCAAAGGCTGGCCCAAAGATGGCGCGGTTAAAGTCGACGACGCGTTCGAAAAAGCGCTCGCCCAATTGATGAGCCAAACCGCGCCGGGTTCAAAAGGATATCTGCTGACATTGTCGTCGCGCTGGGGCAGCGTCGAGATGCAGAAACGCAGCGCGGAAATTGCGACGGCACTTCTGGAGAAACTACGCGGCGGAAAAGACAACGACGCAGATCGCATCGCCGCCGCTGAACAGTTGGTTAGTTTGCGCAAGACCGATCCCGATGTCGTGCGCGATCTGTTCGCGCTCATCTCGCCGCGCACGTCGCCCGAATTCAACAACGGCATTCTGGAAGCCATTCGCCAGAGTGAATCACCCAAAGGCGGCACGGTGATCGTCGAGGGACTCAAGATTCTGCCGCCTTCCAGCCACAGCGTCGCTGTGTCCGTAGCGCTGGAAAAAACAGATTGGACCGATGCGTTCGTGACAGGACTGGAACAGGGCAAAGTGCAGTTGAGCGACCTCTCGCTCGACCAGAAACAAGCACTGGTCGCGCATCCCAATAAGGAAATCGCCGCGCGCGCGAAAAAGATTCTGGCCAGCGGCGGCGGCATGCCGGACGCCGATCGCCAGAAAGTAATCGACGATTATGCGCCCAAGGCGCTGGCCAAAGGTGACGCCGCGAAGGGCAAAGAAATCTTCAAAGTCAATTGCATCAAATGCCATACGCACAACAACGAAGGCGGAAAGGTCGGCCCGGATTTGAGCGGCATGGCCGCGAAACCGAAGGCCGAATTAATCGTCGATATTCTCGATCCCAGCCGCAGCGTCGAAGGCAATTTCCGGCTCTATAAAGTCTCAACCACTGAGGGCCAGGTCTTCAACGGCCTGCTGGCGTCCGAGAGTAAGACATCGGTGGAGCTGCTCGACGCGGAAGGCAAGACGCACGCGATTCAGCGCGACGACATCAAGAAAATGGAGACGTCACCCAAATCGCTGATGCCCGAAGGATTTGAAAAACAGGTGCCGCCTGAGGCGTTCGCCGATCTGCTGGAGTTCCTCACGCAGAAGGGCAAGTACCTGCCGCTCGACCTGCGAAAAGTCGCGACGATCGTCAGCACGAAGGGCATGTTTACGAACAAAGATAACGACGCTGAACGTTTGATTTTCACCGATTGGAAACCGAAGACATTCGAGGGCATTCCGTTCCATCTCGTCGACCCGCAGGGCAGCAAAGTCGCCAACGTCGTGATGCTCAATTCGCCGAATACGCCGATCGTGCAAGCGATGCCGAAGTCCGTCGCTCTGCCGTGCAACACCGCGGCGAAAGCGATTCATTTTCTCAGCGGCGTCAGTGGCTGGGGCGCGCAGCATGGCGGGACGGACGGCAGCGTGAGCATGATCGTCCGTCTGGATTACGACGATGGCAAGACCGAGGACATACCACTGAAGAACGGTGTCCAATTTGCCGATTACATCGGGCATTTCGACGTGCCCGAATCCAAGCAGGCCTTCAAACTTCGCGGACAGCAGATCCGTTACTTTTCAGTAAAACCGAGCCGCCCGAATTTGATCAAACAAATTGAGTTGGTCAAAGGGCCGGATCGTTCGGCGCCTGTCGTGATGGCCGTGACGGTGGAGACCGCGGAATAAATAATTCAGCAGCCTTGTTTTCAGAACACATTAAGGAGAAGCAAATGTCCGACAAGAAGGTAAACGTCGCCATCATCGGCCTGGGGTTTGGCGCGGAATTCATTCCGATTTACAAGCGCCATCCCAACGCGAACATGTATGCCATCTGCCAGCGCAATGCGAAAAAGTTGCAGCAGATCGGCGACGCGTTCAAGATCGAAAAGCGCTACGAACATTTCGAGGATGTGCTCAAAGATCCGGCGGTGGACTTCGTCCACATCAACACGCCGATCCCCGACCACGGGCCGATGTCCATCGCGGCGCTCAAGGCCGGCAAGCATGTCATGTGCACGGTGCCGATGGCCACCAGTATTGCCGATTGCAAAAAGATTGTCGAATTGGTGAAGAAAACGGGCCTGCGTTACATGATGGCCGAGACCGTGGTTTACGCGCGCGAGTATTTGTTCGTCAAGGAACTCTACGACAAAGGCGAGCTGGGCAAGGTTCAGTTCATCCAGGCGTCGCATCAGCAGGACATGGACGGCTGGCCGAATTACTGGCCGGGCCTCCCGCCGATGTGGTACGCGACGCACTGCGTCGGGCCCGTCGCCGCGCTGACCGGCGCGCAGGCCGAATACGTTTCCTGCTTCGGCTCGGGCAGAATCCGCGACGAGCTGGTCGCGAAATACAATTCGCCGTTCGCGGTGGAATCCTGCCACATCAAGTTCAAGAATTCCGACTTGAGCGCCCGCATCGTCCGCTCGCTCTTTGACACGGCGCGCCAATACCGCGAGAGCATTGATGTGTACGGTTCGAAGAAGTCCTTCGAATGGCAGCTCGTCGATACGGAAGAGCCGGTCATTCACACGGCGAAGAAAAAGGAGCATCAGATTCCGAAGCACGTCAAGGTGCCCGATTTCGCGAAGCGCCTGCCAAAAGAAATCCGCCCCTTTACGACGCAGGGCGTCTACGACATCGCCGAAAACACGCATCTCTCGTTCACGCAAGGCGCGGGACACGGCGGCTCGCATCCGCATCTGGTCCACGAATTCGTCAGCGCGCTGGCCGATGGCCGCGAACCGTATCCGAACGCGGTGCAGTCGGCGAATTGGACCTGCGTGGGACTCTGCGCGCACGAATCGGCGCTGGCCGGCGGAAAGATCGTCAAGCTTCCGGAGTTCACGCTGTCGAAGTAATTTTTTTCTTGTGCAATGTCGCGATCAACGGCTACCCCTCACCCCACGCATGAGTACATGCGTCGACCCTCTCCCCCAAGGGGCGAGGGCAAACAAATAAGCCCCGCTTAATGCGGGGCTTTTGTTTGACTTGCCGGGACACCTGTCAGTTCTTCATCACTTGCAGCAAATTGAAGCACTCTTTGCGTTCAGCTCGCGTTTCTTTTTGAGCAAAGATGAAATCTTCGATAAGTTCCCCATAGGCCAAATTCTTAATTTGATTTGCACGGCATTTGATGCAACGATCATTTCGTATTCACACACTAAAGGAGCCACCCGTGGCCGCAGCATCAAAGAACAAAGCTTTGTCCCGTAAAAATGAACCTCGCCGGCGCACGAAGATCGTCGCCACCATTGGACCCGCGACTGAAAGTCCCGAGATGCTGCGCAAGATTTTTCTCGCGGGCGCGGATGTCGCGCGCGTCAATTTTTCGCATGGTGACGCCAAAGCAAACTGCGAAACCATCGCGCGCGTAAAAGCGATCAGCCGGGAAATTAATCGGCCTGTCGCCGTGCTCGCCGACCTCTGCGGCCCGAAAATTCGCGCGCGGCTGATGGAGGGCGACGGCGTCATGCTCGCCGAAGGCGCGCCGATTGTCGTCACCACCGACGACGTCACCGGCACGGAGAAGCGCATCGGCACCACCTACATGAGCCTGCCGGGCGACGTGGCCAAGGGCGACCGGATTCTGTTCGACGACGGCAAGATGGAACTGCGCGTCGAATCCGTCCAGGGCTGGGACGTGATGTGCACCTGCGTTCGCGGCGGACTGTTGAAATCGAAAAAGGGCATGAACCTTCCCGGCGTGAAACTGTCGACGCCGTCGGTGACTGAAAAAGACGTCGCCGATCTGCGCGCGGCATTGGAGGCGGGCGTCGATTACGTCGCGCTCTCCTTCGTGCGCGATCCGGAGGATATTCTGCGCGTCAAGAATCTCATCGAAAAAGTCGGGGCGGACGTGCGCGTCATCGCCAAGATCGAAAAACCCGAAGCGATCGCGAAGCTCGAGCAGATCATCGAAGCGTCGGACGGCGTCATGGTCGCGCGCGGCGATTTGGGCGTTGAAATTCCCGGCGAAGAAGTGCCGATCGTGCAGAAAAGAATCGTCTCCGAATGCAACAAACGCGACCGCCCGGTGATCGTTGCGACGCAGATGCTCGAGAGCATGATGACCAACCTGACGCCCAACCGCTCGGAAGTCTCGGACATCGCCAACGCGATTCTCGACGGCACCGACGCGGTGATGCTCAGCGGCGAAACGGCGTCGGGGCGCTACCCGGTCGAAGCCATTCAGATGATGAACAAAATCGCGCTGCAAGCCGAGAGCCTGCTGCTGACGCAATTGAACATGATTGCCAAACCCAAGAACGCGCCCAATCGCCAACTCGACGTCATCGGCCGCGCGGCGTTCCGCATTACCGAAGACATGGATATGCGTCTGCTGATCACCAGTTCATACACGGGCGAGACGGCGCTGTTTCTTTCCAAAAGCCGCACGCGCGCCATGATTCTGGGCGCGACGAACAACGAAGCCGCGTGGCGGCGGATGAATCTGTATTGGGGCGTGCTGCCTGCGCTCTGTGTCAGGGAAGCGGGACTGCCGAAGGAGGAATTCATGGCCTCCGCGATCGCCGCAGCGAAAAAGGAAGGGCTTGCGGAGGCGGGGGAAATGGTTGCGGTCGTGACCGGGTCGCCGATCTGTGTGCCCACGGCGACTGCAAACGCGGTGGAGGTGATCAAAATTACGGATTGAACTCAAACGGATTCGGAGCCTTGGTTCCGCGTTTGGGCTTGTTCTTCTCGTCCTCTTTGGGATTCGCGGGCTTCGATTTTTGCTCCTGAGCTTCTTTCAATTCATTGATCTTCGCGATCTGATCGGGCGACAGCAGCTTGTCCAGGTCTTCCATCATGGTTTTGGCGATGGGCATCGATTTTTCGATGAGTTTTTTCACCAAGTCGGCGAATGCCTCCTGCATTTCCCCTTCATCGTTTTTGCGCTTGGCTTCGAGCACTTTGTGGATCGTGACTTTCATGTCGGCTTCGGCGAATAATTTAATGCGCGTGCGTTCCTCGAGCGAACGCATATTGTTCAGTTTTTTCTTCTGCTCGTCGTTGAGGTTCAATTCCTTGCCGTGATCGAGGATGAACGCGATGCCGCCTTTATCGGCAGCGCGCGCAATGCCGTTTGGCAGCGCGGCGCTGAGCGCCAAGACGAGGAGAGCGACAGAAGTTATCCGAATCATGATGGTATCTCCAAACTGTTGGGCCTAAATTTCGAACGGGTTGATGCCTTTGGGCATCTTCGGGTCGTCCTTGGCGTTGGGATCTTTTTCAGCGCCCTTCTTGCGCATTTCCAAGAGGGCCGTCTGTTGTTCGGGCGATAGAATCTTGTTCAATTCAGCTTTTAAATCGCCAATTTTACCACCGGTTCGCTCCTTGATTTTTTCAATCAATCGCTCCCTCTGTTCCGCTATTGCCTTTTGATTGCCTTTCTTTCGCGCATCGTGAACATTCTGCAGAAGCGTGGCGACCGCCGGGTCGGACATCGCGGCTTCTTCGGCGGCTTGGAGTGCTTCGAGTTTGGTGATCTGGTCGGGGGTCACCTTCAATTCAGTGGCGTGATCGATGATGTATTCGATCGTACCGCTGGAATGGTCGGAATCTTTCTCGTCTTTCTTGCGTTTCTTACCCTTGCCCGCTTCTGCGATGGAAGTAAAGAGCAGCGCGACTGCAAATAACGACAAAACCAATGTGGAATATGATTTCATGTTGGAATCCTCAACGCGCATTGTGGAATAATAAAGCATTCACTGGCTTTCACTTAAAAGATTGCAGATACCGTGCCAAGCTTCCACGCAGAGTCTTCATAGGGGGCACAAGTCTAACTCCTCACACTTAAAAGTGCGTTATATTACTATTATTTTACCCTATTATTATTAGTAGTTGAGAATTGATTGTGTTACTGTCAAGATACCGTGTCGTTCAAACACATCCAGAATCCGCCCAATCCATGGCATAGCGCTTACGTCGAATGGATCGACGCCCCGCCACCGCCCGCCGATTTGGAAGTATACGAGGAATCGGCGAAGACCATCGTCTCGGAGAACGACAGCCCGGATTTGGGATTCCGTTTCAGTGTCAATCCGTATCGCGGCTGCTTCCACGCCTGCGCATATTGTTATGCAAGGCCGACTCATCAGTATTGGGATTTCGGCGCGGGGACGGATTTTGACCGCAAGATCATCGTGAAGATCAACGCGGCGGAAAAGCTGCGCGAGACGTTCCTGAAGAAATCGTGGCGCGGCGAACGAATCGTTTTTTCCGGCAACACGGATTGCTACCAGCCGCTCGAAGCCTCGTACGAATTGACGCGCGGCTGCCTCGAAGTGTGCCGCGAATTCCGCAACCCGGTCGCGCTCATCACCAAGTCCGCGCTGGTCCGTCGCGATGCGGAGCTGATCGGCGCGATTGCGCGCACCGCGCAGGCATACGCGCATATCAGCATCCCGTTTTCCGACGCCGCGATGGCGCGAAAAATCGAGCCCCATGCGCCGTCTCCCGCCGCGCGCTTTTCAGCCATGCGCGCGCTGGCCGACGCCGGCGTGCCGGTGGGCGTGGCCCTCGCCCCGGTGATTCCCGGATTGAACGATTCGCAGATCGCGGAGATTCTCGAGCGCGCCAAAGAATCCGGCGCGACTTTCGCGTTTCGCGTGATGTTGCGCTTGCCCGCGGAAGTGAAGGATGTTTTTCTGGAGCGGTTGAAAGGGGCGTATCCAGACCGATACAACAAAGTCGTCCACGCCGTGATGGAGATGCGCGGCGGCAAGCTGTACGACAGCCGCTTCGGCGCGCGCGGCCGCGGTTCGGGCGAACGCTGGGACGCGATCGAATGGCTCTTCGATCTAACCTGCAAACGCCTGGGGCTGAACGTGCGCGACGAAATGAAACATCCCGAGCCGCCGCTGACATTCACGCGGCCCGTTCAAAAGGGCGGACAGATGGAACTGTTTTAATGCAGTGCACCACAGAGGCACAGAGGACACGGAGAACAGAATGGAAGCAGGCCACATTTTCCCTACCCAGTTTCTGATTTAATTTCCTCTCTGTGCTCTCTGTGCCTCCGTGGTGAATTTCTTAGAATTGGCTGTTTTCCGCCGGAGGTTTGGGTGGCTTCACCGGCAAATTGAAGTCTCTTCCGTTCTTCTTCAAAATGGCCATGAAAGTCTGTTTCGGATATTGCTCTTTCGGGCCGGGAAGTTTGTCCATCAGTGCGTCCAGAGCCGTAACGCCGTCCGGAATCAGCGCGTTTTCGGGCAGCGTCATCCCGATATTCGAGATGGAGTTCAACGTCATGTCCCACGGTTGTTTTGGATCGGGCGTGTAACGTTTGAGGAGGCTCACATAAGGCGCCACCAACTGGGTCTGGGCGTCCTTTGGAAGGTGTTGCCGAATATCGTACGTGATTGAGAACTTTTCTTCGGCGCCTAAATATCCCCCACCCGTCATCATGCCGCTCAGTTCGCCAAGGACGCCTGCCTGATCCTTCAGCGCATATTTTTCATCCGAACAATACGCGATCAGTTTCTTGAATCCCGATTCGGCATCCGCTTCCAAAACGGCCAGAATCAATGGGTCTGCCCCGCCGCCATACATCATGGCCTGCTGATCGACAACGGTTTTGCTTTGAATCCCGGCCAGCGCTTTTTCTTGAATGCCCGGCTCCTTCAACAACGCCAACGCGAAAATCGCATGACCGCGCTGTCTGACCTTCCCCGCGTACTCGGTCTGCGCGATCAGTTTGGCACGGTATTCGGCGGCCGGGACTTGATTCATGACTGGAAGAGCTTCGGGGGCCGGCGGAAGATCGCCCGCCATTTTGCGCAGCGTTTGAAGTGCCTGATCGTTGCCGAGTTTCGCGCGCGCCATCAGACCCCATGCTTCCATCGACGCGCTGGGAGCTTGCACGACGGCGTACTGCTGAGTGGTGCCCCAGGCCGCATCGCGCTCGGCCCGAAGCATCGACAATTCCAAATCTTTATCCACGAGTTTCGCGGCCTTGAAACCTTTTACAGCCATCTCAAGCATCGCCAGATCCCGGGTGCGCAGGCTCTCCCCCAAAGCGCCTTCCAGGTATTTGATTTGTTCGTCCAGCGTATTTGGAAGAGCTTTGGCCGGCGCTTCGGGCTCAGCGGACATCGCATTCGAGAAAATGAGCGCAACAGCGAGGGCCGTCGCGGCGAATAGTTTTTTTGACGGAATCATGTGAGGCTCCTTTTATTGGTTGGCAATCGGCATTTTGGGAATTTGAATGTTGGAGATGGAAATGCGGGCGCCGAATCGCAATGATTCGGCAACCCGCAAATCCAAAATCATCTACGGTTGCTTTTTCTCTCCCAAGCGGGGAGCGGGGTTGAGTTCCTGCTTGGCTGTTTGTACTCGGACCTGCGCACCCGGCGCAGCGTTTAGGCCACCACCAAAGCCGCCGCTCCAGGCCCGCTCGCGCCCTTCGCCCTTCGACCATGTCTCGACTTGTTTCACGCGAGCCGCTTCCTTTTCCGCGCGGCGCGCGGCAATGTCCTCAATTGCCTTTGCGACATCGGGATTTGGATCGTCCGCCCGAACAAACCCAGCCGACAGCATTGTGCCCACCAACAACATCGCAACCCATTTCGTCTTCATGCTTCCTCCTTATTTTGATTTTGTGCCGGCACCCGGCACTGTTTTTATTGTTTCTCGATTCGTGGTGCTCCAGACACCACCGTTGATTTGAACCTCCAACCGTTCCGATCGTTCCGAGCGCTGTTGCGCCTCAATTTGCCGCGATCTCGCCTCCGCTTTTGCCGCGTTGCGCGCTTCTATTGAGCGAATGGATTCCGCGAGTTCTCCGCCCTGCTCCGCGTCTCCATTCTTTTTTTCGTTCGTCACGGGCGCGATCGCAATCCCGTCCGCCTTGGGCGTTACAGGAGCGGCGCTCGTCACATTTGTTCCACTTTCGGTTTTCGGCCGTGTCTGATCGGCGCGATCTTGAACGCTTTGCTTTGGCGTGCTAACTGGTGCGTCAATCGTTTCAGCCGGTTGTGCCAACGGTTGTGGAATGCCCGTTGCGGCCGCCGGAGCTTTCGCGGGGGATTGCATACAATAAATTACCGCCACCAAAGCAACTGACGCTATCGATGCAACCCACACGCTTGAAACCACGGGTGCCGTCGTGAATTCTCCCGCGGCAACCGGGGCGCTGGGCGCGACCGGCGCGATTTGCGCGCAGGGCCGGCCGGGCAGAATTCCGTCCAATTTTTCGCAGAGCGCGGCGGGCGCGGACTGCGCGAGATCCCGCCACAACAAACCCAGCACGACCGCAGCGCCGACAACGTGTCCTTTGCTCTTCAAATAGCCGCGCAGTTTTTCCATGGCACGCTGCAGCCGCGCGCGGACGGTCTCGCGGGGCAACTCGAGACTTCGGGCTGTATCTACGACTGACAGACCCTCATAGAAACACAGCGTTACCGCGAGGCGTTCGTCTTCGGACAAACCGTTCACCGCATCCCGGAGCGCCGCGAGCGTTTCGCCGCGTTCGGCACTAGCGCCTGCGGATTCTGCAACTCGCATGTGATGGCCTCCTTCGCCGTAAGAAGATTCGCGCCGCGCGCGCCGTGAATTTCCGCGCAGCACGTCGAGCGAACACTGGACCACGGCGCGGAAAAACAGACTCTCGCACCCGTCCAGCGATTGAATTTCCATGCGCATTCCCAGCAATTTCAGCGCGGCTTCCTGAACCGCGTCTTCGGCGTTGGCCGCCGACCGCGTGATGCGCAGCGCGATGGAATAGGCCCGATCGCGATGCGCCTTGGCAAATTCGCCCAACGCTTCGGCCGGCAGCGGCTCTTTTACTGTGGTTTGCAAACTGATCATGTTCGTCTCCTGCTTGCACATTTAAACGCCGCAGAGGAAAGAAATGGCCAAGAATTCCGAAATATATTTTACACGCTCGTTCCGATGGGCATCCGCGCGACAAAAATCATCGCGCTTAACGAATCGCTACACTGGTAAAAGGCATTCTTCGGCGATACAAATACTCTTTTGCGCCTGGCATTCCAGGCTGTCTTCGACAGGGTGACGTTATTCGTGGCTGAAATAATTTCCGAAACAATCGACGACGCCATTCCGCCGACAGTCCCGCCGCCCAAATCCCGCATTCGCATTGTACTCGGATGGATACTTAAGATCACTTTTCTGGCCGGCATCTTCGCTTATCTTTTTAAGACGGGCCGCTTGAAACCCAATGATCTACGTGACCTCGCGCAACGCTGGGATCTGGCGTTGATGGCGATTTCGCTGGCGATTCCCGCGCTGCTGGTGTGTTCGCTGCGCTACAAATTGCTGCTTCGCGCGCTGAACGTGAATGCGCGGTACGGCGACATCGTGGCGCTGTCGATGATCGGGATGCTCTTCGATCTCGTCTCGCCCGTGTCGAATGGCGGCGACCTGGTCAAAGCGGTCTACATCAGCAAAGCCACTCGCGTCCCTGGCGAAAAGAGCAGATTCGGCATCATTCTGTTCAGCGTTCTACTGGATCGGATCATCGGGTTATTCGCGCTGTTCACGTTCGCCTTGATCGTCTGCATTGTGGCCTGGCCGCAGATTCGCGAGCAAGTGGAACTTCGGCGCACCGCGGAGATCGTCAGCCTGGTCTGCGTCGGCGGATTGCTTGGATTTTTCGTGCTGGTTTCGGAGAAGCTGGAGAACAGCGCGCTGCGCAAACGATTGATGCATATCATCCCCTTCCATCAAAAAATCGAAGCGCTCTACGCCGGTTTCGCGGGCTTGCGCCATCACAAGCGCAATCTGCTTGCGATGCTGGGGCTGTCGATTTTCAACCACGCGTGCAGTTGCACGGCGATCCTCGTGCTCGCACACGGAATCACGTTCACTTCGTCCGTCACAGGCCTCCCGGCCCCATTGGAATTGATACCGTGTCTGACGATTCTTCCGCTGGGGCTGTTCGCGACGACGTTTGGTCCGGCTGGCGGTTTGGGCGGTGGAAATGCCGCCTTTGAATTTCTATTCAGCACCATATTGGGCCTGGCTGGCGGCGCGAAATTGGTGCTGGCATTTCAAATCTGCGGCATCCTCTTCCGACTGACCGGAGTGCCGGTTGTGTTTTTTTACAAGCACAAAGGGACGAACCTAGAAACGTCTCCGAACGTAGCTTAAGGCGAGTGCTTAGGGGTTAAGGATGAACAATGTTGTGCTCACTCCGGGCCGCCGACTCTTGCTGATCGGTCTTGCCGCGCTGGGACTTTCCGCGTTTGTCCAGAACCATGTTGAGAAGCGGCGCGTCGAGGCGAATCTTGTTTGGACCGATCCTGAAAACAAGCAGACACTTGAAGCCGGCTTCATGGCGCTCGGCGGATTTCGCGGCATTCTGGCCGACGTGCTGTGGGTTCGGGCGATTGCGCAGCAGGAGGCGGGGCGGTATTACGAACTCAAGCTGATCTGCGACATGATCCAGAAACTGCAGCCGACGTTCACGAATATTCACGCCTTTCAGGCGCGCAACATGACCTACAATCTCCCGGCAAAATCGGAAACGTGCGAAGACAAATGGTATTGGATTCGATCCGGCATCGAAGTGCTTGAACGCGGACTGGCGCGCAACAAGCACAATTACGCGCTCTGGCACGAACTCGCGTTCACGTACATGGACCGGATGGGGGAAAAACTTCTCGACAAAAGTACCGGGCAGGATTGCACGCCGCTTATCCTGAGCGAATTGCCGGCGCTCGACGATTTGACTGAAACTCAACGCGAAAAAGTGTTTTCGCATTCGGAATTGTGGAAAGACAGTCCTCGCAAGCCTCCTGAGAAGAACGAGCATTTCCGCTATGCCGCGTATTATTTTTACCGCTCGCTCGAAACGAAGAACAATCCCAGTCCGCTGATCGACGAGCGCAACTTCGGCAACTGCCTCGACAGACTCGGTTACTACCGGTCGAAAATGGACGTGCCGCCGGAACAGCGCAAGTGGAACGATTGGGGCACGGAGGAATGGTGGGTCGACGTGCTGCGCCGCAACGTCGCGCGCGGCGTGCCCAACGAACGGACGATTCCAGACCATTTGCGCTTCACAATGATCGCGGAGATCGGCTTGTGCGACACGAAAATCATCGCGGCCCTCGCGGCGAACCGGCCGGACGACGCGGCGAAATTCAAGGCGGAAATGGCAGACGATTACGCGCGTTTCAAAACGTATTTTCCGCAGGGTATGGAGACGTTGGAAGCGTTGATTAAGATTTATCGCGACGCGCGGCGAAAACAGGCTGGACATTGACGTAGTCGCGCGAGTGGATTTGATACATTTTGAAAATGTTTGTCATTTTCGGTGATTTTAGAGACCTCTGTGTCAAAAGTCGGAAATTCATCCGTTGTATATATGACAGACTTTCGTCGTGCGGTTTCGGACGTGTTTGGCCAATGCGTCCTCAACAACACCGCACTACCCCACAATACCCGCTCCACCGAGGGCGGTTGACAAACACGATTCCGAGCCGCACGGCGATTGATTTTAAGTCTTTTAGGAGGCTTGAACGTTGGCGGAATTCTGTGCGGACATTCTCCGCGCGATTTATTGCGCCCGCATCAACGGAAACAAAATCACGTCGCGAATCGAATCGACGCCTGCCAGCAGCATCACCACGCGATCCACGCCGATACCCAAACCGCCCGCCGGGGGCATGGCGTGTTCCAGCGCGCAAACGAAGTCCTCGTCCACTGCCATGCTGGGATCGTACAATTTGTCGATCTGTTCCAGATGGAACGCCACGCGTTTTTCCACCAGCGTTTTCGTGTGCAGAAATGCGCGGATGTCTTTGACGATCGACGCTGCGTCCGGATCACTTTCAGAATACCAAGCCTGATTTTGAAGAATGCGATTGCACAGAGCCGTCGAGCGTTCCAAAAGCGGACAGTTGTGGATCGCGTCGGCGTTGAATTCGTTGAGAAACTTGAGCCACGATACGCGCAATTGAGCCAGCAGGCGATTGCGCTGTTCCAGCGGATCGTTCAACTCCGTGTACGCGTTCGCAATCTCCATCCCCGCCGCGAACGCCTCGAACCGGTCTGAAAGCGCCGGGTTCGTCGGCAGCGCGCGGCACAATGGCGCCATGTCCTTCGGCTGATTCGTTACGAAGCACGCGTCCTGCAAATGCGGCTCGCAATAGTGGCTGAAGACGCCGTCGATTTTATCGACGTGTGTCATCCCTTCGGGATTGACTTTGATTTCGCGCAGTTTTGCATCCAGTCCCGGAATGTCGTCGTAGTTGACGCCCGCGTGCTTCTTCAAAAGCTCGCAATATTCCAGGCGCGGCCATGGCGCTTTGAATTTGATCGGGTTGCCGCGCCACGTCACGGTCGTCGCGCCCGTTAGCGTTTGCGCGAGATGGCTGACGGCGTTTTCGGTCAGCGCCATCATGTCGCGCAAGTCGCCGTAGGCTTGATACAGTTCGACCGTCGTGAATTCCGGATTGTGGCGTGCGTCAATGCCTTCGTTGCGGAAGATGCGGCCGAGTTCGTAGACTTTTTCGAGGCCGCCGACGAGCAGTTTTTTGAGCGGAATTTCGGTGGCGATGCGCAGGTACATTTTCATGTCGAGCGCGTTAAGCTTCGTTTCGAACGGGCGCGCCGCCGCGCCGCCGGGGATCGTTTGCAGCGTCGGTGTTTCCATTTCGAGGAAGCCCTGATCGTCGAGGAAGCGGCGCAGGCCCGCGACGGCTTTCGCGCGCAGGATGAACGTCTTGCGCGATTCGGGCGTGGCGATCAGATCGAGGTAGCGCTGGCGGTAACGGATCTCCTTGTCGTGCAGGCCGTGGTGTTTGTCCGGCGGCGGCGCGATGCATTTCGACAGAATGCGGATGCTCGTCGCCCACACGGTCGGCTCGCCTTTTTGCGTGAATGCGAGTTTGCCGCAGACGCCGACGATGTCCCACAGATCGAGCGTGTCGCGCAGCAGCGCGAGCGCGTCTTCGTTGAGCAGCGCGTTCCACAGCGCGACCTGGATCGTGCCGGCCTGGTCCTGCGCGGTGAGGAAAATCAGTTTTTTCGACTGGTCGCGTCGGAGCGTGACGCGCGCGGCGAGGTAAACTTCCTCGGTGGTGTTCTGCGGATCGGTGTGCTGAGCCGGGTCGAGAGCGTCGAATTTTTTGCGGATGTCTTCGATCGCCGTCAATGCCTTGCCGCTGCCGGCGGGCGGATACTTCTCGCCCCACGCTGAGCCGAGGCCGAGCGCCTGCTGGCGTTTTTCGTAGATATCGAGTTTGTCTTTACGCTCCTGTTTGAGCGCATCGAAACTGCTAGTGCCGCCGGCCGCGTGCGTGGCCGACGCGGATTCGACGCGCGCTTTCGCTGCGTCGAAGAGCGCCTGGATTTCGACGCCGGCCTCGTTGGCGCGCTTGCCGACGGCGGGCTTTTGTTCTTTCGGAACTTCGCCCATGCGCCCGAGCGACTGTTTCAAGCGCCCGCGCGTGCCGAGAAAATCGATGCGTGCGGCTTCGAGAGACGCGGCATCCTGCGCCGCTTCAAAAGCCGTTTTCGCGTCCAAGACCAATGCGGTCAAATCGTCGAGCAAAGCCATTCCAAACACTCCTTGCGCTGTCCACGGCCATGTGTGGCCGTCTGAAAACGAAGGGCTAAGAGTAGGGCAAAAATGCGGCGCGTCAATATAAAGGGGCGGGAAGAATTTGCTTCACTCGGCTGAAATTCCAGATAAACTAAACCCAATCTAAACTGAAAACACTATTTTTCGATGCCAAGGGTGTCGATTCTATATCGGGGGGCAGGAGTTGTCGCTATGCTCAAGCCCGATTTGGCGAAGTGGAATCAGACACTCGACGACCTTTTTACGCTG
>JBBRQD010000020.1:0-66103 GCA_038227045.1 Planctomycetota bacterium
AGAGTTTGTTCCGATACCAGCGTTCCGATAAACGAGTCTTTTCCCAACAGAAAACGACTGAATAGCAGATTGCACGATCAACGACTTCATGCGTATTGTTTGTTTCGAGATTTGGCTTGCAATCGCATTACATAGCAGGGGTGATACAACCGCCACTCAATGGCCAAGGCCCCTAATCCCTGGAAGATTCCGCAGGGATAAAGTAGGATGATGCCCATTCATGTTAAAGGCATCGAGGTGAAATTGAATGATGCAGGAATACGTGTTGCGTCCCGTGGAGGGAAAACCCGGCGAGATTCGTTTCGCGCTCCGTTCGCACTGCCAGGTTCAAACGCATGGCGCGGAGCCGGTGGCGCTGGCCATTTTGCGGAGAGACGAAAACGGCTTCGCCACCGTTCTGTTCGGCGAGCGGGTCGTCTGCGGATTTATTGACAGCCGAAATGGCGACGTGACGTTGACGCTCGATGGCCGCCCGGAAACGTTTTCGCTGCGCCCCGCCGCGCTGGACGCGATGCGCGAGGGACTGCTGCACGCAAAAGCTCCCGGCGGACCGATCGACGTGAAAAGCCCTATTCCGGGATTGATCAAAGCGGTGTTGGTCGACGCGAACGCGCCCGTGGAAGCCGGCCAAACACTGGCGATTCTCGAAGCGATGAAAATGGAAAACGAAATCCGTTCGCCGCACGCTGGAGTGGTTGAAAAAGTATGCGCGAGCGCGGGTCAGAATGTCGCGGCGGGAGCGTTGTTGTTCTCGATCAAATCGTCGTAATCAATAATCGATCAGATCTTCGAGTGGGCCTTCGACCTTTTCCGTCGGTTCCTGCGGAATGTTTCCGGCCCGGTAAGCGAGCCATATCCCGTTCAGCCACGGATCGTTGTAGCCGGCCGCCAGCGACGCGCCGAGAAGTTCGAAATCGTCGCAGACCGCCGTGGCCAGTTCAGGCGACTGACTGAACGCCAGCGCGGTGCGGTACGCCGCTTCGCGAACGTCGTTGACCGCGATCACTTCGTCTTCCTGGATCTCGATGTCGCGGGTGTGGATTTCCAATTCGCGGAAGACGCGCTGGCATTCTTTGTCGAAATTTTCGCCGCAGCGGGAGCTCAGAATATCCTCGTGCGGCTGGGAATTGAACATGCGGGAACGCAGAATCCGGCCTTCCAGAAGGTATTTGTGCAGCAAGGCCAACCCAGGTGTCATCGCGCTTCCTTTTCCGGTCATTGTACAGCCGAAAGAATCCGTATATCCTTCCTATACAGCAGGCGAGCCGCTCGCGCCAATGCAATTTCGGCCAGGACGCCGTCACGATAATGCACCACACTGAACCGGAGTGAAAAAAAGAGGAGATCGCCGCCATGTCCACAATGGAAGAAGCCGTCATCCTGTCGGCGGTGCGTACGCCGATTGGAAAGTTCATGGGCGCTCTTGCGCCGCTGAATGCCGTGGAACTTGCGGCGATTGCGTTCCGCGCCGCGGTGGCGCGTTCGGGAATCAAAGCCGGCGAGATCGACGAGGCGATTCTGGGCAATGTCGTCGGCGCGGGACTTGGCATGGCCCCCGCGCGCCACGCGGCGCTCAAGGCCGGACTGCCGGAGTCGCTGCCCTGCTTTACCGTCAATAAAGTGTGCGGATCGGGATTGAAGGCCGCGATGTTGGGCGCTCAGGCGATCAAAGCCGGCGATGCGCGCGCGGTGCTTGTGGGCGGAACGGAAAGCATGTCCAACGCGCCGCATTTGGTTCGCGCACGGGCAGGGCTGGGGTATGGCCATGGAAAACTCGAAGACAGCCTGTTGACCGACGGCCTGGAATGTTGCATTGAAAAATGGCACATGGGCTTCGCGGCCGAGCACATCGCGACGCGCTTCGGCGTAACGCGGGACGAGATGGATCGCTTCGCCGCCGAGAGCCACCGCAAAGCCATCGCAGCGCAAAATGCCGGGCGGTTCGATGCCGAGATGATTCCCGTCGAAGTGCCGCAGCGAAAAGGCGCGGCGCTGATCGTGAATCGCGACGAAGGTCCGCGCGCGGACACGTCGCTGGAAAAGCTCGCCGCGCTGAAACCCGCGTTCGCCAAAGACGGGCGCGTGACCGCGGGCAACGCCAGCGCGTTGAACGACGGCGCGGCCGCGCTGGTCGTGGCGCAAGCGGCGTGGGCCGAAGCAAGCGGCCTGAAGCCGCTCGTGCGCATTCGCTCGTATGCAACCAGCGGAGTCGCACCCAAGGAAATTTTTCACGCGCCGGCTTTAGCCATTCCAGACGCGCTGCGCCGCGCCGGTCTCGAATTACAGGATATCGGACTCTTTGAATTGAATGAAGCTTTCGCGGCGCAATCGCTTGCCAATATTAAAGCGCTGTCGATCGATGCCGCGAAAGTCAATGTGAATGGCGGCGCGGTGGCGCTGGGGCATCCGCTGGGAGCAAGCGGCGCACGCTGTCTCGTTTCGCTGATCCATGCGATGAAAGCGCGCGGCGAACGCTATGGCGTCGTCGCGCTGTGTTTGGGCGGAGGAAACGCCGTTGCGATGGTGGTGGAGGCGTGAATGCGTGTGCCAAGGAGCAGTACCAGCTCCTTGCTGATGCGCACTAAAATTTTCGGTGATCCACAGCACGGAGCAGGGTACTGCTCCGTGGCACCCAGGCGATCTGCTTTTGCTCGACTATCCGCTGCTTAAAGCACCGTATACATGTATCGAATACGTATGTTGAGCTTGAGCGTTGGCGCGAAATATTCGACCGTGAAGGTGTATACGCCTGGGCCTCCCGGTACGCCGGAGAGGATTTGATTCTTGAACTTCACGTTGACGCCCGGCGAGCCTTGAATGATGGTGGCCGTCGCCTTCACTCTTATTGGCGTTGCGCTGCCGCCGCTCGAATTGAGAAGATTCGGCTGGGTGGCATACGTAAACGAGGTGCTCGACGGCACCGATGCGACGGCAAACTTGCCGTTGTATTCGCGCACTCCCACTCGTGAAATGGCGAGCGGCTGGCCGACGATGAATTTGTGCGGCGCCAGGGTCGTGATCGTCACACTCGTATTCGCTTCTGTCGCGGTGACGATGGACGCTCTCGCGGTTCCGAAAGGCAACGGAACCCTCAGTTTGATGTAACCCGATTTCGCAATCACAAAGCCCAAATCGACCAGTTGGTCGTCGAGAATCTGGATCGTCACCACCGATGTGACGTTGGTGAACGGACCATCGGAGATGATCGCTGTTACGTTGTACAATCCAGCGGTTGCAAACACATGGGTAATCGTCGAACCGCCGGGAATGAGTCCCGTGCCGTCGCCAAAATCCCACGTGTAAAACAGCGCGTCGCCATTGGGGTCTCCGGCTCCGACTGAAAACGTCACCACGGTGCCGATTTGAGCAGTCGTCGGACTCGACGTGGTGGGAGACAAAATAGCCGGCGCGTCGTTGGGCACGCCCCACACAGCCGAAGCGATATTGTTTGTTTCCACCGTCTCCGCGACCACATTTGCATAGTCCGCGAAAATCCACGCCCGGCCTCCGCGCGGAACGGATTGCGTCGGCAGATTGAACGCCAGTGGCAGAATGGCGCCTGTCGCCATGGACAAAACCGGGATGGTGGCGTCGGGCACATCGAGAAGAGTAGGCGCAACGGCACGATTGTAGTAGACGCCCACGGTGAAATTGCCCGTCGGCTGATTGCCCAAATTGGAGAGCGTGAAATTGAATTGCGCATCGATGCCCGCAACTTTGCCCGGCGGAACCGACGAAACCATCGCGGGATAGACCTGAAGTGTAATGGGATCCATTGTCGCGCGCACGGCGATGTCTATCCCGAGCGACAGCACGAGCAGGCGTTGGGTCAGCAGATTATTCAATTCATTGGATTCAACCACATCGCGTTGCGAATCGACGATGACGGCGATGGTTTGGTCGCCGGCGATGTCGTACTCCATGGTCAACAAAACGTTGATAAAGGCTCCAGCGGGCAAACCCGGAATATATTGAGTATCCACCCTCTTCGGGTTGGTGGGATCCGGAATGGCGAAATTGGTCTGCGTTTTGTCCAGAAATGTGGCGAACCCCGGTGTGTTGAACGCAGACACGTAAAATGGTCCTGCATCGCCGGCGCCGCCATTGGCAATGGTTGCCAGCACCGTGAAGGGAAAGCCCGCGACGGGCTTGGTCACGATGGTGATACTAATGACAACCAAGTCCGACAAGTTGGAGTTGATGGTCAATGCAGGGACCGTGGTGACAGTCGTCGCCACGGTATACAAATTCAAATTGCCCAAGAGTCCAGACGGATTGTCAAGCGTGCTGTTTGAATTGTCGCTCCAGGTGCTGATGAATATACCATTGTAGTACGCCAATCCCGTGTAATTTCCAAAATCGACGGCGCTGGGGCTGCGCGCATTCGATTTGGCCGCATTTGAAGTCCCCGCGCTCAATTTGACATTGGGCTGAAACGTCACGCCGCCATTGAGACTGACGCTGGCATAAAACTGCGCGTCGGTGTTGAAGACGCCATCGGTGTCGCCGACCCCGCCCGTGCCCAGATCGTTGCGGCAGTCGTAGAATGAAACCGCCACGTTGCCGTTGAGCTGATCGACCGCGATACGCGGCAGAAACTGGCTGGATGCGGTGACATCGTCGTTGACTTTAACGGGCACACTCCACGAAACGCCGTTGTTGTCCGAAAATGTAACATCGACGTCGGTGTTTGTTCCGCCGCTGACGGTTGCTGTTGTATAAACACAATACAACCGTCCGTTGTGGACTCCGCCGCTGCGGTCGTATGCGATGCCCGGCGTGGCCGTAATACCGGCCGCGTTTTGGGCCGGAATCAAATTTGCAGTTCCCACGTTGGTGCCTTTGACGGCCCTTCCACTGGTAGGAGTCAGCGGCCCCAGCCCGTCCAAATCAATGCTCGTCAAAATCGCGGTTGCGCCCTGCGGCGTACCACCGGCCTGATAAGAAATGACAACCACTCCGCTGGGCGCAACCGCCACGTCGCCGATAAGCACATTGGCCGTACCGGCAATTCCCTGTGCGACGGGAAACGGCGGTACTGGCGGTGAGGGAGGTATTGGAAAGGTTCCAACCAACCCCAATGAGCCGACCGCCACGCCGCTGGTGAAAATGCCCCCATTGGTGCCATCGTAGTAGGCCACCCAGACGCTCCCTCCGCCGGTCGTCGACGTAAAATCCGGTCCGGTGCCGACTTTGGGCTGGGATAACGAGAATCCCGAGAACGTTTGGATCAGCGTAAAGGTTGTGCCACCGTCGATGCTCAAAAGAACTTCAATATTATTTCCAGTGATGTCGCTGTAAACGAGAAACAAGTTGCCGAAGTTGTCCCAGGAACATGCCGGCGATCCGCTCGCTGTCGGAAAATCGATGCCGGTGGCTATCGTGCTGGCCGTCCACGATGCGCCACTATTGTTGGAGACGCCCTTGCATAGGCCGCCCGAAGCTGCGCCCAGAGCGGAAAAACTGACTGCGTTTCGCGGATTTGTCGGATTGATCGCGACGCATGATGAGTAATGCGTGACCAGGCTGGGCTCGATGTTGACATTGGCGCCCGGCACAATTGTGGTCGCGGCGCGTGCTGCTGAATTGGCGCTCGCCAACACAAAAAACAGGATCGCACGAGCGGCCCAGTGTGCGAAACAAACCTTCTTAGACGAAAGAACCATGCGCTTCTCCTGCTTTTCGGCGGATTTCGCGGCGAATATTTGAAAGAACTACTTTTACCGTTTTTTTTGGGATACCGCAAGCCATTTTATCACTAGTGCATAACGAGGCGATAAAGTTTGCCAGGAAAGTGTCGGATATTCGAGAAAAGCGCAGCCGGACAAAACCCACTCCTAAAGAAGATTCCGATCTGGAATTTCCTCGACAAACGATTGCAAATTGGCTAAAAGTAAGCAGTTGGTAATCGTAATCTTCGCAGGAGAAGAGCCTTGGCCGTCAAGCATCACGCACCCAACAGTCCGGAGAACCGCGCCAAACGGGCTTATAAGGCGCTCTCGGGCAACCGCAATACGCTCTATAATCGCATGGTCGATTACATTCTTGAAAACCGCTCGCGATTGCGCAATGAAACCGGCGGCGCGGAATTGAGCGCCTTCACGCTGCTGCAATTGGACGAACAGTTCCTGGCCAAAATGCAGATTCTTGACCGCTGCATGGGCGAACTTGCGCGCCCCGAACCCAAGGAGGGCCAGACCACCACGACCACGTATGAGACTGTCGAGGTGATCGCCAAGCGCGAAGAACTGCCGCAGAAAATCGCCGATGCGCTGGCCGAACGCGGCGAATCCGAATTCCTCGATCTCTGCGTGCTACGGGCCGACGAACTTTCCGCCGAAGTGCTACTGGTTTTGGCGCGCGAAGACTATGACGTTCCGGCCAAACCCAGTCGCACCGAAAAGCTCGAACAAGACGGTCAAAGCGGCCAAAGCGGCCAAAACGGGCCAGGTGGCCAGAGCGAGTTTGGCGACGACATTCCGAATGGACTTTAGGTTCGGTGCCACCAGAGCCGCGCACGTTGGTAAGCGGCCAATAATCTGCCGATATGAAAAATGAAGCCGCTTACTTACGTGCGCGGCACTGGAGTGCGAGGCTTACCCTTCTCTTTTGGTTTTCCAATGACTTTTCCCATTTCCCGACCGCGCCGGTTGCGGCAATCCGATGCGATGCGGCGCTTGACGCGTGAAACGTCCGGTAGCAGCGTCGATCATTTGATTTCGCCGATTTTCGTCTGTGACGGTTCCGGCGTGCAGCGCGAAATAGCTTCCATGCCGGGAGTGTTTCAATTGTCGGTCGATCTCGCCGTCGACGAAGCCCGGCGGCTCAGTCAATTGCGCATTCCGGCCGCGATATTGTTCGGCGTTCCCGACCGCGCGCGCAAGGACGCGTGTGGCTCCGAAGCGTGGGCGGAGGAGGGGATCGTGCAGAAGGCGCTGCGCGCTATCCGCGCGGCAGTCCCGGATTTGATGCTGATCGCCGATGCTTGTTTTTGCGAATACACGGACCACGGCCACTGCGGCGTTTTGAATGAGGCGCGCGAAGTTGAAAACGATCCGACGCTGGAGAATCTGGCCCGCGCGGCGGTGGCTCAAGCGCAAGCCGGCGCGGATGTGATCGCGCCCTCGGGCATGATGGACGGAATGGTCCGGGCGATTCGCGGCGGATTGGATGCGGCGGGATTTCATCGCGTCGCGATCATGGCTTACAGCGTCAAATACGCATCGGCGTTTTATGGGCCGTTTCGCGACGCGGCGGATTCCGCGCCCGCGTTCGGCGACCGCCGCCAGTATCAGATGGACTGCCACAACATACGCGAGGGGCGGCGCGAGGCGCTGCTGGATGCGGAAGAAGGCGCGGACATCGTCATGGTGAAACCCGCGCTGGCGTATCTTGACGTAATCGCCGAAGTGCGTCGCAGCGTCGATCTGCCGCTGTGCGCCTACAACGTGTCGGGCGAATACAGCATGGTCAAAGCCGCCGCGCAACGAGGCTGGATCGACGAAAAGCGTACCGTGTTGGAAATCATGGCCGGCATTCGCCGAGCGGGCGCGGATATGATTATTACGTATTGGGCCAAGGAATTGGCTGCATGGTTCGAGGAGTAGCGGGTACTGCTCCGTGGCCCCCGGCAATAAAAAGGGCGAACTTGGCGTTCGCCCTTTTTGATTCATTCAGATTTTTTAAATGCGTTCTTACTTCTCTTCCTTATTCTCTTCGGCGTTGACTGAGAGGAAATAGGCTTCGAGGCGCTTGCGCCAGCGGGCCGGCATATCGGTGCTGAAGGCCTGAAGCAGTTCGTCTCGCTGAGCGGGTGGGAGCTTGGCCCAGGCGTCCATCGATCCCGTCACCAGCGCGGAATTGGTCGCGCCGTGGGGCACGTTTCCGCCGAGTTTCGAATCCTGCATGCCCGTCTTGGATTCCTTCTTTTCCTGGGACTGCTGTTGCTGCTGCTGTTCTTTCTTCTGTTCCGACGGACTCTTGCAACTGGAGCAGCTCTTTTCAAGCTTTTCGATCAATTGGGTCAGTTGCTTTTCGATGTTCTGGCCTTCGGCCTGCACGGCTTGATCGTGGCGGTCGCCGCGCAATTTTTCTTCGACCGATTTCATTTAGGTGGCGAGTTTCGTGAGCGTTCCGCCGGCCTGCTCGGCGCTGGGAATGTCTGCCACTTCGGAACTGTCGCCGATCAACTCGCGCACCGCTCCCGCGATGGCGATCTTGACATTCTCGTCCTTCTCGCTGTCCAGAGCTTTCTTCAACGCGTCGAGGCTCGCGGGATCTTTGATCTTTTTCAGCGCCATGGCCGCCTGCATGCGAACCATGGGCACGGTGTCGTTGTTGAGCGCGCGCATCAGAGCTTCGGTGGCGTGCGTGTCCTTGATGTTGCCGAGCGCGCGGGCGCTGAGCGCTCGCACCGTTTCCACGCTGTCGGAGAGCGCTTTGATCAGTGAATCCTGCGCGGCGGCATCGGGGATTTTGGCGAGCGCGGCGGCGGCGGCGCGGCGGACGCTTTCATCCGCGTCGTCGGCGACGACCTTGCTGAGCGCTTCGACGGCCGTGGCTTTGTCGCCGCAATATTCCAGCGCGCGCGCGGCCACTTCGCGTTGAATCGCCTGGCTCGATCCCAACGCTTTCACAAGGACGGCTTTGTTGGCGGCGGCATCCGCGTTGAGCGCTTTTTCGATGTCGGCCTTGTCCATCGCCGGAACACCGGGTAGGAGTGTGGCTTTCGCGCCGTAGAGGCCGTCGAAATGCCCTTTCAGCTTTTGATACAACGCAAGCGGCATCTCGTTGCCGTTGGGAGGTGTCTCTTTTTTAACGGTTTCATCCGCGGCCTTCAGTGACACAACCATTAAACTCAGTATCGTGGCGGCAACTATCCATGCTCGATTCATGCGGCCTCCTGTTATTATTGGGACGAGCCAAACACCTAAATTCTTGCGCAATTCCTTAAAATTCCAGGCTTAATTGCCGGGATCCTTTTTGTCGAGCGGCTGCGGCACCTGTTTGCCTTCCAATTCCTGCGCAGTCTTTTCAGTGATGCGCGAGATTTTTCCTTCTTGTTCCGCGGCGCGGCGCAGACGGTCTTTCTGATCTTTGTTCAGGTCTGGATTGTTTCCTTTGGTCACTTCGGTGTCGAGAGACTTGATGCGCCGGCCCACGTCTTTCTGCATAATTAGGAGCATCTTCATCTGCGCGAGACTCGGCACCAACGGTTGTTTGCCTCCGCCGCCGCCACCCCCGCCGCCGCCCGACTTCGGTTTCGTGCGCTCTTTGCGCAGCGCTTCGATCAAGTCCGCGATTTTCTTGGCGGCGTCTTCTTGAATTTCCTGCGTGCCCGTGCCGCTGTTTTCCTTGTCCAGGCGCGTGGCGGCTTCGGTCATGTCTTCGACGGCTGCCTCCAGAACGAATTGGAAGACCGGAGCTTCCTCCAACATTTTGACCACGACTTTCGTCGCGTCGGACAAGGCCAATTGGTCTTTGAAGACTTGAATGAGCGTCAGCTTCTTAGGACGGCCAGCAGGAAGTTTGTCTGTGTCAGCGGTGCGCTTGATCAAGCCTGTTTGCGCTTCGAGCATCTTTTTCAACTCCTGCTCGATTTGGAACAGCTTTTCCTTATTTTGTTGATCCTTAACCTGCTTTTCGAACTGATTGAGGTTATCCAACGCTTCCTGCAAATCCTGTTCCGCGTCCTCCTGGCTCTTGCTTGCGTCATCCTGCTTGCCCTGGCCCATTTGGCCGGCCGCCTTGGACTGGTTCTTGCCGGCGCTTTCGTTTGATTTGGACGCGCTGGCGGCCTTGTCGTTGCCGGTCTTCTCCTTCATTTCGTTGAGCTTCGGCTGCAATTTCTGGACGCTCTCGCGCAGCGCGTTCTGCTGCTCTTGCAGGCGCTTGAGCGCGGCCTCCTTGTGGTCCGGGCCTTCCTTCTCTGCTTTTTTGGCCAACTCGTCAAGCGCCTTCAGTGCCTTGTCCAGTTCGCTTAGCGCTTGTTCTTCATGCTTCTCGGCGTCCTTCTTGTTTGCGTCCCCTCCTTTATTATTGTCGTTCTTGTTTTGGTCGCCCTTGTCGCCTTTGCTTGAATCGGCCTTGTCGTCTTTCTTTTTATCGTCGGACTTTGAGCCTTCGCCCGACTTGGAGCCATCACCCGATTTCGAATCCTTGCTCTTCGAGCCGCCCAGACTGTTCTGGGCGTTCTGCATGCTGTTGGCCGCTTTCTTTAAATTGTCTTCGGCCTTCGGGTCCAGCGGGCTGGACGGCAACTGGCCTTCGATGTTTTTGATGTCTTCGGCCAACTGGCGCGTCGCATCTTTCACTTCTTTTTGAACGCGTTCCAAGCGGCGCGGCGGGTCTTTCACTTCGTCGACCTTGCGCTGCATGTCCTTGATTTTTTCCAGCGCTTTCTGCATGGCATCGAGCGCCTTGGATTCGTCTTTCGTCGCGCTGGCGGGGTCCGGCTTCTTCAAATCGTCTTTCGCCTGGCTCATGCCTTCGGCGGCTTCGCCCATTTTGGCCGACGCGCTGGCCGGATCGGCTGCGGGCTTTTCCAGGTTTCCTGACGCGGCGGCGTGCGCTTTGTCGATGTCCGCGCCCAGTTTGGCCAGTTTATCTTTCAACGCGGCCGCTTTGGTTTGAGTCTGTTCCTGCTTGCCGCCGGTCTTTTCGAAATCGCCCTTCTTATCCTTGCCCATTTCCATGGAGGTATTCTTGAGCGCTTTGCGCGCTTTGGCAATCTTGTCGGCCGCCGAAATTTGCAGCGCCGAACTTTTTGCCAAGCTGGGCTGAGAGGCCGTGCCCGATCCTTTGCGCAGCGTGTCGGTGGCTTCGGCCATGTCGTGGCTTGCGCTTTCGAGCTCCGGCAGCGCGATCGCCGCGGCTTTGCCCGCCAGGGCCGTTTTCGCCTCGACCTTGTCCATGCTTCCGGCGCGGACCATTGCGGCCATGCGCGCGGCGATATCGTCCAGCAGGTTGCGCGTGTCGGCCTGTTTGTCGGCGTTGTCCGTCATGGCTTTTTCGGCCTTTTTCAAGACAGACGCGGACGGCGTTTCGCCAGCCAGTTTTGCGGTCGCATCGGTGTCTTTCGCCAGAGCCCGTTCGGTGATTTCGATTTCTTCCAGCTCGCCGAGCGTCTTTGCGACATCGGCTTCCGGCTGCGACATGGCCGTATCGGTTTCGGTTTTGATCGCCGTCTCTTCAGCGATCAGTCCTTCGATGTCCTTCTTCGCTTCGGCCAGCGCCGCATCCAGCTTTGCCGCTTCTGAATTGGCCTGGCTGCTCATCTCGTGCGTTTGATCGCGGATGCCTGTTTCGAGCTGCTTCAAATCGTTCAAGCGCTGCTTGGCTTCGGCGATGCTCTTCATTAAATCCTGCTTGTCCTTGATCGCTTTATCCTGCCGCGTGAGCTGTTTCTGCTCGTCGAGAATGCGCTGCAATTCCTTCTTGGCGGCGTCGATGTCGCGCATCAACTGCTCGTCGAGTTTCTTCCGGCGGCTTAGGTAGGTGATGATGGTCTGCAACGCGGTTTCCGACGCGCGCTGCTTGCCGTTGGCGGTGCCGAAGTTGAATTTCGCGATGTCGTTTTGCGCGCCGGTCATCTTATCTTCGATACCGGGCGTCGGGTCGCCGGTCGCGGTTATGTTGGGATTGTCGCTGGTGGCATCGGTGTTCTGGGCGACCTTGATCGAATCTTCGATATTCTTGGCCGCGAATTTATCGAGGCTCTGCATCTTCGCCAGCGCTTGAGTCATGCGCACGAAAAGAATCTTCATGTCGCTGGCGCAATCGCGTTCCTTGTGCTCCAGCCCCTTCACGTCGCTGAGTTCTTCTTTCGACGCGTCCGCCGGCTGCTTCGCGCCGAGCTTATCCTTAAAGGGGACTGTTTCGGCGGTGACTATTTTTTGCTTCGCGAGCAGTTCGCGTGTCATGCGCAGCAGTTCTTCGGTCTCCGCCCACTTCTGCATCATCGCCAGAAGATTGTTGAGGTCGGCGAGGATCTCGACTTGTTTGACTTCGGCTTGTTTGAGCTGTTCGACGCGCGCCGGATCGTCCTTGAGCATCGCGCTGGAGACGATTGTTTTGGAGGCGTCCGGCATTTTGGCGCTGTGTTCGACTCCCAGTTGATCGGCCACGAGGCGCAGACGGTCGGTCTCGTCGGGTGTGTCGATGCTGTTGGATTTGTAGCGCGCAATCAAGGCTTCGAAGCCCTTTTGCAGCGCCTGCGTTTTGCGGCGCGCTTCTTCCTGCAGCGAGCCGGCCTCGGAGACTCGGCCGCGTTGCGTTGTGTCGAAGGGATTGCCGAACGAGAGGTGTTCTCGAATTGCGGTCACCTGCTTTTTGTCTGCTTCTTCCATGCGGATGATCGCGATCAGATCTTCGACCAGACGCATGCGCTGGATGTCGAGCAATTGGTGGATGGCGTTGATCGAGAGCACTTTCAGGCGGAAAATCTGTGGTTCGGCCTGCTTGCGCTTGGTGGGGCACCAGTCGTATGCTTCGGCCCAATATTCGATCATGTCGGTGGGCTGCAAGGCCAGATCGCTCAAGGCCCATTCGTGGCTGAAGTCCAGTTTCTGGGCGTTGTGCGCGAACTCACCGGCCAGATCGAACGTGCCTTCGATGGCGGGCGTGCTGGCGTCCACGACGGGCTGCGGGGCGTTCTGTCCGCCGGCGGGCGCGGGCGGCACGATCATGTGGTAGCGTTTGAATTTGATGACGGCTTTTTGCAATCCAAAATCGTCGTCGGCCGTCAGGCCCAGCGAGACGATGGCGGCGGGCGAGACTTCCAAATCGGCGGCGGGGCGTCTCCAGGTCACTCGCGGTACGGCGTCGGGCTTGACGATGATCTTGTGCCGGATTTTACTCTTGCTGTTGTCCAGACCGTCGGTATCGAGCAGCGTGATTTCGTAATCCTTGGAAACGTCCAGATCGATTTGCTTGGCGAACATTTTGCCGTCGGCCGCGAAATCCGTGATGACGCGCGGCTGATCGTTGCCCAACTTGAGCTGCGCTTCCTTCAGCGCCTTGTTGGCCATGACCGTGATCGTGGCAGTGGTGCCGGCGACACCGATGATGGTGGTGTCGCGCTTGGGTTCGCTGGGGGTGTCGGAGATGTACGCGGGGTACTTGTAGACGACGTCGATGTTTTCCATGCGCGGCCGGTCGACGGCGCGCACCGAGCGCGGCGAGCTTTGATCGTCGCCGGCGATGACTTCAAACTTGAAGTTCGCATTGACGGGGTTGTATTCAAATTCGAATTCCTTGGTGCTCTTGTTATACAACAGGTCGGGAATGGTTCGGACCGTGGTGATCGGTTCCTTTGCGCCGAAGCCGCTGCCGTGATCGAAGTGGATGTAGGCGATGTTTGGCAGCGAGCCGGAGACTTCCGCGACGATCTTCAGCGATTCGCCGCGCGGCCAAACGATCTCTTCCGGGCCTCCCTTGATGTGGACGTGCGTCGCAACCGGGTATTTGACGTTGGAGAACGGATTGGCGAGCCGCCACAGCGCTATCTTGGCGTGCGGCAGGAAGGCCAGCAGAAGCACGAACGCCGCCAGCGCAATTCCGCTAGAGACCAGCACTGGCTTGATTCTTTGGAATTTGACGACATTGTTGAAATCCAGCGCCGCGGTGGCCTGGTGCGCCTGACGCGCGACTTCATCGACCATCGGCGTGCTGACGTTTTCGTCGTCGGCCAGCATGCGGGTCAGTTGCATCGTCGAAATCAGGCTGTCGTTGAGATTCGGAAATTCTTTTTCGACGGCCAGAGCCATGTCGTCGGTGTCAAGTGGCACGGAGAGCGGCGCGATTAATTTATAGTACGCGATCCAGCCGAGTGTGCCGAGCACGCTCAAGAGCATCAGCACGCGAAACGCGGTGTTTATCGGGCGGTCCCATCGAAAGATGAAATAGTCCAGAAAAAGCGCCAGCAAAAAGCATCCGGTCAACGCCACGATCAGCCGTCCAAGGCCGTTCAATGCGATGGCCTTTTTTAATGTTCCGCGAAGGGCTTGCAGGCGTTGTTTGAGATTGGACTCGATCATGCAGTGCCCCTTTAATGGAGTGCGAATGCAAATGCGCGGCTCAATATTTATACACGCAGCATATAAATGAGTTTCTCGAAATCCAATCAAAGACCGAAGATTTCAAAGATTTTGAACCACGGATTAATGACGGATGAGAAGAGAGTTAACGGCGAAGAAACGGCTTTAAACATCGAATCGCGCGAATCTTCGCTGATAATTTTTGGATGGTATTGTGTGGAATGGCCGTGATTTGGGGCGAATCCAGGGAATCTTGGTTGAAAAATATTCTTGTTGATTAAAGATTGGCGGACGCGAAAAGAACTGCTTCAGTTCACTCCGATTTTAGGACACATTATGCGCGCACTCACGCTTGTTTTTTACATGGGCTTGTCGGCGTCTGTCTTCTCTGCCGAAACGGCTTGGCAAGCGGAGAAGACCTGGGTTTTTGCCGTGGGGGTGATTTCGTTTGATAATAAAGCGCTGGCGAGCTGGCCTGACGAAGGGCGTGTCGATGCGGTGATGATCGATGCGTACAAGAAGCGCGGCGTGCCTGCCGACCGGATCGTGTTCATTAAGAACAAGGATGCCACCCGCGCGAATTTGATTGCAAAATTCAATGAGACTCTGGCGAAAACAGCGGAGGGCGACACGCTGGTTTTTTATTACGCGGGCCATGGCGGGCGCGATTACAACGATCCGAAACGCACGACGTCGTTTGTCACGTACGATACCAAATCGGGCTGGATGGTGCAGGAAGTTTTTGATGCGATCGAGAAACACTTCAAAGGCTCGCGCGTGCTGTTGACCGCCGACTGCTGCCACTCCGGCGCGCTGGCCACGGAAGCGCCGAAGCGCGCGTCGCATATCGATTACGGCGTCCTGACCAGCGCGCACGCCACCTCGCGCAGCACGGGCCGCTGGACGTTCACGCAGTGCCTCGTCGACATGCTCAACGGCAGCCCGGCGCTGGACCTCAACGGCGACGGCAAGATCACGTTCGCCGAAGTCGGGAACTATTGCGAAGAGGAGATGTCGTTTTGCGAGGGCCAGCTTTCATGCAGCGCGGCCAAAGGCCATTTCGCGACCGACCTGAGCATGGCCACAACCGCCGCCAAAAAGAACCCCCGAGTGGGCGAGCATTGCGAGGGATTGGACGACGGAAAATGGTGGAAGGTGAAGATTCTGGATTCGAAGGACGGCAAGTATCTCGTGACCTGGATGGGCTGGGACAAAAAATACGACCGCTGGATCGAAGAGAAACTGCTGCGTCCGTACAAACCGGCCGAGTTTAAAACGGGCGCGGCGGTGGAAGTCGAATACGACAAGGAATGGTATGCCGCGAAAATCAAGGAGAACAAACTCGGTTTGCAACTGGTTCATTACGACGGATACCCGGATATCGACGACGAATGGGTCGCGCCGGACAGGATTCGGATGAAGAAGTAAGAACTTTTGAAATTTTAAGAACCCGCACAATCTGTCGCAATCACAAAATAGAGCAAGTGTTGCTGCTCTGGCTTGGTCGACTAATTTTGTCGATTTGAGGGAGCAACTTTCATTCTTGTGCTTGAAGATAGCAATCTTGAAGCTACGCTCTATGGTATCGCTTGAAGCCGGATGATTTGACTGTGCCATTTTGTGAGGCGCAACGCGGGGGACGCACGGGTGCTTCCGTGGGCAGAAAGTGTTGTTTTAGGGGTGGTCCGCCGCGTTCGAATTGCGCGGCGAATGGGGTTGTCGAAGTCAACAAATTGAGGATGCATTGATGCTTTCGCCTTATTCGTTAAAGAAGACCGCCTGGAAAGCCGCAGTCCTTTTTGCGCTGATCGCCGTGCACGTGCAGTCGCGCGCCGGGCAGGTCGATCTTAACACGCCGATTCCCAATGATACTCCCCCGTTGACAGTCACCGAGGTCAATACCATCATTGCGCAGGCGGTGGGATATTTGAAGGGTGTCGGCGCGTCCGGCATCATAGCCGTCGCTGACCGGGAAGGCCACATACTCGCGATCTTCCGCATGAACACGTCCGTGTCATCCGATCCCCGCATCAACGAACAGGCCACGGTCAAGGCGCGCACGGCCTCGTTCTTCGAATCGAAACAAAACGCATTCACGTCGCGCACCGCGCAATTCATCGTTCAAAGCAATTTCCCGCCGGGCATCCGCAACGTCGACGCCGGTCCGCTTTTCGGTGTGCCGTTTTCGAATCAGCCCGGAGCCGACGTGGAACTGCAGCAGCCTCCGGCTATTGCGTTCGTGAACACGCTGAATGCGCCGGGACCTCTGGCCGCTCCGGCCGGCACGGCGAATATGCGCCCCTTACAGCAGCCCTTGGTGATCACGCCGCTGACGGACGATCCGGGTGGTCTTACGCTTTTCAAGAGCAAGCAACCCGTGGGTTCCGTTGGGGTCGAAGTGGACGGATTCGGCGTGCTGGCCAATGGAGTTCCGGATGCCGGTATCGCTCGAACCGATACTGGAATCGTGCCCGGACCCTCCAAGCAACTGATTGAAGAAACCGCGGCACTGGCGGCGATCGTGGGTTTTGAACCGCCGGCGCTGGTGAAAGCGAACAAGATCGTGATCAACGGTTTCCGCTTTCCCTATGTCGTTGCACGCAAGCCGAAGTTTACGGCGGTGCCGGTCGCATCGTTGGGGGCGGAAGGCACATTCCAACCGTACTTCGACACCAACGGTTCCGAAAACGATCCGAATGGCGTGGGCATTGCCGTCCCGTATCCGCCGTATACGCCTGCCGTCGCTCAAGCGGTTACGCTGACCGCTCCTCGCGGCACGCCGACGCAGGAATTTCCGTTGCAAGGCTGGGTAGGACGTTTTCCGCCGCGCGACAGTCCTCTGGGTACGATTACCAAAGCCGACGTGATCAAGATGGTTCAGCAGGCTGCGGATCAAGCGTTTTTGACGCGCGCCGCCATTCGCAATCCGAAGGGAGTCGCCGCGGAAGTCTGGATCAGCGTGGTCGACCTTGGAGGCAATATTTGCGGACTTTACCGCACGAACGACGCCACGGTGTTCAGCTTCGATCTTGCCGTGCAAAAGGCTCGCACGTCGGCGTTCTACAGCACGGACACGGTCGGGTTCTCGACACGTGCGATTGGGTTCATGTCGCAGACGTTCTTCCCGCCGGGCGTCGAGGCGCATCCGCCGGGACCGATCAGCGGTTTGTTTGAAAATGCCGGCGGCGACGCGGGCATGCTGGGTTCGTTCCCCACTGGCACGGATGCGGCAAATTTGACTCAAATCAGCCAGTTGCTGACCGACGACAACACCAATACGCTCGTGCCGATCGTACTGGCGGCGCCACCGGCTCCGCCGGCGGCATTTGGCGGATTCGTCACCCTCAATGCCGTTCAGTTGCTGGCGCGGCGCTTGCCGCATATCCGTGACGGCCGCATTTCTCCGCTGCAGGTGTCCATCTTCGTCGATCTGTCGCTGCGTGCGGCGTATGGCACGGGCACGATTCAGCCGCCCACGTTGAAAGACGGTATATGCATCTTCCCCGGAGGCGTGCCGATTTATAAGAACGGCCTGCTGGCCGGCGGGTTGGGCGTTTCCGGCGACGGCGTCGATCAAGACGATGTGATCGTGTTCAACGGCGCCCACGGTTTCCAGCCGCCCGATGGCGTGCGGTGCGACCAGGCCAGCGATGACGCCGTCAAGACTGCGTTGCTGGCGACGATTCCGAAATTCAAAGCCGAGTTCCCGAATCTGACCAATGGCAGCACAACTTCGCCCGAGGTCATCGACGTCGTCGAGCGCCGCCTCAATAATGGCCCGATTCTTCAGGGTTTGCGATTGCCTTACATCAAGATCCCGAGATCGTCGAACCGCTAGAAAAATCAATCTGCAATGTCCTGCGGAAAATAAGCAGGTAAAACGGCCTCTCGCGAAGGCCGTTTTAGTTGGGCGAATGGAATCGTCACGGCTGGCGCGTTCGTCAATCGTTCGTTTTTGTGGCCACACTGGATCCCAAATATGCCTCGCGATCTTCCGATCGGCAACGGCCGCCTTCTGGTGAATTTCGACGGGAATTATTGTGTCCGCGATTTTTACTACCCGCGCGTCGGAAAAGAAAATCAGACGCTGGGCGAGCGCTGCCGGACCGGCATCTGGATCGACGGCGCATTTTCCTGGCTGCATGAAGAAGGCTGGAAGCGCTCGCTGAAGTACCTTCCCGACACACTCGTCACCGACGTCAAGCTGCAGAACGACTGGCAACGCGTGCGCATCGACGCCAGTGACGCCGTGCATCCCGATCATACGATCTTTCTGCGTCATTTCATCGTGTACAACGATGCCGACCACGAGCGCGAGATCCGGCTCTTTTTTCACTACGATTTCAACATTCTCGAAAACTCGTTCGGCGACACCGCGTATTACGAGCCCAGCAACGACGTGGTCGTACAGTACAAAGGCCCGCGCTATTTCATGCTGAATGCGCGCAACGCCGCGGGCGAAGGCATCTACCAATACTCGACGGGCATCAAACGTTTGCAGCATTTCGAGGGCACCTGGCGCGACGCGGAAGACGGCCAGTTGGGCGGCAATCCGATCGCGCAGGGTTCTGTCGATTGCATCATCTCGGTGCGTTCCACGATTCCCGCGGGCGGCAGCACGCATTTTCACCACTGGGTCTGCGCTGAAAAAACGTTTTACGACGCCAAGGGGCTCAATGAGGTGGTGCTGCGGCACGGGTTTCACACGATGAAAGAGGCCACAGTGGATCGCTGGCGCAAGTGGGCCGGCCAGGCGCGCGGTACCGTGCCCGCCGGCGACGCGGACAGCGGGTTAGCTGAACTGTACCGCCGCAGCCTCTTGATCGTGAACACGCAGATCGATTCGGGCGGCGCAATCGTGGCCGCCAACGACGGCGATGCGATCGTCTTCAACCGCGACACCTATTCCTACATGTGGCCGCGCGACGGCGCGCTCGTGTCGCACGCGCTCGACCGGGCCGGCTATCCAGAACAGACGCGCAAGTTCTTCCTGTTCTGCCAAAACGTCATGCCGCGGTCCGGGCAGCCGGAAGGATTTCTGCTGCACAAATACAATCCGGACGGATCGTTTGGCAGTTCGTGGCATCCGTGGGTGCGCGACGGAAAGCCGGCGCTGCCGATTCAGGAAGACGAAACCGCGCTGGTGCTGTGGGCGTTGTACGAACACATTCAGATTTATAAAGACGCGTCGTTCATCGCGTCGCTGACCGAACGGCTGATCCGTCCCGCCGCGCTGTTTTTGTTGAAATACCGCAATACCGACACGGGCTTGCCGCGCGAAAGCTACGATCTGTGGGAGGAGCGCTACGGAGTGCTGACGTTCACCACTGCGGCGGTGATCGCGGGTTTGAACGCCGCTGGAAAAATGCTGACGCAGGCGGACGACGCGGCGCTGCAAGCGGATTGTTTTGAAGCGGCCACGGTGATGAAGCAGGCGATGATCGAGCATCTGTTCAGCACGGAAAACAACCGCTTCGCGCGCATGATTTCGTATCAGCCCGGCGGTGGTTGCAAGGTCGATGCGGCGATCGACGCCAGCGTGTTCGCGATTTTTCATTTCGGCGTTTTCGAGCCGGACGATCCGCGGGTCGTGAGCACGATGTATCAAATGGAAGCGCGGCTGTGGTGCAAGACGGATATCGGCGGCGTGGCGCGCTACGAAAACGACTACTACTATCAAATTTCGCATGACGTGGACAAGGTGCCAGGCAACCCTTGGATGATCTGCACGCTGTGGCTGGCGCTGTGGTATCTGGCG
This sequence comes from Planctomycetota bacterium, assembly GCA_038227045.1. GTDB lineage: Bacteria > Planctomycetota > SZUA-567 > H5-PLA8 > H5-PLA8 > JANXLS01. Next base: position 19,795 of record JBBRQD010000020.1, read on the forward strand.
CGGGCGAAGACGCGCGGGGATCTGGCGCGTCCGCGCGAAATTCTGGACTGGGTCGCGAAGCATTGCCTCGAATCCGGCTGCATGGCGGAGCAGATTCATCCTTATAATGGGGCGCCGTTGTCGGTGTCGCCTTTGACGTGGAGCCACGCGACGTTTATTGAGACGGTGCTGCGGTATTGGGAGAAATGCAAAGTCCTGCCGTGAGCGCAGAATTGTGGTGCGGGCTTCCAGCCTGCGCAGGCTGGAAGCCCGCACCACAATAGAATTGGAATTTCTCGTCCGCAAAATACACATCCCGGGAATTTTTGAATTGACGTTCGCTAAATGAAGGTTATTGATAGGTGACGAGTTTTCTCCGGTATCATAGGCTTCAACTTTTATAATTCTGTCTTCCGCATTATTTTCGCGGAAACGGTCGCATGTCCGATCAATCATGGGAATGTTTCGAACGTAAAATTTTTGACTCCGGAAAAGTGAGTTCCGGATTCGCAACCAAAAAAGGGATTGGCAAATGGCGGCTCGCCACACGCCGGTCACCTCGGACTTAAAGGAGCAAATCATGCAACTCGGAATGGTCGGCCTCGGACGAATGGGTCAGAACATGGTGGTCCGTATGGCGAGGGCGGGACACGAGATTGTCGTCCTTGACCGCGATCCCAAGGTGGTGCAGGAGACTCTCGCCCGCGTTAAAAACGAAGGCGGAAAGGTTCCGGCGATCGGCGCCACGGATCCCAAGGATCTTATTTCCAAACTTAAGGGGCCGCGCGCCATCTGGTTGATGGTCCCGGCCGGCATTGTCGATCGGATTATTCCGGACTACAGCGCACATTTGCAAGCGGGTGACGCGTTGATCGACGGCGGCAATTCGTACTACATCGACGACATTCGCCGCAGCAAGGAATTGAAGGCAAAAGGCATCGATTATCTCGACGTCGGCACGTCCGGCGGCGTGTGGGGCCTGGAACGTGGTTATTGTTTGATGATCGGCGGCGCCAAAGCGGCTGTCGAACGTCTCAATCCGATTTTCAAGGCCATCGCGCCGGGACACAGCGGAATCGCGCCGACGACGGTCAAGCAAATTACCGGAGTCGAGAAGGACGCCAAAGGCCACTATCATGCCGTCAAGGGCGCCGACATCACGGCGAGCGGCACGTCGGCTGAAAGCTATCTGCATTGCGGACCTTCCGGCGCGGGCCATTTCGTCAAGATGGTTCACAACGGCATGGAATATGGCATCATGGCGGCTTATGCGGAAGGCTTGAACATCCTCAAGCATGCCAACATCGGTCTGGCGGCTGGCACGCACGACAGCGCCGAAGTGACGCCGTTGCGCAATCCGGAACACTATCAGTACGAATTCGACATGCAGGCGATCTGCGAAAATTGGCGACGCGGCAGCGTGATTGCGTCGTGGCTGCTTGATTTGACGGCCGAAGCGTTCCTCGAAAATCCGTCGTTGCCGGTCGAGACGGAGTCGGTCAAGGCGGGCGGAGTTCCCGATTCCGGCGAAGGCCGCTGGACGTTGCAGGCCGCGATAGACGAAGGCGTGCCTTGCCCGGTGCTGACCACGTCGCTCTATTCGCGATTCACGTCGCGCAAAGAAGAAGACTTCGCCTGGAAGATCGTACAGGCGATGCGCCGCAAGTTCGGCGGGCACTAACGGCAGGAGTTAGGGGCTAGGGGCTAGGGAATAGGGTTTGAGGATGACGGAATTGCTTTTGCTTTTCCCTAATCCCTAAATCCTAGCCCCTTTTTTGAAATTCAAAATCGGAGAAAATCGATGAGCGGCACCCCGGACATCGCAATTGCGGGCAGGAGTATTCCCGATCCCTGCACGGTTGTGATTTTTGGGGCGGCGGGCGATTTGGTTACGCGCAAGCTGATGCCGTCGCTGTTTCATCTGGCGCGCGGCGGCCATCTTCCGGCGAAGATCAACATCGTCGGAGTCGACCGCATTGAGCACACGGACGATTCGTTTCGCGCCCTGATCGCCGCCGGAAATGTGCGGGCGCCGGGATTGGCGACGCCTGTTTTGCCTGAACAATCCGATTGGAGCGAATTCCTCAAGAATCTGACGTACGTAAAGGCCGACTTGAGCGATCCGACGGCGCTGGAAAATCTCAAGGCGCATCTTGCGGCAATTGAAAAAGATAAGGACATTCCCGCCAAACGGCTGCTTTACCTCTCTCTTCCGCCCAGTGTTTTCCCCATGGCGTTGAAGGCGCTTCACAGCGCGAATCTGGTGGGCGCGCCGACGCGGTCGCCGGGCACGTGGGCGCGCGTGATTATTGAAAAACCGTTCGGCCGCGATCTCGAATCGGCGCGCGCGTTGAATACGCTCACGCAAAGCATGCTGGATGAAGAAGAGACCTACCGCATCGATCATTATCTTGGCAAAGAGACTGTTCAGAACACGCTGTTTTTTCGTTTCGCCAATGCCATTTTCGAGCCGCTCTGGAATTTCAAATACATCGACAATGTCCAGATCACTGCGGCCGAACCGCTGGGGGTTGAAAAGCGCGGCGGGTATTATGAAGAAGCCGGCACGCTGCGCGACATGATTCAGAATCACCTGATGCAGGTGATGGCGCTGACCGCGATGGAGCCGCCCGTGGCGTTTGACGCGGAATCGATTCGCGACGAGAAGGTCAAAGTGCTCAGAGCGCTGCGTCCGATCAAGCTGGATCAGGTCGCCTCTGAAACCATGCGCGGACAGTATGGCCCGGGCAGCATCGGCCGCAACGTGGTCGCGGGCTATCGGCAGGAATTGAATGTCAAGCCGGATTCGAGCACCGAGACCTACGTCGCCGTGCGCGCGTTTATCGACAATTGGCGCTGGTCCGGCGTGCCGTTTTATCTACGCTCCGGCAAACGCATGGCCAAGGCGGACACGGAAGTCTGCATTACGTTCAAAACGCCGCCGTTCAATGTGTTCCGATCGCTGACGAAACTTCCGGATGCGAATTTGCTGATTTTGCAGATTCAACCCAACGACGGGATCGAGTTGAAATTCGAAGCGAAAGTTCCCGGCAGCGATGTGCGCGTCAAATCGGTACACATGACGTTCAACTACCCGGACGCATTCGCCGGAGAAAGCCCCAGCGCGTACGAGCGCCTACTTGTGGACGCAATGCTGGGCGATCAAACGCTGTTCCTGCGCAGCGACGAAGTCGAAGCGGCGTGGAAATTCATCACGCCGATACACCAGGGTTGGGCCGCCTTGCCGCCGCCGCAATTTCCGAATTATCGAGCCGGCACGTACGGGCCGGAGGAGTCCGATCAGTGGCTGGCCAAGGAAGGCCGGCGCTGGCATAATCAATAAATCGGTTTTAGGTTCCAGGTTTCAAGTTTAAGGATTTGCGCCATGTCAAACACGACTGAATTTGTAGTCACGGAATTGGAGGACGGCGAGGCTCTTGCGCGCAACGCCGCGGATGCCATTGAGACCATGGCCAAAAAGCGGGTGGCGAAAGCCGGCTGGTTCAACCTCGCGCTGTCTGGCGGATCGACGCCCAAGGCCGTCTACTCGCTGCTGGCCAATCCGAAACTTCACGGCCAAATGCCCTGGTCGAAGACGCGTTTGTTCTGGGGCGACGAACGGCGTGTCAAGCCCGATCATCCCGACTCGAATTACCGCATGGTGTACGAAGCGCTGCTGAAACACGGCCCGGTGCCGCTCGAAAACATCTTTCCGATCGGCACCGCCGAAGCCACGGCGGAGGATTGCGCCGCGAAATACGCGCGCACGCTGCACGAGAAAATCGAGAAGAAACAGGATGGTTTTCCGGTCTTCGATCTGATCCTTCTGGGCATCGGCCCCGACGGCCACACCGCTTCGCTGTTCCCCGGTACGCCCGCGCCGCTTGAAATGCTGAAGACCATGACGACGTGCGATCCGCTGTCGTACAACCCCGCCGTGAAGCCCGCAGTGGACCGGGTCACCATTACGACGCCGGTTATCTGGCACGCAGAAAACGTGTTTGTTCTGGCCGAAGGCGCGTCGAAAAAAGAAATGCTGGCGAAGATCTTCGTGTCGGGCCCGATTGAATCGCAACTGGTCGCGCGGTTGTTGTGGCGCTGCAAGGGGCAGGTGCGGTTTTTTATCGATCATGCGGCGTTCCCGAAACCGGCGAACTGATTTTAACCGCGAGAGAACGCAGAGGCGCGCAGAGGACAGCGAAAAAATTCGCTCGCACAAAGGCACGAAGAACACCAAGAACCACAAAGAAAAGACAGAAAAATCGAATGACAGATGATGAAGGATGCAGGTCAACAAGAGGCCTTCTTTGTGCTTCTTGGTGTTCTTCGTGTCTTTGTGCGAGAGCCGTTCAAGTGGACTGATCGGTTACAATTATTGAAAGGTTTAGAATGCTCGTCATACCCGCAGTGGATATTAAGGATGGCAAGGCTGTTCGCTTGAAGAAGGGTATGGCCGACGAGAAGACCGTTTACGACAACGATCCGGTGCATGCGGCGAAGCGTTGGGCGGATGAGGGTGCGCGGCGCATTCATATCGTCGATCTCGATGGCGCCTTCGACGGCGCGCCGAAGAATGCGCCGATTGCACTCGAAATCCTGAAAGCGTTTGCGGGCACGCACGAAATTCAAATCGGCGGGGGTTTGCGTTCGGAAGATGCGATTGCGCGTTTCATCGACGCGGGTGCGGCGCGCTGCGTGATCGGCACGAAGGCGCTCGACGACCGCGCGTTTCTCGAAAAACTCGCGGCGCGTTTTCCCGGAAAGATCAGCGTCGGCATCGACGCGAAGAACGGACTCGTCGCTACCAAGGGCTGGGTGGATGTCAGCACCACGCTGGCGATCGACATGGTTGAGGCGCTCGCCGGCATTCCGCTGGGCGAAATCATTTACACGGACATCGACCGCGACGGCATGTTGGAAGGCCCGAATTTGAAGCGGCTCGCCGAAATGCGCCGCGCCAGCACGTTCCCATTGATTGCCTCGGGCGGCGTGACGACATTGGAGAACGTGCGCGAATGTGCGGCGCTGAGTTGCTATGGCGCGATTGTGGGGAAAGCGTTTTACGACGGGCGCATGGAATTGAAGGACGCGCTTGACGCGGCGAAGTGAACTTCGTTTCTCTCGCAGAGACGCGGAGGCGCGGAGAACAGCCTGGCGACTTTCTGTCGAGTAAATAGGAGTCCGAATATGAACGAAATGCTGAAGCAATTCAATGGCACGGGCTGGCTGGGCTATGCGATTCTTTCGGCTGTGTTCGCCGCGCTCACCAACATTTTTGGAAAGATTGGTGTCGCGGACATTCCTTCCAACATGGCGACGCTGGTGCGGATTGTCGTCATTTTCACGATTACCGTGGCGATTGTTTTTGCGCAAGGCGAATGGCGCAATCCGTCTCAACTGCCGAGCCGCACGCTTGTGTTTCTGATTCTATCGGGATGCGCGACGGGGTTGTCGTGGTTGTGCGGTTATCGCGCGCTTCAGCTTGGGCAAGCGGCGCAGGTCAGCCCCGTCGATAAGCTGAGCGTGCTGCTGGTTATGGTGATGGGCGTGGTTTTTCTTCATGAAAAACTCTCGCTTCGGCAATGGCTGGGCGGCGCGGCAATTCTTTTGGGCGTGATTCTCGTAGCGCTGCCTGCGACGAATGCCGTGAAGAACGAAGGCATCGGCGGATCCGCCGATGCCGGAAAACAATAGCCCGCCGCAAGCATGGAATTCAACGAAGCCGATGAGAAGGCATACGTTATTGCGAGTGCCTGACGTTCGGCAGATTCAATTCTTTCGCCATTGAAAATAGATTCTATTTCGCCCCGCTGCCAGTTGTTTGCCCAATGAAGCCTGTGGTGCATTCTTCAAAATCGTCTTAAAAAATAAAACGGCATCCGCCTTGCTTTCGAGACTCCCGTGAGTACTGGGAAAGGAGGCTTTTTATGTGCAATGCTTCGATACTTTACTTAGACGCTTCTCTTCCCGAGCTGGCATCAATCCGTCTCATGACGCGTAAGAATCCGATGACGAATAATTACTGCTGCAATTGTCGGGGAACCACAAGGCAAAATGCAGGCGATATCTGCATGGGCGAATCGTTTTGCACCATTTGCGGCGCGAAGCGTTCTTTCGCGCATGCTCGCCGTATCGCACACGCATCTTGAAGTTCTGTTTCAAAAGGAGTCAACCTGGTGTCGCATACATTAAAAGGAGACGGGATCATGGAAGCAACTCAGAATCGCACGTTCGGACATGCCGCGCAGAAGATGAAGGAAAGCGCGGAGGAATTCAAGGACGCGGCCGTTCAATCGGGCTCGGATTTTAAGGACGCCGCCGTTCAAAAATGCTCGGATCTCAAAGATGGCGCAGTCCAAAGGGCCAGCGATCTGGCTGGCGCTGCCGTACGCAAGGGTGCGGAATACAAGGACGCGGTTGTCCGCAAAGGCACGGAATTAAAGGATCAGGCCGTCCGCGCGACCGCCGAGACCTACGAAAAATGCCGCTCGGAAACCGATGCCTACGTTCGTTCGAACCCTTACCGCACCGCGCTGATCGCTTTCAGCATCGGCGCGCTGGTCGGAGTTTTCGCGGCCGTTTCGGCTGCGCGCTGCTCACGCGACGCGTAACCGGCACGACCAGGATTGAAGGTGGAATGGACGGATTGAAGACATCACGCCACGCGCGAGAGTCTGTTTGGTCCGCCATTCCACCTTTCAACCTCCTTCCAATTGTATCCGACGGTCTCAATCCATCATCATTTCATTTCCGCTTTCATTCCTCCCGATTGCTTCTAAATTAAGCTCGTTAAAAGCCGCGATGCCGTGCGGCGTGTTTTCATTTGCACCATAGAGGCACAGAGAACACAGAGAACAGAAAAGAAAATGATTTATGGGATCCTTCGTCGGATGCCGTCATTTAAGAGGCGCATAGAAGATCCGCTAGTTGATTTAATTCCATCTCTGTGCTCTCTGTGCCTCTGTGGTGAATAGTTTTTGTTGTATTAGAGGAATTACATGAAAGTTCTGGTGATCGGTTCGGGCGGGCGTGAGCACGCGTTGTGTTGGAAATTGGCGCAGAGCGCGCGCGTCACGAAACTGTTGTGCGCGCCCGGCAATGCCGGTATTGCGCTGGGGCATTGCATGAACGGTTCGGCCGTTGAGACGGTGCCGATCAAAGCGGACGATATCGAAAAACTGATGCGGTGGGCCCGGCTTGAAAAACCGGATCTGATCGTCGTCGGGCCGGAGACGCCGCTGGTCGCCGGGATCGTCGACAAGGTGACCCGCGAACTGGGCATTCCGTGCTTTGGGCCGGAGTATCGCGGCGCCGAGCTGGAAGGCTCGAAAATCCTCACCAAGAATTTGCTGCGCAAGCACGGCATCCCGACGGCCGACTACGTGGTCTTCTCCGAACCCGAACGCGCCATCGAGTATGTCAAAGAACACGACGCCCCGCTGGTGATCAAAGCCGATGGCCTCGCGGCGGGAAAAGGTGTGCTGATGTGCGCCAACGCCGCCGAGTCCGAAGCGGCGATTACGCGCGCGATGGTCGATGGCGAATTTGGCGATGCCGGCAAAAATATTCTGATCGAAGAAACGCTGCGCGGCGAAGAAACATCCGTGATGGCGCTGACCGACGGCTCGACGCTCGCGGTGCTTCCCAGCACGCAGGATCACAAGCGCGTCGGCGACGGCGACACCGGGCCGAACACCGGCGGAATGGGCGCGTATTCGCCCGCGCCGATTGTCACGCAGGAAATGGAAGGGCGCATCGTCCGCGATATTCTCGTGCCCACTCTGCACGCGCTGCGCCGCGAGGAACGGCCGTACAAAGGCGTGCTGTACGCGGGCATCATGGTCACCGACGCCGGGCCGAAAGTGCTGGAGTACAACGTCCGCTTCGGCGATCCCGAATGCCAGTGCATCCTGCCGCGCATCCAGTCGGATTTGGTCGATTTGATGGAAGCGGTGATTCAAGGCAAGTTGGAGCATTTCGACTTGCAGATTTCGAACGATCCAACGGTCTGCGTGGTCATGGCGGCGGAGGGTTATCCGGGAAAAGTGACGATTGGTGCGACGATCAACGGACTGAACGCAGATGGGCAATTGGATGATGCGGAAGGCGTCACGATTTTTCACGGTGCGACATCGAAATTGAAGGACGGGCGGATTGTTGTCAATGGCGGGCGCGTGTTGGGCGTGACGGCGACGGCGGCGACGCTGCCGCTGGCGGTCAGCCGGGCTTATGCGGCGTGCGAAAGGATTACGTTCGACGGGGCGCATTACCGGAAGGATATTGCGGCGAGGGCGCTGAAAAAGAGGGGTTAGGATTTAGGGGTTAGGGATCAGGGTTGTTGTTGAAGAACACACATAGTGCATCTTTTGTAACGAGAAACTGATAGTTCCAGCATGAGAACCGAGCTAATACAACTCGATGGCGTGGCGGATGCTGCGAGAATCACCCACGCGGCGCAGATTCTGCGTTCGGGCGGACTGGTGGCGTTTCCGACTGAGACGGTATACGCGCTGGGCGCGGATGCACGCAACCCGGAGGCGCTGGCGCGGTTGGCCAAAGTCAAAGGAAAGCTCGACGGCAAGAATTATTCGCTGTTGGTGGGGTCGATGCTTCAAGCCGAACAACTCGCCGGCGGCACCGGGGCGGGCGGCGGGCTTTCGCGAACTGCTCGGAAACTGGCGCGCTTGTATTGGCCGGGGACGCTGACGCTGGTCGTGCCGCGCGCGGGCGGAGGCAGCGTGGGCTTGCGGCTTCCGGAGCATCCCGTGGCGCGGTCGTTGATTGCGCAGTGCGGGTTTCCAGTGGCCGCGCCCAATGCGACTTTGCGGACTAATAAGGGGAATGAGAACGTAGGAAGGTCTGGCAGCCCGTCGTATCTGCTCTGCGACGGACTCTCCGCGGCGCAAGTGCGCACGGCGTTTGATGGACGAATCGATCTGGTTTTGGAAGGCGGTTCGCCGCCCAAGGGCAGGCTTTCGACGGTGGTTGAAGTGACCGATCAGTCTGTCTCGGTGCAGCGCGAGGGAGCAATTGCGGAAGTCGATATACTGCTCGCAGCCGTGCCGACGATTCTATTCATCTGCACGGGCAATACCTGCCGCAGCCCAATGGCGGCCGGCTTGTGGCGGTCAGCACTTGCGGATTTTTACAAGCCCCATGCGCCGACGATGCGGATTCTCTCGGCGGGCACAAACGCCACGCCGGGGCAGCCTGCGCATCCGCATTCAATCGCTGCGATGAAGGAAATTGGGCTCGATATTTCGGAGCATCGATCCACTCTGCTGACGCCTGAATTAATTGACAGTGCGGATTGGATTTTCACCATGACACGCGCGCACCGCGACAGTATCATTGAGTTCATGCCTTTTTGTGCGGATCGCGTGCGGTTGATTTCAAAAGACGGGGACGATATTTCGGAGCCCGGAGGCCGTTCTTTGGAGCGGTATCGCCAAAGCCGCGACAAACTGGCAAGATGTTTGCTCCACGTTTTAACGACCATTGAAAGGCTTGGCTAGGATTAAGTGTCAGGGTCTAAGTAGGAATTCCTTGCTCGTTTGAGTCCATTGTACGCATGAGCAAAGCCCAGAGTTCATTTCCCAAACCACCAAGCTCCCTCAAGCCTATGGCGATGGTATTCGCACCGGAGAGTGGCACATGTCCGATCCGCTCATAAATCAATCCATTGGCGGCTGTGCCATTCTTGAAGTCATCGGCCAGGGCGGCATGGGTGTCATTTACAAGGGGCGCCAAAAATCGTTGGATCGCGTCGTGGCTGTCAAAGTTTTGGCACCGCATCTGGCAAATGACGCAAATTTTGTCACTCGTTTTCAGAAGGAAGCACGCGCCATTGCACGTGTGAATCATCCTCACATTTTGGCCGTTTACGACGTCGGCACCGACCAGAACATCAACTACATGATCATGGAGTTGATCGAGGGTGAAAGCCTGGCGGAGTTGCAGGCCAAACGGCACGGCGCGCTCGAATGGCAGGAAGCCACCGAATTTGTACGCCAGGCGGCGCAAGGCCTCGAAGCGTCTCAGGCCACCGGCATCGTTCACCGCGACATCAAGCCCGAAAATCTGATGGTCACGCGGAAAGGGCAGATTAAGGTTTCCGACTTCGGTTTGGCCAAGGACGCCGACGGCGCGGGAACGCAGACGTGTGTCGATTCTGTGATGGGCACTCCGGCGTTCATGAGCCCTGAACAGTGCGACGGCAAGAAAGTCGATGCCCGCTCGGATATTTACAGTCTCGGAGGCACATGGTATCGCCTGATTACCGGGCGCTTGCCGTTCGAAGCCGAAACGGCGATATCCACGATGTATCGCCATAAGAACGAAGCGCTGGTTGCGCCTGACAAAGTGTTGCCGACCATTCCTCGAGCGATTTCCGATGTCATCTGCAAAATGATGGCGAAGAAACGCGAGCATCGCTACCAGACGTTCTCCGAAGTCATTGAGGCGATTGAAGCCGCGGTAAGAGAAGCGCTGGGGATCGAATTGGGCAGTCCCCCCTCCGATTCGAGTGCCAGGTTTTCCGACCCCATGCAAGGCCCGTCTCAGTTTGGCGATGACGGGGGGCAAGAGCGCCCGAACTTCATGTCGAACTTTGGTGTCGGCGGCGATTCCAATCCGGGCCGTCCCTCGCCGTCTCTCCCGTCCATCAGCATGACCGGCGGGAATCGCCGCGACGAGATGAACTCGCAATGCGGCCCGATGCCCGGCATGCCGGGCATGAGCGGCAGGTTCATGGCGGCTGGCGCGGAACAATCGAACTTCAACAACTCGGCACTGGGCGGTGGCATTCCCGGCGCGCGGCAAAGCGTCATGCCTGGCATGAATTTGCGCGGCGCGACGGACGATGGTTCCGTCTGCATCGCACGCGGCGACGAAATGCTTGCGCGCGGCGACCGGCTCAGCTCGCTTAAAGCCTACATGCAAGCTCTGCAATCCAACACGCTCGATATCGTCACGCGTGAGCGCGTGGAGCAGGAAGTCAATCGCGAGATCGCCACGCGCCGCCAGAACGCCGACAATCTTCTCAAACGCGGCATGCTGGTCGATGCGCAACGCGAATGCCGCATACTTGCCGAAGTCGATCCATACGACGAAACATTGAGCGTGCTGCTTAAAGACATTGAATCCCGTCTTGTGCTCAAGCGCACGCGCGTCAACGAAATTCGCACCGCGATCGCCTCCAGCCAGTTTGAAAGTGCGATCAAGATTTGGGACGGCACGCCATCCGAACTGCGGGACGACGGCCTCGGCAAACAGATCGAGCAGTTGCGCGTCGTTGTCGTGCCCGCGGCGAAACTTGTGCAACAGGGTGAGAGTTTCAGCAAACAGGGACGCTTGGAAGAGGCCATCGCGACTTATGAAGATGCATTGAAAATCAACCCGTCCAGCGAACAGGCGCGGCTGGGCTTGAAGGACTCCGAAAGCAAACTGCAGCGCATCGAATATCTGCTGAAGGAAGGCTATCAATATAATCTTGAACAGAATTACGACAAGGCAATCGAGACGTGGAAGCCGATTCTGAATCTGCGCCCCGGTCATCCGCAGGCCATCAAGAGTATCGTCGAGGCATACACGCAGCATGGCCAGACGCTGCGCGCGCAGGGCGACCTCGACGGCGCCATGAATTTGTACCGCGGCGCGTGCGAAACCGATCCGGCCAACCGCTCGATCGCGCAAATGACCGAGGAAATCACCGCGCTGCATGACAAGGAAAAAAAGCTGCTCGAACGCGCGCAGGACGCCATGCAGAACGGGCGGCTGGGCGAAGCGATTCGATGCTGGAAAGGCATCGCCTCGGTCAATCCAGCGAACCGCAAGGCTCTGCAGCAGATTCAGTTGCTCGGCAAGAAGCGCTCGGGCAACGTGGCGGTGACGCTCGCCGTCGCGGTCCTGGTTGCCGCGGGCGGCATCACCGGCTATCAATATGTGCGCGAACAGTTCCTGCTCAACCGCGTCGGGAAATTATTCGAAGAGCGCAATTATGCCGAAGCGGCGGACACGCTGCAGAAACACACCTATCTGTTCAACGCCGCAAAAGTCAAACAGCTCAAAGTAGACGCTGGCGACGAAAAAGAAATTCAGCAGGCGGAGAACCGGGCCTTCAGCGATTTGAAAGGCGGCGCCGAAGATTACAAGGGTCTTGCGAAGCGCCTGGCGGATGTCAAACCCGACCGCTCGAGACGGCTGTACGAACTGGCGCTGGACACGCTCGCAAAACTGTATCTTGCGCAGGCGCGACAGGCAATCAAGGAGAAACACTGGCAGGATGCGGGAACTCAATATGTGCGGCTTGAACGCGACATGCACTCGATCAAGGAGCGCAACGACGGTCTGCGCAAAGCCGAAGAAGAAATGAACAATGGCAAGAGCCTGATCGCCAATCTCGTCGAAGCCGAAAAGCAGGCGCTGACGGGCAATGCCGAAGTCGCGTTCGACAAATACAAACAGGCCGAAAATCGCGCAACGGAATTAAAACTCGACGACACGTTGAAGTACATCGAACAGGCCCTGATTGACATTCACTACAATCCCGGGGTGTACAAATCGAGCATGGAAAAGGGCGTCGAAATCCTCACACAATTCACGCCCGATCTCGGCGCCGCATCGGAGGCGTTTCGCCTGGCCATCCAGAATCATCCCAACGATTCGCGCGCGAAGATGTTTCTGTCATTCATCAACGACATGAAATATTGCGACTTGAAGGGTCAGAGCATGTTCTCGGAACATCGCCCATCGGCGAGCACTCCGAATTTCATGTGGAGTGTCGATGAGCGGCGCAAGGCGTTCTGCATCGACCGCTACGAATATCCCAATATGGTCGGCGAAACGCCAGCGGTCAATGTGCCGTTCCTATTCGCGAGCCAGAAATGCGCCGCCGAAGGCAAGAAACTGTGCACGACCACGCGCTGGAAAGACGCCTGCCAGGGCAGTACCAATGCGCTTTATCCCTACGGAACCGGCAAGCAGGCGGACCCCGCCGCGTGCAACACCGAGAGCGGCAAACTGCTTCCGTCGGGCGCCAAACCCACGTGCCGCAATTCCATCGGAGTCTACGACATGAGCGGCAACGCCGCGGAATGGACCGAGGATTTGGGCGATGGGGTCAATGCCGTGGTGATGGGCGGTTCATACAAGGAAAAAGCCGCCGACGCGGGGTGCATGGCGACCTACACCGAAAAGCAGGAAGACAAATTCCCCAACATTGGATTCCGCTGCTGCCGCGATTTGGAAGCGAAGGACAAGTGAAAACGACTGGCAATTCCGGTGCTGTGCGCATCTCAAAAGCTTCGCTCTTCGTCCCTTGACTTTTCCCGCAAATAAAATCAAATGGCGTGCGGGAGACTGACCGATCCATGCACGATTCATTGCCCTTTTCCGCGCCTGATCCCCGCGAGTTGTCCGCCGGCGGGGAAGGGGAGTTGTTTCGCCGCCGGGTGCGCGCGGCCACGCTGCTGGAATTGGCGGAGCACGTCGATGCCGAGCGCCGCGCGGAGATTGCGCGCGAGATTCTGGTGCTGGGCGAAGCGGCCCTGCCGGCGCTGCATCGCGCCGCGGCAAGCCGCCGCGAAAACGCCGCCGCGCTCAGCCGTTCGCTGATCCGCCTGCTTCTTCCCGACGAAATTGGCCGCGAAATTTACACCGGCCTCGCCCGCGACAAGCAGCACTACCGCATCGAAAACGGCGCCATTCAACTCGCGCGCCTGTCGTATCCCAATCTGCCGACGCAACGCGTGATCCGCGACATCGACGAGCTTGGCCGGCGGGCGGGCGATTACGTCTATGCCCACCTGTCCATCCCGCGCAACGAAGCCAAGCGCGCGGCGAATCGCGACGCGGCCGAAGTCGTCAAGGGGCTGGGCAGTTTCTGGCGCGACGAAGGCTTTCACGGCAACACCGAGAATTATTACAGCGATAAAAACAGCTACATGCCCGACGTGCTGGAACGCCGCACCGGATTGCCAATAGCGCTTTCCGTGCTCTATCTGGCACTCGCCCGGCGACTGTATTTGAACGCCGAAGGCGTCGGCTTGCCCGGGCATTTTATCGTGCGTGTCGTGGTCCCTGAAAAATCGGGCGAACGCTTCAAGCTGATCGATCCGTTCAACGGCGCGCGCCCCGTCGGTCTCGACGATTGCCGCGAGCGCGTCGAAGCGCTGGGCCAGCCGTTCGTTCCCGAAGAACATTTGAAAGCCGTTTCGCCGCGCGAGATTCTCGTCCGCATGTGCAACAATCTGCTGGCGCTTTTTAATCATCAGAAAAAATCGCTGGAATCGGAGCGAGTGGCAACGGTGCTGTCGCACATTCAGCCGCGCGACCCGATTCCGCGGCTGCTGCGGGCCGAACGGCGCCTGCGCCGTGGCGACCGCAAAGGCGCGCGCGCCGATTTCGAAAAAGCGCGCGAACTCGATCCCGACGGGCCGATCGGAAGAACCGCCAGTGAAATGCTGGACCGCATGGGCTACGAGAATCCATTCGCATAGCGCAAAAAAGAGCCGCGACCGCATTTCAGAGCTGCGCACGTCAGTAAGCGGCCAAATTTTACCGCCGCACGTTTCCAGGCCGCTTACCGACGTGTGCGGCTCTTGAGACTCCGAACGCCGCCGAATATTTCTTGGAGCCCAGTCGCCAATGACCGTTGCCTATCTGTGGTTCAACGCGGCAATATACCTGGTCTTCGGACTTTGGTGCACGCTTCAACACGCCAAGACGACCCAGGCGCAAGGATTTCTCACACTGGATAACAACGGCCGATGCGAATATCTAACCGTTTACGGCGGGATGGAATTGGGATTCGCGGTGTTCTATGCGGCCTGTGCGTTGAGACCGGAATTTCGAGGTGCGGGAATTCTATTTTCGCTGTGCATCTACGCCGGTATCGTGGCATACCGCGTGACATCGCTCGCTCTCTTTTCGAATATCAGCACGACGACCAAAGCGATTGCAGGGCTTGAACTGGCGCTGTTTGCATGTGCGGTGTTGTTGTTCATTAAGACAGGTGAATAAGTTTTCGAATTTCTCCCGAGGCACAGCTCCATGCTGCAGAAGTATCGCCGCTTCAAATTATCGCCCATCCTTTCAATCGCGACGTGTTGCGCGCTGATCGGACAGGTGCTTTTTGCGGTCGAGGCCGATCCCGCCGTTCCGGTGTTGACGCCCAAAGACGTCATCGGCTGGATGGCGCCGCTGCGCGTTGAAAACGGACGGCTCGGCGTCGATTGGAGCGCCGTCGGCCTTATTGCGGCGCGGCACGCGGGCGTGAAACCCGACGGCGAGCGCTGGGTTTCGGCGATCGATACCGATGTCAAATTCGTGGTCAACGCAAGTCAATCCGGTGACGCGAACGCGCCGGAGGTTCAGATTGTCCTGCACGCCGACGGCGGATCGTCCGCCGCAAAAGCCGCGGATGAAAAATCGCGCGATCTGCCCATCTCCGTCCACATCGTTCAGAAAAGCGACGCCGGCGGATTGCGCGGCGAACTGAGCACGCATGGCCGGCCGAGCAAGGACGGCCAGTCGTACGACGCCTCTGAAATGAAATTGAATCTCGATTCGCCCACCTGCCTGGCGCTGTACGCGATGAACGGCAAGACGCGCGAATACCGCATGAAATTCAAGGAAGAGCGCATCCTGAAACTGGACCTGTCGATCACGCTCACCGGAAACATGTTGCTGATCCGGTTCGAAAACACCGACATCGGCACCGGCTTCGATTTCACGCAGCAGCCCAACGGCGAGGTCGCCTTGTCGTATAGCCAGGGCGAGGCGAAAAAGCTGGCGCGCGCGGCCGATTTCCACGACCTGATTCAAAAATTTACACCCGAATTGCAGTTGAATTTCTTTCGGCCCCTATCGGACGTCGGCGTTCAAGTCGCGCTATGCCCGGACCTGCCGGTGGTCATGGCGGCGGCGGCGACAGGCTTCTCGGATCCGTTGCCCGCAAATGCGAAAAAAGCGGACGCGTTGATCAAGGCCATCGCCGATGCGGGGTTGCCAGCGGTGCGCGCTAAAGCGGTGACGGATTTATCGCGCTTTTACCCGCAGGCGATTCAGCGCATTTCTCAAGCGGCCGAAAAGACGAGCGATCCGAATTTGAAAGCCGCGCTTCAAAAAGCCATCGCCGCGCATCCCGGCATCGCCCGCGCGCTGCCGTACGTGAAGACGCATCTGCTCCACGAGGACCGCGATTACCTGTTCGATATTTTCGAGCATGTGGCGCTGCTGAAAGACGCCGCGCGTGCGCGCCTGGCCATTCTCGACGGCAAAGACCTCGGCGACAATCCGGAGGATTGGAAGAAAAAATGAAATTGAATTCTTTTTCGCTTCATTCCAAGAAGCACGGAATAATCTCGGCCTTATTTTTAGTGATTGCGTTTTCCGCTCAGCCGGCCGAGTCCGAGAAGGAATCCACGCTCGATCTGGGCGGGGACGTCAAACTGGCGTGCGTGTCGATTCAGCCAGGCGCGTTCAAACAAGGTTCGCCGCCCACGGAGACAGGCCGCAACGCCGACGAGACGCAGCACGATGTCCGCATCGCGCATGTATTTCTGATGTCGAAATATCCGGTCACCGTCGTACAATTCGCGCGCTTCATTTCCGAAAGCCAGTATCGCACCGAAGCCGAAACAGGACCGTCCGGCGGGTTCGGTTTCGATGGTAAAGAGCTGATCCAGAAGAAAGAGTACACGTGGCGGAATCCGGGCTTCAAGCAGACTGACGCGCACCCGGTCGTACTGGTGTCCTGGCACGATGCGGTTGCGTTTTGCAATTGGCTCGCGAAGAAATCAGGAAAAAAGGTACAGCTGCCGACGGAAGCTCAGTGGGAATACGCGTGCCGCGCCGGTACGGAAACGCGTTTCTACAATGGCGATACGGACAGCGGCGCGGAAGAGATTGCCTGGTTCAAAAAAAATGCGGAGGGCACCACGCATCCGGTGGGGACGAAGAAGCCGAACGAATTTGGACTTTTCGATATGTGCGGCGGCGTGTATCAATGGTGCCGCGATCAATATCAGCGGTATAAAGAGGAGCCGGGCACGGAGGCCGCCGTGGACGACCCCGTGGTTGAAAAGTCCGACGACAAAATTCGCCGCGTGTTGCGCGGAGGATCGTTTCTGAAAGACGCTAGGAATTGCCGTTCCGCCGCGCGTTACCGCAACGATCCGCGAAGCCGCAATGCGGACAATGGATTTCGAATTGTAGTTGAATTGGGTGAATAGGGCGGGTGGGTTGCCTAAAGGAGAATAGTCTTGGAACCACAGCATATCATAGGCATTCTAAGCGGCGGATGCTGCTGTTTTGTCGTTGTCGCTGGAATCGCATTCCTCGCGTTCAAAATGCTCTCTGGAAAAAAAAATGAGCCACCCGCCGCAAGGCTGACCGACCGGAAGAGCGCGCCCGCGCCAGTGCCGGTCACCGGTGCGGGCCCTGTGGCCGGCCGGCTTGCCCAATACGGAAATATCGTTTCCAGGACCACCGACGATGGCTTTTATTTCTTCAACGAAATGCTGACGCCCGGATCGTTGATTAATTATCGCTACCGCAACAACAGCGGCTGGGTGTCGCGCAGCGTCCCTTATCAGCCTGGACCTCAGGGGCATTTCGTCTACCTCGGCGGCGCTCCGCGCGATTTGGAAGTCATCGATGTCATCCCCAGCCAGACGCCCGGCGATATCGTGGACAACTCAGCCCAGACGATCCTCGCGCCAGGCGCGGGAAATCAGCCCAGGGGACTGGCCGAAACGGCGGACGATTCGTCGCCGGGTCAGCTCCCCGCAGTGCCGCCCAGCATGGTCCGGACAGTCGGCGATTATCCGACGGCGTATTAAAACCCCGGACCTGCTTTTGCGACTGCGCAAAACCCCGTAAACACGCGTCGGAGAATCTGTTTCTGCAATGAATGCAAGCGGCGATTTCGAACGCGTGCGTGTCGTCGTCTTCGGCGGGTTTACCGGAGCACGCTACCGAGCCGGACGCACGCTTCGCATTCTGAAGCGTCGCTTCCAGCGGGTCGCGGACGCCACCGCCGCGAGTGCGCACGAACTCTCGAAACTTATTCCGGCTGACGACGCGCCGCTCTGGCTGGTTCGGGCGGGCGCGTTGCCGTTCAATGTATCGCATTGGTTTCGGCCGCCGCCTTCGCCGAGCGGCAAAGCACTGTGCGCGTTCGGAATTCTTTCCAACGCACACGCGTCCAAACGAAGCGACGAAATGGTGGCGGAATCGCTGCGCGCCGAATGGACGGAGTTGGCGGGCGAAAGTGACGTGTGGGCAGCTCTTCAAAAAGAGACGGGCGGCGATTTCTGCATCGTCAATCGACTCGCCGAAAAATTGCCGCGTGTCGCCAGCGTGCTTCTGGATGCGGCGCTTGTGCCGGGATTTTCAGAATGTCTCGCTGACGGAAAAACGGTCGATGCCGCGCTTCGTGCCGTTCTGGCCGCGGCACCGGTGCGCTGCGTACGGCTGCCGCATTTGGACGTCACCGACGATCCCGCGCTGCGCGTCGCACAGGTCGTGACCAGCCTTCAGCGCGGCGGCGCGGAGCGCGTCGCGCTGGATCTGACGCGCGAATTGCCGCGCTGCGGGATTCGGCCGTTCTTTTTTGCGCTGGGATCGCCGACCCGCGCGGCGTTCGAAAAGCCGGATGGCACAGTCGAGTTTCAGCCCGGACAAAATCGAGCCGAACACGTGCGCCATTTCGCCGATCGAGCCGTCGCACTCGGATGCGACGCGGTTCACGCGCACCTGCTTTCCGCGAGCGACATGGCGCTCGTCGCGGAGTTCGGCATTCCGATCGTGGCCACGGTTCACAATCTCAGACAAGGCTGGCCCGCCGGTTTCGCGGCGCAGGAATCGCACATGCCAGCGACTTTTCTAGCCGCGTGTTCGCAGGCTGTCGAACGCGACATGGCGGGCGCTGATTTCGGCGTGCCGGTGCGAACGGTATGGAATGGAATCGAAGGCGGCGCGTTCGAGCCATCGCCTGAAAATACGGTGCGCGCGCGCGAATGGCGCGAGAAACTCGAATTTTCGCCGAGCGATTTCGTCGTATTGTCGCTGGCCAATCCGCGTCCGCAAAAAAGACTTGAACGCCTTCCGGCGGTGCTTGCCGCATTGCGCACCGAATTGAAAAATCGCGGCATTGTGCGCGAACCTAAGCTGATCGTCGCGGGAGAAGCGTCGCGCTCCAGCCCGGAGGCGCTGCGCTGTGACACCGCGTTGCGTTCTGAAATCGAGCGCTTGCGGCTCGCCGATGCCGTCCGCGTGATCGGCGCCGTGCAAAACGTCGCGCCGCTGCTGGTTGCAAGCGACGCGCTGATTTCGGTGAGCGAATGGGAAGGGTTAAGCCTTGCGCACCTCGAAGCGCTAGCCGCGGAAATTGCAGTCGTTGCGACAGACGCCGGCGGCACCGCTGAAATCGCGCCCGAAAATCCTGCGCTCACGGTCGTCCCGCTCGACGCCGGGCCGGAGACGATCGCGTCGAAACTTGCGGATGTTGCGGAGAAACAAAACGGCGCTGCGGATGCGCCTGAGCGCAAGCGTCTGGACGCACGCAAGCGTTCCAGTTTTACGATCCAAATCATGGCCCAGCGCTATGCGTCGCTGTATCCGCGCGCCATCGAATTCGCGCGCGGCGCGCGCAGGGGCGAAGGCGTGTGGTTGATCGCGAATAATTTTACGACCGGCGGCGCGCAATCGAGCGCGCGGCGTCTGCTGCTGGGAATGAACGCGCAGCACATTGCCGTGCGCGCCGCAGTCCTTCAAGAGCGCGAGGACGATCCCACGCCGGGGCTGAGCGCGCTGCGCGAAAGCGGCGTGTCCGTGTTCATTCCGGAACAGCGGTCCGCTGATCCGCTCGACGCCGTGATGCAGATTCTTGAACGCATCGACGCCGATCCCCCGCGCGCGATATTGTTTTGGAACGTCATCGCCGAGCACAAGATTCTGCTGGCCGATGCCATCTGGGACATTCCGATTTTCGATGTGAGTCCCGGCGAAATGTTCTTCGATTCGCTGGACACTTATTTCGCGCGGCCGCGTCCAGGCCTGCCGTACAGAAACGCCGCAGAGTACGGCGCACGCCTTGCCGGAGCCGTGGTGAAATATCGCGCGGAGGCCGCTCGCGCCGATGCCAGCTTAAGAACGAAGACGCACGTCATTCCCAACGGACTGTCCATTAAGGAGCGGACAGGCGGTAAAATTCCATCGGACGGTCGCATTGTGATTGGCACGTCCGCGCGCATTTCGCCGCAGAAAAAGCTCGAAGAACTCATCGGCGCGTTGCGCATCGCGGCGCCTCGTCTGCCGCCGCATGTGCTGCGAATCGCCGGGCGGCCCGAACGCGGCGCGGAGGAATACGCCGAACGGCTCAAGAGTCTCAGCGCGGACCTTAGCGTCGAATGGATTGGCGAATTTCAGGACTCGGAAAACTTTCTCGGTGGCCTTGATATCTTCGCGATGATCTCCGAACCCGCCGGTTGCCCCAACGCGTCGTTGGAAGCGTTGGCTAATGGACTGGCGGTCATCGTAACCGATCATGGCGGCGCGTCGGAACAAGTCGAAGACGGCGTAAGCGGCCGGCTGATCCCCCGCGGGGACGCACACGCGTTCGCGGACGCACTCGTCGAACTTGCGAACGATCCGGCGCGTCGGCGCTCATTTGGAGAAGCAGGCCGCACGCGCGTCGAAAAGTGTTTCAGCCTAGAACGAATGGTCGGGGATTACAGGAAACTGTGCGGTGTTTAATGCCCGCCACTTGCGCTTGAAAATCGTTGAAGATTTATAAAATATGCGCATCTTTTGGATATGGACGGTAAGGGCACGCGCGCGGAGAGTTCGCGTTGTGTCTTGGCGCATCGAATCCGATGCGGGTATCATGAGTGAAAATCTGAGACAAGAGGAGCAAAATGGGTGGCGTTGACGTTCAAAAAATAAAAGATCAAGTCGTTCAAGAATCCGAACAAATCGAGCAGGTCAAAACCGAAGTGCGCAAAGTCCTCATCGGCCAGGACGCGATGGTTTCGCGGCTGTTGATCGCGCTGCTGACCGGCGGACATGTCTTGCTGGAAGGCGTGCCAGGCCTCGCCAAAACCACGGCGATCAAAGCGCTCGCCGGTGCAATGCACTGTAAATTCAATCGCATTCAATTCACGCCGGATTTGCTGCCGGCGGATTTGATCGGCACGCTGATTTACAATCCGCGCGAAGGCGCGTTCACGACGAAAAAAGGCCCGATCTTCGCGCATCTGATTCTCGCCGACGAAATCAACCGCGCGCCGTCGAAAGTGCAATCGGCGCTGCTCGAAGCGATGCAGGAGCACCAGGTCACCATCGGCGATCAATCGTACATTCTCGAAGAACCGTTTCTCGTGCTGGCGACTCAAAATCCCATCGAACAGGAAGGCACTTATCCGCTCCCCGAAGCGCAGGTCGATCGGTTCATGCTGAAAGTGGTCGTGAGCTATCCGAGTAAAGCCGAGGAACGGAAAGTCGTCGACAACATCATGGAAGACGTGAAGCGCGACGTGAAGCCGGTGCTCGAACCGGGGCGCTTGCTGGAAATTCGCAAGACGGTCAACTCGATTTACATGGACGACAAAGTCCGCGATTACGTCATCGATCTCGTCAACGCCACGCGGCGTCCGCAGGACTACAAATTGGCGGAACTCAAACCGCTGATCGAATACGGCGCGTCGCCGCGCGCGTCCATTAATTTGTGCCTGGCCGCGCGCGCAAATGCGTTCCTGTCTCGTCGCGGGTACGTGACGCCACAGGACG
This sequence comes from Planctomycetota bacterium, assembly GCA_038227045.1. GTDB lineage: Bacteria > Planctomycetota > SZUA-567 > H5-PLA8 > H5-PLA8 > JANXLS01. Next base: position 41,566 of record JBBRQD010000020.1, read on the forward strand.
TCAAGGAGATCGCGTTCGATGTGCTGAGACATCGCGTCATCCTGACATACGAAGCCGAGGCCGAAAACAAGACGCCGGAAGATGTCGTCAAGAAGGTGCTGGATTCCGTGCCCGTTCCTTAACATCAAGTGCTGAGTAAAATGCATTTGGAGTAAATTACTCAGCACTCAGGACGCAGCACTCAGGACTTTTTGTTCATGCGCGACATTGCAGAAGTCTTAAAAGAAGTTCGCCGCATTCAGATCGTCGCCAACCGGCAGGTAAACGACATTCTGGCGGGCGAATATTTGACTGCGTTCAAGGGGCGCGGCATGGAGTTCGACTCGGTGCGCGAATACGTGCCGGGCGACGAAATCCGCAACATCGATTGGAACGTGACGGCACGCTCGGGCATTCCGCATGTCAAGAAATTTCACGAAGAGCGCGAGCTGACGGTGATGCTGGCGATCGACGTGTCGGCGTCGGGCGCGTTCGGTTCGATCAAGAAAAGCAAGATGGATACGGCGGTCGAAGTCGCGGCGGTGCTGATGTTCAGCGCGCTGAAAAATCACGACAAGGTCGGCATGGCGCTCTTCGCCGACGACGTGATCCGCTACATTCCGCCGCGCAAAGGACGCTCGAACGTGCTGCGCCTGATTCGCGATCTGCTGGCCGTGGAGCCGGTCAAGACGCCGACGGACATCGGCAAAGCGCTAGAATTTGTCGGGCGCGTGCAGCGGCGCAAGTGCGTCTGTTTTCTGATGAGCGATTTCATCGGGCCGGATTGTTCGCACGCGCTGGCCGTGGCCAACAAGCGGCACGACGTGGTCGCGATCACGCTCAGCGACCCGCGCGAATTGGAGTTGCCCGACGTCGGATTCGTGGTCTTGCAGGACGCCGAAACGGGCGAGGTCGTGGAAGTGGACACGCGCCATCCGCGCGTTCGGGAACTATTCGCAAAGAACGCGGCGGCTCGTGGCGGCGCGTTGGCCGCAACGCTGCGCAAGTCGGCGGTGGACCGGCTCGACATCCGAACCGACCGGCCTTATTCGACGAGCTTGCAGCATTTTTTCAAAATGAGGGAACACCGGCAGGCGCGAGGTTGAGCGCCGGGATAACTACTATTTTCGTTGAAAGATATGGAACCGATTTTTAGATTCGCACACTCCTTAAATTCCACGCGCACCCTCGGTGTCACGCCACTGTGTATTGCCGTCGTGCTGGGACTTTTTGCGCCAGGCTGCAACGAACAAAAGGCTGCGCCGCAACCGAAAGACGCCGGCGTCGAAGGCATCGAAAAAACTATCGAAAAAGGCCCGGTCAAACTCACCGTCCGCGTGTCGCCGAAGCAACCGCGGCTTTCCGACACGATTGTTTTGGAATTGACCGTCCGCGCCGCGCCGGAAATTGAAATCAAGAAGCCAGAGTTCGGGAAGGGCGTTCACGAATTTACGATTCGTGACTACGACGTGCTGCCCGAGAAACTGGAGGAAGGCAAGATGGTGCGGCGCTACCGCTATAAACTGGAAGCGGAGCAGGCCGGCAAATTGCTGATTCGTTCACAGCAAATCGAGTACATCGATAAGACCGCAGCGGAAAAGGAACCGGGAAAGCGCACGTTTGTTTTAAGCGCTCCGCTCGAAATCAGCGTGTCCACGGAAACCGGCGACAAGCCGCCGGATCTGAACGATCTGGCGCAGATGGCCGAACCGGTGCCGCTGGAAGCCAAGCCGTTTCCCGCGTGGGCCAGCGCGTTGATTGCAGTCGCTGCGCTCGGCGGCGCCGCGCTCGTACTTTATTTCGGGTTTCGAAAACGCGAGGAAGCGAAGAAAGCTGAAATCGTTCGAACACCGGAAGAGATCGCACGCGCGGAATTGGACGAACTGCTGAAAGAAAAGCTGGCCGAGCGCGAAGAGTTCAAAGAATTTTACGTCCGATTGACGGGAATTGTGCGGCGGTATATAGAACGCAAGACCGGCATTCACGCGCCAGAGCAGACGACCGAAGAATTCCTGCGCGATCCGGAAACGCGGCACACGTTTTCGCTCGATCGCGCGCAGCGCCTCGGTCAGTTTCTCGAAGCGGCGGACATGGTCAAATACGCTGCGATGACGCCGGGTCCGCGCGAGCTGGAAGAGGCCGTCGACCGCGCGCGGGAATTCATCGTGCTGGCATCGGTGCCGGCGCCAATGCCAGCAGAAAGTGGCAGGGCCGTCTCGGCCCTGAAATAGTTGATGAGTGGAAAATAGCATAACCGTATGAACGGATTTCGATTCTTCTCTCCGCACTGGCTGTTCCTCATGCCGGTGGTTCTCTGGGCGGTCTGGCGCGCCTGGCATCCACGCGGACGCGCCGCGGCGTTGTACTCGAATGTCTCCGATTTGAAAAAGCTTCCGGTGACGCTCGCGCAGAAGTTGAAGCGCGTGTTGCCTTGGGCCGGCGCGCTGGGCTTGGTGCTGCTCGTCGTCGCACTGGCGCGCCCTCAAGTGGGCAGATCCGAATCGCGCACGAGCACCGAAGGCATTGCGATTGAATTGGTGATCGACGTGTCCGGCTCGATGGAAGCGCGCGATTTCACCATCGGCGAAAAAACCGCCAGCCGCATCGCCGCGGTCAAGCATGTTGTCGAAGCGTTCATCAATGGATCGACCGAAAGCAAACTTGGCGGGCGCAAGAACGATTTGATCGGCCTCGTCGCATTCGGCGGATTCGCCGACAGCCGGTGCCCGTTGACCCTCGATCACGGGGCGCTCACCGAAGTCGTCAAGTCGGTCGAAGTGCCCAAGCCGATCTTCGACCGGCAGAGGCAGCGGATACTCAATGGCGAGGAACTGGAGACTGCAATTGGCGACGGAATTTTAGCCGGTTCCGACCGACTGAAAGAGATCAACGCGAAAAGCAAGATTCTGATTCTGCTGACGGACGGCGACAACAATCTTGGCTCCGACCCGCACGAAGCCGCGAAGGCAGCCGAAGCGCTTGGGATCAAAGTGTACACGATCTGCATCGGCACCAACGACGTTGTGCCTATTCCCACTCAAGACGTATTTGGAAACGAAGTATTGGATCACCGCCGTTTTCCCATCGACGAACAATTGTTGAAAGACATCGCGGAAATCGCACACGCAAAGTATTACCATGCATACGGCACGGAAGCACTGATCAGCGTCTATGAGGAGATCGACAAGCTCGAAAAGACAAAAGTCGAGGAAACGCGCTACACGGAATACAATGAGATATTCAGCGTGCTGGCCATTGCCGGACTTTCGCTGCTCTTCGGAACGTTTGTGTTGAATGCGACGCGATTCAGGACGATGCCTTAACAACGGTTTCAGGTTCCAGGTTTCAGGTTTGGTTGAAGACAGTCTATGAATTTTCGAAATCCAGAGGCTTTGTATTTTATTCTTCCGCTGGTGGTTGCGGTCCTCGCGCTGGCGCTGTATGCGCGCTCGAAGCGGCGGCGCGCTGCTGCAGCGTTCGTCGATGCGGCGATGGCTCCGCGCATTTTGCCTGACGAAAGCGCGGCGCGCATTTGGTGCAAGCTTGCGCTCTGGGAATTGGCGCTGCTGTTTTCGCTGATTGCGCTTGCCAGGCCGCAGTGGGGCGACGTGGTCGAAGAAATCAAAGTCAAAGGCAGCGATCTGTATGTGATGATCGATGTGTCGCGTTCGATGCTTGCGACCGATGTATTGCCGAATCGACTCGAGCGCGCCAAAGCCGATGTGTCGGGGCTGCTCAATCGTCTTAATGGGGAGCGCGTCGGCTTGATCGCGTTCGCGGGACGTGCGGTCGTGAAGTGCCCGCTGACGTCGGACTATCCATTTTTACGCGCGGCGCTCAAAGAACTGGGTCCGCACAGCGTCGATCGTGGCGGCACTGCCATCGGCGACGCGATTCGCACCGCGTTGAACGTGCTGCCGATTGCGCCGGACCGCGACCAGGCAATATTGTTGATCACCGACGGCGACGATCAGGACTCCGATCCGCTGCACGCGGCGGCGCTGGCGGCCGAGCGGCACATTACTATTTTTACGGTCGGTTTGGGCGACCCGAACGCCGGCGCTCGCGTTCCTGACAAAGAGGGCGGCGGCAAATTTCTTCAGTACGACGGGCATGACGTGATGAGCAAAATGGGCGGCGAAGTGCTCGAAAAAATCGCGATGCAGGCCAAAGGCCAATATATTCCCGCAGGGACGTCCGCGTATGACCTGGGGCAGTTGTACGAAGACAAGCTGTCGCAGTTGCGCGGCGAATACGCGAAAGAACAGAAGCTTCACCGCATGGCCGAGCGCTTTGAAATTCCACTGGCGCTGGCGTTGCTTTGCTTCACGCTGGAACTGCTGATTCGGCCTTATGGACAAAAATCCGCACAGGCGGATCAAGGAGGGTTGGGCATGAAAAAACAGAATACCACATCCAAGACGCCGGTTGTGGCGGCGGTCCTATTGCTTTGCGCGCTGTCGTGGGGCGCACAGGCGAGCGACGCGCGCGACATGGCGAAGGACGGTATGGCGCTCTATTCGAAAAAGGAGTACGCGGCCGCCAGTGAGAAATTCAGCGCCGCGGAAAAGGCGCTGCCGCCCGAAGAACGCGAGGCCGCTGCACGCGCCGCGTTCGACGCCGGCTGCGCGTACCAGCGCAAGGGCGACATTGAGAAAGCGAAGGAATCGTACACGAGCGCGGCGTCCGCGCGCGACAAGACGGTCGCGGCGGCCGCGCAATTCAATTTGGGCCAGCTTGAGGCCGACGCGGCAAAGGAACTCGCCGGCGCGCAGCCGGAGAATGTCGCGCCCGAGAAACGGCCTGAAATAGTCAACAAGCTTCTCGCCGCGGTTCAGCGTTATCGAAGTTGTCTGGAGATTAAGGCGGACCACGCGGACGCGCGCAAGAATATCGAAGTCATCCGCCAGTGGCTGAAATTGTACGCGAACAAATGGGCCGAAGTGGATCGCAAGAAACGCCGCGACGACATGGACCTGTTTCAATTTCTCGACTATCTCGCACAAACGGAGCGCGGGCTGCGCGTCGTTTCCCGCGCTGCCGGCGAATACGCCAGCCCGGACGATTGCGCGGAATTGAAACGTGTTCAAGACGATCTCGCCAGTGAGATCGAGCCGCTGAAAGAAAAGATCGACAAAGCGGCGGCTGGCGCGCCGCAGCAGACGGGCGCGCCAGCACCCAGCGCGGATATGGAAAAGCAAAAGGCCGATGCTGTAAAAAAACTCAAGGAGTGGGCGGCCGAAGCGGGCGATAAAATGCTCGCGGCGTCTGCAAAATTGAATGAAAACCACGCACCCGACGCGTCTGTATTGCAAAAGGAGTCGGCGGTCGTTCTCGATAGACTATGGGAAGCGGTCGCGCCGTTCCAGTTGAATCTGGCGCGCGACATGAAGGAGCAGACGCAGATTGTCGAGGTGCTGAAACCACCGGAGAAGGAAGATTCGAAGGATGAGAAGAAGGGCGACATCAAGAAGGACGAGGCGAAGAAGGACCCCGCAAAAAATCCCGAACCGCCGATCAAGAGCGAGGGCAGCAACATCAATAAGGAGGAGATCGCCGATCTCGCCGATCTGCAAAGCGACGTCGCGCGCCGGACTGCGCAACTCAAGGTGAAAGCGGAGATGGAATTGGCGGAAGTCGAAAAGAATTCTCCGCAAACGCCCGCCAAGCCTGAAGTGAAAAAGGACGAAAAAGAGAAAGAAAAAAAGTGGCTCACTCTCGAGGATATGAAGCGCGAGGAAGCTAAGAAAAAGTTTGAGGAAGCAAAGAAGAAATTCGAGGACGAGGCCAAGAATAAGCAGGACGAAGCGAAGAAGAAGCTTGATGAAGAGGCCAAGAGACTATCTCCAAAAGATGAACCGCCGAAAAAAGACGAACCGGAGAAAGATGGGCCACCCACTCCTGAGGAAATTAAGAAAGGTCTGAACAAGGCGATCGAACTCGCGCCGAAGGCTGTCGAGAAAATGAATTCGGCGCTCGAACATTTGAAGAAGCAGGAGCGCGCGGCGGCTTTCCCCGACGCCGAGGAAGCGAAGAAGATTTTGCAGGAGATTGTCGACGCGCAGCCCAAGCAGAAAAACAAGGATCAGAAAAAGGACGACAAGAAAGATCAGCAGAAGAAAGACGAGCAGCAAAAGAAGGATGACGAGAAGAAAAAAGAGGACGAAAAAAAGAAGGATGACGAGAAGAAGAAGGACGATCAGGACAAGAAAAAGGACGACGACAAAAAGGACAAACAAGACAAAGAGAAACAGGGCGAAAAGAGCGCACAGAAGCAGCCGATGTCGAAAGAGCAGGCGGAAGCGATGCTGCGCAAAGTTCGCGAACGCGAGTTGGATCACCGCAAGAAAAAGCAGGACGAAGAAGCGGCGATTTTTGGCCGCAAGGCGGGCGTGGAGAAAGATTGGTGAAAACGGCGCGGACCATGCTTATCGCGGCGATGCTGCTGGCCCTCGCGGCGGCCCGGTCGTTCGGGGCCGGGGCGCCAAGCGTGGAATCGCACCTTCTGAGTGCCGCACAGGTTTACGAAGGCGACAGCCTCGTGTACGAGGTTCGTGTGACCAACGGAAAGGAAGGGGTCAAGCCGGACCTGTCTGATTTCAGGGCCGATTTCGAAATCGCCGAAAATGGCCGGAGCACCTACAGCAGTAGTTTTAAATTTATCATTAATGGTCAGGACATGTCGCCCGACAGCGGCACGACGGTCGGGTATCGGTATTTGTTGACTCCCAAACGCGTCGGAAATTTATCGATTCCGCCGCCCTTCATTCTGCATGACGGGAAAAAGTTATTCGGGCGCTCTTTTGCAGTGCAGGTGATTGCCGTCGAAAAGCAGGACATGGTTTTGCTGGAAATTCAGACGAGCAAGCCGCGCGTGATTCCAAGGCAGCCGTTCGAGATGAACTTAAAAATCTGGGTAAAGCCGCTGCCGGCCAGCGACAAAGATCCCCTGACGCCGCTCGATCCGCCGCTCCTTCACATTACCTGGATGGATGCGCCCGACGGATTGAAAGCACGCGAGGACATCAATGATTGGCTCAAGCCGGTTCTTACGCAATCCCGTCCCGCGTATCAGCTCAACTATAAGGGGCAACAGATTTTTCTTAACCTTTATACCGGGCGTGAAAAGCGTCTTGGATTGGACGGCAAAGAAGTCAATTATTTTACCTACGAACTCAGGCGGACATTTATCGCGCAACGTGCCGGCACATTCGAATTCGGTCCGGCCACCATAAAGGGCGTTTTTGCAAACAGCATCCGAAACAACCAATATCTCGGACAGCCCGTCTTCGCGGTCGCGCCCGCGAAACACATTGAAGCCGTGGAGCCCAAAGCCGCGCCCGCGAATTTCAATGGCTGCTTCGGGCACTACGAATTGCGTGCGACGGCCAGCGCCAAGGATCTACGCGTCGGCGATCCGCTGACGCTTAAACTGGATTTCGAACGCTCGCCGGCCGCCGGATTGCTGGAGGATGTCACCGCGCCGGATCTCACCGCGAATGCCAAACTCACCGCCGATTTCACGGTCGTCGACAAAGCTCCGCCGGGACAGACCAGCGGCAACGTGAAGAGTTATTCGTATACGCTGCGCCCGAAAAAAGCGGGCGTTTCGATTCCACCGATTCCCGTATCGATCTTCGATCTGCAAAATGAAAAGTACGACGAATTGGCGTTCAATGCCATCCCGCTGACTGTCAGCGACGCGCCGCAGTTGCGTCCCGACGAGGTGATATCGGGCGTTCCCGCCGGGGCTGGACGTTCGATTGGCGGGCACGAAAAAGGCGTCTTTCAAAATATCGCCGATCCGACGGAAATTGGCAAGCCGGCGCTGAACTCCGCCTTTTATACCGCGGCAGTCGTGGGACTGTGGTTTTTTTACGCGCTGGGATTCACCATGCTTTTGATTCACCGCAAGAGGGCGGGGGACGCTGCGCTGCAGCGCCGAATGCGTGCGCAAGCGGAGGCTGCCGCGCAGCTTGGCGCCGCGAACACCGCGCTGAAGGCCAGCGACGGGACCGGCGCGGCGCTGGCCATTCATCGCGCGCTGACGGGATTGATTGGATTTTGGAATGGCGTACCGCCCGAAGGCATGACGCCGCACGACGCGTCCAATGTCCTGCAAAAAGCCGGCGCATCGAATGGATCTCGCGACGAAACCGTGCGGCTTCTGGATTCGATTGAAGCTGCCAAATACGGATCGATGCCGGGCCTTCAGGCTGCCGCACTGGTTCAAGCTGCAGAAAAACTGATTTCGGCATTGCAGAAAGAAATGAAGTCATGAAGCGTTTTTGGACGGCCACATTTTTATCGCTCGCCTTGATGTCAGCGCCGCCTGGCGCAGGCGCGTCGGAAGGCGGCGAGCGCGAGCGTGCGTTTGTCAGCGCTTTGGCGGCGTTTGACGCAGCGAGAACTCAGAGCCAATTTAGAAGCGTATCCGCCGCGTTCGAGTCGCTGATTTCGTTGGAATATCAGAACGACGCGCTATATTACAACATCGGCAACGCGCGCGTCAAAGCCGGCGACTATGGCCGGGCGATTCTGGCCTATCGCAAAGCGAAACTGTTTCGGCCGCGCGATCCGTGGCTTGAAGCGAATCTCAATCAGGCGCTGAATGCCGCGCCGGGGCGTATCCCGCCGGCGCCCGAGCCGTGGTGGCGCAACGTGTTTTTCTGGAGCGGCTGGTTGTCTTATCCGGAGAAATTCAATCTGGCTCTAGTGGTCTGGTCAGGCAGCATTGCCGCGCTTGCGGCCGGAGCGTATCTTCGGAAACGGCGCGTGACCGTGGCGGGCGCGGCCCTCGCGGCGGCTGCGGTGTTGTTCAGCGCCGATGCGTTTGCCGCGCAGCATGAATTGCTTGCGTCAAATCGCGCGGTTGTCATCGCCGAAACCATCGCTCAAAAAAGCCCCGGGCAGAATGGCGACGCGGCGTTCGATCAGCCTCTGCGCGATGGCGCGGAATTTACGATCATCGAACGGCGCGGCGATTCCGTATTCGGGCATTTTCACGGGATCGGCGACGCGTGGCTCCCCGCCAAAAATATCGCCGAGTGACCCGCGTGCCTGCGCATTAAAAACCACGCTACATTTTTTCGCGCGTTGCGCTTATGATTGCCGCATCGAACATGAACCGAGTCGGAAGGTGGCCTGATGCGAATAGCGCTTTTTTCATGGGAAACGCTGCACTCGATTGCCGTGGGCGGCGTTGGCGTGCATGTCAGCGAACTGAGCGCGGCGCTGGCCAAACGCGCGCATGAGGTTCACGTGTTCACGCGGCGCGGCGTGGCGCAGTCGCATTATGCGCAGATCGACGGCGTTCACTATCATCGCTGCGACTTCGAATTGAATCCCAGTTTCGTCGATGAAATCGACAATATGTGCCGCGTCTTCGTTCAGGCCTGCTTCGACGAAGAAGACAAGGGCGGCGCGTTCGATATCGTTCATGCGCACGATTGGCTGGCGGTGAATGCGGCCGCGTGGATCAAGGAAGGCCGGGCGCGCAAATCCGTGTTGTCGATGCACTCCACGGAATACGGGCGCAACGGAAACAAGTTTTTCGGCGGCCAGGCGCAGCGCGTGGCGGAACACGAACGGCACGGCACGCAATGCGTCGACCGCGTGATCGCCGTATCCAATCTGCTCAAAGAAGAAGTGAAGTGGCTGTACCAGGTCCCCGACGAGAAAGTGTTGGCGATCTACAACGGCGTCAATTCGATCGTCTTCGACAAGCACGTCGATCCCGAAGCCGTAAAACGCCAGTATGGCATCGAAAAAATGGACCCGATGATTCTGTTCGTCGGGCGCATGGTCTTGCAGAAAGGCCCGGATATTCTCGCGCGCGCGATGCCGTCGGTGCTCCAATATTATCCCCATGCGAAATTCGTTTTTGCCGGCGACGGGCACATGAAGCACGACGTCGAGCAGCTTGCGCGAAGCTTGGGCGCGGGCGGCGCGCTGCGCATGTTGGGGCATCGTGGCGGTTCGGACCTCGTCAACTTGTTCAAAGCGTGCGACATCGTCGCGGTTCCGAGTCGGAACGAGCCGTTCGGCATTGTCATCCTGGAAGCGTGGAGTTCTTACAAGCCGGTTGTTTCAACCAAGCGCGGCGGTCCCGCGGAGTTCGTCTGGCACGGGGTGAACGGTCTGCACGTCGACGACCATCCTGATTCGGTCGCATGGGGACTCGGAACGCTGTTGGCCAACCACGAGCACTGCCGCTGGATGGGAAAGAACGGCAGGATCGCGGTTGAAGCGGCGTTCAGTTGGGACCGGATAGCGAAGCAGACCGAAAGTGTTTATCAGTCGATTTGATTGGCGCAGCGAACGAACCTTGGGTCACGTATGAGCGCGAAAAAGACGGCGGCGATATTTTGTTTTGAGGATCCGGGCAGCGCGGTGGGGCGCTTCGCGGCGGACGTGGCGCGACTGCTGGCGGCGCGCGATCATCCGGTTCATGTGTTCACGCGGCTGGAAATGGCGTTGGCGGAACCGGGCATTGTTGTCCATACCATCGGCGACAGCGTGGACAACGATTTGATTGGGCGCGTGCGCTCATTTACATTGCGTGCGAGCTCGGTGTTCAACGGCGATTTGCCGGCCGATCTTGTCGATCCGGTGTTGATCGGGTGCGAATGGAGTTCGATTCCGGCGCTGCAAATTTTGAGCGCGATGCGCAAGTGCCCGGTGATTTTGTATCTGCAAACGCTGGAGCGGCAGCGCAGCGCGATGCACACGCCGCTCAGCCGGCAGATTGAAGAACTGGAAATCCAGGGATTGCAGCGGGCGAAATCGGTGTTTGCGTCGGGGATCGCAACCACCGACGCCGCGCGGCGGCTGGCGCCCGATTTCGCAGCCAATATCACGCCGCTCGCAGCCGTGTTTCCGGTTGCGGATTTTCAGCGGACCCTGGACGCCGGGGCGATCAAGGCGCGCTTTCAAATCGGCCCGATCGATCCCACCATTCTATGCGTTGGAAATCTGGACGAAGAGCACGGATCGGATCTGCTGATCAAAGCCGTGCCTGTCATTTTGAAAAAGCACCCGCAGGCTCGTTTTATTTTCGTGGGAGACGGTCCATTGTTTTGGACGCTGCGGATTTATGCGCGTTATCTCCTGCTGGATCACGCGGTCCGCATCGTCGGCCATTTGGAAGGCGAGGCGCTGAACGAATTGATTCAAGCGGCGGACCTGGTCTTTGTGCCGAGTCGCACGCAGACGGAAAGCTGGCCGGTTCTCGCCGGTTGGTCGGCGGGCAAAGCGGTAGTCGCGACGCATGAAACGGCCGCCGGAATGATCGAGCACGAGCAGAATGGCGTGCTGATTTATCCGCTTGCGGACAGTTGCGCCTGGGCAGTGGACCGGATTTTCAGCGATCCGTATTTATGGGGGCGGATCCGGGAGACTGGCCTGGCGAAAGTATCGGCCGATTTCAGCATGAATGCGCTGGCGTTGCAGTTGGAGAAGGCCGTTTCAGGACTGTAAATCCGGCGCTTTTCGAGGACACTAGCACTGTTTCTGCACCACAGAGTCACAGAGAACACAGAGAACAGAATTGAAAATGATCCTTTGCCGGATGTGATTCTTATCCGACTAATTTCTTCTCCGTGACTCCGTGGTGAATTTACGTTGCAGCGGTCATAGTGAGGTTCCGACATGCCAGATGCCAGCGCGATTGATACGGCCCTTCTTATGCAGGAACCGTACATTCACGAGAATTACAACCAGACCTATCTCTACGCGCTGCCCCGGAATTCGCGTGGTGTCTATGTGATCTGGGAAATCAGTGAGGCCGCGAAAGATCATTTTCGGCAGAAATTCGGCGAGCATTTCTTCGACAATAACTTTCTCACGCTGCGCATCGTCCGCACCGGTGACGGGAAATTCATCGATGTCGAAGATTTCATTGGGGACAAGAACAATTATTGGGTGAATGTCGAGCCCGATTGCGAATATGAAATGCAGCTCGGTTACCGGGCGAAAGGGACGACGTTTTTCGAACACGTCGCGACGTCGAACAAAGTCCGCACACAGCCCGAAACCGAAACGCTGCTTGAAACACAGAACGAGTGGCGGCGCGTGGACGTGCCGAATTATTGCAAAGAGGTGTTCGTCGACACGACGCAGTGGCGCTTCAATCAATTCGAGTATTGGAAACGCGGAAAGATCGCGGGGCGCGGGCCGGCCGAGGGATGCTGGGCACTGGTGTTGCACATGCATCTGCCGTTCGTCAAGCACCCGGAATATCCGACCGCGCTGGAAGAGCAATGGCTCTTCGAGGCGATCACGAACTGCTACGCGCCACTGCTGGACATGTTCTGGCGCCTGGACCGCGAGAAGATCGATTTCCGCCTGACGGTCTCGCTTTCGCCGCCGCTGATTTCGATGCTTTCCGACGAATTGCTTCAGGAGAAGTACCGCACGTTTTTACGCGAAGCCATCTCGCTGGCCGAACGCGAACTGGATGCGCACCGCGGCAAGGCGTTCCAGCACACGATCGAAAAGAATCTGGAGCGACTGCACACCGCCAAAGGCGTATTCGACGGATACGGCGGACATATTCTCAACGGCTTCCGCGATTTTCAGAACCTTGAAAAAGTCGAAGTGATCATCTGCGCGGGCACGCATCCGACGCTGCCATTTTACATGCACTATCCGGAGAACATTCGCGCGCACATTCAACTGGCGTGCCGGCAGTACGAGCGGTTTTTTGGCCGCTGGCCGCGCGGCATGTGGCTGCCCGAAAACGCGTTTACGCCGGGACTGGACAAGTATCTCGCCGAAAATGGCATCCGCTGGACGCTGGTCAATGCGACGGGCATGTCGCGGGGGAACACGCGCGCGTATTTCGGCACCGCGCGGCCCGTGGTCACGCACAACGGCCTGGCGGTATTTGGCATCGACGAGGAAACGCGTTCGCAGGTCTGGAGCCGCGAGAGCGGTTATCCCGGCGACGGGCGCTACAAGGAGTGGTATCGCGACGTCGGTTACGACATGGCCTGGGAGCATCTCCCCGACTATTGGAAGACCGCGGGCGTGCGCCGCATGACCGGCCTGAAATATTATCGCATCACCAGCAAGGAGACGCCGCCGCACGAAAAGCAGGCATACCATCCGGAGATGGCGCGCCAGGCGGTTGAGGAGCAGTCGACGCAGTTCGTCGAGCATCGCGGCGCGCAAGTCGAATATCTGAAGCGGAAATTCAATCAGATTCCCATCGTGGTTTCCGCGTACGATGCGGAGTTGTTCGGGCATTGGTGGGAGGAAGGTCCGGCGTGGATTGAAGCGGTGATGCGGAAAATGTGCTGCGATCAGGCGCGCGTCCGGCCGGTGACGCCGTCGGAGTTTTTGTGCGAGCATCCGTCGCACCAATTGATGATGCCGGGCGCATCGACGTGGGGCAAGAACTCGACGTTCGAAACGTGGCTCGATTCGCGCGAGTACCAGCCCAACGCATGGATGTACCGGCACATGTTCCGCGCGATTGAGGATATGGCGACGCTGGCGACGCAGCACAAGAATGCCGAGGGCATCGAAAAGCGCGCCCTGAACCAGGCCGCGCGCGAAACGATTCTGGCGCAGGCGAGCGACTGGCCGTTCCTGATTTCAATGGGGCAATCGATCCGCTATGCCGAAGTCCGGCTCATCCGGCACATCAGCCGCGCGCGCGAATTGATTCGTCAAATCCAATGCGGCCAGATCGACGAAACGTATTTGCACACGCTGGAAGTGGCCGATTCGCTGCTCAAAGAAGACATGGATTTCAGAGTTTTCAGCAAGACGCTTTGATTTGCGGAGAGGTTGCAATTCAATGACCTTTTCTTCTTGAGGATCTCAACCATTCGTTCGATTTGCATGGCCATCATCGCCTGGATTGCCGCGGCCTGCGGCGTCGCACTGAGCGTTGAGGCAAAACTCACCTTCAACCGCGACATCGCGCCGATCATCTTTTCGCAATGTGTGGTGTGCCATCACCCAGGTGGCTTGGGTCCGTTCAGCCTCATCAATTATCAGGACGTGAGCAAACGCGCGAAGATCGTCGCGCGCGTCACAGCGAACCGTTACATGCCGCCTTGGCTGCCGGAGCCGGGACACGGGGAGTTCGCCGGCGAGCGCCGCTTGAGCGACGAACAGATCGCGCTGATTGACCGATGGGCAAAAGAGGAAATGCCGGAAGGCGCGCCGGAAGACTTGAAAGTCAAGCCGGAGTGGAACGACGATTGGCAGCTCGGCAAGCCCGACCTCGTGGTTACCATGCCGGAGCCCTATACTTTGCCCGCGGATGGGCGGGATTTGTACCGCAATTTCGTGATTCCAAACGTGGTGCCCGCCGATCGATACGTGCGCGCAGTCGAACTGCGCCCGGGGAACGCGTCGGTTGTTCATCACGCGTTCTTATTTGTGGATCAATCCGGTGATGCGCGCGAATTGGCCTCGCATGAAACGGAGCCGGGCTTTCCCGGCATGAGCGCCGGACGCGGCGCCACCACCCCGTTCGGCCATCTGTTAAGCTGGCAGCCCGGAAAAAGGGCGTCGAAAGAACCGGAGGACATGGCCTGGGTATTGCGCAAGGGATCGGACATCGTGCTGCAATGCCACATGCGTCCGAGAGGCAAACCGGAGAAAATCCAGGCGAGCGTCGCGCTCTATTTCACGGATCGTCCACCGTCGCGGATTCCATACGTCCTGCTGCTGCGCTCCCTGACGATGGATATTCCGCCGGGCGCGAGCGACTACGCCGTTGAATCCTCTTACACATTGCCAGTGGATGTAGATGCGCTGGCCTGCTTGCCGCATCTGCATTACCTCGGAAAAGCAGTCCAGGCCTGGGCGGAATTGCCCGATGGCACGCGCAAGGATCTGATCTCCATTCGCAACTGGGACTTCAATTGGCAGGGTGATTACCAATTTAAATCCCCGGTCTTTTTACCCAAGGGTACAGTTTTGAGAATGCGGCTGACCTACGACAACTCCGTTCAAAACGCGCGCAATCCCAACAATCCTCCGATACGCGTGCAATACGGAAAGCAAAGCACCGACGAAATGGGTGAATTCTGGCTACAAGTTCTTCCGCGCAAACCGCAAGAGATCAAGTTGTTGATGAATCATTATACTCAGAATTGGGGAATTCCCGACTCCATCGCGCTCCAGCGGATTCTGCTCGGGCGCGACCCCAAGGACGCTGAAAGCCGGGCCACTTTGGGCACAGCCCTCTATTCATCTGGAAAGATACGTGAAGGCGTCGATGAATTGAAACACGCATTGCGGGACAATCCCAAGCTCGTGCGCGCCCATTACGTGCTGGGAGGCATTTATTCCAATCAAAACGACTTGCCCAATGCGCTGGAACAGCTTGCGGAGACCGTCGCGCTCGATCCCAATAATTCCGATGCGCGCAACAATTACGGCTGGTTGTTGCTGGCGGGTGGTCACGTCGATAGCGCGATTGAACAATTCGAAAATGCCTTGCGCCTCAATCCCGCTGACGCTCTCGCCCAAACCAATCTGCAAAAGGCGCGCGCGATGAAGAAGCGGTGATTGCGGCAGTTACGGTTGCGCATTACAATTCAACGGTCTTTAACCCCCATTATTAGGAGTATGTCCATGAATAACTCCCGCCTGATTTGCAACATCCTGCTCGCCATTGCAGTTGGAATGTGTATTGCGGCGCAAGCCGAAGACAAGCCCGCGAAACTGGTCATCGTCAAAGCGGTGTACGGCGATCTGCCGGACGGGACGAAAAGCGACGTGACCGAGAAGGTCAAAGGCATGGTCAACGCGGACGGACTCAGTGTCGCCGCAACCAACGATAATTTCGGCGATCCCGTTGAGGGAACAGTCAAGAAGCTGAAGGTTGAATATACTCTCGACGACGCGAAGCTGGACCAGACCGTTGCGGAGAACGAGACGC
Source organism: Planctomycetota bacterium (assembly GCA_038227045.1). Classification (GTDB taxonomy): domain Bacteria; phylum Planctomycetota; class SZUA-567; order H5-PLA8; family H5-PLA8; genus JANXLS01. The sequence continues at coordinate 57,449 of JBBRQD010000020.1, forward strand.
TGACGATCACCCTTAAGCCCAGCAAACTGAAAATTGTAAAAGCCCTGTATGGCGATCTGCCCGACGGCACAAAGGCCGATGTCACGGTGAAGGTCCAGTCGCTGGTGAAGGACGACGCGCTATCTGTCGGTGCGACCAACGAAAATTTCGGCGATCCGGTCGAGGGAACGGCGAAGAAGCTGAAGATCGACTATACGTTCGAAGGCGGTGCCGCGAAGTCCAAGGAAGCCGCCGAAAACGAGACGCTGACCATTTCGAACAAAGGGGAATAGGCGGCACGTCTCGCGTCAAACCAGCACGTCTTTGACCACCTGGCCGTGCACATCCGTCAGGCGGTAGTCGCGCCCCTGGAATCGGTAGGTGAGCTTTTCGTGGTCGAAGCCGAGCAAGTGCATGATCGTCGCCTGGAGATCGTGGACGAAAACCTTCTTCTCCGCGATCGAGAATCCGAGTTCGTCCGTCTCGCCGTATGAGAGGCCGGGTTTGACGCCGCCGCCCGCCATGAAGATCGAATAGCAGTCGGGGAAGTGGTCGCGTCCCAGCACCGCACTGGCCGCGGTGCGCCCTTCCCGGAATGGCGTGCGCCCGAATTCGCCGCCCCAGACGACCAGCGTGTCCTCAAGCAGGCCGCGATCCTTGAGATCCTTGATGAGCGCGGCGACGGGCTTGTCGGTTCGCTCCATTTTCTTCGTCAGGCCGTCGCGGACATCCTCGCCCGGGTTGGTGCCGTGGAAGTCCCAGCCCCAGTCGAAGAGCTGGACGAAGCGCACGCCTTTTTCAAGCAGCCGCCGGCCCAGCAGACAATTGTTGGCGAAGCTCGCCTCGCCGGGTTTCGCGCCGTACGCGGCGAGGGTCTCGGGTTTCTCGCGCGAAATATCCATCGCTTCGGGAACGCTCGCCTGCATGCGGAAGGCGAGCTCGTATTGTGCGATGCGCGTAATGGTTTCCGGGTTGCCGAGTTCCTTTTCCTGAATTTCGTTGAGATCGTGCAGCGCGTCGAGCGTCTTGCGGCGCAGACCGCGGTCCATCCCGGCGGGATCGGAGACGTACAGCACTGGATCGCCCTTCGAGCGGCATTGCACGCCCTGGAAAACCGATGGCAGAAATCCGCTGCTCCAAAGATTCTGCCCGCCGCTGGGCTGCACGCCGCTGCTGATCAGCACCACGAAGCCCGGGAGGTTTTCGTTCTCCGAACCCAGCCCGTATGTAGCCCACGAACCCATCGACGGCCGGCCCTGCCGCGGTGAACCCGTATAAAGGAGCAATTCGGCGGGCGCGTGGTTGAACTGGTCCGTGTACAGCGACTTGATCACGCACATTTCATCGGCGATGCCGTGGAAATTTGGAATGGCATCGGACATCCAAATCCCGCCTTTGCCAAATTGCTTGAACGTGCGCGGAGAGCCCATGAGCTTGGGCACGCCGGACGTAAACGCGAACTTTTTGCCTTTGATAAACGCGTCGGGCGCGTCCTGCCCGTTGCGCTTCACCAGTTCGGGTTTGTAATCGAAGATGTCGAGATGCGGCGGGCCGCCGGACATGTGCAGGTAAATCATGCGCTTCGCTTTCGGGGCGAAATGCGGCTTCTTCGGTGCGAGCGGATTAGGCGTATCGCCGGCGGAAACGTTGCCGTTGAGCGCGGCGAGCGCGATGGCGCCCAGGCTCAAGCCGCCGGTCTGCTTGAGAAATTGGCGGCGCGTGCTGCACTGAAGGCGTTCAAGTTCTGGGTTCATCGTTTCTTACTCCATTTTCCACGCGGTCATCGCTTCATCATCGTCTCATCAAGATTCAACAATACGTTTGCCACGGTCGTCCACGCGGCGAGGTCGGTGGCGTCAACGCCTTGCGGAACGGGACCGATCGGATTTGTGGCCAAGTCGGCACCCTTCTTCGGATCTTTTGCGAGCGCCTCGCGGGCTTCTTCATAGAGTTTGAGCAGCCGCGCAATTTCCGCGTCCTGCGGCAGCCGCGCGAGACAGGCTCGGAACCCTGCGCGGATCTTTTCTTGCGGCGCGGCTCCGGCCGCAACCATGCGGCGCGCGAGCGCCTGCGCGGCTTCGACGTAAACGGGATCGTTCAGCGTGACGAGCGCCTGAAGTGGTGTATTCGTGCGGACGCGGCGCAGGGTGCAGACTTCACGGCTCGGCGCGTCGAATGTCGAAGTCGACGGATACGGGCTCGTGCGGCGCGCTTCGGTGTACAGCGCACGGCGGAATTTATCTTCGCCTGGACTGGTCGCCCAATCGAGTCCTCCGCCGAACGCGGCGCTCAGGCCCGCCGACGGACGTGGCGGTTTGACAGACGGGCCGTACATTTTGGGGCTGAGCAATCCGGCGATGGCCAGCGCCTGATCGCGGACAGTTTCCGCCGACATGCGGAAGCGCGGACCGCGCGCGAGCAAGCGGTTGTCGGGGTCGCGATCCGCGAGTTCCTTCGACACTTTCGACGACTGCCGATACGCGGCCGACATGACCAGCAGCTTCACGAATTTTTTCATATCCCACTTCTGCTGAGTCAACTCCGTCGCGAGCCAATCGAGCAGTTCGGGATGCGAAGGCGCTTCGCCCTGCGAGCCGAATTCTTCGCTCGTGCGCACGATGCCGACGCCGAAAATCTGCTCCCAATACCGATTGGCGATCACGCGCGCGGTGAGCGGATTGTTTTCGTCGACGAGCCATTTGGCGAGCGCGAGGCGGTTGGGTTTGGTCTCCGGCGCGGGCGGTTGAAAAGCGCCGGGCAGACCCTCGGTGACTTCATCGCCCAGCGCTAAATAATTGCCGCGCAGTTGAACGTTCGTCTTGCGCCGCTTGCCCTCGGCTAATTCGCGCATGATCGGCAGGGTGACCGGTTTGAGATCCTCCAGTTGTTTCTTCATCGCGGCAAGGCGCGCGTGTTCGGCCTTCAGATCCGTGGCGACGCGTTCCAGATAATGGCGCGTGATTGTTTCGCTTTGCTCCGGCGAGCGCTTTTCAGCGGGTATTCCCAGCGCCTGGACCACATCGGCGGGCGTGCGCGAGAGTTCATCCGCGCGCGGATCGGCCGTTATTGACGCGCGAAAGCGGCTCTTTCCATTCAGCGGATGAATTCCGTTTTGAACGATGGACACTTCAAGTTTTATGCCGGCCGAAACGTCGGTAGGTGCCGCCGGGACCAGCGTCAAGGAATGAATCTTTCCGTCCGCGAGATCGATGCTCCATCCGGGCTTGTCGGCCTTCGGTTTCTTCTTCGCATTTTTGGCCGCGTCCTTCGGTTCGCCGTCGCGGACCACGGCTTCGGCGTCATAACCGTTGTGCTCGGCATCCGCGTGCGCGGCGACCAGTTGAATGACGCGCGCGCCGCCGGTCTCCACGCTCTTGCTCGGGCTGGGCGTTTCTTTCACTTCCGTGCGCCAGACTTCCTTGCGCTTATCGTCGAGGATAACCACATGAAAATCCTTCAGACGCGCGAACGCTCCGCCGTCGGTGCGATTCCAGACGATGATGTGATCGATTTTGTGCGTGGATTTCAGATCGACTTCCCACCACGGATTGTCAATCGCCGACGTGTGCGAAACGGAATTGGCTTTGAAATAATCGCCTTCGGTGTTGCCGTCGTTCGCGCGCTTGGCTTCGCCGCCGAAGTCGGTGCTAATTTGCGACGCCACGCCCTTCGGCGCAATGTTTTCGACGCCGCTGAACACTTGAACTTCCGCGAGCATCAAATGCAGCGCTTTGCCCGGCAGTTCGACGCGCACGAAGCGGCCTTCGGGAACGGACGCCGCGGGTGGAACCAGCGACGCGCGCACGCGCGTGGCCACCACTGACTTTTCCTTGTCCTTTGCTTCTGCATTGGCGTTTGGAACAACGACGGCATCGATGCGGATTGCGCCGATGCGCTTGATGTCGGTGGGAATCGCAGCGGACAAAATGTCGGTTTGCTGCTTGCCGCCCTTGTCGTCGATTTTAACCGTCACCGGTTCGAGCGGCAACCATTTCAAATCGAGCGGGAACGCTTTTTCCCACGCGGCCTGTGCGGCAAGTTGAGCCGGCGTCGGCGTCGAAAGTTTCTTTTCCAAAGCCGCGATATCGGTTTCGATTTTGGCGCGCTCTTCGTTTAGTTGAGGCGTGAATATTTTCAATGTCGGCTCCTCGTCCTGCCGGTCGGCGTCCTCCGTGTTATTGAGGATCGCAAAAAGGCGGAAGAAATCCTTCTGCGGCAGCGGATCGTATTTGTGATCGTGGCACTGGGCGCACGCCATCGATGTGCCCATCCAGACCGCCATCGTCGTGTTCACGCGATCGACGATCGCCGCATTTCGGAACTCTTCGCGTATCGTCCCGCCTTCAGTGTTCGTCATCGTGTTGCGGTGGAACGCAGTTGCGGCGATCTGGTCCTGCGTCGCATTCGGCAGCAGGTCGCCGGCAATCTGCTCCAGCGTGAATTGATCGAATGGCTTGTTGTCGTTGTACGCCTTGATCACATAATCGCGAAATGCCCAGATCGTGCGCGGCGTGTCGCTGGCGTAACCTCCGGAATCGGCAAAGCGCGCGAGGTCGAGCCACATGCGCGCCCAGTGTTCGCCATACGCGGGTTTCGCGAGCAGGCGGTCGACGAGTTTTTCGTACGCGTCCGGACTGGTGTCTTTGACAAACTGATCGACCTCTTCAACGCTCGGCGGAAGCCCGACAATGTCCAGCGAAGCGCGGCGAATCAAGGTGTAGCGGTCGGCTTCAGGCTGAGGCTTGAGGTTCTCGCGCTCAAGCCGCGAGAGCAGAAAACTGTCGATGGCGTTGCGCGCCCAGGTCTTGTCTTTCAGTTCCGGCAGAGCGGAGCGGGCGGGCTTCACATAGGACCAATGCCGTGCGTATTTCGCGCCCTGCGAAATCCATTTCTTCAAAAGCTCGATTTCGCGAGCGGAGAGTTTCTTGCCGGTTTTCTTCGGCGGCATGACCTGCTCGTCATCCTGCGACGACACTCGCGAGATGACTTCGCTCTTTTCGGGATGCCCCGGAACAATGGGGAATGTTCCGCCATTCTCGGCGTAAGCGCCCTCCTCGGTGTCGAGCCGCAGCGGCCGCTTCTTTGAGCCGCCTTTGCGCTCAGCGGCGTCGGGGCCGTGGCATTTGAAACATGTATTGGAGAGGATCGATTTTATGTCGCGATTGAAATCGACCGGCTGTGCCGGTGAAACGGGGGCGTCGGATGCGCAAAGAGCCGCGCAAAATGACCACGCCGCACCGATCTGCAAAACGTGGCGAAAGATTCTGACAAGCATCGACATGAGTGAGTCTCGAGACCAGAAGGCCGGGCCTAATTCAAAGACCATTTCCTATATGAATGAATACTCCGCGCAGCCCCAGGAAGCAAAGAAGTCTTGAATTAATTGAGGTGAATTTTGCAAGGCCTCGCGCATCGCGTGAGGCGTGTGGTGTATTCCGCAAACACACAGAGCAAGGCAGTTCTTCAAGGGATTCCATCGGGCGCCGGGAGAGCAACATGAACACGCGTTTAATCGTTGCATTTTCAATCCTTTTCGCAGCCACTTGCGGCTGCGCTGAAACCATCGTCGCCGTCGGCTACGGCGGTCGGCGCATGACGTCGCCGGACGGAATAACGTGGGAGAATGTCCAGCAGTGGGCTGAAAAAGGCGGCGACGATTCCAACAATCTCATCAGCATCGCGTTCGGCCAGGGAAAATTCGTCTGCGTCGGCGGAGGCGGCTGGTCGAAGGAGACGCAGGCCGGCCACATTCTATTATCGACAGACGGCAAAGAATGGCGCGAAGTCGCGAAGTATCCCTTCCGCGTGAGTCCGGTGTTGTTTCTCGGCGACCGGTTCGTGGCAGGCGGGCCGGCGAAACAATTGCTCTGGTCGATGGACGGCGAAAAATGGAGCGAGGGCGAAGCGGTCAAGCTTCCGCCGGAATTGCCAGGCTGGGCGTTCTGGTTCCGCAATGGCGCCGCCGGAAACGGCATTTTTGCATTCATGGGAAACGCCAACAAGGATCAGAAAACATGGTGGTGCCTGACCACGCGCGACGGGAAATCGATTGAGAACTTTTCAAGCACTGCGCCCGGCACGAGAGGACTTGCTTTCGGCGCGGGACAATTCGTCGCCGTGAATCCCGACGGTATCCTCACGTCGCCCGACGCACAAAAGTGGCAGCCCGTGGCAAGTCCGCCGCAAGACGAACTGCGCGCCATTATTTGGACCGGAAAAGCATTCGTGCTCACAGGCAAAACCGGAACGTACATTTCCACCGACGGCAGCGCGTGGAAACCCTTCGGAAAATCCCCGCCCGGTAACATTGTCTGGGCGGGCGAGAGCGGATTCATCGCCACCGGATGGCCGGGCAAAATGTTCTTTTCCACCGACGGTCAAGCGTGGAAACCGGCCGGCCAGCCGCTGCCTGGAATGGGCGTCAATTCCGTGGTCTCCAGCAAACCTTTAGACCTCCGACCGGAGGCGCCAGTTCAGCGATAAACTTCCCGGCGATGGCGTACGCGGTTAACGCGAATAATGCGAATTTCGTCGGCGATTTCGTAGATCACTCGGTAGTCCCCCACGCGAATGCGCCAGTCGTTCTCGAATCCGGCCAACTTGCTGCAACCGGGTGGGCGCGGATTCGTCGCGAGTGCTTGAATCGCCAAGACGACACGGTCGTGAATCGCCGACGAAAGCCGGACGAGGTCTTTTTAGGCGTTGCGTTCAAGCAGGACGCGATACGAAATCACTTGCGCTTACGCTCCACGAGGTAGTCTTCAAGCGGGCGGTAGTGCAACGGCTTGCTTCGCGCGCGTTTGAGACACGCCGCATCGTCGGTGTCCTCCAAGCGCTCCAATAGCGCTTCATACTCCTTGATGGGGACGATGACGGAGACGGGCTTGCCGTTGCGCGTCACGATTTCAAGTTCGGGCGGCGTCGCTTTCATGGCAATAATCTATCCCGCCGACGGTTTGGCGTAAAGTAGTTTCGATCCAGAGAACCGAAACGTCTCCGAATTGAATCTTCAACTCAAGCCTTCAATTTCCCAACCCTTCCGATACGTGCGCCGCAGGTGCGCGGTGGCTTTTTCGTGCTCGGGGAAGACCAGTTTTTCGGAATCCCATTTCAACTTTTCCGTCGGGAAATAGCTCGCGACGAGGCCCAGCAGCACGCCTTCGGTGAGCGGCCCGGAATAGGAGAACGGCGTCGTCGTTTCGCCCTGGCCGAGACAGGCTTCGACCCACTGGTGATAGTGGTCGATATTCTTGAGTTCCGGCTTCTTGACTCCGACGAAATTTTCTTTCGGCAACAAGCGCGGTCCGCCCACATGCTCCAACAGCATGGTTCCTTTATCGCCAACAAAAACGGAACCCTGGTCGGGCAGTTTTTTCTCGCCGGGAGCCAGCGCCAGATCCGGTTTTCGCGCGCCGTTGTACCAGGTGTACTTCAACGTGTCGGTCGTGAACGGCGTGCCGGGGAATTCATAATGAGCCGTGCCGAGCTGCGCCCATGTTTCCGGATTCGGCGACGGCCCTTCGGCCCAGACCAACGTGGGGCCGGTGAGCTTGAGAGACGTGTACACCGGATCAACGATGTGGCAGGCCATGTCGCCCTGCGTGCCGGTCCCGAAGTCCACCCAGCCGCGCCAATTGGCCTGATGGTAAATCTTTTCGACGAACGGACGTTCCGGTGCGACGCCCAGCCACAGTTCCCAATCCAGATTCGCGGGGACTGGATCTTTGCGATCGGGGCGGCCTTCCTTCGGACCGGCCCAGACCTTGTTGCTCCAACTGTGCACTTCGCTGACCTTGCCGATGACGCCTTCCTGAATCATTTGAGCGGCCATGCGGTAGGCGATGTGCGAGTGAATCTGTATGCCCATTTGCGTGACGACTTTTTTGGCCGCGGCCGCCTTGGCGAGCTGCCGGCATTCGTAAATTTCGTGCGCCATCGGCTTCTGGCAGTACACGTGCTTGCCGAGGTTGATCGCGGTCATGGCGATGGGCGCGTGCATGTGGTCGGGCGTGGACACCTGCACGGCGTCGATCTCCGAGCCTTCCTTCTTGAAGAGCTCGCGGAAATCCGAATAGACGTGCGCGTCCGGAAACATTTTCGCCGCGGTGGCGATGTTGTTCTTATCGACATCGCAGATGGCCACGATATTGGCTTTGCCGCTGTCGCGAATTGTGCGGATGTCGTTCCAGCCCATGCCCCCGACGCCAATGGACGCGACGCGCAGCTTTTTGGCTTCGTCGGCCCGCGTCATGCGAGGATAAAGAAACGGGATCGCAGCAGCCGCGGCTCCGGCTGTTTTCAAAAAGTGTCGTCGTGATAGATTCTTGGCCATCGTGTCCGGCTCCTTATGATTCAATGACGCGTGATATGGATCGCTCAATATCTCGGCTACACCATTTCTTAACAGGTATCGTCATCGCCGGGAAGAATTGCGCAAATGCTTAGTTCGAACGCCGCAAATCGATAAGAGCAATCGGACAAAGTCCGAGTCCTGAGATTCGGTTTTCAGGCCCATAAGGGCCGAACTCTTACAGTCCATCTCTGAATATGTCTAAAGGTCAAGGCCAACCTTGAAAATCTGAACTTGGAATCCCACTCATCTCTGTGGGTTGAAAATCGCCCATGGGGTTTGTTCGGAAGCAGGATCCCAATCAGGGTTTCAGGTTTCCGGTTTCC
>JBBRQD010000021.1:0-61832 GCA_038227045.1 Planctomycetota bacterium
ACGGCACAACATTCGTAACCTGACTCATGTGGCGTATCCTTTCTGGCCCGCTGTGGGCCGGTTGGTAATCTTGATTCGATCACCAAGGATATGCCGCACTTTTCAATTTCGCTCATCCACAACTTTTGACAATATCTCCCCGCGTTTAACGGCAAACGTCTACAGTCATGCCCGGCAAGACCGATTGCAAAGCACTGCCGAAGCCGTGGGGGCGTGGTGCTTTCAAGTGAAAAGTATGCAGGAGGTATGCAACGACTCGCGGCCGGGGCGGAGAGTGTTGATGTAAAGGCGTGTAATGGAATGGAGTTAAAACAGATTGATATGAGAGCGGGTGAAGGGGTTCGAACCCTCGACTTCGACCTTGGCAAGGTCGCGCTCTACCACTGAGCTACACCCGCATAACAAGAAACTCAGAATACACTTCTTTGCAGGGCTGTCAAGTAAATTCAGTCGATAAACATTAGCGTTGCATTGCCGATTATGTTAATGTTGTGATTCACTGCCTACTCCCGCTCTGCCTGTGCATTGTGGTTGGTGTCCAATTTGGTTTTTTTTCAGCCATGATGATCGACGACGACAATAATTTGAATCGTGATGCGATCATTGACACCCCGCTGGGTGCCGATTTATCGGCTGCTGTGCCTGCCCGTCTCGTCCCCATTGCTGAAACGATTTATGATCCTATTCCGCCGTTGCGCGAAGTGAACGCTCGTCTTGTCACGACAGGTGAAGACGGTACCGCCGCGCCGGGCACTGATTTGGAAAAAAATTCAGTGCTGCTCGAAGATCCCGAGGGTTATGCCGCTCAGACTGCGCTCCTCAGCACTTGGGCCTATATGCTCGCGCTGCTCTTTGACGGCCGCCGCAACGCCGTTGAGGTGGCCGATGCGTTTCTTGAAAAATACAATCACGCCATTCAGCCCGAACAGGCTCTTCTGCTGCAAAACGAACTCGAACAAGCACTATTCCTTGGAAGCAGTTCCTTTGAAGAAAAAATCTATCACCAGTTGAACCATTACCTGGAAATGCCCACGTGGATCGCCACTCTCGCGGGCTCCGCTTATCCGGCCGAAGCGGATGCATTGACGGCGACCATCGAAGGTTTTTTCACTGCTCCCGATGGCCCCGGCGCACTTTCTGAAACCGTGGCTGCGCCGACTGACCGTGTCCGCGCGCTGGTTGTTCCGCACATCGATTTGCGCACGGGTGGCGCCACGTATGCTCATGCGTACAAGCAACTCATGGACGCCAGCCAGGCGGAGTTGATCTTTATTTTGGGAGTGGCGCACCAAAATACAGGCAACCAATTGTATTGCGTTTCTCAGAAGGATTTCGAAACACCGCTTGGAACCCTGCACACGGCTCGCGACATTGCCAAACGTCTGCATGAGGCCTCTCGGACCGACGACATGGTTGCGGAAATGGCGCACCGCGGCGAACATTCCATCGAATTTCAGGCCGTGATGATTCAAGCGCTGCTCGCGGGGCGTTGCAAGCGTTCCGTCGAAATAGTGCCGATTCTGTGCGGAGCGGTGGACCCCTTTCTCGCGCGTGACGAATCGCCGTTTCAAGACGAGGAATTCCAGCGCTTTTCGAATGCGCTTCGGTCGGAACTCGAAAAATGCGGGCGCAAGTGGTGCGTGCTCTGCAGCGTCGATTTGAGCCACGTAGGCCCCGAATTCGGGCACAGCACCATGATCGACGAGCGCATGTTGAAGCCCATCCAACGGATGGACATGCGCATTCTCGAATCGCTCGAAACGCTCGATGCGGAGTATTTTTACAAAGAAATCCTTCGCTCGCAGAATTCGCGACACGTGGACGCGGTGCTTTCCGTGTTGACCATGCTCAGCGCGTGCCACGGGATGCTGTCGAGCGGTCATTTGCTTCACTACGATCAAATGCTGAAGGCTCAGTCCCATAGTGCCGTCTCTTACGCAGCAATGGCTTTTGAAGGGGCGGGCGAAATCAAATAGGCTGGGCACGTGCATGGGAAAACTCGTAAGGCCAACTTATTCGCGTTCATCCGCGATTGAGTAAGACATGAAATTGATCAAGAACGTTGGAATTCAACGAAGCGGGTTGTGTGCAAGTCGAAAAGTAAATGGAGGGGACGTAACAGTTCAAAAAAAAGCCGGTTTAACGAAGTTAAAAATTGAATTGGACGCTGGGTGCTGAGCACTGAGTGTCGGGGAAAGCGGCGCTGGGCCGTGTCCCGACGCCCTGTGCTTGGCACTCCGCGCTTTAAAGGAGAAGGCGGCATGCGAGAAATAATTCGGGAACGCCTCAAAGCGATCGGGGATCGGATCTCCGAATCGAACCTGATGGAATTGACGGAACTGGTCTGGCACACCGACCGGCAGGCCTCGATTTCGTCGTATCACGCGACATACCGGCATGTATCGGCGAAGCTGCGCGAATGGAACATTCGCGCGCGCCCATTTGACGCGCCCGCGGATGGACACAGCGTCTATGGCGACTGGAAAATGCCCATGGGCTGGGAGTGCCAGTCGGCGCTGTTGGAAATCATCGACCCTTTCGAATTGCGGCATAAAATTCTGGCGGAGCGCAAGAAGCGTCCGCAAGCCGTTGTGGCGTATTCCGGCTCGACGACTTCGGGCGGCGTGACGGCGCTTGCGATTCGCATCCGCGACGACGCCGAATTCAATGCCAAAAAGCAACAGCTCCGAGGCAAGCTGGTCTACACGATCATGGAGCCGCGGTCGATCAAAATGCGGCTGCTGGAAGCCGGCGCGCTGGGGATCGTTTCGAGCTGGTCTCCGGCCGAACGCTACATGCCCGACGCCACGGCGTCCATCGACAGTTGGAGCAATCAGGCCGGTTATGGCGGATTCCACGACGGCGACGCCGCGTTTCCGGCGATGATGGTCAGCCCCGAAATGGGCGTCGAAATGGACGTGCTCTTCGACCGCGGCGCCGTAAAGCTGCGCATGGTCATCGACGCGAAGTTCGAACCCGCCGCAACGCTGCCAGTGACGTGCGGTTACATCGACGCCACGCTGCAGGAAGAGATCGTGGCCGTGTGTTCGACTCAGCGTCAGGGTGCCAACGCGTGCGGTTCGGGTGCGGCCGTGGTGATGGAAGCCATGCGCGCGATTCAAGCGGGCGCGGCGGCCGGCGAATTGCCGCCGTTAAAGCGCGCGCTCCGTGCGTTGCTGACCTCGCGCGGGTACGGTTCGATGGGCTTTGCCGCGAGAAACCCCGGGATTCTGCGGCGCGCCATCGCGGCGTTGAATTTTGATTCGGTCGGGCGTTATCAGGAACAGGCCGGCGCGTCGCTCAAGCGTTACTTCTGCCCGGACGCCGTGCCGTCGATTACCGACACATTGCTGAGCGTCCTGTTGCAGGAACATTTCGGAACCGCGCTGCCTTACGCGCACATCGAATCCGGCCCCTATGGATTCGTGGACAACGGCTACAACGATCCGCTGATCGGCGTTCCCACTCCGGCGATTCGCGGTTCGGACCGGCTGCAGGGCACCTCGTCGGATGCGACGGATCACCAGCTCTCGACGAAGTCGATGAAAGCTTTCGCGACGGTGGCCGGCGCGTACATGCACATTCTGTCGACCTGCACGCAAAAGGAAGCGTTGTGGCTGGCGCACGAAACGGTGCGGCGCTACGGCACGCGGATCGAAAACGCCGCCGCCGATTGCGCGGGACTGCTGCATCAGGCGGATTCCGAGGATGCGAAAAAAGCGGCGATGGCGCAGGCCTTCGACCGCATGGACTACATCAAGGAGATCTCCGAAAAAGCGGTCATGTCGGCGAAGAATTTCATGCTCCGCGAAGAACGCGCGACGGGGCATTTAATTCTGATGAAATACTGCCGCCACTTGCGCCGGCTGGTCGATCTCGAAAAACGCCGCCTGAAGGAATTGGCCGATTGTGACGCGGGTGAGATTGTAGCGGCGACGGTGGACGCGGATTTGGCGGGCATTCGTCCATACAAGAAATACATCGGCACGCCGACGTACGAAGCGATTCCGGCAGATCAGCGCCATGACGAACACGGTGAGATTCCGAACCCGCGCGAGGACGCGGTGCTGCACGCGGCGACGTTCTGGGCCGACGGGCATCACACGTTCGAGGAAATCGCCCGCGCAATCGGGCATGAATTCGATCATGCCCCGAGCGCGGTCCTGTGGCGTCATTTCCGATTCATGGAAAAGCACGGCATGATGTTGATGCTAAAACCCGGCGACGCCGTGCCCAAGCCGCCGAAACCGGCGAGTTTGGATAAAGGCAGCGCGGAAGTAGAAGCCCCACCGGAAGCTGAGCACGCCGCCGAAGTTGAACATGCGCCTGAAGCGGAAGTAACTTCAGACGTGCCGGTGGAAGCCGAACACGAAGAAGCCGCTGCGGAATAAATGCTGGGAGCCATTTGTCATTTGTCATTTGGGATTTGTCATTTTTGGCGTGGCGCCGCGCAACGCCCGATCAATGACCAATCACAAATGACAAATGCCAAATGACAAATGGTCGTTGGCTGTTCATAAATATCACCGGAAACAACAATGCCCTTCACCCCCGAAAAGCCCCACATTTCCGCCGCGTTCGTCTTAAGCGGTGTGTTCTCCCAATTCGGCGATCCTCTCGATTTTTTAGCGCGCTCGTTCGGCATAAACACAAAAGCCGACCGGCAGCAATTGGCGGAGAGTCTCGCCGATCGCGGCGGCATGGGTGTGCCGCGTGCCGAAGCGCGGGGCACGGACAAGACCACGCGCTTTCGCATCGAAATCGTTGGCAAGTGCGAAGGCAAAATGGTCGCGCAATGCAAGATGTCGCTGGCCGCGCCGCTAATGACGCGCGCGGCGATGGAAGAAGCCGCGCTGGCCATGTGCATCGCGAATACGAACGTCGTCATGGGCATTCAGATTGGGCGCGGAAAGCAAGCCGATTCGCTCGACGGCCAGGCGCTTGAAAAAGAGGACACATTTCTGCGCCTCTATCCCCAGAACGTCTTCAATCGCGCATTTTTCAAAGACCACATCGCGGTGATGAAGAAAGATAAGAAAGTGAAATTGCTGGAAGTCGAAAACGCCGTGCTGGTGGAACTGGTCAAGCCCTGGCTGTTCTACGACATGCCGATTCCCCGCAAGAGCGCGACGATGACGGATAATCTGCTGCCGTTTACGCGGGATCATCGACGAGATTGACGATCTTCAAAAGAAAATCTAGAAAACAGCTTGTACTGTTTGTGGTTGCCACTTGTAGCGGCCGTTTGCTACCAGTGCGGATCGAAAGTGCGTGTTGAATAAAGTGTAATCGTCGTCGGCACACTTGCCGAAAATGTGCGGCAGTAATTTAGCGGTCTTCACCCGATTCTCACTGGTAGCAAACGGCCACTACCAGTGGCACCCAAATTTGCTCAAGCTGAATTCAATTACTCACGTTCCGCGCTCCGGCGTATTCGTCGGCGTCCCCGTGTTATCCGCGCGCTTCTCCAACAACCGTCCCATCGTCACCGCACAGTCTCCAAATTTTCCCCGCAATTTATCAATAGCCAATGCCGCGCGCTCTTTTCGTTCGGTGTCACCGTCCGAAAAAAGGCTTTGCGCCGCCGCCCCCGCGCGCGTCAGATGCGTCGTCGTCAATCCCAGCAGGCGCACGCCGCGCCCGGCGAGTTCGACGCGTTCGCGCAGCATCGTTTTCGCCGCGCGGTAAAGCGGTTCGGCCAGATCGGTCGGCTCTTCCAGCATCAGCGCGCGAGTGATGCGCGTGAAGTCCGCTAACTTTACTTTCAGTGTCACGCCGCCACATTTCAATCCTTCCGCGCGCAGTCGCGTGGCCACTTCGTCGGCAAACGCGAGCAGTTCGCGCTCCATGGCGTCCACGTCGCGCAGATCTTTCGCGAACGTGTTTTCGCGGCCGAGCGATTTTGAAATGCCGCCGCATTCGACTTCTCCAACATCGATTCCGCGTGCCAGCGATAACAGCCGTTCCGCGTTCTCGCGCCCGATGCGGCGCTCAAGCCACCCGGGATCGGCCGCCAGCAGATCGGCGATTTTCACGATGCCCAGTTTGCTCAGTTTCTCACCCGTCTTCGGGCCGACGCCCCAGAGCCGCGACACCGGCAGCGGATTCAGCACGGCGGCGGCGTGCTCCGCGCCCGGCGGAATGACCACGAAGCCATTGGGCTTCTTGAGATCGCTGGCGACTTTCGCCAGAAATTTATTCTCCGCAACGCCGACCGACGCAACCAGTCCGGTGTCAGTGAAAATCTCGTTTTTGATGCGTCGCCCGATGTTTTCGGAACTGCCGAACAGTTTCAGCGAACCGCCGACATCCAGGTACGCTTCGTCGAGCGAGACAGGTTGAATCTGATCGGTGAAGCGCTCAAAGACCGCGCGCACTTCGCGCGATTTTTCGGAGTAGCGAGACATGCGCGGGACGCGCCAAAGAGCCTGCGGACAAAGCCGCGCGGCCTGCGAACTGGGCATCGCCGATTTCACGCCGAACGCACGCGCCTCGTAACTCGCCGTGCACACCACGCCGCGCGAATCGGGCCGCCCGCCCACGATCAACGGCAGTCCCTTCAGCTCCGGAAAATCAAGGATCTCCACGGCGGCATAGAACTGATCGAGATCGACATGGATGATGGAGGCCATATTTGGGGTTAGGGTCCAGGGATTAGGGGTGGGGTGGAAGGAATCGATTTGTAAACCGAATGAAATTCAAAATCACGTAATGCAGTTCCCTATCCCCTAACCCCTATTTCCTAATCCCTCTTCTTTGGAATAATCGTCGTTCCGCCCGTCCGCCGTTCCTTCGCGTCGGGTCCGAGCAATTCGTAGCAGCGGACCAGTGCCCATTCGATATCCGGCTTGATGTTCTCAAGCCCCACGGAATTGAGGAATCCCGCTTTTAACATCACCTCGCGCGGCTGAGGGCGCGCGCCGGAAAGAATAAGCGTAATCTTTCGCGACTGAAGATTCTCGTGCACTTTTTCGAGCGCGTACAAACCGGTCACGTCCATCGCCGGGACTCGATTGAGGCGCAGGATCACGATGCGCGTGTCCTCGCCCACTTCTTCCATGGCTTCGAACGCTTTTTCAGTCGCGCCGAAAAAAAATGGACCATCGACGCTGTACACCATGACGCGCCGCGGCACATCGTGGATTTCCAGATCGTGGCTC
Organism: Planctomycetota bacterium; assembly: GCA_038227045.1. Lineage (GTDB taxonomy): Bacteria > Planctomycetota > SZUA-567 > H5-PLA8 > H5-PLA8 > JANXLS01. Next base: position 7,161 of record JBBRQD010000021.1, read on the forward strand.
TGCATCTCGGCGTCCGCCGACGTGAGCTGCGATTCGATGCTGGTCAACTCGGACATGCGCCGCATGAACAGAATCGCCGCGAGAATCATGCCGACGGTGATTGCTGTGGACATGTCGACAAAAACGGTCAGAGCCAGGCACGTGAACAGCACGACAATATCCGATAGCGGCGCGCGCAGCAGATGCCGAAAATGTTTGAGATCCGCCATGTTGTAGGAGACGACTAGCAAAATCGCCGCGAGCGCCGGCATCGGAATGGTTCCGGCATACGGCCCGGCGATCAGCAGGATCGCCATCAACGCGATGGAATGAAAGATCGCCGCGAACGGCGTTTTTGCGCCGTTGCGCACGTTGACCACACTGCGCGCCACCGCGCCGCTGATCGCGATGCCCCCAAACAGCGGCGACACCAGATTGCCGATGCCCTGGCCGATCAATTCGGTGTTGGCGTCATGTTTCGTATTGGTCATGCCGTCGCTGACGACCGCAGACAACAACGACGCCACCGCGCACAAGATCGCGATGGATGTGGCCGGCATGATGTACGACGCCATGTTCGCGGCGCTCCAGTCCATCTGCGCGACCGGCGCCCAGTCGAAATGCGGCAGAACGCGGGAAAACGCGCCGATGGTCTTGACCTGAGTCCAGCCCAGCACGTGCGCGCAAAAAAGATTCGCGGCCACGCCCGCGGCAATTCCGACCACGGGCGCCGGCACGCGCCGCACCGCTCGCGGAAAAAATTTCGGATAGGCAATTAACGCGCCCAGCGCGAACAATCCCACCGCCGCCGACTGTTCAATCGCGGACACCGGCGAATGTTTGAAGCCGTCGAAAAGCGCGCACAATTTCGCCCAATACGAATTCGGCATGCGCTCGACATATTCGGTGGTGCGCGTGATAAATTCGCCAGTCACGCCGTCAATCGCGCGAGTGGAATGAGTCTCCTTGACGACCTCGTAGCCAATCGTCAAACCGAACAGTTCTTTGATCTGTTGCGTTGCAATGATGATAGCGATGCCGGTGTTGTAGCCCGCCGTGACGGGGTGGGGAATGTATTTGATGAGCGAACCGAAGCGGATCAGCCCCATGATAATCAGAATCACGCCCGCCATCATCCCGGCGAACATCATGCCCTGCAGGCCGTGCTGCGCGAAGATCGGGGCAAGCACAACGACGAACGCGGCGGTCGGTCCGGAAATCTGAAAGCGCGATCCGCCCGAAAGTGCCACCGCGATGCCGCCGATAATCGAAGTGTACAAACCCGCTTGCGGCGTCGCGCCAGCCGCCACCGCCAGCGCCATCGACAAGGGCAGCGCAACGAAGGCGACGTTCAGCCCCGCCAGCAGATCGGCCTTCAACACCGTGCCCGAATAATTCTTCAGGCTGTCCCACAAGGCCGGTGTGAAGGGAAATTTTGAGTCTTCCGGAACGTCTTCGTCGGAACTTTCAGCAGACTGTTCCGCAGCGCTTTTCGTTACACCTGCTCCATCCATCACAGTGCTCCGCAAGAATTTCGACGCCGCTCTTGCACTATATGTCGGCAGAAGGAGAAATTCATGCGTAAACAAATTGATGCGCGATTTCAGACAGAGCCTACTGTTTGATTTGCGCCAGGATCGCTTTGAGCTTTTTGCGCGCCGCCGCCGCTTCGTCGGTTTCCGTTCCGCTTGGAACAAGCGTCTCGCGCTGGGGCGACGCGCTGACGTCGTACAGGTCGCCGTTCTCGCGCAATTTGTATTTCTCCCCGCGCACGAAATAATTGTTCACATATTGAGAGAAGACCCATTCGCGCGGTTTGCCTGGTTCGCCCCGCAAGCGCGCCGCGAAGCTCACGCCGTCGATTTTATTCTCGCGATTCTCGCCATTCATTTTGGGCATTTCGACGCCGGCGAAATCGAGCAGGGTGGGGTAGAAGTCGGTGAAATCGATCAAGTCGTTCAGCTCTTGCCCCGGGGCGATTTTTCCCGGCATCGATGCGATCATCGGCACTTGGCTGCCGCGGTCATCCATTTCGCCCTTTTTGCCCGGAAGCGTTTCGCCGTTGAAACGCGAGTGAATGCGCGAATCGGTGCCGTTGTCCCCGGCGAAAATCACCAGCGTGTTTTGCCGCAGCCCAAGTTCGTCGAGCTTCTTGAGCACCTGCCCGACTTCGCTGTCGCAATACTCGACCATGAAACGGAAATTTTCCTGGCCGTCTTTCTCGCCGCTCTTGGGATTCAACGGCGTCGGCATGAACGGCGCGTGCACCAGGCCCATGGGATAATAGAGGAAGAACGGTTTCGGATTGCCGCGGCGCTGCTCGAGGTATTTCAACACCCACGCCTGATAAATATCCGGCCCGTATTTTCCCGGCTTGGGTTTGTCGTAATAAATGTAGGCATGGCGAAAGCAGCGTTGCGTCTCGAATCCGCAGGCTTCAATATGCGGAGAATGGACGGCGTCGTTGCTCTCTTCGTCGTAATCGTCCTTCTTCTTGGGCTCAAAATTGTTCCAGCCCAGATGCCACTTCCCGGTGATCGCCGTCGTGTAACCGGCGTCTTTGAACGCGCTCGCCACGGTGGGATTGCGAAACCAATCGAGTTCTTTCGACGCGCCGCTGCGCCCGGCGATATCGATGAATCCAGTGCGGAAATTGTATTTGCCGGTGAGCAATTGCGCGCGGCTCGGCGAGCAGACCGGCGTGGCGAAACATGTGTTGAACTGAATGCCGCTGCGCGCGAGTGCGTCAATGTTCGGCGTCTTGAACGACGTTCCGCCGTAACAATTCACGCACTCGATGCCCAAGTCATCGGCGAGAATGAACAGAATGTTCGGCCGCAAAGGGAGCGGTTCGCCGGCGCTTGAGTTCGACGCAGCAATAGCAATAAAAAAAAGTGGTCCCAGCCATGCTGCGCGGCGCATTCGATGCTGCTCCAAAAAAACAACGTCCCGTTTCGTGCTCATTTCAACGACGACAGGAACTCCACCAAATGCCGGATCTCGAACTTCGTGAGCACGCCGGTCAGCGGCGGCATTATGGATTCTTCCTGATTCTTGCGCGTCTTGATTTCTTCTTTCGGAATTTCGATCAGTTTGCCGTCGCCCGGCATAATCGCGATCTTTTTGTCGTCATCAGTTTTTAAAATGCCGCTGATCACTTTTCCGTCGATCGTTTTGACGACGACCGATTCAAAGCCCTTCGCGATTTTTGCGCTGGGATCGACGATGGATTCGAGCAGATAGTCGCGCTTTTCGCGCGTGCCGATCCCCTTTAATTCGGGGCCGACGTCCCCGCCTTTCCCGTCAATTTTGTGGCAACGCGTGCATTGAGCGGTGGCGCCTTCGAAGAATATCTTGCGCCCGGCCTCCGCATTTCCGCCGAATAGCGCGGATTTGAAATCGGAGAGCTGGATCGCTTTGTGTTCGGTGCGCGGCAGCGCCGCGTTGTATTTCGCGAGCGCGTCTTTGACTTCGTTGTTCTCGCTCTTTTGCGCGGCCTCCAAAATGTCGAGTTCAATCTCGGGCGGTGCTTTTCCCGCGAGCAGTTTCTCGACCCATGCGTTCAACACCGCATCCGACTCCGCCGTTTTCATGCCGCCCAGCACATTGAACGCATTTTGCTTTTCCGCGATTGCGATTTTCTCATTTTCGAGCGCCTTTTGCATCGCGGCGACAGCAACCTTTGGATCGAGTTTTGCCATCAGCGCCGTGCCTGCTTTTTTAAGATTAGCGTCTTTGCTGACCGTCGCCTGATGCGCGTAATCGTGAATCTTGTCCGACTTCAATTCAAAGAGCGCATTCAAAGCGGCCACTCGAATTTCGCCCGCCTTTTTTTCATCTTCGTAGACAGCCTGCAATCCGGGAAGCGCTTCGATGAGATGCAGTTTTTCGAATGCTTGCGCGGCCGCGGCCGGAACGTCGGTTCCCGGCGTATCAATCAGCAACAGTGTTACAAAAGGTTTGAGTGCATCGGCGGCGGGCGCGGGATTGCGCGGCGGAAGCGGGCGGACGAGGTTCATGATTTTGTCGCGCAACGGCGGCGCGGCCCAATCGGCGAGCATGCTTAACGCTTCGACGCGCAAGCCCACCGGCGCGCTTTTTTGCGCGGCGTACGCGGCGAGCGCCGTGGCGTTCTCCGCGCCGCCGTGGCGGAAATACGCATTCAATGCGCGGCGCAAGAGCAGTTGGGATTGCGGAGCTTCTTCGACATCCGAATTGCCGATCGGCATCTGTTTTTTGCCGTCAGGCAGTTGCCAGCCAACGGCCAGATTGTCGTCTCTCTGGACTTCGTACATCAACGCTTCGATGTAATATTTCTTGCCGGCTTCGAGCTTCTGCGGCGCCGATTTCTGGTTTGGGTATTTGTTCCATTCGCGTGCCTTGCACCACTGCGGAGCATGTGTTTCGGCGATGCGTTTTTTGTTATCGGGTTTTTCGTCGGTGCTCAAAAACAACTCGCCCCAATCGTCCACCGCGATCCAAAACGTGTACTCGCCCGTCGCCGGCGCGGTGATGATGCCGCTGACGCGCGCGCCGTAATAATCCGCGCGATTGCTGGGCGTTTCGAAAATGTCGAAGGTCTCTTCTTTGTCGGCTCTTGCGGTTTTGAATTTGGGGCTGTCGATGAAATCCTTATAGTCCTTGCCCTTGATATCGTCCCAGAATTCAGCCTTGAACGAAAACCCGCTCGGAAGTTTTTCCTTTTCGCGCGCCTGCGCGCCGGGAACGATAAGTGCGGCCAGTTCCGGAAACGCGCCCGGAATCGGCACGTCGTTGATGGCTCGCGCGGCCTCGAGAATCAGATTCGGACTCGCGTCTTTCAGGAATTTCGCGATGCGCGCGTCTTCCATTCTGCGCAGCACCAGCAGCACGGCCATGCGCACCGGCGCCGACGCGTCCGCGCCTTTTGCGATCACGAGATCGGGGTATTTCGCGGCGATCCAATAGAGTGCCATGACGCCCGCGTGCCGCACGAACGGATCCTTGTCGGCGTTCTCGGCAAGCATCGCGCAAAGCGGTTCGATGGCGTCCGAATTTCCCAGCTTCCCCAATCCATACGCTGCAAAAAATTGCACGCGCAGATTTTCATGTTTTAACAATTTCGCCAATCCATCCTGCGCTTTCGCATAGCGTCCATCACCGGCGATTTTCGCGGCCTGCGCGGCGACTTCGGCGTCCTTGTCGACGAAGACTGCAAGCAGCGGTTCGAGCGCCTTTTCGTCCCAGGGCTTTGCCAGATTCTTTTCGCGTTCTTCGGCCGGCATCCCAGCGAACGCAATGTCGTGCGCGATTTGCCCCAGACCCCAAATCGCATGAATGCGCGCGAGCTGATTTTCGCTCTTCAACGTTTGCGAGAAAGCGGAAATCGACGCCGCGCCCATTTCAGCGAGCGCGAACTGCGCCGCCTGCCTCACCCGCATATCGGCGTGGGCGAGCAGCTTCGTCAATTCGTCGTTCGTGCGTTTTTCCATTCCTTCGAGAAGCAGTTTTTTCGTTTCGAGCGCGACCGGATTTTCCTTCATTGTCGGATCATAGATGCGATAAATGCGGCCTTTGCCGGTCTTGGTAATTCCACCGACCCAAACCGATGCGTATGCCGCGCCGTCGATGCCGAAGACCATGTCGGTCGCCTGATTCTTCCAGAAAAATTCCTTGTCTTTGTCTTCGACGTATTCAAATCCCGCGCCTTTGGGTTTGACGGAGAACGAGAACACCCCGCCGTTGCCTTTGTAATCGCAGTAGAAAAAATGATTCTCATAGCGTTCGGGCAACTGGCCAGTGCCGGGATAGTACGCGACGCCCGACGGGCCTTGGCCGAGCTGTTTGATCGGCGGAACGATGAACGCAGGTTGGCCCTCGTGAAATTCGTACCACATCTTTTCAGAGGTCCACGTGCCGAGCACGTTCGGATGCGTGATGAATTGAAACCCGCCGCGCCAGCCGCTGTCGCCGCCTTCGACAACGTACACCCAGCGCGCGGAATCGCCGTGGTCGGCGTTGTTGTCCGCGGTGAACAGATTTCCGTATTTGTCGAACGCGAGTTTCTGCGGATTGCGCAAGCCCGTCGCGAAGACTTCGAACTCCGAACCGTCCGGATTGCAGCGAAACACGCCGCCGCGTTCGTGCCCGTCGATCTGTTTGCCGCCGACTTTGACGTTGTAGCCGCGGTCCCCGATGCTGAAATAAAGCTTGCCGTCCGGGCCGAGCGCCAGGCCGTGAAGATCGTGTCCGAGAAACGCGATGCGCGCGCCAAAGCCCGTCTGCAGCACTTTTTTGACGTCGGCTTTGCCGGTGTTTTTCGTGTCCTGGAGGAGCCACAGATTCGGGATGCAGGTGAAATAAACATTGCCTTTGAACGCCAGCACCCCAGCGCCCGCGCCATCGAGAATATTGTTGAAGCCATCGGCGAAAATCGTGCTCTTATCGGCCTTGCCGGTCCCTTTCGTGTCTTCGACGAGCCGCACGATTTCGGAATTCAGTTCGAGGCGCTTGGCATTGTCGCCGAGATTGCGGCGCAACATCGCTTCGCGTTCCTGCGGTGTGTGGTTGCCGAGATCCTGATCAAGCCAGTCCATGTGGCCGCGCATGTCGAGCGCGCCGAAATCCTTGTCGCCGCCTCCTGAGATGCCGTCGGAGAAGCGCCACGTTTCGGCGATGAAGAAACGCCCTTTCTCGTCGCAACAAAGCTCAACGGGATGCGCGAGCATCGGTTCGGCGGCGAAGAGTTCGATTTTTAAATCCGCCGGAGTTTTGTAACCCTTGATCATGTTCTCGGCTTCGTCGGACGCGGGAGCCATCTTGGGCTGCCAGGGCGCGGGCGCATCTTCGGCGGTTGCGGCAATAAGGGGAGCAAGCAACAGCAGGGCGCCGGCGAGCAGCGCGGGGATTTTGTGTTTATTCATAGAGGTCTATACAATGACACAAGCACGCGCGTTTTCAACTGGCGGAGCAAAAATAGCGGTGTTGAAATTAAGCCGCGCGGCCTTAGCCTATGTTCCATGCTAGTCGTTCACCAGTTCATCACCGAACCCCACCCCTGCGCGTACCTGCCCGGCCGCGTGGCGGAACTGGAATATTCCGTTGCGCCGGTTCTTGAACCGGAAGAATACGAAGAGCTGATGAATCGCGGCTGCCGCAAATTCGGGCTCGCATTTTTTCGTCCCGTCTGCGACGGCTGTGCGATGTGCCGCCCGATCCGATTTCCGCTCGACGAATTTCAACCCGATCGTTCCCACCGGCGCACGCTGAAACGCAATGCGGACTTGGAGGTTCGCATTGGCCATCCGATTTGCGATATGGACCGGATCGAGCTGTTTCGAAAGTATCATCTGGCTCAGCAGGAATCCAAACAATGGCCCTACCACATGGAGGGCATCGAGGAGTATGAATTCAGCTTCGTGCGCAACCAGATTCCAACGAGCGAGATTTCGATTTGGGAGAACGGAAGGTTCCTGGGTGCGTTGATTACAGAGAACACGCCGAACGTCGTTTCGGCGGTTTATCACTATCACGACCCGGATTTTCGCGATCGCGGCCTGGGCACCTTCCTGATTTTGAAATGCGCCGAGATGGCACGCGCGATGGGCAGACGCTGGCTATATCTGGGCTACTACATTGAGGGCTGTGCGAGCATGGAATACAAGACGCGTTACCGGCCCTGCGAAATCATGGGGCCGGACGGAAATTGGCGGCGGCTGCCGCGATAATTCGAGAGCAAACCATGGCCACAATTCGCCTGCCTGCCCCACTTGCCGAACTCGCGGGACAACGAGAAATGGAGGTATGCGCCGCGACGGTGTTGGACGCCATCCGGGCGCTCGACGGTCTTCGTCCCGGACTTTCCGACCGCATCTGCACCGAACAGAATGAACCGCGGAAGCATGTGTTGATTTATGTTGACGATACGGAAGTGCGGCTTTTGAATGGAACCAAAACGGTATTGAAGGGTGGAGAGACTATCTACATTGTTCCGTCGGTGTCGGGTGGATGACCGAAATGAGTGGTTCGCGCCGCCATAAAAAATGCGAGCAGAACGCTCGCATTCAAAGCCTATTATAAAGGGTTGGGTCAGACCTTCAGCCGCATACCTCCGCGCGACGCAGATCGAACCGGACTATTCTTTCTTTTCGCCTTCCGCCGCTGCGACTTCCGCAGCCACCACGGGCGGGGCCGCCGGTTTCACGCCGGTCTTGTGCGGTTGCAACCGATACGCTTCGCTCAGGAGTTTGCGCTGAGCGCGCTTGACGCGCTTCGACGCCGCGCGCACTTTCAGATCGTGGCGGATGAGTTTGCCGTCTTTCGTCGCGGCCGCGATGCGCTTCGTCAGCTTTGCCTTGCGGTCGTCGATCGATTTTTGGATCGCGACAACGGTTTTGGCTTCCGCCGGGGGCTTGGGGTGCGGTTTCTTTACCTTTGACTTCGCCATGGGACTTTGAAAACCTTTCAAAAAACAACGACTTGTTTGAATTTCAGAGGCAGCTAGCCTACTTGGAAGTTCGAGGAATTCACGTGAAGAATTGACAAAATGAAAAGAAATTCAATCCTCACATTTCGTTCAGCCGATAGGCCTCGAGCAGAAGTTCCACGTTGCTCTCTCCTCTAAAGGTGTTGAGCTGTGGCCGGAACGCGATGTCGAGCGCGCGCGTTTGCGTGCAGTCGCAGAGCGCGTTGAAGTGTTCGGCGAAATTGAACGCGACGACGCGGCGCGAATTCGTTCCCTGGCGCGCGAAGAATTGCACGTGCTTTTCGTCGCGGCCCATCAGCCGCGGCGGCGCGGGCATTTCGACGCCGCACACTGCCAGCGTCGGTCGCGGATTGCCCATTCCGCACGGTTCGAAAAGTTCGAGTTCCTCGCAGAGCTTCGGCGTCAAATGCGCCATTTCGATGCGCGTGTCGATATGCATGCGCGGAATCAAATCGTCTTCTCCGACCATGCCGAAGACCGCCGATTCGAAGTGCGTTCGAAACGCGTCGATGTTCTCCGCGCGAATCGTCAGCCCCGCCGCCGCGGCGTGTCCGCCGAACGTAATCAAGTGTTCGCTCGACCGGTGCATCGCGTCGTGAAGATTCAGATTGCGGATCGAGCGGCCCGAGCCGTGCGCGACGCCGCTCTCCCTATTAATGGCGAGCAGCAGGACGGGGCGGTAAAATTCCTCGACGATTCTGGACGCCGCGATGCCGATCACGCCCTGATGCCAGCCTTCCGATCCCAGCACGAATCCGCGGCACAGCGGCCGCGCCGCAAGCGTCTCCTGCGCCTGGGCGCGTGCTTCGGCGATGATGCCTTCCTCGATTTTTTGCCGCTCGCCGTTAAAAGCTTCGAGTTTCTGCGCCAGTTCCGCCGCGCGTGTGGGATCGTTCGTCAGCAGCAGTTCGAGCGCATCGGCGGCGCTGCCGCAGCGTCCAGCGGCATTGATCCGCGGCCCCAGCCGGAAGCCGACATCGCCCGGTGAGATCGCGGTTTTTTCTTTCGCGAATTTGTCGCTGGGACCGGGTATCAGCCGCGAGATTTCGAGCAGCGCGCGAAGGCCCGGCTGCGTCGTCGACAGCAGCATCTTCAAACCGTGATGCACCAGCACGCGATTTTCGTCGATCAGCGGCACCACGTCGGCGACCGTGCCGATCGCCGCGAGCGCCATCGCTTCGATTAAAAACTGGCGAAAATCGGGCGTCACTGTCTTATTTTGAGAAAAATGAACCGCCAGCGCCCAGACCAGTTTGAACGTGACACCCGCGCCGCAGAGTTCCGAGAACGGATAAGTGTTTCCGGCGTCGGTGCGTTTCGGATTGATCACGGCGACGGCGCGCGGCAATGTGTCGCCGGGCAAGTGGTGATCGACGACGATGCAATCGACGCCCGCCGCATTGAGCGCGTCGATCGCCTCGACCGCGGAGATGCCGTTGTCGAGCGTGATCAGCAGCGCCGGTTTTCGCGCGAGAACGTCCTGCACGGCCTGCGCGCCGAGTCCATAGCCATTTTTTCGTTCGGGAACCATCGCGTCAAACGCGACGCGCAGCGGCGGTTTTCCATTGAGGAAAGTGAAGAAGCGCGCCAGCAATGCGGTGGCGGTGACGCCGTCGGCATCGTAATCGCCGAACAACACGATGCGCTGTTTCTTCTCGATGGCCTCGGCGATGCGCGCGACTGCTTTTTCGATGTCGGGCAGTTTCGCGGGATCGTGGAGCAGATCCATGCGGCGCGAGAGAAATCCCTCGGCCGCGGGCGCGCTTGTGAAACCGCGATTGAACAGAATACGCGCGGAGATCTCGGATATCTTCAGCCCGCTGGCGAGCGCGCGAATCGCCGCGTCATCGGTGGAACGCGGCGCGAACTCCCAGCGGCGGTGTGCGGTTGGTCTTGGCATGAGCGCAAATTAACCGCGAATCGGCGCGAAGCAATTTTTTTTCGAACGCAAATAAGTTCGTAGTTCCGCCTTCAGGCGGTCTTTGGGAGCCGCCTAAAGGCGGAACTACGAACTTATCAAATTAGCGTTTCCGAACCATTAGGTTTTCTTCGGCTTCTTTTTCTTGAAGGACTTTTCGATCTCTTCGGCGCAGGCCGTCAAATTGAAGATGAGACCCTCGAAGGCATCGAAGGTGAGTCCGCCGATGAAGATCGCCATGGACAACTCGTAGCGTTTCTCCACGGCGCTGACCGCGACGCAGTGGTCCCAGCAAATTTGCAGCGTTTCCTGAAAGAGCTCGACGGCGTCGTCGAAGCGCGCTTCGGGCATTTCGCCGGTGCGGGTGGTGATGCAGACGAGGTCGTTGTTCTCGTCAACCCAGGCGAGCGCGTCAAACGGACGACCGCTCGAACTGAACAAAACCCGCGACTCCTCCGCGACCTGGATGCTGACGGCGGGCTGCTCGAGAGCCCGGCAGTAGTCGCAGATTTTTTCGAGAAAGTATTTTCGTTCGAGTTCGTAATCCATAATTTTCGACAAGGATAAACGTTCAGCCGCGATATTCAATTGCGTCCGCCGCGGGAATTGCCTCGGGGCGAACTTAATTCATATTCCACATTCATTCACAAACCTTTGAATTTCCAGTACACTCTACAGACAGACTGACTACACTATTACGCTCTTATTGAATTCTAGGACGGGTGCGGGAAGAGGTCGATTCATGGATGTAAACAAACGGATAGCGGCAACGCTTAAATTGGAACTCAGCCAGGTCGAGGCTACGGCGGCATTGTTTAAAGAAGGGGCGTCGATTTCCTTCCTGGCGCGCTATCGCCGCGATCGAACCGGCGGGCTCGACGAAGCCGCGCTTTCCAAAGTGAAGGAAAAGCTGGACGAGTTCAGCGACGACGAGAGCCGCCGCGAAACGGCGTTGAAGTCGATCCGGGACGGCGGCAAGCTCACGCCCGAGTTGGAAGAGAAGATTCTGAAGGCGGGGTCGCGCGACGAATTGGAGGATCTCTACATGGCCTTCCGCTCCCGCCGCCGCACGCGCTCCAACGCGGCCAAGCATAAAGGCCTCGAACCGCTCGCCGAGATTGTGTTTAAACAAGAGACCGGCACGGCTACGCCAGACGAAGTCGTCAAACCGTTTCTCTGCGAAGAAAAAGGCGTAAAGGAAGTCCAGGACGCGCTCTCCGGCGCGCGCGATATCCTTGCCGAAAACATCGCCGAAGAGCCCGCGTGCCGCAAAATTGCGCGCGACCTCCTTATTAATGAGGGCAAGGTCGCCACGAAAGCTCGCGAAGGAATCGATCTGTCGAAGGGCAAGTACGCGGGCTTCGCGCAATATTCCGAAGCCATCGCAAAAGTGCCGGGTCATCGCCTGCTGTCGGCGATGCGCGGCGCGACCGAGAAGCAGCTTTATCTTTCGCTCGAAGCGCCCAAAGAAAAAGTGCTCACGGAACTCAAAGCCAAAGTCATCACGAATCCCGACGCGCCACTGAAAGCGGAACTGGCGCTCGCGGTCGAAGAATGTTACGAGCGCTTGCTCGGCCCGGCGCTGGACAACGATTTGCGCCTGGAGTTGAAGCGCAACGCGGAGAACGAAGCCATCGACGTTTTTGCCAAAAATCTGCGCGCGATTCTGCTGCAAGCGCCGTTCGGCCCGAAGCCGGTGCTGGCGATTGGGCCGGCAATGAAAGCGCCGTGGAAAATCGCGGTGATAGGCGCGGATGGAAAAGTGATTGTTCACACGACACTTCAGCCGAATAAGGATGAAGACGAAAAGAAAAAAACCGCCGACGAAGTGGCGAAGCTGGTCAAGGAACACGCGGTCGCGGCGGTGGCCATCGTCAACGGATCCGGCTCGAAAGAGGCCGACATTCTCGTGCGCGACGCACTGAAGGCGGCGGAGATTAAAGATGTGCCGCGCGTTCCGATTCACGAAGGCGCATCGTCCGCTTACGCGGCCACGGCGCACGCGCGGGAAGAATTACCCGACACCGACAACGCCATGCGCACGTCGGTTTCGACGGGCCGCCGGTTGCAGGATCCGCTCGCGGAAATCTTGAAGCTCGATTTGAAGACGATCCCGCTCGGCCAGTTCCAGCACGATGTCGATCAGGCCGCGTTGCAGCGCAAACTCGAAGAGACCGCGCGCTCGGTCGTGGGGCAGGTCGGCGCGAACGTCAATGCCGCGAGTGAAGCGGTGTTGCGTTATGTTCCCGGGTTGAACTCTGAATTGGCGAAGGCCATTGTGGCGGTCCGCAAAGAGAAGGGACCGTTCAAGACGCGCGAAGACTTGAAGACGGTGCCGGGAATCGACGCGAAGATCTTCGAGCATTGCGCGGGATTTTTGCGCGTGCCGGAGTCGGAACAGTTGCTCGATAAGACGGCGATTCACCCTGAAAAATATTCCGCGGTGGAGGCGCTCGCGGTCGCAGCCAGTGCGACGCTGAAAGACCTTGCAGGCAATGCCGAAGCGCTCGGCAAGCTCAGCGCGGCTGGTGTCGCCGGATGCGAATCGTTGACCCCAGCCTGCTTGAAAGCGATCGCAGCGGAGTTGACCGCACCGGGGTGCGACGCGCGCGGCAGTTTCGTTCCGCCTCAATTCAACGAAGACGTCCAGGACCTTCGCGATCTGAAGGAAGGCATGGTACTGAATGGCGTCGTTACGAATCTCGCGCAGTTCGGCGCGTTCATCGACGTGGGCGTGCACCAGGACGGATTGGTCCATATTTCGGCGATCACGCATAAATTCATTCGTGATCCATCCGAAGCACTCACGGTCGGCCAGCATGTCAAAGTGAAAGTGCTTTCGGTCGATTCGGAGAAGAAGCGCATCAGTTTGTCGATCAAAGCGCTCGAAGAAATGCCCCGCCGCCAGCCGCGCCCGGCGCGCGCCCCTCGTGAAGGTGCGCCGCCACGCGAAGGCGCGCATGGTCAGGCCACGGGCGCCGAAGGCGTAGCGCGCCCGCAGCAAAATCGTCCGCCACGGCGTTTCGACCGTCCGCGCGGACCGAGGCCCGAAGGACGTCCGCAGCCGGCTCAGGCGGGTGCCGCTCCGCAGGGCAGCCCACCGGTCGGCGTCGCGACTCCGGCTCGGGGATTGGTTGCTGCTCCTACTCAAGCGCAAGGCACCCCGAGCGGAGAACGTCCGCCCCGGCAGGACGGCGGACGCGGGCGATTTGGCGGCGGCGATCGGCGAGGCGCTCCGGGCAGTGGACCGGGCGGATCGGGTGGTCCCGGAGGACCGAGACCGCACGGCGGCGGCGACCGCGGAGGTTCCGGAGATCGTTTTGCGCCGAAGAAACCCGAGCCGGGGAAGCCCGATTACTCGAAGTTCTTCGTCAAAGGTAAGCGCAAAGAAAAAGAAAAACGCGGAGAGCGTGCCGACGCTTCGGCGGCCTCGCGCGACGAAGTGCGCGAAGTGATGCGCCAGCAGAGCACGGGTGGAATCTCGCTGGCCGATTTGCTCAAACAGGCGGGCGTTAAGGAAGAGTAGTTTTTTTTCTCTCGCGAAGGCGCGAAGACGCAAAGAAATATTTTTCAAAAAAAGCGGCCTTGGTTAGGCCGCTTTTTTTGATCACAACAGAAGAGAGACGCCAAGATGAACGAAGCCTCTCAAAAACGCCTAAGCCACGCGCTGGAAATGGCGGTGCGGCTGCATGCGAATCAACTCCGCAAGGGCTCAAGCATCCCGTACGTCGCGCATCTGCTCTCCGTGGCGGGCATCGCGATGGAGTATGGGGCGAATGAAGACGAAACCATCGCCGCGCTTTTGCATGACGCGGTCGAAGACGCCGGCGGGAAGCCGACGCTTGAATTAATTCGCACCGAATTTGGCGACAATGTCGCGGAGATTGTGGACGGCTGCACCGATGCCGACGTGATTCCGAAGCCGCCGTGGAAGGAACGGAAGCTGAAGTACATCGCGCATCTTGTACACGCGAGCGCGCCGGTCCGGCTCGTCTGCGCGTCGGACAAATTGCATAACGCGCGGTCGGTGTTGAGCGAACTCCGGAAAAGCAATGGCGCGGAAGTGTGGAGCAAATTCAAGGGCGGGCGCGACGGGACGCTTTGGTATTACCGCGCCGTGCTGACCGAATTGTTGAAACACGAACGCAGTCCACTGAACGAGGAACTCGAACGCGTAGTGGGTGAACTGGAGCGGCTCGCGGCGCTGAAATAAACGCAGCCTACATCTCGTCCGGCGCCGCGACTCCGAGCAATCCCAGCCCGCGCGCCATGACCGTCCGAACCGCGTCGACGAGCACCACTCGCGCGTGGCGCAAATCCGGTGCGGAATCCAGCACGCGATGCTTGTTTAAAAAATTTCCGAATGTGCTCGCCAAGTCGAGCAGGTATGTGGCGATCAGCGACGGTTCGTTGGCTTCGGCCGCTTGAAGAATCGCGTTGGGATAGCCTTCGAGCACTTTGCAGACGGCGGTTTCTTCGGGTTCGATCAGTAGTGATAAATCTAGCGGGCGTTGCGCGAGACCCGGACCGTTTGCGTCGCGGCATTTGCGCAGAATGCCGCAGCAGCGCGCGTGCGTGTATTGCAGATACGGGCCCGTGTCGCCTGCGGGATCGGTGGCCTGCGCCCAGTCGAAGACGAAATTGCTTGCGCGGCGGCGCGCCTGCACCCAGAAGACGATTGCGCCCACGCCCACCGCTTCGGCGACGCGCGATTTCTTCTCCTCGCTCAATTCCGGATTTTTGGCAACGACGATCTCGCGCACTTTCGCGACCATTCGGTCGAGCAGATCGCCGAGCGGGATCATCTGCCCGCCGCGCGTGGTCATGGCCATGACCTGGTCGCCCTCGCGAATCTGCATCAAGCCGAACGCGACGTGCACGCAGTCTTTGCTCCAGTCGTGGCCCATCTTCGCGACGGCTTTGAAGAGGTTCTGAAAATGGCCACTTTGCCGCACGTCGACGACGTAAAGATTCTTGTGAAAATCGTACGCCGATTTTCGGTACAGCGCGGCGGCGAGATCGCGCGTTCCATAGATTGTCGCCTCATCGCTCTTACGCAAAATAAACGGCGGCTTCGGTTCCTTCGGTTTCTGGCCCGCCTTCGCCGGGGCATTGGGCGGCGGCGGATCGTCCATCGGAATCACCAGCGCGCCTTCGCTTTCGATGGCGACGCCGGATGCTTTCAAATCGGCGAGCAGCGGTTTGAGCATGGGTTCGTAGAAGCCCTCGCCGGCATCGGATTCGAATTTTACGCCCAGGCGGTCATACGATTTCTGCAAGACTTGGAGCGTGACGGTGCGAAACAATTCCCAGAGTTTCTTCAATTCGGGATCGCCGTCTTCGAGTTTTTTGAATAGCGCCCGCGCTTTCTTGTCGCGCGCATCAGCCTCCGCTTTGGCCGCATCGAGCCGCGCCTTGATTTCAGTGCGCTTGTCGGGATCGGTCTGCACACCGTTGCTATTTAATTCAGCTTCGAGCACCGCAACTTGCTTGCCGCACGAATTGATCTCGACGTACAGCTCGCAAAGATAATCCAGGCCGCGTTCGCGCAATTGCTTCTCGCGTTCGATTGGATCGGCGCGTCGCCAGGCCAGAAATTGAAAGCCGCATTGCACGCCCCAATCGCCGAGATGATTTACCCCGACGACGGTGTAGCCCAGTGCGCGATAGATGCGCGCCAGCGATGCGCCGAGAATCGTGCTCATGAGATGGCCGACGTGAAACGGCTTGGCGATATTCGGTCCGGAATAATCGATGACGATCGTTTTGCCGCCGCCGATCGCCGCGGTGCCGTACAGCGGAAGATCGCCGAGCGGATCGTGGATCGGCTCCAGAATCGATTTGCAGAGCGCGCCGTGAAAAACGAAGAGATTCAAAAACGCGCCGGCGCAATCGATCTTGCCGACGATTTTTTCAAGCGCCGGATCCACGCGCAGCGCGGCGGCCAATTTCTCGCACGCAGCGTTAGGCGCGAGCTTGTTTTGCTTGGCGTACGCGAAACACGGAAACGCGTAGTCGCCCATATTTGCGTTGGGCGGGCGGCTCAATTGTCCGGCGGCGGTTTCGCTGTCGAGGCCTGTGGCATTGGCCAGCGCGGCGACAATGGCGGCGCAGGCGGGGTGGGTGGCTGTTTTCATGCCATGGACTATAGCGCGATGGGAACGAGATTTCCAGAACCCGGCGCCAGCGCCCCCAGTTCCGCCAGCGCCCCCGCCACTTCTTCCGGCGAAATCATTTTTAGACAATCGTAATGCCCGAACTTGCACGTCCTTTTCAGGCACGGGCTGCATTCGATTTGTTTGTACAGAATTTTTGTTTTCGGTCCGAGCGGGCCGGTTCGGTCGGCGCGCGTGCTGCCGTAAATTCCAACCGTCGGTTTTCCCAATGCGCCCGAGACGTGCATCGATCCCGAATCGTTTCCCGCGAAACCCGCGCATAGCGAGAGCAGCGCGAGCGCTTCGCCGACGCTTGTCTCGCCCGCGACTTGGATCGCACCGCTCTTGGATTTTGAAATGACGTCTTCCGACCTTTGCCGCTCGTTCGGCGCACCGACCAGAACGCATTCCGCGCCGTGCTTTTCGGCGAGCAGATCGATCAGCCGCGCGTAATAATCCGCCGGCCATTCCTTCGCCGGGCCGTATGCCGCCGCGACGGCCATCCCGATCAGCGGTTTGTCCGGGCGCTTCCGTCGGGCGCTTAAAAATTCGCGCATCTTCGCTACGTTCGCAGCGCTCACGTCCGGCGTGAAATCGTCTGGCGAACCGTCGATCCGGATTGTTTCTTTGAGCATTTCAAGGTAGTAGTGGACTTGATGGGCTTCGAGAATTTTCGGCGACGGGCGGATTTTGTGCGTGAGCAGAAAGCCGCGCGCGTCGCGGGAAAATCCGGCTCGCGCGGGAATGCCGGCCCAGGCGGGCCAGGCGGCGGAGTCGAAACTGTTGGGGAACAAAACGGCGAGATCGAATTTTCGCACCTTCAATTCTGTCACGATGTCGCGGCGGTCGCGCAGGCCGTTCACGACGCCTTTGCGAACTTTGAACGGAATCACTTCGTCGATCCAGGCCGCGCCGTCGAAGAAACTGGCCAGCTCTTTTTTAATCAGCACCGACACGCGCGCTTTCGGAAACGCCTTTCGCACCGCGCGCAATGCCGGCAGGCTCATCACGATGTCGCCGAGCCAGTTCACTTCTCTGACGAGAATTCGGTCCATAAGTCTGATCGATTATGCAACAAACGCTTGAAAAAAGAAGCGGCGAGTGATCTTCACTCGCCGCTTTGGGTCGATTTTTTCACTCTTGAGCTCTTACTTCGCTGGTTTCGGCTGCGCCGCATCCCATTCTTCTTTGGTGGCGTCTTTTGTTTTGTGAATGAACACGAATGTTCCGCGCTTGTTGCCGACGAGGATGTCCGGGAGTTTGTCGCCGTTTAGGTCGCCGACCATGACTTCCGTGCCCACGCCGGAATCGTCGTCGATTTTGTAGGGAATGAAATCGACTGTCTTGTCTGCGTTGCGCACGGTCTTGAACCAATACAGCACCGCTGGGCCTTGCGGCTCGGGATCGCCGTGCGAGCCGTGCGCCCAATGGCGTTTGCCGGTTACGATGTCTTTGATTCCATCGCCGTCCATATCCACCAGTTCAACGGCGTGCATCTGCGAGAATTTGATTCCATATTTGTTCTCTTCCGGCTTCGAACCCATGATCAGGTGCTTGGTGAACGTGATTTCGCCCTTGTCGTCTTTCTTTCCTTCGAACCACGCGAGACCCCAACCGTGCGCTTCGATGCTGCAGACGACATCGTTGACGCCGTCGCCGTTCACATCGTAAACGTGCATCTGCGAACCGCCGTTGCCGAAATTTGCTTTGTGGAATTTCCAGACTTCGTCCTTGGACAAATCCGCCGGCTGTTCCCACCAGCCGTCTTTTTCGAGCAGGTCCATCTTGCCGTCGCCATTGACATCTCCGACTCCCAGCCCGTGCGTGAATTTTTGCCAGCCGCCCTTCGGCGAAATTTTGTGGAATGTCCACTTCTTCGCGGGATCCTTCCAATCGGCTTCGAAATAACCCAGGAATCCACCCGACGAACCGATCACTTCCGGCTTGCCGTCACCGGTGATGTCCTGGAATGTCGGCGATTCGTTGTCGAGGGAATCGGCGATGATGTGGCGCACCCAGGGACCGTCCTTGCCCTTCGGATTTTCGTACCACGACGCGTCTTTTCCGGGAAAGCCGTAGATGATGATGTCGTCCCAGCCATCGCCATTGATATCGAACGTGAACGCGAAGAAATTCTGCGAGTAGCTATTCTTGTCGAACGGCTTCGCGTCTTTGTCTTCGAAGAATTGATGCTTCACGGTGAAGTCGGGCCCTTCGTACCAGAACGGCCCGCTGACGATGTCCATTTTGCCGTCGTGGTTGAAGTCGCCATACGCCGCGCCTTCCGCGAAGAACAGCTCGCTGACCACTTTCTTTTCAAATGTATGCAACACCAGTTTGTCTTCCGCGCGCAAGGCGACGGCACTCAGGGTCAGGCAGGCGCACGCGATTCGAATTAAGGTCATGTTTTCCCTTTGAGAATGGATGGTTTTCGGCTTCACTACGACTACACCCGAAATGGCCGGGCGTAGGAATAATATTGGTGGCGATAAATGTAGGGTGGATTTCCAATCCGCCTCGAATTGCATCGAATTCAAATGTTTGGGCGGATTGGAAATCCGCCCTGCGTCACTTCACTGCGCGCCGCTCATCTTTTCGCGAATCCAGTCGGCGGGAAGCGTCCCGGCGATCTTGATTTCGTCCAGCAGCAGCCCTTCGCCCAGCGCCTGGAACCAGACGTCGCCCGGCGCGTCCGGCTTGTCGTTCCACAGCGGGATTGATTTCGTTTTTCCGCCGGTTGTGCTGAGCGTCGCGGCATAACCCAGACCTTCCTGCCTGAGTTGCAGAACCAGGCTCTCGGCGGCGCTTGGCTGTCCTCGCGCGGAGACGTGGTCGCGCCTTGGCAGTTTGTTCTTCTCGCGGACTGTCAGCACCGCTTCGCGCGACACGTCCACGGCTACATCCCCGGCAGGCGAGGTAAACGCGCCAAACGCGAAGCTGGTATCGTGGCGCGAATCGGCGTTGAGCTTCAGCTCGAATGTCAACGGGCGCGCAAACGGCGCAACGTGCTTCCAGCGCACACCCGTCGGACAGCTCAGCCGCCCTTCTTTGAGCCCGAGCGCCACGCCGGGAACTTCCGCGGTCCAATCCTGATTCGACGTTTCACGGTTGTACGTCAGTTCGATTTGCAGCCGGCCCGGGTGGCGCGACACGATTTTTACTTTGCCGCTGAGCATGGCTGAGAGATCCGTTGCCGTGGCGAGATCGGCGCGCCAGGCCGGCGGCTTTTCGTCAGTCAGCGACACCGTGGCAATCGTTGAATCCAGTGAGACAATCGAGGCCTTCTGCCCTGCGTAGAGCGATTCTTTTTTGCTTCCATCGTGTGACAGCACATGCACGCAGCCGGTCAGGACCGACACCTCGAGGGTGCAATGTTTTTCGTTTGGGCTTGCTTTCACGCAGCGCACGTAGGCATGCGTCGAAGGCGCGACGGTCAACGTGCCGGCGTCGGAACGGATTTCCCAATCCTGCTGTTTTCCCGTTCCGGAGGCGGACGTTTCCGGGCGCAGCACTCCAATTTCGCCGCTGTCCAGCAGCAGCGTGCATTCACCGGGTTCCGTTTGCGGAAAGCGAAATGTCGCGTCGGTTGCGGGGCCGGCAAAAAGGGATCCGCCGTCCAGCAAATCAAACCGCGCGCGCCCTTGCTCGCCCGTCTTGAACGAATCTCCTGGCAGAAACGGCTTGCCTTCTTCAACCGGCGTATAGGTTTGGTTCTCTTTTTTGTAGAACTGATCGACCTTGCCCATGGCGACCGACAAGGTGCCCAGCGCCACGCGCGGCACCGGTTTGTCTTTTGGGGGCCAGAAAAGAATGACCGCCAGAATTGCGGCGGCGCCCAGTGCCAGAATCAAAAGTCCGGGACTCCAGACCTTTGGCGGTATCCGCTGGGACATCCGGACACTCTGCCGCGCTTCGCGCCGGGCTTCCAAACGCAGCCGCCTGTCGGGAGACAGCTTGGAGACGATCTTTTCGGACTCCATCTGCGCCTGTTCGCGCACGCGGGCCTTGAATGCATCCGACGGGGTGAGGGGCTGCATGGACGTGACCGCTTCCAGCGCTTTTCCCGTGCCCTTCAGCTCGCGGTAGGCTTTCATGCAGGCGGGGCAGATCAGCAAGTGCTCGTGAACCAGCACGGCTTCCGGCTCCGGGAGCTCATCCAAGAGGAAATCCGCGAGCAGTTCGCCGCAGCCCTCGCAATCCATTAATGTGCCCTTCGCCGTCGCTTCCATTTATTTTCCGGTCCAGTATTCCAAATCCGCCAGAGCCGCATACACAAGTAAGTTGCCAAGACTGTGTGCCGGGCAAAAATTCAGCCGCTCGCTTTCGTGCACGGTTCTGGCGAACCGCTTAAAAATAATCCTTTATGGACTTGCGCAGCGTTTCGAGCGCGGAGTAAATCCGCACTCTCACCGTACCTATGGGTACACCGACGATCTCCGAAATTTCACGGTACTTCAGCCCTTGAAACCGGTTCAGGATCAGGATGTCGCGTTCCAAGTCCGGCAGTTCGTCCATCGCGCGTTCCAGACGGCTGTTGCGTTCGCGCAGCACCATGGCTTCCAGCGGATCGGTGCTGTCTGACTTGAGCATGTCGCCGATGCGCGAGGCGCGATCCGAGCCGCTGTGTTCGGAGTGCCCGATGTTTTCTTCAATCGAAACTGTGGGGTGGCGTGATCGCCAGCGCAGTTCATTCTTGCACAGATTGCGCACGATCGTATAAAACCAGGTCGTGAAACTGCGCGGATATTGATAGCTCTTCGCGTCTTTAAAAATGCGCAGGAAGGCTTCCTGACCGAGGGCCTCGGTGCGGCTTTGATCGCCGATCAAACGATGGATGAAGGAAAGCGCCTGAGTTTCGTAGCGGGAAAAAAGCACCTCGAAGGCGCTTTCGTCGCCGTCCTGACAGAGCTTCATCAGGTCCTCGTCGGACATGGTTGCAACATCGAGACATTCATCGACGACGGGGATGTTTTCGGTGAATCGTAAGGGCGGCACGAGTTTCGAGGTCTGGGCTTCTTTCTTTTTCTCGATCTTTTCGGCCTTGTCTGCCTTTTCAAGCGCTTCAATTTTGTCGAGTTTCTCGGACTTGCGCTCCGCCGGGTTCTCCTTGCCTTTGACTCGTTCGGAATCTTTTTCTTTAGAAGCGGGAGGCGACGATTTGGCCTGCCGCGCCGAGATGGCAGCGGCCCGCAGACTCTCTTGTTTGTTCTTAGAAGATGGCTGTCCCGCCACTGTCTTCGCTCCCGCCCGCATCGAAGACCTCATCCTAACCTGAATTTTCTCGAATTGCAACATGTGGACGGAAGTTTGAAAGAAACGGGGTGTATGCTGTTGAATGCGAATTGTTTTTTCTTCAGCCCCGTGCCGCTGGTTTGCGCCGGTCTTGTTTGGCGCAGCCATTTTCTCTGCGGGTGCCGCCGAACCGAAGAACCCGAAAATCGATGAGTCGCTTTTGCCTGCCGAAGCGCTCAAGGCGTTTGTGATTCCAGCGGATTTGCAGATCGATCTTGCGCTGGCCGAACCCGAGATCACGCAGTCGGTTTTCATCAATTTCGACGAACGCGGACGCCTATGGGTCGTCGAATACCGCCAGTATCCTCAGCCGGCCGGCCTGACGATCGTCAGCAAGGATGCGGTGTGGCGTTCGCAATATGATAAAACACCGCTTCCCCCGCCGCATCATTTTCCCGGCAAGGACCGCATTACGATCCATGAAGACACGAAGGGCAACGGCGTGTACGACAAGCACACCGTCTTCGTCGATGGCCTGAGCATCGTCACGGCTGTCGAACGCGGGCGAGGCGGGGTATGGGTGCTGAATCCTCCGTATCTGCTTTTTTATCCGGACAAGAACAACGACGATATTCCCGACGGCCCGCCCGAAGTGTGTCTCGAAGGCTTTGGAATTGAGGACACGCATTCGGTCGTCAATAGCTTGCGCTGGGGCCCGGACGGCTGGCTTTACGCGGGGCAGGGCAGCACTGTTTCCGGCCGCGTCAAGCGCCCCGGCGTGCCCGACACGGGCATCGTGGATACGATGGGCCAGTTGATCTGGCGTTACCATCCGGAGACGCGCCGCTACGAAGTCTTCGCGGAAGGCGGCGGCAATACGTTCGGCGTGGAACTCGATTCAAAAGGCCGCATCTTTTCGGGGCACAATGGCGGCGACACGCGCGGCTTCGATTACGTGCAGGGCAGTTATTCGCGGAAAGGGTTCGACAAGCACGGCCCGCTCTCGAATCCCTACGCGTTCGGGTATTTTCCGCAAATGGAGCACGATAAGAAGGTGGCGCGATTCACGCACACGTTTCTAACATACGAAGGCGGCGCGCTCCCGGCACACTACAATGGCAAACTCTTCGCGGCCGATCCGCTTCGCGGTGTTGTTTTCGAAACGGAAATTACGCCCGTCGGATCGACGTTCCACACGAAAGATCTCGGCGAGGCTGTGGCGTCGAGCGACAAATGGTTCCGGCCGGTCGATGTGAAAATCGGGCCGGACGGCGCGGTTTACATCGCCGATTGGTGCGATCTGCACATCAGCCATCTCAATCACCGCGAGGGAAAACTCGATACCGACCACGGGCGTGTTTACAGGCTTCGCGGAAAAGACGCGTCCTTCGCCAAACCCATGGATTTCGGAACGAAGACCAGCGCCGAACTTGTTGAGCAATTGCACAGCGAAAACCGCTGGACGCGCCAGACTGCGTTGCGCGTTCTGGGCGACCGAAAAGACGCGGCGGTCGTTCCGCAACTGACGAAAATGCTGGCCGACGAAAAGGGCCAATCGGCGCTCGAAGCACTGTGGGCGTTGTATCAATCTGGCGGGTTGACCGAATCGACCGCAGTGGGGTTGTTGCAACACGCAAATCCATTCGTGCGGCTCTGGACCGTTCGTTTACTTTGCGACGAAAAGAAGGTCACGACATCCATCGTATGGGCGCTGGCGCTGCTGGCTCACGACGAGACGAATATCGAAGTGCGCAGCCAATTAGCCTGTTCCGCGCGCCGGCTTCCCGCGAAGGATTCGTTTCCAATCGTGCGCGAATTGGTTGCACACAGCGAGGATGCCGCCGATGCGCACATTCCACTGTTGCTGTGGTGGGCGATTGAAGCGAAATGTGCCACGGACCGCACTGCGGTGCTGGAGTTCTTCAAAGATCGCAGCGCGTGGGCGCTGCCGATTGTGAAAGAGCATCTTCTCGAACGAACGATGCGCCGGTTTGCGAGCGCGGGCGGCAATGACGATCTGCTCGCGTGTGCGCAATTATTCGCACTGTCCCCGGACGCCGAATGCAGCAAGAAATTGGTCACGGGCTTTGAACTGGCGTTCGAGGGCCGCACGATTCCGGCATTGCCGACGGTGTTGCTGGAGGCGCTCGCCAAAGCCGGAGGCGATTCGATGCCGCTCGATTTGCGCATGAAAAAGGCCGGGGCGGTGGAGCGCGCGTTGGAGGAATTGAAACGCGGCACGATGCAGACACAACGCCGCACCGCGCTGATTCAGATTCTCGGTGAAGTAGACGCGCCACAATGCGTGCCCTATTTGCTGGAAACAGTCTCGCCTCTGGAGAAAATTCCAGTGGTCAAAGCGGCGCTTTCCGCACTTCAGCAGTACAAGGACGCCTCGATTGCCGAAACGCTTTTGACGAAGTATGGCGCTCAAGATCTTGCGATAAAGCCGTCGATTCAATTGCTCCTCGCGAGCCGGAGCGAATGGGCGCTGCGGCTGCTTCAGGATGTCGATTCGGGCGCGATGGATCGCACCGCGTTAACGCGTGAAACAGTCGACAAGCTGCGCCAGGACGACGAACCGAACGTCGTCGCGTTGATTGAAAAACTCTTCGGCAAGGCGCGCGCGGGAGCCGCCGCGACCGTGACAACGGAAATGAGAGCCGCCATCGCCGCCGTCGCGGAAAAACTAAAGGGCGGCGCAGGCCATCCGCTCAAAGGGCAGGATATTTTCAAGCAGCGCTGCGCCGTCTGCCACACGATGTATGGCAGCGGTGGCCGGGTCGGTCCGGACCTCACCAGCTACAAACGCGACGATCTCGACACGATGCTGCTCAGCATCACCAGCCCGAGCGCCGAGATTCGCGAAGGCTTTGAAGCGTTCAAAATCAAAACGAACGACGGCCGCCGGTTGACTGGAATCGTCGCGCGCCAGGACAAGCAACTGGTCGTGCTGCGCGGCGCGGATGGGCAGGAGACGGGCGTGCCGCGCGAGCAGATCGAATCCCAAAAACCGCTCGGCCAGTCGCTCATGCCCGAGGGACTGTTGAAGGAATTGAGCGATGCGGAGTTGCGCGATCTGTTTGCGTTTTTGAAAAGCACGCAGCCGCCGAAATGAAAGACGTGTTCAGGTGTCATTAATTCGAATTTCAAATGGTACCCGTTCCTGCTTGACTTCGTTCTTTCCGCGACTATTCTTTTTCAGCCCATTTTTCGGGCAAACAGACTAAGGAGATGAAGACATGTCGGCAGCAAATCGGCGCCGCGTGGCCGTGGTGGGCGCCACGGGCGTGGCCGGACAACAGTTTTTGGTGAGTTTGAACAAGCATCCGTGGTTCGAGGTCAAGCGCCTCGCCGCGTCCGAACGGAGCGCGGGCAAGAAATTCGGCGATGCGATCAAGGACGCTTCGTCCGGCGCGACGCGCTGGTTCTGCGACGAACCGTGTCCGGCCGAATTTAAATCGATCGTTGTTGAAAACGCCGAAAAGCTGATCCTCGACGACATCGACATCGTCTTCACCGCGATCGAAAGCGACGCGGCGAAGATCGTTGAGCCGCTGTATGCCGCGCGCGTGCCGGTGATTTCGACGGCCAGCGCGTTCCGCTATGAAAAAGACGTGCCGGTGTTCTTGCCGGGCGTGAACATCGACCACGCGGCGCTCATTTCCGTCCAGCGCAAAAACCGTGGCTGGAAGGGCTTCGTGACACCCGGTCCGAATTGCACGACCGTCGGCCTGGTGTTCACCTTGAAGCCGCTGCACGAACGCTTCGGCATTGGCAGCGTGATCATGACGTCCATGCAGGCTGTCAGCGGCGCCGGACGCAGCCCCGGCGTGCTCAGCTACGATATTCTCGATAATATCGTTCCGTACATTCCCAAAGAAGAAGAGAAGGTGCAGACCGAGACGCAGAAAATCCTCGGCAAGATTCAGCAGGATCACATCGTCAGCGCGCCCTTCAATGTCAGTTGCACGTGCACGCGCGTGAATGTGATCGACGGGCACACCGAGTCGGTCTTTGCCAGCCTGAAGACCAAGGCTTCGCTTGACGACGTGAAGGCGGCGTGGCGCGACGGCTACAAGGAATTCCTGTCGCTGGGACTGCCGAGCGCGCCGCCGGAACTCGTCCACTACACGGAAGAGCCGTTCCGCCCGCAGCCGCGCCTGGACCGCAACATGAACGACGGCATGACGACGGTGGTCGGCCGGCTGCGCGAAGACAATGTGCTGCCCAACGGCGTCAAATACGTGCTATTGAGCCACAACACGAAAATGGGCGCGGCAAAGGGCGCGGTGCTCACCGGCGAGTACCTGATCAAAAGCGGGATTATTGAATAATGCGGCGCGTAGGACGGACTACCAGTCCGTCCAGTTTCGGGCGCCATACAAGGACGGACTGGCAGTCCGTCCTACAAAAATTCAAGCGGCGCGCAAGGGATTGATCTCTTGCGCGTCTCTATTTTTATCGATATGAATAAGATACGAACGGCGCGAACCGGAGACGTTATATGCGCGTGAAATGGGCCTGCTATTTTTTTCTGTGTTTATCGTTATCGGCACTCGCTGCGGAATCCGTGGAGGCGCTCGCGCTAACGGCGGATGAACAGGCGGTGGTGGATCAAACCAACGCGCAACGAGCGAAGGCGGGAAAGGCGGCACTGAAACCGAACGCGCTGCTGTTCGACGTGGCTCGAAAACACGCCGAAGCCATGGCGAAAGCGAACGAACTCAACCACCGTTTACACGGCAAAAACAGCGCCGACCGCGTCGACGCATCCGGTTACAAATGGATGACCGTCAGCGAGAACATCGCCTGGAATCAGCGCAGTGTCGCGGAAGTGATGGAGGGCTGGATGCATTCGGACGGCCACCGCACGAATCTGCTGGGCGGGGACATCACCGAGATCGGCGTGGGCATCGCCAACGACTCGCAGGGGCAGCCGTATTGGGTGCAGGTTTTTGCCAAGCCGGAAATGCCGAAAGCCCCGATGGCCCGTCTCGCTCCAGGCGACACTACAGCCCGTTTTGTGATTCACAACACACTGGCCGACGCAATCGCCGTGGACGTGCACACGGGCCGCGCCTTCCCGGTAAAGCCGGGCGAGAAACTGTCGTTTTCGCTGACCGCGCCGCACCCCGAACCGTCGATCACGGTCAAGAGTGGCGCAGGCACGCTGGAGTTCAAGGTTCAGGATGGCAAGCGCTACACGATCGGCAAGAAAGGCGAGAGCTTGGAATTGATTCAGGCGGAGGCGGAAGCGCCGTGATTCGATTTGGCTATTTCATGATGCAGCGGGTAAATTGGCCGGCGTAATTCATCTGAGTTGAATTTCCTTTGGAGCCATAATGTCCGAACACATTTCCTTTCACGGCACCACGATCATCGCCGTTAAACAGGGCGCGAAGCTGGCCATTGGCGGCGACGGGCAGGTGACGCATGGCCACATCGTCCTCAAGGCCACGGCCCAAAAGATCCGCAAGATGCGCGGCGGGCATGTGATCTGCGGTTTCGCCGGATCGACGGCCGACGCCTTCAGCCTGCTGGAGCGCTTCGAGGGCAAACTCGATCAATACAAGGGAAACCTCAAGCGCGCCGGGGTCGAACTGGCGAAAGAATGGCGCACCGACCGCGCGCTGCGCCGGCTCGAAGCGATGCTCGTCGCCGGCGACAAGGAGGCGCTTATTCTCCTGACTGGACAGGGCGACGTGGTCGAACCCGACGATGGGATTCTGGGGATCGGTTCGGGCGGTGCGTTCGCTCAAGCGGCCGCGCGCGCACTGGCCAAGCATTCGGCGCTCTCGCCGCGGCAGATCGTGGAAGAGTCGCTTAAGGAAGCCGCCGCGCTCTGCATTTATACGAATTCAAACGTCACCATTGAAGAGCTTTAAGGCTGCGGGAATGCCGTCGCGCTGCGTGCCGTCTTCGTTTAGTATGTTTCGCCCGCCAATTGTTCCATTGGATTTGAGAATTTCGAAAATGCGAGAGAAGGATTCCGAACCCACGCCCGCCACGAAGCCCGACACCGATCCCGCGAATATGACGCCGCGGCAGATCGTCGCGGAGCTGGACCGCTATATCGTCGGCCAGGCAGCGGCTAAAAAAGCCGTCGCGATCGCGCTGCGCAACCGCTGGCGCCGGAAGAAGCTCGATCCGAGCATTCGCGAAGAAGTGGCTCCGAAAAACATTCTGATGATCGGGCCGACCGGCGTCGGCAAAACGGAGATCGCGCGGCGTCTCGCGGCGCTCTCCGGCGCGCCGTTCGTCAAAGTCGAAGCGACGCGTTACACCGAAGTCGGCTACCACGGACGCGATGTTGAAAGCATGATTCGCGATCTGGTCAAACAAGCGCTGAACATGGCCCAGACGCGGGCTCGCGAAGACGTGAAGCCCAAGGCGGCGGAAGCCGCCGAAGAGCGCCTGCTCGACATTCTGCTCCCCGCGCCCGAGGCGTTCAGCGGCGCGTCGGTGAGCGACAAGGGGCCGGGCAGCGCTTCCGATCAATACGACAAGACGCGCGCTAAGCTGCGCAAAAAATTGCGCGATGGACAGCTCGACGACCGCGACGCGGAAATCGAAGTGCCGGCGGCCGGCGAAGTCGCGGGCGTTTTCGCGCCGTCGATGGGCGAAGAGATGAGCGCGGAATTGCAGGACGCGCTCACGCGCATGATGCCCAAGCGCACCAAGCGCCGCAAGATGACCGTCGTCGAAGCGCGCAAAATCATCGAGGCTGAAGAGGCGGAGAAGCTCATCGATCAGGACGCCGTGGCGCGGCAGGCGATCGAGTCCGCCGAGAACTTCGGCATCGTGTTCATTGACGAAATCGACAAAGTCGCGGGCAGCGGCAAAGGCCATGGGCCAGACGTCTCGCGCGAAGGCGTACAGCGCGACATGCTGCCGATCGTCGAAGGCGCGTCGGTCAGCACGCGCTGGGGTCTCGTCAAGACCGATCATATTCTGTTCATCGCCGCGGGCGCGTTCCACATGTCCAAGCCCAGCGATTTGCTCCCGGAATTGCAGGGCCGCTTTCCGATCCGTGTCGAACTGCAGGATCTCACCGAGGACGATTTCCGCCGGATTTTGACCGCGCCCAAGAATGCGCTGACCAAGCAGTACGGGGCGCTTCTGGCGACCGAAGGCGTGAATCTAGAATTCTCGGAGGACGGCCTGTTGTCGCTCGCGCGCATCGCGGCAACGGCCAACGCGCGCAGCCAGAACATCGGCGCGCGGCGACTGCACACCGTCATGGAAAAACTGCTCGAAGACATCAGCTTCGAAGCCACCGAACTGGTGGACAAAAACATCCTGGTCGACGCAAAAATGGTCGAAGAGCGCCTCAAGCCGATTCTCGACGATGAGGACCTGGCGAAATATATTCTGTAAGACGCGCGGGATTGAATTGAAAAGCACGCAGGACGGCGCGGCGTCGTTGAACCCAATCGCTATGAAAATCGATTTTAAAAATTCGCTTTGGCCGTGGGCCGCGGCGCTTCTGGCGCTGACACTGAGCGCCTACGCCACGGGATTCAATGGCGTCTTTGTTTACGACGATATTTCCGGGATGGTCAACAACGAGATGCTGCGGAATTGGTCGCGGCTGGATCAAATCGTCGGCGCAATTCCGGGCCGCCCGGCCGTTTCGCTGTCGTTCGCAATCGACTACGCGATCCTGGGGCCTCAACCATTCGGTTATCATTTCACGAATCTTGCGATGCATTTGATGGCCGCTCTTTTGTTTTTAGGTATCGCGCGACGGACGTTTCTTAAGAAACCGAATGCCACTGACGCCGCGCCGCTGGCATTCGCCGCCGCGCTTCTCTGGGCGGTCCATCCGCTGCATACCGAAGCGGTGACGTACATTATTCAGCGCTGCGAATGCATGATGGGGATGTTCTTTTTTCTGTCCCTTTATTGCGTCGTTCGCGGCGCCGAATCGGAACGCAAAACGGCCTGGCACGCGGCGGCCATTGGTGCGGCGGCGGTGTGCGCGGGATGCAAGCAAACCGCCGCCGTTTTGCCGCTGGTCGTGCTGCTGTACGACCGCTGTTTCATCTCCGACTCGTTCGCGGCCGCGTTAAAACGAACGCCCGCGCTGCTGGCAGGTCTGCTTGTGTCGTGGGCCGTGATCGTTCTTTCGCTGGTTTTGACGCCGTCCAAAGTCACGTCGGTGGGATTTGCGATGCAGGGCCTCACGCCATTCGCCTACGCGCGGTCGCAGTTTGTGGTGATCGTTCATTACCTTCGGCTTGCGGTGTGGCCGGTTGGCCAGTGTTTCGATTACGCGTGGCCCGTCGAAACCGATTATGCCCGCATCGTTCCGTGCGCGGCGCTGATCGCGATCCTGCTCGGCTTGAGCGTGTGGCAGCTTGTGCGAAATCGGCCGGCCGGATTTTGGGGCGCATTTTTTTTCCTGACTCTCGCGCCCACCTCCAGCGTATTGCCCATTTACGATCTGGCCTGCGAACGGCGCATGTACCTTCCGCTGGCAGCAGTGGCGATGCTGGCGGTCATGGGACTTCACGCCCTTCTGCAAAAAATCGCCAGTGCCCCTGACGAAAAAGAAACAGGTGTCCCGTCATTTATTTCGCGCGGATCGGCGGTGCTCTGCATCGCCGTGCTGTTGGCGCTGCCGCTGGGTTATTTGACCGCCATGCGCAACACGCTCTATTGGGACAGCCTGTTTATCTGGAGCGATGTGGAAGAGAAAAGTCCGGCGAATTCGCATGCGTGGGAAGCTGTCGGAAATTTGAAATTGAAAAATGGCGATACCGCCGGCGCGAAAGTGCATTTAAAAAAAGCGCTTGAGCTCAAACCGTACTATCCCGACGCGCTCGGAACGCTCGGCACGGCGCATCTGGTCGAAAAGAATTATCCCGAAGCCCTCGGCTTGTTTCGCCAGGCGCTGTCATTGGATCCCAAGCACGCGCAATCGCTGTATGGCCTGACCGAAGCGTTGCGTGGCGCGGGCCGCAACGGCGAGGCCATCGCAGCGGTCCAGCACGCCATCGAACTGCAGCCCGACGATGCTCAAATCCAGGCGCAATATGGCGGCGAATTGTTCAAGGCCGGCCGAGTAGCGGACGCCATTCGCGTGTACTCCGGAGCGTTGCGCCACGATCCGTATTCCGCAGGCATTCACAATGGGCTGGGGAGTGCTCTGGCGACGGCCGGACGCATGCCGGAAGCGCTGATCGAATTCGAAGCTGCCTTGAGGCTCAAGCCCGGCGATGCGGACGCGTGGTATAACCGCGGAAACGCGCTGGAGATAATGGGCAAAATCCCGGACGCCGTGAATTCCTATGCCGCTGCACTGAAGGCCAATCCTGAAATGGCGCCGGCAGCAAACGCGCTGGCCTGGATATTGTCCACCAGTCCAGCGGCTGAAATTCGAGACGGCAAAGCGGCCGTTCAGTTTGCCGAAAAAGCCTGCGGGTTGACGGGCGGAGAAAATGCGTTGATGCTCGATACGCTGGGCGCCGCGTACGCCGAATCCGGGCAGTTCGACAAAGCCGCGTCGGCTGCCGAAAACGCGTTGAAACGAACGGCACCCAATTCGCCGTTCGCGCGCGAAATCCGAACCCATTTGATCTTGTTTAAAGCAGGCAAACCGATTCGCACGGGTCCAAAACAATAAGCTGCCCGCCTCAATTCTTCTTGTCGCGATATGGCTTCCCGGATTTGAAAAGCGCGAGATGCGTCTGGATTTCCTTGGCCAGACCGGGATAGGCCTGCGCGAGTTTCAGCGCGGTCTCGGCTGTTGCGATTGCTTTTTCAAATTGTCCGGATTCGGCGTACGCGGCGGCCAGCGTGTCGAGCATCAACGGGTGCTTGTTCTGCGTTTGCGCGCATGAGGCTTCGGCGAGCGTGACCGCTTCCGCGCCGTTGCGCAGCTTGTCATTCGCGGACGCGGCGAGCAGCCAGGCGAGCGCGTTTGCAATCGACAGGCGGTTTGGATTCTCACGCAACGCGGCACGATAGCTTTCGATCGCGTCGGCTTCGCGCCCTGACAGTTCATAGGCTTTGCCGCGATTGAAAATCGCGCCTTCGTTTTCGGGCTGAAGAAGCAGGACTTCGTTGAATTCAAAGATCGCGTCGTCGAAACGTCCGGCGCCTGCGAGGGCGCTGCCCATGTTGAGATGGATTGCGGGATTCAAGGGCAACTGCGCCAACATCGATCCCGCGCGCTGAATCGCCCCGTTGTCTTTATCGCGCATCGCCCACGAACGATACAGGCCCACCCAGGAACCGGCGTGCTGCGGAGTGATCTTCAGCGCGGTTTCAAACGACGCAATCGCCCCAGCGTAATCCTTTTGCGCAAGCAGCACATGGCCCTTCATCAAGTGCGTCTCCGGCAAATTGGGCCGCAGCGCCACCGCTTTGTCGATGTATTCAAGAGCCTTCGCATTGTCGTGATTTTCCAGCGCGTCCATGGCCACGAGCGAATAGGCGCGCGGATTGTCCGGCCGCTTCGCGAGGATATCATCCATCATCGCGAGTTTGTTGGCGTAAAGCGTATTGCGAAAAAAAGTGGCTGTGCCCAGCGCGACGCCGGCAACCACGAACACGGCGACCGTTAATCGAATAGCCAGCGGCTGTGATTGCTCTGAGAATAGCCCTTGCGCAAGAATGTATACGCCCGCGACCGCCAGAACCGCCAGCGCGGCGAGCGACAAATACATGCGGTGCTCGACCGCAAGGTCGGCGATCGGCATGATGCTCGATGTCGGCGCGAGAATCAGGAAGAACCACGCGCCGCAGAACCCCGCGGCGGTGTTTTTGCGAAGCTGCCACATTGTGGCACCAACCAGCCCGAGCACGAGTGCCGCGCAGGGCACAATCCGCAGCGGATCGCGCTCGATATTCCAGGCGTAATCGAGGCACAAACCAGCGGGCCAGAACGCCAGTCGCAGATATTGGACAATCACCACGAATTCCGAGCACGCGTAATTGAGGGGCTTTATTTTTTCCATGCCGAAGCCGGCGGAGCCGACGTTCGGAACCATTTTCAGCAGCACGACGATGATCAGCCACGACACACAAAGACCCGCGTGCAAAAAAGGCGCGCGTTTCCACGCCGCTTTGAACGTTCCTGAAATGAAGCATCGGTCGTACAACAGGAAGACGATGGGCAGAACCGCGATCACCTGCTTGCAGCCCGCACCCAATGCGGTGGCTGTAATTGCGCCCGCGTGCCAGGCCATCTTTGAATTCGATTCCGCGCCGCGGATCGCGCAGTACAGCGCGAGCAGAAAAAACATGCCCATCATGCTTTCCGCACGCTGCACGACATAGGTTACGGCTTCCGTTTGAAGCGGATGCAGCGCCCAGATCAATGCCGCCGAAAACGCGAGCGGCGTCGCCGCCGATCCGAACCGCACGCGCAATCTTTCGGAGAGCAGCGAGCGGCGAATCACGCCGAAGAGCAGCAGCGCGGCCGCCAGATGCGCGGCGAGATTGAACGCGTGGTAGCCGGCGGGTTCCAATCTGAAGAGCGCATAGTCGATCGCGAACGTCAACGCCACGACCGGGCGCGTCACGTTTTCAGCGTCGCCGAACAAGCGGCCGGGTTGGGACAAATCGCGCAGCGATTCGTTGCGTTCGATACTGCGGACGTCATCCAGATGAAAGACACCGCGATGGCAGTTCGCATACGCCGCGAGCACGCACACAATGAGCGCCGCCGCCCAACCGGCTGAATCGTGCAGGCGGGAAATCTGTGGCACGGGAGGGCTTTGCGATGAGGTCGGATTTTCCATGACTGAATTATCGGCGATCGCACCGGCGCGCGAAACGACTTTTCGACGAACTCGCAGGATCATGGTTTGACTGAATGTGAAAAGACCGTAATGTCTGCATAAGGGGCTCCCGTGCGCCCTTCAGGAGAATGCCATGGCCAAGGTAAGAACCAGCATTCAATTCTTGAAATACGCCGACAATTTTAAAAGCTACAATGCCGGCGAGATCATTTTTAAAGAAAACGATCCCGGGTTGCTCATGTACGTAGTCCGCAAGGGCAGCGTCGAATTGCGCCGCGAAGGACAGCTTCTCGAGGTTGTCGTGGCCGGCCAGATTTTCGGCGAAATGGCGCTTATCGAACACAGCACACGCAGCGCCACGGCGACCGCCTGCACCGCGTGCGAATTGGTGCAGCTCGACGAAGAGAAATTCACATACATGGTCAGCCAGTCGCCCTTTTTTGCGCTCGACGTCCTGCGCGTCATGGCAAAACGGCTGCGGCACACGACCGAGGCAATCACGCGCATTTCCGGGCGAATGCAAAATGCGGGGCGCGGAACTGAGTAACTCACTGCGGTTTTGCCGCGAGCTGGCTGCGGTGCCAGTTGAGCAGATCTTTCAATGTTTTTTCGAGCGGGACCACGGGCGACCAGCCCGTCGCGGCTTTTATTTTTTCGATGCTGCCGCGCACGTCCATCACCTGGTTCGCGCCGCGCACGCGGGACGGATCCAGGCGGATTTCCACTTTTACGCGCGCCATGTTGACCAGGATATTGAGCATTTCCTTCACTTCCACGCTCACGCCCGTCGCGAGATTGTACGCTTCGCCTTTGGCGCCTTGAAGCGCCAGCATTCGATAGCCGCGAACGATGTCGCGGACATCCGAAAAATCGCGCCGCGGAGAGAGATCGCCGACGTGAATCACATGCTCGGCGCCGTTTTCCACTTTGGCGATCTGTTCGGCAAACGTCGAACAGACGAAGTCGGCGCGCTGCCGCGGGCCGGTGTGATTGAATGGGCGCGCCAGCACCACATGCAAGCCATAGATTTTAATCAGCGGGTGCGCGGCCAGTTCCAAAGCCGCCTTTCCCGCCGCGAAAATGCTCACCGGCGGTGCGAACGGATAATCCTCGGTGACCGGCAGCCGCTCCGGCGCGACGGGTCCGTAGACTTCCGCCGAGCTGACCAGCAGCACGCGCGTGCCGGGGCTGAGCGTGTGAACTGCTTCGAGCAGGTGAATGCCGGAGAGCAGGTTGGCTTCGTAGGTTTTGGCCGGCTCGCGTTCCGCATCTTTTACATAGCTGATGCCGGCGAGATGAAAGAGCGCGTCGAATTGGTTTTCGCGCACAACGCCGCGCAGAAAATCGGGCTGCGTCAGATCGCCGATGCGCAGCGTGATGTGGTCCAGTTGATGCGCGATGTTGTTGGTCCGTGCGCCCGGACGGCACGTGCCCCAGACTTCGTCGCCCTCGTTCAGGCAATGATCCACCAGATGCGATCCGGCAAATCCCTCCGCGCCGGTAATCAGGATCTTCATTTAACGTCCTGCGCTCCAGTTTCCACGTTCGCCGCGGCCGGCACTTCCTTCCCGTGTGAAAATCTCGATTTAATGACGGTGACGATGATCGGCAGCAATGAAACAAGAATAACCGCTGCGATCGATTTCTCGAGATTATTGCCGACCCATGGGATTCCGCCCAGAAAATATCCCAGCACGCTCAGGCTCAAAATCCAGCCGATGCCGCCGAAAATATTATACGCGATGAACTGGCGGTAGGGCATCTGCGCGATGCCCGCGACGACTGGCGCGAACGTGCGGATCAGCGGCACGAACCGCGCCATCACGATGGTCGCTCCGCCGTGCTTTTCGTAAAACTCTTTAGTCTTCAACAGATGGTCTTTTCGAAAAAAGAGCGTTTTCTCGCGCTCGTACATTTTGATTCCGGCCCGCTTGCCGATCCAATAGCCCACCGTATCCCCGATAATTGCGGCGGGGATCAAACACAAGTTGAGGGTCAGGAGATCGAGCGGCACTTTGGCATGCATCGCGCTTTCCGGATTGCAGGCAAGGCCAGCCGTGAACAACAGCGAATCGCCAGGTAAAAAAAATCCGACCAGCAGTCCTGTCTCGGTAAAAATAATCGCCGTCATCCCGGCATAGCCGAGTTGCTGGACGAGATTTTCAATATCTTTTAACTGATGATAAAGCGAGACGAAAAAATTCATTGTTTTACCCAAGGCCTAAACGGTCAGAGTCCGCGGCACGGCGCGGTGCACAATCCGGTGAATTCACTCGGATCGTGAACGCAATATCGCTATTTTTTTCGCCGTAATACTTTCCCCTTAGGCTGAGCGCGTGGCAAGTCGAAATGCAGATTTAATTCGAATCCCGGTTCGACGTTCGTGGTCTTCAAGAAATCCTTGACGCGCGAGCTGAGCAATTCGAATTCCTCGGATGTCAGTTTGCGCGGCGCCAGCGCGGCGCAATTGGTGCTGAACGCGTAGAAATGGATGCGTTTCGTATCGTCGGGCACTTCGCCGAAATCGGCCAGCGCCGACGCGCGCTCGGCTTCCGACGCGAGCGACGATACGTCCGCGCCGCAGAGAATCGCCGTCGTGTTTTCGACCAGCCCCGGAATGCCGCCCGGAAATCTCAGCACATCCTGCGCGTCGATGTACAGCGGCAGGATTCCGCCCTGAACGTAATACAGGGCGCGCGCGGCATTGGCGTCGGGAATGTCCGCGAATTTCGGTTTGCTGGGATCGACGTAGAGAACCGTCGCGATGCATTCGGACGTGTAGCACAGGTCGCAGCGCTTGCCATCGCTGTCGAAAAACGGCTCGAAGATCGCACCGGGCGCGTTGCGTTTGACCAGATGCTCGGCGGGCCGAATGCGGCGCTCGATAAAGGAGGGCATTCCGACGGGCGAAACTTCGCGTTCGAGCGGCGGCGGGCCGAGGCGCGCGCGCTTCGCATCCCAGCGCAGAAAATAATCGCGGTACAAACCAAAGGCGATCGGATCATCGGGGTCGAGCTTGGCGGCGAGCGGAAACAGTTCGATTCGACGCTCCTGCTTGTCGGGATCGCGCACGATCATGACCCCGCCGTCGGCGAAATCGATTTCGCATCCTGGCAGCGCCGCCTGAATGCTCGTGCCCAGGCGTTCGGCGGAATCCAGCGCGTAGCTGCCGTCGGCCATGTGCGTGGAACAGGCCTGCTGCAACGAGAGCCCTTCGTTCGTGGCCAGTGCGACCAGTGGCGAAAGCGTGACGGGAATGCGCAGCGGGCCGCGCTGCATGTGGCCCGTGCCGGGAACGGTGGGCTTTCCAGGCACAAGATTCAACGTCGCTTTGCGCGATGCGGCGGCGGCGGCGGCGACAGAGCGCAGTTCCGGCAGGGAAATTCCGACGAAGCATTCGGCGGCGCTCTTCGACAGTTTTTCGGCATAGGGCTTGGCCCATTGAAGGTAGGTGTTCGCATTGCTTGAATCGCCATCGATTTTTAAGAGCGGAACCACGCGCGTGAACAGCCCTTTGTCCTTGTCGGCCTTGAGCTGTTTGGTGGAGAATTCCGTGAATGCCGCAGTGGCGACATTCACCGGCCTGAAGATCAGCCACACGCCCGGCGCGGCATTTTCGTAATAGACTTTTTCGTCGTCCCAATGTTTGGCGAAGATTTCGTTCCAGACCGCCCGCAGCGAAAAATGGCAGCCGAATGCAGTCTTGAACGTGGTTTCGCTTTCGTCGGCCATGGGAATTTTGACGGCCTCGCCCCCGTTCGGTACGCGCCAGAAAACGTGCTCCGCCGGCTTGCCGTCCTGAAGCGCATACTCGATATGCATGTCATCGCCGGTCTCGAGCAACTGGTGGCAGAAATAGACTTTGTTCGCCACCGGATTGTGCTCCGCTTCGCCGCAGTATGGGCATGCGCGCGGAACCTGTTTGGCGGCGTGCTCGGAATACATGGTTCTCGGCGTGGGTTTTTGCAGAGACTCTTCTATGGAGCGGTGGACGGCGGCGAGATTGTCGTACGGCGCGCGGCTCAAGCGCGGGTAAATGCCGAAGACGTATGGCTTGCGGCACTTCGGGCAAACACGAATCGAGAACGCGATGTCCGGCGTGAAAAATCCGTCGGCCCTCAATGCGCGTGCACGGAAATTGCGCAGATCGCCGGGAAAGTCGAGCACCTTGACCTGCTGCGCGCCGTCCTCGGTTCCGGTCGCGGTCGGAAGAACGGGTTCCAGTGCCAACACGTGCGCCGTGAGCACTCCGCAGAAAAGACACAGTTGAAAAATTCGAGCGGGCGGTAGTTTCATGAATTGCCTCGGATGCCGTTCCACTATTGTAGCGCCAAAATCGGGCGGACAGACTTCGAAAGCAGCTTATTTATAACCGGAATTTCAAATGACAAATAGCCGTTTGCGCGCGCGTGCGTTATAAATTGACTCGCATACGAGCGTCGTTTTGCGCGGAGAAAAACCAAAGCACATGTCTTCCGGCCTATCCATTTCCGAACTTCCGATGTTGTCGTCGCCGCAGAACCCGCGTGTGAAAGAATACGTGGATTTGCGCACGGATGGCAACGTGCGGCGCGAGCGGCGCAGTTTTTTGCTGGAGGGCAAACGCGCGGTCGGCGCGGCGCTATCGGTGCAGAATGCGCGCGTGCTCGAACTGATTTTCTCGGATCATCTGCTGGGTGGCGATCTGAGTCTCGTCGAACTCGCGCGCGAAAAAAACGTGCCGCTGGTGCGGGTCAGCAAGGACGTGTATAAAAAGATCGCCGACGTGATGGCGCCGCAAGGCATCGCGGCCGTGGTGCAAATGCCCGACTGGAAACTCGACGTGGCGCTGAAAACGCCGGACGCGCTGTTCGTCGCGGCCTGCGGCGTGCAAGATCCCGGCAATCTCGGCACGCTGATCCGCTCCTGCGAAGCGGCGGGCGCGGCGGGGCTCATCGTCCTGGAAGGCTCCGCCGATCCGTTCAACGCGAAGGTCGTGCGCGCGACGGCCGCGGGGCTTTTGACGCTGCCGATTTTGCGCATGAAGACCGACGAATTCCTGAGCGCAATGAACTCGAAGCGCGCGCGGCTGGTGGCCACGTCGGCTCATGAAGGGCTGCCGTACAAAGCGTTCGACTGGCGGCGCAGGCCATTGACGCTGTGCATCGGAAACGAAGGCGACGGCCTTCCCGCGCAGATCGAAGCCGCGTGCGTTGAAAAAGTCACGATTCCCATGAAGGGCAGCGCGGAAAGTCTCAACGCGGCGGTGGCGGCGAGCATTCTGTTGTTTCAGGCGATGTGAAGAGCTTGTTTGAGTGTGGACGTTCGAATCGAACGATGTAAAATATTGTATTGAGTTCGTCTGTCGCGCCTTGTTTAAGGAACCCATCAATGGAATTTGTTTACCAGGCAATTTTCGGACTGGTTGTCGGCATCATTGCAAAACTTTTGATGCCGGGCCGAGACCCGGGCGGCTGCATCATCACCATCCTGCTCGGCATCGCCGGTTCAATGCTGTTCGGCTATCTGGCGAAAAACTTCGCGCCGCAGTTCGCCAACTGGCACTGGCTCGGTTCGATTTTCGGTGCGATGATTATTCTGGCAATTTATCGGCTGGTTTTTGGCGAAGCCAAATAGCCAACGCATACGTTTCCATTCCAACCGAACCTTTTTCGGACGGGCAGGCTGTCCGTCTTTTCTTAATTGAATTCAGGAGCATTTTTCCGTGAGCGCAGAGACGTTGCAATTCAAAACCGAACTGAAGCAAATCCTCCACATCATCGTTCACTCGCTGTACTCGCACAAAGACATCTTCCTGCGGGAATTGATCAGCAACGCCAGCGATGCCATCGACAAGGTCCGTTTCGAATCTCTGACCCGGCACGAACTGATCGAGGGCGACTCGAATTGGAAGATCAAAATTACCCCCAATAAGGAAGCCGGAACGCTGACGATCTCCGACAACGGCATCGGCATGACGCGCGAGGAACTCGTCGAAAATCTCGGCACCGTCGCCAAGTCCGGCACGAAAGCGTTCATCGAAGCCCTTCAAAAAGCCGACGCGAAGGAACGCCCGGAATTGATCGGGCAGTTCGGCGTCGGCTTCTACTCGTCGTTCATGGCCGCCGACAAAGTCGTCGTCGTGTCGCGCGCGGCTGGACAGCAGGCCGCCTCAAAATGGGTCTCGGACGGCGAAGGCGAATTCACGATCGAAGAAGCCGAACGCGCGACGCGCGGCACCGACGTGATCCTGCATCTCAAGGCAGACAGTCTCGAATTCCTCGAGGAGTGGACGATCCGTTCGACTGTCAAAAAATATTCGGACTACGTCGAACATCCGATTGCGCTAGATGTCGAGAAGACCGACGAAAAAGAAGTGAAGACCGTCGTCGAAGAGACGATCAATTCGCAAAAAGCGATCTGGCTGAAGAAGAAATCGGAAGTGACGGAAGCCGAGCACGCCGAGTTCTACAAACATCTGTCGCACGATTTCGAGGCGCCGGCGAAGACGATTCATTACAGCGCCGAGGGCAATATCGAATTCAAAGCGCTCCTGTATATCCCGGCCAAGCGCCCGGCGGATTTCCTCTGGGCGGAAGCCAAACGCGGCCTGCATCTGTATATTCGCCGCGTCTTGATCATGGATAATTGCGAAACGCTTCTGCCTCCTTATCTGCGTTTCATTAAAGGAGTGGTTGATGCCGCCGAGCTTCCGTTGAACGTCTCGCGCGAAATCTTGCAGCAGAGTCCGCTGCTCGAAAAAATCAAATCGAACCTCACGAACAAAGTCCTCGGCGTTCTCGAGGACATGAAGAACAAGGAGATCGACGCGTACACGAGCTTCTATAAGGAGCTTGGCGTGGTGCTGAAGGAAGGCTTGAGCAGCGGCTGGGGAAATCGCGAGAAGCTCGCCGATCTTCTGCTGTACGAGTCCACAAAGACCGAACCGGGAAAGCTGATTTCGTTCGCCAAGTATGTCGAAGGCATGGCGGAAGGGCAGGACGAAATTTATTATTTAATCGGCGAAAGCCGCGCGCTGATCGAGCAATCGCCGCATATTGAAGCGCTGAAGGCGCAAGGACGCGAAGTGCTGCTGATGACTGAACCAATCGACGAGTTCGCCGTTGAAGCGCTGGGCGAATACAAAGGCAAAAAGCTGAAGGCGGCCGACAAGGGCGCGCCGAAGGCCACCGTGGACGAACAGAAGAACGAGAAATTCAAAGGACTGCTCGACCTGCTGAAAGGCCGCCTCGGTGAAGTGAAGGAAGTGCGGCTCAGCACCCGCCTGAAAGACAGCGCCGCCTGCCTCGTTTCGGAGGAAGGCGACATGGGCGCGCACATGGAACGCCTGATGAAACGCATGGGCCGGATCGACGCGCCGGAGACGAAGCGCATTCTGGAATTGAACGCGGACCATCCGGCGGTCGAAGCACTGCACAGCGTCTTTGCGAAAGACGCGACGGACGCGCGCATCGAGAATTATGCGCGCATTTTGTACGACGAGGCGCTGATCGCGGAAGGCTCGAAGATCAAGGATTCGCTGGCGTTTTCAAAGCGCATCAACGAACTGCTGGCAAAAGACGCGCAGCGGTGAGTGTCCGCTGACTTATCGTTTCGCGCGATTTGTTCCTTTCGCAGGCGACAGTAGAATTATGAACGAAGGTTCCCCATCGCCCGTGCTGCTCGAACTCACCGAAGCGGGCCGCGACTGGCTCAACGAGTACGACCTCCGGCATCGTGGCAAAGATGTCGGGAGTTTCTATGCAGATGACGTCTGGGCAGAAATACTTCGCTGCCTGATGCGCGGTCCCGCCAGCGTGGAAGCGACAGTCAACGCCATCCAAGACACACGCCTCGTGCGAGTCATTCCGGTGTCCGAAATTCGAAAATCCATCGCCCTCCTGCTGGAATACGGTTATATCGCGCCGCATTAATTCAAGCACTCGCGGAATTCAATTGACAATCAAGTGAGTGAACGCTAACATCCGCGGTCATGAAAAAGAAACGCTTGAGCAGCGAAGAGCGGCGCGGCAGGATCATCGAAACCGCACGCCAGTTGTTTTCCGAGAAGGGCTTTCACGGCACGACTACCCGCGCGCTGGCCGACGAGGCAGGCGTATCCGAGGCGTTGATCTTCAAACATTTTCCAAGCAAAGAAGCCATCTACAAAGCCATGCTCGAGTTTTGCCAGAAAGGCGAGACGTGGAGCGAGGCATACAAGTTGCTCGAATTGGAATCCTCCACGTCGACACTGGCTGTTCTGCTGCATTTCATCGGCGCGAAAGTTGTCGGCGGAAACGACGAAACCCGCACGATTCACCGGCTGATCCTGAGAAGTTTGAGCGAGGACGGCGAATTCGCGCGCGTCATTTTCAAGCACGCCGAAACGACTTGGATCGCCAAAATCAACGCGTGCGTTCAAGCGGCATCGAAGGCCGGCGATCTGCGCGATGGCGTTGAAAAATTAAATAGCGGCGGCTGGTTGGCCCAGCATCTGTTCATCATGCTGGCATTCACGCATACTCCCGAGCATTCCATAGTGGAATACAAAGGCAGGAAAAGCGCGATCATCGAAAACGCCGTGTCGTTCTGCCTGCGCGGTCTGGGCGTGCGGGACGAGGCCATTAAGCGCTACTACAATCCAAAGGCCTTCGGCTTTCTTGCATCGAACTAAAAAGCACTCTCAACAAGGATAAGTAAGCACATACTTACTCAGAAGGATGGCGTATGAAAGTCAAACATGCAGGCAAGGCGTTGATGTGGGTGCTGCTCGCGGTCGCGGTAATTGGATTGGGCGCAGTAGCGCTATTTGCAGTCAATGTCAGCCGAAACCCCGAAGAAATGGCCCGTTACCGCGCCATTGTGGCGTCCTGGACGAAAACTCCGCCGCCTGCCGCTCCCATGGCATTTCCACCCACCGCTGTGACGGCGGTGAAAGTCACGACACGCGACGTGCCCATTTACATCGATCAAATCGGAAAATGCGCATCGCCGGAAATCGTCGGAATCAAGGCTCAGGCCTCCGGCCAGATCGTTAAAATTCATTTTACCGAAGGCGCGGACGTGAAAGCCGGACAGCCGCTTTTCACGATCGACCCGGCGCCATACCACGCCGCGCTTGAACAGGCGCAGGCCGAAGAAGAGATCAACGCGGCCGCGCTGACTCAGAGCGATGCCGTTCTGCAGCAGTATCGCGCGCAGCTCGACGAAGCCAAGGCCGACCTCGCGCAGAACCAATCGCGGCAGGTGATGTACAACTCGGAATTGAAACGGGCAAAAAGCCTCGAAGGAGTGATTGCTCAACAGGATTACGACGCGAAGAAAATGGCCGCGGACGCCGGCGAATCGCAGATCCGTTCGAACCAGGCCGTGATCGCGCGCGTGGATGCGCAGATCAAGCAGAGCGCCGCGTCGATCGAGATGGCCAAGGCAAAAATAAAGTCGAGCAAGGCCGCCGCGCTTCAGGCCTCAATTAATTTAAAGTACACTGAAATTGCGTCGCCCATCGACGGCCGCACCGGCCAGCGATTGGTGGACTTGGGAAATGTCGTGACGGCCATCGGAAACACGTCGCAATCGCTGCTGACGATTCAGAGCATGAATCCCATCTACACGGAGTTCAGCATTCCCGAACGCGAACTGTCGCGGGTGCGCGCGAGCATGACCGCCGGAACGCTGAAAGTCGAATGCAGGCTTCCCGAAAAACTCGGTGAACCGCACGCGGGCGAAGTTTTCTTCATCGACAACGCCATTCAGGACGGCACGGGCACGATCAAGCTGCGCGCGCGCATCAAAAACGATGACCGATTTTTCTGGCCGGGCCAGTTCGTCAAAGTCCGTTTGATCCTCGAAAACAAAAAAGACGCCACGCTGGTTCCCGCCGAAGCCACTCAATTGGGACAGGTCGGGCCGTTCGTGTTCGTGGTCAAAGCGGATTCGACGGTCGAGTTGCGCCCGGTCAAACTGGGGCTGCGATACGACGATTTCATTGCCATTGACGAGGGCGTCAAGAGCGGCGAAACGGTGGTGCTGAAAGGCCAGCTCATGCTCCAGCCCGGAGCGCCCGTTTCGGTGCAAAGCGACGTCAAGAAGGAGACTCCGAAGGACGCGGATTCCAAAACGAGCGAGCCGAAGAAAGAGGTCGCGACGGAAGACAAGTCCACAAAAGTCGA
This sequence comes from Planctomycetota bacterium, assembly GCA_038227045.1. Classification (GTDB taxonomy): domain Bacteria; phylum Planctomycetota; class SZUA-567; order H5-PLA8; family H5-PLA8; genus JANXLS01. The sequence continues at coordinate 50,813 of JBBRQD010000021.1, forward strand.
GGTGAAGAAATGAGCAGTCTTTCTGAACCCTTTATTCGCCGCCCGGCGATGACGACACTGCTTACCGTGACGGTCATTTTGTTCGGCGTGCTCGCATACACAAAACTGCCCGTCAACGATTTGCCGGCCGTCGATTACCCGGTGATCACGGTCGCGGTGAATTATCCCGGCGCGAGTCCGTCGACGATGGCCAACAACATCGCCACGCCGCTGGAACGCCAGTTCATGCAGATCTCGGGCTTGGAGTTGGTCACGTCGCAAAATTCACAGGGCCACTCCGCATTTACGCTGCAATTCGCGCTGAGCAAGAGCATCGATGCGGCGGCGACCGATGTTCAGACGGCGATCTCGCAGGCGACGGGATCGCTCCCGACCGATTTGCCGTCCCCGCCGGTGTTGTCGAAAACCAATCCGAACGATCAGGCGATTCTGTACGTCGCGCTGAGCAGCAATTCGATCACTTCCGGCAAACTGTACGAATACGCCAGCACGCAAGTGTCGCAGCGCGTCAGCATCGTGCCTGGCGTGTCACGCGTGGACGTGTACGGCACGAAATCGGCGGTGCGCATCAAGGCCGATCCGGAGATGCTGGCGTCGCGCGGAATTTCGATGGACGATCTCGCGAAGGCGGTCGGCGCGGGCACGTCGTATCAGGCGGCCGGACAGTTCGACGGCGCGAATCGCTCGATTTTGCTCGTGCCGCGCGGGCAGCTTGAGAGCGCCACGGAGTACGCCAATTTGATCGTCGCCATAAAAAACGGCGCGCCCGTTTATTTGAAAGACGTGGCGGAGGTTCAAGATTCGGTGGCGGACGAGCGCGTCGCGATGCACTTCTGGGTGCGCGGCGCGGAGATGCCGACCGCCACCTGCGTCATCGCCGTCTATCGCCAGGCCGGTTCGAACGCCGTCGAAGTCGCGTCGGCCGTGCGCGCCTTGCTGCCGGTCGTGAAGCAGCAATTGCCGACCGCGATCACCGTGACTCCGATCTACGACCGTTCGCTGTCGATTGTCAATTCGGTGACGGACGTCGAGGAGACGCTGGTCATCGCATTTGTGCTCGTCGTCGCGGTCATCTTTATTTTTCTCGGACGAGTTACCGACACGCTCATCCCCGCGCTGGCGCTGCCGCTCTCCCTTCTATTGACGTTCATGGTCATGTCGATGCTGGGCTATAGCCTCGACAATCTCTCGCTGATGGCGCTCACGCTGGCGATCGGATTTCTCGTAGACGACGCGATCGTGTTTTTGGAAAACACCGTGCGGCGCATGGAACAGGGCGAAGAGCGTCTGGAAGCCACGCTCAACAGCGCGAAAGAAATCAGTTTCACGATCCTGTCGATGACGCTGTCCCTGGCCGCGGTGTTCCTACCGCTGGTCTTTATGCCGGGATTGATCGGCCGCATTTTCCGCGAATTTGCGGTGACGATTATCGTCTCGATTGTCGCGTCGGGCATCGTCTCCCTGACGCTCACGCCGCTGATGTGCGCGCGCATGTTGTCCAAGCGTGGCCATGGCGAAAAGAAAACGCTGATGGAACGGCTCGGCAACTTTTTCATCGATCCGGTCATCGCCTTTTATGGCCGCACGCTGACCTGGTTTCTCCGGCACAAATGGATCTCCGCGCTGATCTGGATCGGGTGCATGGCGGGGACGGTCTGGTTCTTTCAATCGATTCCAAAATCGTTTCTGCCGGCCGGCGACAGCAGCTTTTTACTGGGCGTGCAGATTGGCAAAGAAGGCGCGTCGCCGCAGCAGATGCGCGCGTACCAGTTCGAAGCGGACAAGATCATGCAGCAGCATCCGGACGTGCGCGTGACGTTCACGATGTCGAGCAATTCGAATTTCCTGGCATCGAATCAGGATTTATTGCTGGCGTTCCTGACGCCCCCGAGCGAACGCAAGCCGATCGTCGCGGTGGCGGGCGAACTGATGGGACAATTGGGCGCGGTGAAAGGCTCAATGTCGTTTTTGCAGCCGGTCAAAGTTCTTGAAATCAGCACGGGCGCGACGGCGAAACTGCAGGGCGATTTCGCGTATTCGCTTTCCGGAATCAATCCTGAGGAGACGTACGCCGCCGCGGAACAATTGCTCGCCCGGCTGCGCGCGCACTCCGAATTTTCGACCGTGTCGTCGGATCTTTACCGCAATACGCCGAATCTTGAGATCGACATTCTGCGCGACGAAGCGTCGAGTTACGGCGTGTCGGTGTCGCGCATCGAGTCGCTGCTGCGCCAGGCGTATTCGCAGAACTATGTGTACCTGATCAAAAAACCGGACGACCAATACCAAGTCATCCTCGAGGTGCTGGACAAAGGCCGCGCCAATCCGGACAACCTGGAATTGCTGTACGTCACATCCGACGACGGCTCGCGCCGGCTGCCGCTGCGAGCGGTGGCGAAGTGGCGCGAGACGGTCGGGCCTCAGGCGGTCAATCACATCAATCAGTTCACATCGGTGACGATCTTCTTCAATTTGAAACCGGGCGTGGCGATCGGCGACGCGACGGCCGTGGTGCTCAATTCGGCGGCTGAAATCATGCCGCCGGGCATTCGCGGAACGCTGCGCGGCGAAGCGCAGGATTTTCAATCCACGATATCGATTCTGACGATTTTGATGCTGCTGGCGGTCTTCGTCATGTACGTCATTCTCGGAATTTTGTACGAGAGCTACATTCACCCGATCACCGTGCTGTCGTCGCTGCCCGTGGCGCTCGTCGGCGGCCTGGGAACGCTCTATTTCTTCAAGGCGGAAATGTCGCTTTACGCGTTCATCGGCATGTTCATGCTGATGGGCATCGTGAAGAAAAACGGCATCATGATGATCGACTTCGCGCTGCAGCGCATGGCCGAGGGCAAGACGAGCATCGACGCGATTCACGACGCCAGCGTCGACCGTTTCCGCCCGATCATCATGACCACGCTCGCGGCCTTGATGGGCGCGATTCCCATCGCGGTGGGCTTCGGCGCGGACGGCGAATCGCGCCGGCCTCTGGGACTGGTGATCGTTGGCGGACTGGTCATTTCACAGGTGTTGACGCTGTACGTCACGCCGGTCCTGTATCTGTATCTGGAGGCGTTTCAAGAGAACGTACTGGACCGCTTTGACTTTTTCCGCTCGCATCACATCAAGCCGAAGCCGGCTGGCGAGCTTGCGATGGGTGAGTAGATCGGGAGTCCCCGCCAAAAATTATTCGCGAAGATTCGCGCGATTCGATGTTCAAAGCCGTTCGCTGTTCGAAATCGAACGTGCTTAAAACTCCATATCCTCGCCTTCAGGATCAGTGGGATGAAAGCGCACCGGTCCTTCGTCCTTGGGCTTCGCCTTGAATTTCGTCCACGTCTCGTCGGGATTCAATTCGCGCAATTCAGCACACACGCGTGCGGTGTCCGGGCCGAGATCCTTTTTGTAGATCGTGCCGTCGTCGCCCACGACAAACGCAAAGCGCCCCGTCTTGCCGTATTCGGCGGGGAACGCGGCCAGCGCGTGGCCTTGCGACATCTTGCCGTCGACCAGGTATTTCTTTGCGCCGCCGGGGGCGTTTGCGCCCTGGCCTTCCAGTATTTTGACTAAAAATCCATTGTAAGGCACGGGCGTTTCGAGCGCGTTGTCGGCCGCAACCAGCGCCTTCGGCAGCAAGCTCAAGTCGCTCAATTTCATGGCGTAAAAATGGACGCGGTTCTCGTCCCACGACTTGATGAAATGTTCCTCCTGCGCCAGCGCGTACTGTTCGATGGCGTCCAGCGCGAACATTTCGTCGATCAGTATTTTCTTGGCCGGATCGTTGGCGAGCCCGAGCGCTTCGAGCGCGGCCGCTGCCTCCGCGCGGACTTTGTGTTCCGGATCGCCGAGCGCTTCGAAGAGCACCGGGCCGGCGGGCTCGCCGAGATCCTTGAGCGCATCAACCGCCGCGAGCCGAATCCGCAGCGTCGTGTCTTTCATGGCCAGAGTGAGCGCCTCGACCGCCGCAGCCGGCGCGGCCTTTCCGTGAAGTTTCAAGTACGTCAGCGCGGAACGGCGCAGGATCGGGCTTTCGTCCTTCATCGCCGCCACCAACCCCGGCACGATTTCGGCGGCGTTGTCGTTATAGCCGCTGAGCGTTTGCAGGGCCGCGGCTTTGACGTCCGTGCTGTCGTCGTTCAGCAGCGCCATCAACGGCTTCAACGCCTCCGGTGGCGGCGCGAGCGTGCCGCGTGGCTTGAGCGCGATGGCGGCGCGCGCGCGCGTTTGCGGCAGCGTGTCCTTGAGCGCGTCGAGCAGCGCGGGCATCGCCTCCATGCCCAGGACCGCGAACAATTCCAGGCCGGCGCGATAGGTCAGCTTGTCGGCGTCGAGCAGCATGTTGTGGACATACGGAAGCGCGTACTTGGCGCGATCGACGCTCGTCGCGAGCACCGTCAGCGCGCCTGCCCGCACTTCCGCCCGGTCGTCCGACAGCATGGCCGCGATCTTGCCGAGCCATTCGCCGTCCAGATTAATATGCGATAAAGCGAGCGCCGCGCCGGTTCGAATTTTAGTATTCGGACTTTTCAAGGCCTCAATTAACTGTGGCACGGCCTCCGGCCCAATGGCCACCAGAATGGGTTCGACCCCGCTTTTGCCGCCTCTGTCCTCTTCGCCCATTGAATCGATTAGCGCGCCCGTGGCTTCCTTTGCGTCGGGGCCGAGCGTTTCGAGCATTCGCATGGCGGTTCTGCGCGTCTGGGACGATTTTTCTTTCAATGCATCGACGAGGACAGGCACGTCGTCTTTCGTGATGCCGATGTGCTGCACGAGCAGCTTGGCCGACGGACTTGAAGAGGAGTCGCTGCCCATCTGCCGGATCAGAACCGGCAAAGCGGGCGTGGCATTGCGCCCCGTTTTTTCCAAATTGTAATACTCCAGCGCGATCATTCCGCGCGTTCGATTTTCCACCGCGCATTGAGCCAGGCCCGTGGCGATGCGCGCAACCGTCTCGCCGTCCTCCGCGTCGATTGCTTTTTGATACGCGTAAGCGGACAACACGCGCACGTCCGGGTCGGAATCTTTCACGGCCTCTTTCAACGCGGCCAGCACCAGCGCCAATTGAGGCGTCATGGTCTGAGCCACCGCCACGGCGGCTTTCTTCGTCCCCGATGGGATTCGCCGCATTTCGGCGAGCGCGAGCGCCACGCCGGAGCGGATTCGCGGCTCTTCGTTTTTCAATGCCCCCGCCAAAAACGGATACGCGGTCGCGGCCGGCAAATTGTTGAACGTCGAGGCGACGCGCTGGCGATTCGTCTGCGAGGCAGTATCGAATTCCACCAGCAGCGCGTCCATTCCCGCGTCTTGAAAAACACGCAGCGCATTGGAAAGGACCGAAGAATCGCAGCGCTCCACAATCTCGGCGAGCGGCGGAACGCGTTCGGTGCCGGCCGCGATTTTCGAAATCGCCCGTGCCGCTTCAGACCGCACGGCGCCGTCACCGTCTTTGAGCATTTCAAAAAGTAGCGGCAGAGCCGCTTCGGCGCTATGGCCGAATCCCGCCAACGCCTGCAACGCCGCAGCGTCAATGCGCGCATATAAAGGAGGGCCGGGCGGGGGACCCACCGGCGGTTGAACCGCGGCCACGACGCGTTTCACCGCGGAGGGCGGCGGCGGGGGCGGAGCGGGCACAATCGTCAGTAAATCCATCAGGAGCGGAGTGGCGTCGCTCGCCGCCGGCCCGATTTTTCCGAGCGCTTCAATGGCTGAAAAATACAGCGGCACGTCGCGCTTTGCCTTAATGATCTCGATCAACGGAGGGATCGCGTCCTTGCCCGCGCGGCCCAGCGCGTCGGTCATGGCCGAACGCAATTCCGGCGTCGCATCGGGTGATGTATCCAGCGCTACAATGAGCGGCTTCACGGCGCGTGCGCCGCACTTGGCCAGCACTGCCGGCACGGCGGATCGAATTGCCGAAAGCTTGTGGCGCAACAGCGGAATCAGCGGCGCGATCGCCGGACCGCGCGCGCCGCCCATGCGGTCGAGGACGCTGACTGCGGACGCCACCATGTCGGTGTTGTCCGATTTCAAGGCTTCCGCGAGGCCGGGCATCGCCGCATCGCCGCAATGCGGCAGGGCAAGGGACGCCGCCGCGCGGACTTCATCGCGCGGGGATTTCAGCATCGAAAGCAGCGCGTCAAGCCCCGGAGCGCCCATCTTCGCGAGCGCTTTTCCGGCCGCGGTACGGGCGGCGAGCGTCTTGTCCTGAATCAATTGCAGCAGCGACGGCACGGCGTCTTTCGCGGGCGCGCCGATGTTTTCAATGACGCCCGCTACAGTCGCGCGGTTCAACGCGTCGCCGGTCTCGAGCAATTTAATCAAATCAGGCAACGCGGGCAATGCGTCCGCCCCCAGAGCGCCGAGCGCGGCGGCCGCGGACTTGCGCACAAACGCGTCGGAATCTGAAAGCGCCGCAGCCAATTGCGGCAACGCCGGTTTCGCGTCTTTCGCGAATTTCTCGAGGAATGCCGCCGCTTCGCGCCGCACCAAAACCAGTTCGCTTTTAAGCTGCGGGAGCATCGCCGGAATGGCTTTCGGACCCATCTTATTGAGCGCATCAACGGCCTTGTTGCGGAGCGTATTGGAGCCTCTCAATGCGTTCACGTAGAACGGCGCCAGTTCCGTCGGAATCGGATTGTTCTCCGCCAGGCTTGCGGCCAGCGCGTTGATCGCGTCGGGATGTTTTTCATTAAGCGCCATATCGACCAGCGCGGGCAGCGCGTCGCTCGCCGACGCGCCGTGGCGGCGCAGCGCCTCGATGGCCGTGACGCGCAATTGCGGGCTGGGGTCTTTCAACGCGTCGATCAAAATCGGCAGCGCGTTTTTGCCGGGAGGCGCGAGAACGCCCAAGGCCGAAATAATCGCCGCGCGCGTGGCGGGATCCTTCTCCGCAGCCGCCTCGATCAGCGCCGGAACGGCTGCGCGCGCGGGCGATTCAGCCGCCTTTTCCAGAGGATTCTTGGCAGCTTCCGCGGCGAACGCGTCGCCCAGTTTTTCAAGTCCCGCCGCCGCCGCGCGCCGCACATCGGCGCTTGTGTCTTTCAATGCGCCGCACAGCGGCTCGATCATCGCTGCATCTGCCGAGGCGGCTTTGACAGCGTGTTTGACTGCGTGCACGCGCCGGGCGTCTTTAGTGTCCTTCAATTCCAAAAGGATCGCATCGCGCGACATCTCCTCGGCGGACACGCGCCGCGTCCCAACCATGGCCGCCGCGCACGCGGTCAGCCCTATAACGAATAGCGAAATGCGAAGTTGTTTGTTCATCGTGTCACCGTAAGAATGGATACACCGCATTCCGCCGGTCAGGAAATTGGGGTGAGCCGATGACACGTCCAATCTTTGCGTTGCTAGCGCTGGCGATTTCCGAGCTCGCCGCCGCAGAAGCCCCACCGCAAGCCAAACCTGTTTGGTATTCGGAGCTTCACGGCCAATCTCCCGGACCCGTCGTTTCAAACAGCGAACATGTGATTGCGCCAGGGATCGATCTCGAATGTCAGGCGATGATGTGTTTTGAAGTCATCGGCGGCTCTTTAATCTGGGTGCATCGGTACGTACAAAAAGCTGCGGCATCAACGAACGGTAAAGCGCTCGCATTTCGCGACGTAGTTTTTTTTCTATATGCGAACGGAAAGGTCGAGTACGTAGATTTGAAAACGGGCGCAACGCGCTGGGAGAAGAAAAATATCGCCGAAGAATTCGACGCCTATGCGCCGTTGAAAGGCTACGCGAGCACGCCGCTATTCTACGATGGCAAACTGTTCATCAATCCCGGCGCACAAGACGCTTCAATCGTTGCGCTTGATCCGAAGACCGGCGAAACGATTTGGAAGACCCCCGGCCGACGCGCGTCGCGTTCCGATTTTATTGCGGCTGAATTCGGCGGTGTCAAACAACTCATCGGCTTTGATCACGATGCGCTCGGCGGCTGGGACGTGAAATCCGGGGCGCGCCTCTGGCAGCTCGATACGCCCGACCGGATTGAAGACGCGTCCGAGAAAGTCTTTGAATCCATAGGACAGTTGCTTTCGTCCACGTCGGACGGAAACACCACGCTCTATCGATTCAACGCAAATGGAACGCTCGACGAAAAAGCCATCGCGCGCAACACGGATTCAAAGCGCCAGATTCAAGCGCTCGTCGGGCGGCTCGCGCTGTGCATCGGCGGCGGCGTCATCTGTTTGAATCTCGACGCCGGCCTGCGCGAATGTTGGCGGCTGGATGAAACTGAAATTCCAAACGCATCATACATTCTCGTCGAAGGCCGCCGCATGGCAATTTTTTCGTCGGACGGCACAGTCTCGATTTTCGAAATCAGCGCAACGAAAGCGGAACGGTGCGCCACGTGGAAACTCTGCGACGCCATCGTGGCTCAGCCGATGGTCTCGAACGGAAAGTTGTTCGTGCGCAGCGCGACGCGATTGTATTGTTTCGATATCGACAACCGCGGAATCGGACTCAAATGAAGGGTGCGTTTGTCTCCGGCGTCTTAAATGACATGAGCACACCCGCATCGAAACACGCTTCCCGCTGGAAAAACAGACTTTTGAAATATGCGCTTTGGGACAGCCTGCGCTGCGTCGCGCCGGCTCCGTGCAAGCCGTCGCCCGCGAAATGGTCCAACGATGATGTGACGTTCGCCTGGCTTGGCCATGCCACGGTGCTGATCAATTTTCTGGGAATCAATATTCTCACCGATCCGGTTCTCGCCGGCCGCGTCGGCATCAATGCAGGCCCGTTCGTGTTTGGACCCAAGCGGCAGATTAGGCCGGCGCTGAAATATTCCGAGTTGCCGCCGATCGATTTGATTCTGCTCAGCCACAGCCATTTCGATCATCTCGATTTATGGACCTTGCGCCGCATGGGTTCGACGCCCGTTGTCGTGACTGCGGCGCACACGTCGGACTTGTTGAAATACACATCGCTGACCGATGTTCATGAACTAGCTTGGAATCAGAGCCTCGACCTGTTTGAAAAGCGTGGCGGATTGCGAATGGAAGCGTTTCCGACGCAGCATTGGGGCGCGCGCATGGGTTCGGACTCCCATCGGCGATGGAACGGCTACATTCTCGAACGGTTCGGTCGAAAACTGATCTTCGCCGGCGATACCGGCCACACGCCTATTTTCGCGGGGCTGCGCGGCAAAGGTCCGTTCGACGTGGCCATCATGCCCATCGGCGCTTATGACCCCTGGATCACAAACCATTGCACCCCGGAAGAGGCACTCTCGATGGCGGACGCGGCGGGCGCGCGCTTTATTCTGCCGATTCACCACCAGACCTTCGTGCTGAGCCGCGAGCCGCTGAACGAACCGATCGCACGGCTGCAACGCGCGCTCGAGTACGCGCCGGAACGCCTCGCCGTGCGGCAAATCGGAGAGACCTTTGTGCTGCCGAAGGCGTGAGATCCTTCCCTCCCGATTCTCCCAATAAAATACGAGCGATTTCCCCAGTTACGGGGTAGTTAAAATATCTTGTTTTAACTCGTCAAACAAATCAGTGGGAGACGCTCATGCGGTATCGGATGGTTTTGTCGTGTGCTTTGGCATTCCTGGCTGCGGCGGTCAGCGCGCGCGCCGGAGAATTTTTCTTTAAAGACGGCGACAAAGCCGTCATCATCGGCGACAGCATCACGGAGCAGCATCTCTACAGCAACTACGTCGAGATGTGGACCGTCAGCCGCTTCCCGAAATGGAACATCACGTTTCGAAACAGCGGCATCGGCGGCGACACGTCCGGCGGCGGAAACGGCCGCTTCAAACGCGACGTGCTCATGCACACTCCCACGGCCATGACCGTCGATTTCGGCATGAACGACGGCGGTTACAGAGCGTTCGACGAAGGCGGTTTCAAGCGCTACATGGCCGGCTTGACGGGCATGGCGGATCAGGCCAAGGCCGCGAACATCCGCGTCGCTTGGGCAACGCCCAGCCCTGTCGAAAAGCCTGAACAAGGCCCGGCGGTCCAGGGTTACAACGAAACGCTTGAAAAATATTCGGCTGGCGTGAGTCAGATCGCCGAGAAATACCAGGGACTGTTCGTGGATCAGTTTCACCCGTTTATCGTGTTGATTGACAAAGCGCGCGCGGCGGATCCGAAAAATCGCATCGGCGGCGGCGACGCCGTTCATCCCGGCCCGCCGGGGCAGGCGATCATGGCGTGGGCCATTTTGAAAGTCCTGAACTTCCCAACGCTGGTTTCGTCCGCGGAGATCGACGCCGCTGGCAGCAAAGTCGTCAAGGCGGAAAAGTGCGAGATTTCGAACATTGCGGCCAAAGATGGTGGAATTTCGTTCACGCGCACGGACGAAGCGCTGCCCTTTTTTCCGGTCGATTCGAAGCCGATCTTGAAGTGGGAGCCGATCGATCAGGATTTGAATCAATACATGTTGAAAGTGGCCGGCCTCGCCGAAGGAAAGTACGAGATTCACGTGGACACGGTCAAAGTCGGCGAGCACACCGCTGCGGAGTTGGCGGCGGGCGTCAATATCGCTGGAGATGTGCTCTCCGCGGGCCCGATCGCCGATTACGCCAAAGCGGCTTTTGGCGCGGTAGTGGAAAAGAACCGCTACTACCACGACAAGATTTTCCGAGGCATCATGCTCGCCCAGGGCGTCCCGGATTGGCTGGAAATGAAGCCGGAAGAAATCGAAGCCAAGAAACAGGCCGCGATCAAGTCGCGGATGGAAAAGATGGTTGAACTGGACGCTGCGGTTCACAAGTCGCTCGAAATCAAGCCGCACGTGTTCGACATCGTGCCGGCGAAAAAGTAGGGCGAAGGGATTAGGATTCAGGGGTTAGGGAGAGATTTACGACGAAATTCATCGTCGCAATTTCTCATCCCTAACCCCTATTCCCTCAATGGCGAAGCCAGCTCACTAACCACTAGTCTACTGATTCACACTGTTTGACGATTTGGAGCGCTGCACGTGCGCGCTCCACTTTTTCGATGATCTTCTCGGCCTTGGCGGTCCACAGCATGGGTGTTGAATCCTGGTTATGAGTCTTGATGAACGACATCATTGC
>JBBRQD010000022.1:0-59620 GCA_038227045.1 Planctomycetota bacterium
TCGTTCTCGCTTGCGGCGGGCGGCGTTGAACTTCGTTGGCCTCGCACGGCGTATCCTCTTGATACGCCTTTGCTCGACCGCCTCGTTCAACTTGCCCGGCGCGGCGCGATAACGACGCTTTAGAAATGCGCGGGTCAATAGATGCACGCGTCTTCTAAAAATTTGTTACAACGAACTCTGCCGAAAGGCAGAGTTTTTTTGTCGGCTTGCCGCCGGCCAACTTCTCATTTTCTCCGTTTTTCTTCTGCGAACCTCCGCGCCCTTCACGGTGAATCATTTTTAGTTCCGTATCTTTCATTGACGAAATGCGGATTCGCCGGAAAACTAGGGAACTATGCAACCAGACCAGATTCGCGACTTGTTGGAACACGTAAAATCCGGAACGAGCAGTGTTGACGAAGCCTTTGTGCGGCTGGCGGAACTGCCGTTCAGCGACTTGGGCGACGCCAAGCTCGACAACCACCGCGCGCTGCGCTGCGGCTTCGCCGAAGTCGTTCTATGCCGGGGCAAGGAACCTCGTGACGTGGCGCGGATCATCGAAGAGGGCTTGCGCCTGTTGCCGATGATGCTGGCCACGCGAGCCGAGAAGCGGCACATCGACGCAATCAAAGAACGCTTCCCCGGCGCGCTCGTCAACCTGCGCGGCGGCACCGTGCGCGTCGGCAACGCGGTGTCGCTGAAGGCGCGCGGCTCGGTGATGGTCGTCACTGCCGGCACCGGCGACATTCCCGTGGCCGAAGAAGCGCTGGAGACGCTGCGCGCGTTCGGTTGCGACGGCTACCACTGCTACGATGTCGGTGTTGCGGGACTGCATCGCGTGCTGGCCGTTTTGCCGGAGATGCGCAAGGCGGCAGTGATTATCTGTGTCGCGGGCATGGAAGGCGCGCTGCCAAGCGTGCTCGCCGGTCTCGTGGCGTGTCCCGTTATCGCGGTGCCGACGAGCGTCGGATATGGGGCGAGTTTCAGCGGCGTCGCCGCGCTGCTGGGCATGTTGAACTCCTGCGCCGGCGGCGTGAGCGTGGTCAACATCGACAATGGTTACGGCGCCGCGATGATCGCGTTGAGAATGATCGCCGACCGCGATTGGCCCATCGTCGAAGTCCCCGCGAAGCCAATCGAAACGGCCAACGCCGAGGATCTCGCGGCCGCCAAATTTGCCGCACGCGACGAGCATACCGCCCGGCTTGAAAAGGCTGTCGCGCAACTCGTGGCAATCGCGCAAAAGCCCCTGGTGGTCGAATCGCCAAAGATCGAGATCAACCATTCACACCAGGATGCGCAGGTGTCGCGCCTCGAAAAAGCCATCTCCGAAGTGGCAGCGATTGCGCAAAAAATGAAGGAACTCAACGACCGCCACGGCGACAGCGCAAATGCGGAACTCGCCGCGCGGCTCGATCGCACTGTCGAAAGTCTCGCGGTGGCCGTGGCGCGGCCGGTCATCGTTGAATTCGCGGGCACGCCGCCCGCCACCGTTTCCGCAAATCCTTCCCCGCCCGTCGAAATCATCGCACCGAAGCCGGCGCCTGCCGTGCAGGCGAAAACACATGCGCACGAGCCCGCCAAACACGCGCCGCACGCGGCAAAGAATAAATCGGCTGTTGTGAAAGGCGGCGCGCGCGGTAAAAAACCAGATAGTTCCGCAAAGAAGGCAAAAGGTAAATCGTAATCAAGAAAGTGAGCGACGCCATGAGCGCGAATAATAAATCGGTGCTGAAGACCATCGGCGAGCATGGTGCCGTGCTGGTTGTGCGTTGTGAGACGGAAGACGAAGCGGTGAACGGCATCCGCGCGGTGCTGGAAGGCGGCATCAAAGCGGTCGAAGTCACGTTTACGGTGCCCGGAGCGCCGGGCGTGATCCGCCGGGTGAAACACGAATTCGGCGATTCGGTTTTGCTGGGAGCCGGAACGGTGCTGACACCCGAGCAAGCCGAGGACGCAGTCGATGCGGGCGCAGTCTATCTGATTTCGCCCAATACCGACGAGAAAGTGATCGGCGCGGCAAAACGCTTGAACGTGCTCTCGATTCCCGGCGCGTTCACCCCGTCGGAAGTGGTGCGCGCGTGGGATCTGGGCGCCGACGCGGTCAAGATTTTTCCGGCATCGCTGGGCGGTCCGCCGTACATCAAATCGCTGAAAGCGCCCTTGCCGAACATTCCGATGATTCCCACCGGCGGCGTGGACGAACGGACCGTCGGAGAATTCTTCCGCGCCGGCGCATTCGCAGTCGGAGTCGGCGGCGCGCTCTTCGATCCCAAACGGCTCAAAGCCAAAGACTACGCGGGCATGACGGACGTGGCCAAGCGCTTTACGACCGCGTTGCGGTTGGCGCGAGAGTCGTCCTAGGGGTTAGGGGATGGAGATTAGTGGCCAGGGGCTTCGCCTCCAAATTTCCAATTCTAATCACAAATGCCTTTTCCCTAATCCATAGCCCCTAATTCCTAACCCCTAACCCCCTTTGTCGGAAACTCAAACACCGTGCACCCGAACCTCATCCCCTTCACCGAAATTCCTCTGTTGTCTCCGCGCGCGAACGATGCCAATAAAGGCGACTGCGGGCGGGTGGTGGTAATTGGCGGATCGCGGGGAATGGCCGGCGCGCCCTGCCTGTCCGCGCGCGCCGCGTGCCGCGCCGGGGCGGGGCTTGTGCTGGTGGGCGTTCCCAAATCGATTTGGGACGTTGTCGCGGCGAAGCTCGACGAAGCGCAAACGCGGGGCGTCGGTTCGGGCGCGGACGATGAGATTACCGAACAGGCCACGCCTGAATTGCTGGAAATCTGCGCGTGGTCCGACGTGGTCGTGATGGGTCCAGGCCTGTCGCATCGCGCCGAAACGTCCAAGACCGTTCACGCAATAGTTGCCCAATGCGAACGGCCAATGGTGCTGGACGCCGACGCGCTCAACGCCTTCAGCGGTGGGCGCGCCGAGCTTATATTCGCATCCCAGAAAAAACACACCTCACGCGAGGTCGTGCTGACGCCGCATCCCGGCGAAATGGCGCGCCTGCTCAATACGTCGATCGAAGTGGTTCAATCCGACCGCGCGCAGGCGGTGCGGGCGTGCGCCGATTTGACGGGCGCCGTGGCGGTGTTGAAAGGCGCGGAGACCCTGGTCTGCGACGGCCGGCGGCTGTATGTGAATAACACCGGCAACCCGGGCATGGCCACCGGCGGCACAGGCGACGTGCTGGCTGGCATCGTCGGCGCGCTGATCGGCCAGGACATGCCGGCTTTCGAGGCCGCGTGTTTGTCCGTGTATCTGCACGGCCTGGCGGGCGATATCGCCGCTGAAAAACGCGGCATGTGGTCGCTGGTCGCGGGCGATCTGATCGAAGAATTGCCGGCGGCGTTTTTAAAGCACGTTCGGGGATGAAAACTCCGATAGGGGCAATTTATGCGAAAGATCGTGCTAATCGCCATCGTTCTCCTGGTGTGCGGAGCCTCCTTTTATTATTGGAATTTTTATAATCAAAGTTTTCAGGGCAACAGGCTGTCGAATCACGCGATCCGCATTCTGAATTCGGCGGAACACTTCGAACTTTTGTCGCTCGAACCACATGCCAATGCGAAAACGCCCACAACAGCTTTCGAGCGATTTCAGAACTATCGCGTGTTAGGAAAACTCGAATTCAAGGATTCCGCGAACCGCTCGGAATTGGTGAACGCGCTCGCTAAATCAATCGAGAAAATGAAAGGCGACGAGCCGGCTCTCGCGTGCTTCAATCCACGTCATGGAATTCATGCCACGCTGGGAACTGAAACTGTTGATCTGGTGATCTGTTTTGAGTGCGAACAAGTGGAAATTCATCATGGTAGCATTCACAGATATGTGCGCACAACAAGCGGTGCTGCATCGATATTCAATGCACCATTGAAGGCAGCAAATATTCCACTCGACGAAGATTAGTGGTACAGACGGGAATGGCGCATAGTTAAGCCGCTTTTGGCGACTCCGCTCCCACGCATTGCACGTGTGCATCGTCCTTAACTATGTGCCATTCGGTACAGACGGATCATTCGGATCTCAACCTGTATCCCACTCCGGTTTCGGTCAGCAGATATTTCGGCCGCGCCGGTTCCGCTTCGATTTTCTTGCGAAGTTGTCCTATGAAAATCCGCAGATAATGCGATTCGTCTTCGTGGCTCGGGCCCCAGACCGCTTTCAACAGATGCCGGTGCGTCAGCACTTTTCCGGCGTGGCGGACCATCTCGGTCAGCATTTTGTATTCGAGCGGCGTGAGATGAATTTCGTTGCCGTCAACGAAGACCTGGCGTTTTTCCAAATCCACTTTCAGACCGCCCGACACAAAGACGGTCTCCGGCACTTCGCCCGGCGTTTGCGCGCGGCGGCGCAGACACACGCGGATGCGCGCCTGTAATTCGCCGGTGTTGAAGGGCTTGGTCAGGTAGTCGTCGGCCCCCGCGTCCAGCCCGGCGATCTTGTCTTTTTCCTGCCCGCGCGCGGAGACAATGATCACCGGCGCAATGCTCCATTCGCGCAGTTGCCGGAGCACGTCGAGACCCTCCATATCGGGCAGGCCGAGATCGAGCAGGACCAGATCCGGGTTGTGCGACGCGGCCAGCGCGAGGCCTTCGCGACCGGTTTGCGCTTCAATTAATTTAAACGACGGCGCGGACAAGACCGTGCGCAGGAACCGCAGGATGGGGACTTCGTCTTCGATGGCGAGAATGACTGGGGCGTTCATGTAGACCTGCGCTTTCTGTTCAAAAGTTTGTAGTTCCGCCTTCAGGCGGTCTTCATTTGCCGGACCGCCTGAAGGCGGAACTACGAACACTCATTTCTCAATCGGCAAGGTGAATCGAAAAACTGCGCCGCCGCCGTCGCGATTTTCGGCCTCTATTTTCCCACCGTGAGCGCGCACGATACCTTTGCAAATCGCCAAGCCCAACCCCGTGCCGGGCGCGGTGCGCGGGGAGGCGCCGCGATAGAATTTATCGAAGACGCGCTCCTCGTCGCCCTCGCTGAAGCCCGGTCCGCGGTCGGCGATTTCGACGACGATCGCTTCCGGTGCCTGGCGCGCTGAAATGTCGAGCGGTGTGTCTTTAGGCGTGTATTTTACCGCATTTTCAACCAGATTGAAAAACACTTGTTCGATCAACACGGCGTCGATCGGGACCATCGGCAAGTCGGTCGGCAGGTTCAGGCGCACGGGCCGGCCGGCCAGCAACTTGTTGAGCCGGTTCAATGCCGCGCCGAGCGTTTCTTCGAGCGGCTGCGGCTCTTTGGCGACTTTCAAATGCCCCGCTTCGAGTTTCGTCATTTCGAGCAGATTGCTGACCTGCCGCCCGAGCCGTTCGGCTTCGTCGTGAATCGTCTGCAGAAGTTCCTTGCGCGTCTCGGACGCGAGCGTGTCGCCTTGTTCCAAAAGGCTGCTGGCCGCGCCGCCGATCGAGGTCAGCGGCGTGCGCAGGTCGTGCGACACGGAACTCAGCAGTGAACCACGCAGCCGTTCGGTTTCGATTTCGACCGCCTGATGCTGCCCTTCGTCGGCCAGCCGATCGCGTTCCAAAGCGAGCGCGGTTTGATTGGCGAAGGCTTCGAGGAGACGCAATTGGTCGGAGACAAGCAACTGTTCGCGATTGCGCGGTCGCACGCCCAGAGCTCCGACCGGCCCCTGCGCTCCCAGCAATGGCACGTACAGCGCTTCGGCGGACGGCAATGTGTCGGTCCCCAATCCCGCGATTTGCCCGAGATCGAAGACCCACTGCGCGACGCTCTGTTCCCGCGGATTGATCGCGAAATCAGATTCTTTTCCGGCGCGAATAACGAGCTTGCCGCGCGCGTCGGGAAGCAGCGCGACGACCTGGCAATCGAACACTTCGGCGATGTGCGCGACGGCGCCTTCAAGCAGCGTCTCCGTGCCCAGCGAACTGGCGAGCTTGCGGCTCAGGCCATGCAGCGCCGAAATGCGCCGCTCCCTCAAACGCGCGGAATCGGCAGCCAGGCGCACCCGCACAGTGAGTGTGCTGATCACGAGAGCCACCAGGAGCATGGCGCTGAATGTGGGGATGTATTGCGTGTCCGACACGGCGAAGGAAAAGCGCGGTTCGACGAAGAAAAAATCGAATGCGAGGACGCTTAGAACCGACGCCAGAATCGCCGGGCCGCGCTTGCTGCGGCACGCCACAAACACGACGCCCAGCAAATAGACCATGACCAGATTCGTCAGCTCCATCCGGCGAAAGATCAGATGATTCAATACCGTGGCGAGCGCGACGATCGCGGCGCTTTCCAAATAATCCCGGGCCGAACCGGTACGCGGCACATCGCTCAATTTTGGGAGCGGCTTGGCGTTGTCGCTCTCGCCGCGAATGACGTACACGTCCATGTCGGCGCTGAGCCGGATCAGCTCGTCCACGACGTTTCCAAAAAACACATCGCGCCAGCGCGCGTGCACGGGCTTGCCGACGACGATCTTCGTGACGTTGCGCGAACGCGCGAACTCCACGGTCTCCTCGACCACTTTTTCGCCGCTGACGGTCGAGGTCTGCGCGCCCAATTTTTCGGCCAGCCGAAGATTCTCGACGACGCGGTCTTTCTGTTCCTGCGATGCCGAGAGCGTGGCCGGCGTTTCAATATGGAGCGCGATCCAATCGCCGCGCAGGCTGTCGGCCAGGCGTTTCGCGGCGCGAACCAGGCGCGCGGACGACGGGCTGGGGCCGACGCACACGAGAATGCGCTCTTTGGTGTGCCACGCCGGCGCGCCGGTTTGTCCGGTGTGCAGCGATTGAACCTGGCGGTTGACCTTTTCCGCGGTGAACCGCAGCGACAGCTCGCGCAGCGCGGCGAGCTTGCCTTCCTTGAAAATTTTCTGGCGCGCGCGTTCGGCCTGCTGCGGGAAATACACTTTGCCTTCCGCCAGCCGTTTGAGCAAATCGACGGGCGGCAAGTCGACCACTTCGATTTCGTCGGCGTCTTCGAGCACCGAATCCGGCACCGTTTCGCGCACGATCACGCCGGTGATTTGCGCCACGACATCGTTGAGCGATTCGATGTGCTGAATATTGACGGTCGTGAATACGTTGATGCCGTTGTCAAGCAGTTCCTTGACATCCTGCCAGCGCTTGGCGTGGCGGCAGCCCGGCGCATTGGTGTGAGCGAGTTCGTCAACGAGAATCCACTGCGGTTTGCGCGCGAGAGCCGCGTCGAGATCGAATTCTTCCAGCTTGACATTTTGATAGTCGATGATTTTTTTCGGCAGAATATCGAGACCCAGCAGCACCAGCGCGGTCTCCTTGCGCCCGTGCGTTTCGACGATGCCCGCGACGACATCGTCGCCGCCGCCGGCGCGCGTGCGCGCCGCTTCGCACATCGCGTATGTTTTCCCGACGCCGGCACACGCACCCAGAAAGACCTTGAGCTTGCCCCGCTTGGCGCGCACGTCTTCGTCCTGCACGCGCGCGAGCAATGCATCGGGATCGGGTCTTAGATCGGTCATTGCGGCTCCAGTTTTCCTTTCGTGTTCATCATCGGCGCGCCGACAGAAGATAAAAGACAAAAAACGCGATCAGCGGAATCAGAATCGACAGGATCGGCGTGCGAAACGTGTGCCACCACGCCAGCCAAACCGGCGGGCGGCCCTGGCGCAGTGTGCGATTCTTCACCGTTACCTCGCCGGGACGATCTAAATCCGCTTTCATTTCCTCCGCCGTTTGATACCGCTCCTTCGGTTCGAGCTCGAGCGCGCGCAACACAATCTCTTCGATTTGCGGCGAAATCTCCGGGCGGATTTCACGCGGCCGCGGCGGATCCGTGAACATGCGCGCGTTCATGATCGCAAACGGGTTGTCGCCTATAAATGGGACGCGCCCCGTCAACATTTCGTACAGCATCGCGCCCAGGCAATAAATGTCGGTCCGGGCGTCGCCGCGCTGCCCCTTGACCTGTTCCGGCGCCATGTAATCCGGCGTTCCCAGCACGGCTGAAAAGCCGGCCACAGTGATGCGCCGGATTCCGGTTTTGGCGATGCCGAAATCCAATATCCGGACGGAGCCGTCGCTGCAGAGCATCACATTATCCGGTTTCAAATCGCGGTGCACGACTCCGTGCGCGTGCATGCACACCAAAGCTTCGCAGATGCAGGCGGCGATTTCCAGCGCTTCCGAAATGGGCAGGGGGCGGACGTTGCGAAGTTTTTGGCCGAGAGTCTGACCTTTCAGAAATTCGGTAACGAGATACGGGCGGCTCTTTTTTTCAACGGGCAGCACGCGGATGATATACGGATGCGACAGCTTCCGACCGATTTCTTCTTCCATCTTGAAACGAGAGAAGAGCGTCGGATCGCTTTCGCATTGCATGAGCGGAACTTTGACAGCAACGATTTCGCCCGAAGCGGTGTCGATGGCTTCGAAAATGGACGCCATGCCGCCGCGGCTGATAAGCTCGAGAATCTTGAAGCGATCGTCCAGCGTGTGGCCAATTTCAACGTCGTAACCCATGGGACTTCGCCTCTTGGCAATTGCCACCCTCCTACTTCAGTTCGTCGAGCGACCTATTCAGCTTCAACACATTCACGCGCGCTTCGCCGAGGACGCCGAACTGCCGCTCTTCGGTGCTTCGAGTGACCTGATCCTGAACCTTTTCCACTGGAAGATTGCGCGCTTTGGCGACGCGCGCGCACTGGTACTGGGCCGCTGCGGGGCTGATGTGCGGATCGAGTCCGCTGCCCGATGCCGTCACCAGATCCACCGGCACCGGTTCCGTGTTGCCCTTATCGGCGTCTTGCAGTGCCGTGATGCGATCCTTCACCGCTTGAATCAGCGCCGGGTTTGTCGGCCCGAGATTCGAACCGCTGGACTGCCCTGGATTGTAGGCCAGCGAGACGCTGCTGCTGCCAGTCACGTTCGTCGCCGACAAGCGGCCCCAGAAATATTTCGGATCGGAGAACGGCTGTCCGATCAATTCGGATCCGACGATTGCGTCTCCGGATTTGATCAGGCTGCCGTTGGCCTGATGCGGAAAGAGAACTTGAGCCGCGCCCGTCACGATCGCCGGATAGATGAAACCGGTCAGAAACGCCAGCACGAGCAGCGACAATACTGTGGGTTTGAGTTCTTTGAGAATGATCTGAAACATGGTTTAATCCTCTATGAAAAACAACCTGAAACTTGAAACCTGGAACCTTAAACCAAGCGCAGCGCCACGAGCAGTATGTCGAGGGCCTTGATTCCAATGAATGGCACAATCAATCCGCCGACGCCATAAATGAGCAAGTTGTCGCGCAGCAAAGTTGCCGCGTTGACGGCGCGGTATTTCACGCCGCGCAGCGCCAGCGGAATCAGGAAGACGATCACGATCGCGTTGAAGATCACCGCCGACATGATCGCGCTCGCGGGCGTGGCCAGATTCATGATGTTCAGTTTGTTGAGCACCGGGTACGTCGTGGCAAATGCCGCAGGGATGATCGCGAAATATTTGGCGACGTCGTTGGCGATGCTGAACGTGGTCAAACTTCCGCGCGTCATCAACAGTTGTTTGCCGATCATGACGATCTCAATGAGCTTCGTCGGATTGGAATCGAGATCGACCATGTTGCCCGCTTCTTTCGCGGCCTGCGTGCCGGAATTCATTGCGACGGCCACGTCCGCCTGTGCAAGCGCGGGCGCGTCGTTGGTTCCGTCGCCGGTCATCGCGACGAGCCGTCCGCCGGTCTGGTAATCGCGAATCAGTTTTAATTTCGCTTCCGGTGTGGCCTGGGCGAGGAAGTCGTCGACGCCCGCTTCGGCGGCGATGGCTCCGGCCGTGAGCGGGTTGTCGCCGGTGATCATCACTGTCTTGATGCCCATGCGGCGCAGTTCGGCGAAGCGTTCTTTGATGCCTCCTTTGACGATGTCCTTGAGCTGAATGACGCCCAGCGCTTTCGAGCCTTCGGCAACGACCAGCGGCGTGCCGCCCTGCTTCGCGATTTTGTCGACATCGGCGCGCAGCGATTCCGGGAATTTGCCGCCCAGATTCTTGACGTAGTGTTCGATGGCGTCGGTCGAGCCTTTGCGAATCGCGCGGCCCTTCATATCCACGCCGCTCATGCGCGTCTGCGCCGTGAAGGGAATGAATGTCGCGCCCATTTCAGTGATGTCGCGGCCGCGCAAACCGTATTTCTCTTTCGCCAGCACGACGATGCTGCGTCCTTCGGGCGTCTCGTCCGGCAGCGACGAAAGCTGGCAGGCATCGGCGAGATCGTCGATCTTCACGCCGTCCGCCGGAATGAACGCGACGGCCTGACGGTTGCCGAGCGTGATCGTGCCGGTCTTGTCGAGCAGCAGCACGTCCACGTCGCCGGCCGCTTCAACCGCGCGTCCCGACGTGGCAATGACGTTGGCCTGAATCAGGCGGTCCATGCCGGCGATGCCGATCGCGGAGAGCAGCGCACCGATGGTCGTCGGCGCCAGACAGACGAAGAGCGCCACGAGCACGGTAATCGTGATCACTTCGCCTTTGACGCCTTCCGGCAAATTCTGAACGCTGTACATCGAGTACGGCAACAGCGTGACGCAGACCACCAGAAAAATGATCGTCAGCGAAGCGAGCAGAATGTTCAATGCCAGTTCGTTCGGCGTCTTCTGCCGCTTCGCGCCTTCGACCATGCCGATCATGCGATCCAGAAAACTTTCGCCAGGATTGGTCGAGATGCGGATGATCAGCCAGTCAGAGAGCACCTGCGTGCCGCCGGTAACCGCGCTGCGGTCGCCACCACTTTCGCGGATGACCGGAGCGCTCTCGCCAGTGATCGCGCTTTCGTTCACCGAGGCGACGCCTTCAACGACGTCACCGTCGCCAGGGATCGTGTCGCCGGCTTCGACCAGCACGAAGTCACCCTTGCGCAGGTTGGCGGACGAGAGCAGTTCGCAGGGCGCAAAACGCTTGGCTTCCTTCAGCTTCTTTGCCTTGGTGTCCTGGCGCGCCTTGCGCAGCGTGTCGGCCTGCGCCTTGCCGCGTCCTTCCGCCATGGCTTCGGCGAAATTGGCGAACAAGACCGTGAACCAGAGCCACACCGAGACGGCAAGAATGAAACCGGCCGGCGCCTCGCCTTTTCCCACGGCCGCTTGAACGAACAGCAGCGAGGTGAGAATGCTGCCAATGAAGACAGTAAACATCACCGGGTTGCGAAGCTGCACGCGCGGACTGAGTTTGACAAACGAATCGACGATCGCGCGTTTGACCAGTGGCGGATCGAACAGCGGCCGCGCCTGACTCCGTGAACTGACTGCCATTTCAGCACTCATGAATTTCAATCTCCAATACTGCGCAAACGTTTTTAAATTTATTTTTCATTGGGCAATCCATTACTTCGATTCCGCCACCTTCGGCGCAGTCATTTGCAAATGTTCGACAATCGGCCCCAACGCCAGAGCCGGAATAAACGTCAACGCGCCGACGATGAGCACTTTGGCCACCAGCAGCGAGACGAACAAGGGCGTGTGAGTCGGCAGCGTGCCGGCGCCCACGGGAACCGATTTCTTCTGAGCCAGAGATCCTGACATCGCCAGGACGGGGATGACCAGCGCAAAGCGGGAGATCAACATGCAGAACCCTCCCAGCACGTTGTGGAACGGGATGTTGGCGTTCAAGCCCGCGAACGCGCTGCCGTTGTTGTTGCTCATCGACGAGTACGCGTAGAGCAGTTGGCTGAAGCCGTGCGCGCCGGGATTCGAAGTGCTCTTTAAACCCGGTTCGTAGATCACCGCCAACGCCGTTCCGATCAGTGTCAGCATCGGCGGAATCAGAATTGCCATCGCGACCATCTTCATTTCGTAGGTCTCGATTTTTTTTCCGAGATATTCCGGCGTGCGCCCGACCATCAAGCCCGCGACGAAGACCGCGCCGATCGCGAAGACGATCATTCCGTACAGCCCGCAGCCGACACCGCCATAGATGACTTCGCCCAATTGAATGAGCAGCATCGGAACCAATCCGCCCAGCGGCGTGAACGAATCGTGCATCGCATTGACCGAACCATTCGACGCGGCGGTTGTGGCTGTGGCCCAGATCGCCGAGTTGACGACACCGAAACGCGTCTCCTTGCCCTCCATGTTTCCGCCCGCTTGCAAATCGGACGCGGTCTGATTGACGCCGAGACTTGCAATTGCCGGGTTGCCGCTCTGTTCGGAACCGACGCACAGCGCCATGAAACCTACCAGCACAATGGTCATCGCCGCGAGAATCGCCCAGCCCTGGCGCTTGTCTTTTACCATGTGGCCGAACATCAGGCACATTCCGCCGGAGACCTGCAAAATGGCCAGCATCGAGAGGAAATTTGCAAGCGGCGTCGGATTTTCATAAGGGTGCGCCGAGTTGACGTTGAAGAAGCCGCCGCCGTTTGTACCTAATTGTTTGATCGCGATCTGCGACGCCGCCGGCCCCATCGGGAGTTTCATCTCCTTGACGACAACGTTCTTGACCTTCGGCTGCATCTTGGGCTGCATTTGCGTCTGGTTTTTATCGTCTAGAACCGGGCTTCCTTTTTCGTCCTTGACCGCTTCAAGTACCAAAGCACCTTTCTCGTCTTTTACCTGTTCCATGGCCGGTTTTTTTTCGCTATCCAACACCGGGTCGTCGTAACTGGTTGCTTGTACCAGTGCGGCGGTCTGGTAAGGGGTATAGTTCTGGATCACGCCTTGCGAGACCAGCACCAGTGCGAAGATTATTGAAAGAGGTACGAGAATATAGATTGTGCTCCGAAAGAGATCGACCCAGAAGTTGCCTAGCTGATCGGTAGTTTTGCGCGCGAATCCGCGGATAAGCGGAATCAGGCACGCCATGCCGGTCGCCGCCGATACGAAGTTTTGCACGCCCAGCGCAGCCATCTGGGTAAGATAGCTCATGGTTGTTTCACCGCCGTAGCCCTGCCAGTTGGTATTGGACGCAAAACTTGTCGCGGTATTGAACGCGCTGGTTTCTTCCACCGCAGCCATGCTTTCGGGATTCACCACCAGCGGAAAATACCCCTGGAGGCGCTGTAGTGCGTAAACGACGAGCGTGCCGGCCAGGTTGAAGAGCAGCATGGCGAGCGCATAGCGCTGCCAGTTCATCTCATCGTCTTCCTTGACGCCGCACAGCCAAAACAGAACGCGCTCGATCGGCCGCAGTAATCTGGCAATGCCCGGAGGAGTGCCTTCATATACCTTGGCCATGTACCATCCCAAAGGCACGGATAGTCCAATCAGGGTGCCCAGGTAGAGTGTAATTTGCAAGTATCCATTGGTGGTCATTAGAAGTACTCCGGTTTCAAAAGGGCAAACACCAGGTAAATGAGCAGTCCGGCCGCCACAATGCCACAAAACACGTACATGGTTGTCTCCTTATTTTAAACGCGTCAGAAACCACACGAAAAATAACATTGCGACGAAGAACAATACAATCGATCCGATCATGATCACGTCCTGCATGGCGTTCCTCACTTTCCAAATTCATTTCCACAACCACATCGTACCGGAACGCGGATAAATGCCGCGTTGCGATGAACAGTGGTTATGTAAATATTTCGTAAGGTTTGATCGGAGTTAGTAATGGCGTAGATTTTAATGAAGGGTTGAGTCTAATGGCACCAACATGATGTATTATAAATACATGGGTATGGTGCTGTTGCCGAGAACTTCAAGTTCATAAATGCGGCGAAAGTTCATACTGGCAGCCCAGCAATCCCGATCGGCGGAAAACGCCCTGCCGTAGCATTGGCGCGCGCTGTTGTGGTCGCCGAGTGCTTCGTAGGCAACCCCCAGCAGATTCAAGGATTCCGGGTGGCTCGGCTCGGGCGTCGCCAGGATTTTTCTGGCGCGCTCGAAGCGCTTCTTTCTGATCAGGCGTTTGGCCGTCGCGTATCGATCCAATTCCGCATCGTCCATTTTCGAGCGGGTTTGGCCGTCCCATAGCAGGGAGACGGCGGCCTTCATGCTGCGAACCAGCAACTTTGTACCGATTTTTTTCGGTACAATTTCAGAGGAACGATTCAATGATTCCGCGCTGATAACGTTGCCTTCGTCGTCGGTAATTACCAGCGTGCAGTTTGCCAAGATGACTTCCTCTCCGGCGTTTTCCCACCACTCATTTGAGCGCAGTACGAACTTGCGGGTGCGTTTGACGGCAACGGTTTTCAGCGAATCGAACGAAGCGTCAGCGAGAGGAATGTGACTGAAACGGCCACAAACAGCACCTTCGAAGCAATCAGCAGGATCATGACACTCTCCTTATTTCATGCACTTCACACTGTTACGATAGTCGGAGCGGCGTAAGGGGCGTGTAAAGACAAGAGTGACCCGTATAAAGATTTTGTAAAACTTTTGCATTCAGCGGATATTTCGTTTTTGGAACTTGCAGTCGTGCCAATTTCACAGGCAAATTCATTCTTTCTATTGGCGGTCCAGCGACTAGAATGCCGCGCTTGTCATTTTGAGGAGTGCTTTGTGCCCGACGATGTTCCTGATTTGAAATCGGCCGAACAAGCCAACGCACCAGTTGTGAGCGCGGAGGAGTTGCGGCGCTGCGCCGACGTGTTGAGCGCGATTGTGGACGATCGCGGACTGCTGATTCAAATCCCGCAAGAAGAGCGCAAGCGGCTGGTCATTGCGGCGGGGCGCGTCTCCCGGCCCAGCCGCGACGACGAGCGCCGCTTGCGCCGCACGTTTTCGCGCGTTCAAAAAGTGCAGGAGCGATCCGCCGACCGGCAGACCAAGTCGGAGACCGGCATTCGCGCGGCGCGCGAAACGAGCGTCTTTGTAGCGCCGCCACAATTGACTTACTCCGACTCGAACGCCGATACTCGTTATCGCGAACTCAAGAAGCCGAAGAGCTGTTACGTCTGTAAAGAGGATTTTACGAGGCTGCATTTTTTTTACGACGCGATGTGTCCGGCGTGCGCGGAGTTCAATTACGCCAAACGATTTCAGAGCGCGCGGCTCGATGGCTGGGTGGCGGTGATCACCGGATCGCGTCTGAAAATCGGCTACCAGGCCGCGCTGAAGATGTTGCGCGCCGGGGCGCGCGTGATCGCCACGACGCGCTTTCCACACGACTCCGCGCAGCGTTATTCAAAGGAGCCTGACTTCGCGGAATGGCGCGACCGGCTGCACGTTCACGGCCTGGATCTGCGGCATTCGCCGAGCGTCGAAATCTTCACACGCTATCTCAACGCGCGCTTCGAGCGGCTCGATATTCTGATCAACAACGCCGCGCAGACCGTGCGCAGGCCGGTCGGTTTTTATCGGCATCTGCTCGAATTCGAGAACTGCCGATACAGCGAATTGCCTGCGGAAATTCGTCCACTCTTGCAGTCTCACGAAGAATGCAAAGCGGCGTTGTCATCCGGCGACCGGCTGCATCTCGACGGCCCGGAGAGCGCTCCGGCGGACAGCACCGGATTGACGGTGCTCGGGAGCGGCGGCGGCGCGGGAATGGGCATTCGCGCGTCGGCGGCGCTCTCGCAGGAGCGCTACACGTACGACGACGCGCAGTGTGGCCGCGACGTTTTTCCGGAAGGTGAAACCGACGCCGACATGCAGCAGATCGATCTGCGCACGCAGAACAGTTGGCGCATGGCGCTGGCCGAAGTGCCCACTCCAGAGATGCTGGAGGTGCAACTCGTCAACGCCGTCGCACCGTTTATTCTGTGCAGCAAGCTCAAACCGCTGATGCTCAAGCTGCCAACGGGCCAGCGACACATCGTCAACGTCTCGGCAATGGAAGGCATTTTTTCGCGCGGCACGAAGACTGACAAACACCCGCATACCAACATGGCGAAAGCCGCGCTGAACATGATGACGCTGACCAGCGCGCCGGATTATGCCAAAGACGGCATTTTCATGAACGCGGTGGACACGGGATGGGTAACAGACGAAGACCCAGCCGCCCACGCCGCGCGCAAGCGCGAAGAGCACGATTTTCAGCCGCCGCTGGATATTGTCGATGGCGCAGCGCGCGTCTGCGATCCGTTTTTCGCGGGATTGATTTCGGGGGAGCATGTGTGGGGGAAGTTTTTGAAGGATTATAGGGCGGCGAGCTGGTGAGGACGATTCGTCGTACATTCCGCGAACAATAAAAAAGCGCCGGCAGAAAATGCCCGCCGGCGCTCACAAATCATTTACCTATGTAACAACATTACTTCTTCTCATCCACCACCTTGAAGTCCGCATCGATGACATCATCCGCATTCTTCGCGGCACCGGGATGTCCTGCTCCAGTGCCGTCCGATCCGGCCGCCTGCGCCGCACCTTCCGGCGTTGGCGGCGGGGCGGCCTTGTAGACCTCCTCCGCCATCTTGTGGCTTGCGGCTTCCAGTTTGCTCACCGCCGCGTCCAGCGCTTCTTTTACCGCGTCTTCCTTCAGCGCTTTGCGCACGTCTTCGATGGCTTTCGTGATCTCTTCCTTCGAACCGCTGCTGACCTTCGCCTCGTTTTCCTTGACGAATTTCTCCGTCTGGTAGCAGAGCTGATCGGCCTTGTTGCGCGATTCGATGATCTCGGCTTTTGCCTTGTCTTCGTCGGCGTGCGCCGCGGCCTCGTTGACCATCCGATCGATCTGGCTCTTGTCCAGTCCCGACGACGCCTTGATCTCGATTTTCTGTTCCTTGTTCGTGGCCTTGTCCTTCGCGGTCACGTTCAGGATGCCGTCGGCGTTGATGTCGAAGGTCACTTCGATCTGTGGCACGCCGCGCGGCGCGGGCGGAATTCCGGTCAGTTGGAAGCGTCCCAGCGTGCGGTTATCGCTGGCCATTTTGCGCTCGCCCTGCAGCACGTGGATGTCCACCGCCGGCTGGCTGTCGGCGGCCGTCGAAAACGTTTCGCTCTTGCGGTGCGGGATCGTGGTGTTGCGCGTGATCAGCGGCGTCATCACGCTGCCCAGCGTTTCCACGCCCAGCGACAGCGGCGTCACGTCCAGCAGAACGATGTTCTTCAGCGACGGGTCCTGCGCAAGCACCGCGGCCTGAATCGCCGCGCCGATCGCGACCACTTCGTCGGGATTGACGCCTTTGTGCGGTTCCTTGCCGCCGAAGATCTCTTTGCAGATCTCCTGGCACTTCGGCATGCGCGTCGATCCCCCGACCAGCACGACTTCGTCGATTTCGGCCGCTTTCACGCCCGCATCTTTCATCGCGCTCATCACCGGCCCGCGCAGTTTCTCGAACAACGGATCGCAGATAGCTTCGAACTTCGCGCGCGTCAGCGTCTGAGTCAAATGCTTCGGCACGCCGCCCACCGCCGTGATGTACGGCAGATTGATCGTCGTCTGCGCCATCGACGACAGATCGCACTTGGCTTTTTCGCAGGCTTCCGCCAGGCGCTGCAGGGCCATGGGGTCTTTGCGAATGTCGAAGCCGCTGGTCTTCTTGAATTCATCGGCCACAAAATCGACGATGACGCGGTCCCAGTCGTCGCCGCCCAAATGCGTGTCGCCGTTTGTCGCGAGCACTTCGAAGACGCCGTCGCCCACGTCCAGAACGGAAATGTCGAACGTGCCGCCGCCCAAATCGAAAATGGCAATCTTCTCGTTCTTCTTCTTGTCCAGACCATACGCGAGCGCCGCAGCGGTCGGTTCGTTCAGGATGCGCTTGACGTCGAGACCCGCGATCTTGCCGGCTTCTTTCGTCGCCTGGCGCTGCGAATCGTTGAAGTATGCGGGAACGGTGATCACCGCTTCGGTCACCGCTTCGCCCAGGTACGTCTCGGCGCTCTTTTTCAAATCTTGAAGAACCATCGCCGAAATCTCGGGCGGGTAGTAGCGCTTGCCGTCGATCTCAACCTGGACCAGATCTTCGGGTCCACCGACCACTTTGTAAGGCACCAGCTTTTCTTCGCTGCCGACTTCCTTGTGGCGGCGTCCCATAAATCGCTTGATACTGTAGATAGTGCGCGACGGGTTCTGTACGGCCTGGCCTTTTGCGGGGCGGCCAACGATGCGTCCGTCGTCGGTGAAAGCCACGACGGACGGCGTCAAGCGCGATCCTTCGGCGTTGACGATGACTTTCGTCTCCTTGCCTTCGTGAATCGCGACAACACTGTTGGTCGTACCCAAATCAATCCCAATAATTCGTCCCACGTTCGTCTCTCCTTACAGTGTGCGGACCGTCAATGTTGCATGAAAAACCGAGCGAGAAACGGCCAAATGGCCCTTTCCAAGCACCATCCACAGCTCAATCCATCAGGACTGGGAGCAAACGATACGCCACGAAACCAGATTGAAGTCCGCGTTGCAAGTCATTGATAACAAATAATTAACAAATCTAATATCGCTAAAAACGTCTCCCTTGACGGGCGATTTTGATGAAAGTTAGGTCAATTTGACATACGGCCACATTCCGTCCTTCCGCCCAAATTTATCCGCGTATATCCGCGTTATCCGCGATTAAAAAGCCGTTTCTTCGCCGTTCATTGGCCGCCCGCCTTTTTTGATCTCCTTTAGCCGGTCTTCACCGATGCCCTTGAATTTCAAAAAATCACACGTAATCTAAATCAATCAACGCCGCTATTCTGGAATCCAAACATAATTCAAGGCCAATCATCCCATGAACAAAGCTGTTCGTTCCCTCCTCTTCGCCACGTTACTGCTGTCTCTCCCCAATTTCGCAGCCGAAATCGTCCTCACGCCGCAGAAACCGAGCGGCATCGTTGAAGTGGGCGAGGCCGTCGAATGGCGCGTGGAAATCAGCAATCCGCCGACACCGCCCATCGCTCAAGCGCATTACACTCTTAAAAAAGGCGGGCTCACGGTCCTGAAGGAAGGAACTCTCGACCTTTCCGCGGGGCCGGCAACATTGAAAGCGTCGCTCGATGAGCCGGGCACGATTTTGGCGGAAGTCAAGGCCACTGTCGATGGGAAGGAAATCAAGAGTCTCGCCGGCGTCGCAGTCGCTCCAAATCTCATAAAACTCTCCGCTCCGCGCCCCGATGACTTCGACGCGTTCTGGCAAGCCAAAATCGAACAGCTCAATGCCATTCCCGAGAATATCCAGGTCGAATCGGCGGACTCCGGCAACCCCGCCGTGGATTATTTCAAGGTCCGTCTGGACAATATCCACGAGACGCATATTTATGGCCAACTCGCGCGGCCCAAAAATGACGCCGCGAAGGATGCAAAGTATCCCGCTCTATTACTCGTGCAGTGGGCCGGTATTTACGCATTGCCAAAAAACAACGTCGTGGGCCGCGCCGCGCAAGGCTGGCTGACGCTCAATATTATGGCGCACGACTTGCCCTTCGATCAACCCGAAGCGTTCTACAAAGAACAGAGTCAAGGCAAGCTAAAAGACTACCTGTCCATCGGCGACGAGGATCGCGAGACCAGTTACTTCCTGCGCATGTACCTGGGTTGCTACCGCGCCGTCGACTATCTGTCGCATCGTCCGGATTGGGATGGCAAGACCATCGTGGTAATGGGTACCAGCCAGGGCGGTCAGCAAGCGCTGGTCACCGCCGCGCTGAACCCAAAGATTACGGCCATGCTCGCCAATGTGCCCGCGGGCTGCGACACCACCGGGCCTTTGGTTGGCCGCGCCGCCGGATTTCCCTATTGGTCCGCGCACGCCAAATGGCGCAACAAACCCGACGCCGACAAGCGCGTGATGGAGACAAGCCGATACTACGATACCGCGAATCTGGCCGCCCGCATCAAGTGTTCCGCCCTGGTCGCGCTGGGATTAATAGACGAAACCTGCCCGCCCTCCGGAGTCTTCTCCGCATTCAATCAAATACAAGGCCCGAAGGAAGCGGTGGTGATGGTCAACTCCGATCACAAAGGACGCGACCATTCGCAGAAACAGTGGAGCGAGCGATCCGAGGTGTGGCTTAAGGCGTTGTTGGCTGGGCAGAAGGCGCCGGTGAAATGAACACCGCACTCACTAAAAAAGCGAGAGGTCTG
The DNA here is from genome assembly GCA_038227045.1 of Planctomycetota bacterium. Classification (GTDB taxonomy): domain Bacteria; phylum Planctomycetota; class SZUA-567; order H5-PLA8; family H5-PLA8; genus JANXLS01. The sequence continues at coordinate 19,864 of JBBRQD010000022.1, forward strand.
TCACTTAATTTAACGACCCCAATTCCAGCCGCATTTATGGCTTCGCGGAACGTCCCGAGATCGATCCGAAATCATCGTTTGGAGTAAACATGACCATCAATGTCGATTGATACGTCATGCCCGCAACGATGGCGGCAAATTGCAGCGAACGCACTTGTGCCACCGCACCGGTTTTCGGCGAATTCGGTATGGGTAGCACCCCATCCGTGCCAAGCCCGGCATTGCGCAGTTCCGCTCCTGTCCCGGTTAGAGCAAAACTTATCGTCATCGTGTCGGTCGAAGTCGTCGCCGTTTTGGTACTGCTGAACTTCGGCAACTTCACCTTGATGGTACGCGCTGTGAAATGCGAATCGCCAGGACCGCTTGTAATGTGTCCTCGTGCGTCCACGCTGATCTTTGCGTGCATTCCACTTAACCCAAATTCAATATCCGAAAGGATATCGTTCAACTTCAATCCGCTGGAAAGCGGGATTACGCACGTCATGGGAACGGTGCCGACTTTGGTCAGAGAAAGTTTGGATTTTTTTAATGCAAATGATGTCGGTCCCGCGCTAGTTCGATTGTCCGTCAAAGCGCTGGACGGGTCTGTTTCGGGTCTGCCAATTGGAAGCATCAGTTGCGCTTTCTTGTTAGCGTCGGGCATGGTTACGCCAATGACGCGAATACCCGTACTCGTGAATTTGCCTGCGGTCAACGGGCGGCCGGCATCTGTATGAGCCTGCTCTGGAATGGAGAACAGGAAGGAATTTGCTGCCCTACCACGCAACGAGGGCGTAGCTGTGGTAATCGCATCGAAGTTCAAGGCCCCGCCTTTGCTGGCACTTACCGTAATGCCTAGTTGGTCCACGGGATTTGTCGCCCCGCCCGTGGCGCCCCCGTTGTTAAAGATATTGGCCGCCGTTGTTCCCGTATTCGGACCCAATGGGAAAATTTCGAGACGAACCGGTTGCGATGCGGCATTAAAGCCGTCGGAAACTGTCACAACGATGTCAAAGTCGCCTTCCGTGCCAAACGATTGAGAGAGCGTACTGCTCAAACCCGATTGCAGTGTCGAGATAGGAAAAACGCCTGTGTGCTGAAACAGTTGGAAAGTGTAGCTGAGAGGAAGGCCGGAGGTAGAATGGGCAATCACCGGAATATTGACCACTGTTCCCACTAAAGCAGGATTGCGGTCTATGGCAATCGTATCGATCGCGGGCGGTTGCAGTCCGCCGGGCAGAATAAGCGTCAGCGTCTTCGCCGCATCACTACTGGATGTAAAAGTCGCGGTACCGTTGTAATTCGCGAAAATTGAGTAACTACCGGTGGCTGTGCCTGCTGGAAGAGTATACAGGACACTGGTACTTCCATTGACGAGCGTAGCAGAGGTGACAGCAGTCCCCACATTGTTTTGAGCGTTGTCCTTGATTTGAAACGTTACGGTGCCTTCATTGATCGAGCCTGCACCACCAGAAGGAATAACGCTTGCAGATAGAGACACCAGTTGCGCACCCGCGGTTGTGGCCGCGGACGTTGATATTGCGATCGTAGTCGTCGCGACTTGTGTGCTCGGCGTGGTCAACGTCAAAGTACCGGGCAAGGCTGAACTAGTGATAAAGTCTCCGGAACCATTATAGATAGCCTTAATCTGATAGATCTTTGCCTGCGTGTAGGCGGGGATCGCATAAGCCACTTGGGCAAAGCCGTTCGACAGGCCAGCCGATGCGGTCGCCACACCGACGATGAGTTGACCATCCATGACCGTGAACGTCACGGTGCCTTCCGTGACCGGTCCGCCGACTGACGCCATGACATTCGCAATGAGATTCACGTTCGTCGGTATCGTCGCGAATGCCGTAGTCGCATTGTTAACGGTTATGGAAGTGGGAAAGATGCCACCGAGCTGGGCAATAAACCCGCTCTTAACAGTATATCCTGAACTCGTTCCCACTGACACAATTCCGCCCGCGTCTCCAATGTTCGAATAAGCAGCGCTGACTGTCCTGCCCCCGCCGCTGCTGATCACGTCAGTAACGATGCTGTAATTCGCACTGGTTCCGCCCGGTGTAGCGGCTTGGGCGGACGCAATCAAAAACACGAAACCGAGCAAGGCCTGATATTTAGTGTGCATCATGGAATCCGTTCCCATCATCAGTTATTTGACGTTTACCAGAACCTTAATTTTCCCCGCGCCAGGCCCGCTGAAGTTTTCCATCGCCTTGCCTATTGAGGCACCGAGCATGCGATCCCGATCCGTGCCTTTCATGGCGTGCCCGGGCGTGCTGCTCGTCACAAGCAGATCTCCAATCTTGATCGCGCCATTTTCAACACACACCTTGGTCGGAATCACACCCACGATACCCATCGGCACTTTTGAGTCAAAGTTATCAGTGGCAGCATTTCCCTCGGTCAGAATCACGCCGGGTTTGGTGGCATGAACGCCGCTCACAAGTGGAGAATAAGGCTCCGCGCTTTTTCGCACATGGCGATCCTTCTCGATGGACAGGATCAATACGTCGCCCGCTTCATAATCGGAACGAATTCCCTCTACATCGAATAGTTCAGCGATGTCTGCTCCCCCTGTGCCACCGCTGGCAGAATGAATGTCAACGCCGTCAACAGCACAGCACTAAACACTTTGGTCGAAAATAAACGCACGAGCTTGAAATCAGTCATCTGTTTTGCCCTTTATGAGGAAATTTATTGGCGAGAATGCAAAGAATGTGCCACGACAATTCATCCGGCGGCTAATCTCCGAGAGCAATTGCCCCGAAGAACGAATCGCGCGAAAAATTTGAAGAATAGCGCTTGCGCTTCACTGTATACTGTATAAAGTATACATCACTATGGTTATAGCCAACGCCAGATTGACAGCGTCCAAGTCCCACCTTGTTCCCCTCACGCGCCGCAGCCTCGCGCAGGACGCGTTGACTCGCATCCGCCGGGCAATTGTCGCCAATGAACTCCCGCAATGTACTCCCCTGCCCGAAGATCAACTCGCAGCCCAGCTTGGCGTCAGCCGCGTGCCCATACGCGAGGCGCTCACGCAATTGGAAAATGAGGGTTTGGTCGAGGTTGATAATCGCGGGCGAAGCCGGGTGCGCAATTTTACGGATGACGATTTTGAGGACGTCTATTCCATGCGCTGCGCATTGGAAATGATGTCGGCGCGATTGGCCGTCCAACGCATCACTGATGCGGATGTTCACGATTTGGAAGCCATCATCCGGCAGCAAGAGACCGCAGCGGATCTGACGGAACTTAGCGTGCAGGACGTGGCTTTGCACGAACGCATTATTCAAGCGACCCGTAATCGCCAATTGATGGTGTGCTGGAAAACCATCCGCTCGCAGATCGAAGTCTGGCTGGCGCGAGCGCACCGCGCTCAGGCCGCCAATCATCTCTCCGCTATTGAGCTCACTGTTCCCGGGCATCGAGTCTTGCTGGCCGCGTTGCGCAGCGGCGACGTGCGCAAGGCCGAGGACGCCATGAAAATGGAAATGATCACCTGGCGCGAGTGGCTGCCCGCGGAGCAAGCGAGCAGCGCGGGAAGGCAACCCGGATGCCCCTGAAAACCACATTTGCCGCCGTAGTGAAAGCAGTCGGGTGCTGCGCCGCATGGATAATGTGCGCATCGCTGCAAACACGGGCTGCCGAGGCGGATGGGAACGCCTGGTTTGAATCGAAAATTCGTCCCCTGCTTGTTGACCGTTGTTACGAATGCCACAGCGAGAAAAAACACAAAGGCGACCTGCGCCTGGACTCGAAGGCGGCATGGCAGAAGGGTGGCGAGAGCGGCGCGGTTATTACGCCCGGCAATCCCGAGACCAGTTTGCTCATCAAAGCCGTGCGCTACACGGATAAAGAATTGCAGATGCCGCCGAAAAAGCAGCTCGCGGCGGCAGACATCGCAGTGCTGGAGCAATGGATCAAGATGGGCGCGCCCGATCCGCGCGAAGGGAACGCCGTCGCAAAGGGCGTGGACATGGCGGCAGGCCGGAAGCACTGGGCCTTTCAGCCGGTCGGCAACCCGCAGCCTCCGATACTTGAAAACGACAAGGCGAGCCACTCGGAACTGGATTGCTTTGTCTTGGCACGATTGCAAAAAGAGGGTCTGAAATCCAATCCGCAAGCCGATCGGCGCACATTAATCCGCCGAGCGACGTTTGACTTGACTGGGTTGCCGCCAACGCCAACCGAGATCGAAAATTTCCTGCGTGATCAATCTCCGGACGCATTCGCAACACTGCTCGACCGCTTGCTGGCATCTCCAGCATACGGTGAACGCTGGGGCCGGCACTGGCTGGATGTGGCCCGTTATGCGGACACCGCCGGCGATGGAGCCGATTATCCCGTCCGCGAATCGATAAAGTATCGCGATTGGGTGATCGGCGCATTCAACGCCGATCAGCCCTTCGACCAGTTCGTTCGCGAACAAATCGCCGGCGACATTCTCGCGCGCACGGGTCCCGCGGATCAATACGCGCGCCGGGTCACTGCCACCGGATTTCTCGCGGTCGGCAAGCGCTATGGATACAAGCCCTCGCCGGACTACCAGCACCTCGATTTCGCCGATGCCATCGATTCCGTCGGACGTTCTCTGCTGGGCCTGTCCATAGGCTGCGCCCGCTGTCACGATCACAAATTCGACCCCATCACGTCGGCCGATTACTATGCGCTCTACGGCATATTCCAAAGCACAACATGGGCATTCCCAGGCGGCGAAGAGCAAAAACGGCCCTCTCAGTTTCCGTCATTATTACCGCCGGACGAGGCCGTCCGCCGCGATCAGGCCAAGGCCGCCGAACTCGCGAAGATGGACGCCGAGATTTCGCGGATGAAGAGCGACCGGTCTGCGCTCGACGGCAAGTCATTTGCCGGTGGAGTAGATCTTGCCTTCGAAGGTCAGGCGATAGGCAAACCACCCGCTGCGCCGTGGCTTTCGGTCGGGCAAAATACCGTTATCGCAGAAGCGCAAAGCCCATTTGTTCACACGCACCCGCCCGGAACTCGCGGCGTCCGGCTGGGCAGCGGCCATCCGACCGAGGGTGTCCGGTATGTCTTCGCGCACCCGCTGCACGCCACGCCCAGCAAACAGATGCACTTCACGATCGACTTCCGTACCGTTGCACCGGCAAGTAAAACTGGAGCTTACCGGTTCTATTTGGGCCGCGGGGTAGTCCAGTCGCTGGCGGTCGAGTTCAGCGTTACCGCAAATGAGTTTGCGCTCAAGAACGGGGAGAAGTGGGAGATTGTCCGAAAGCTTGTTCCCGGCACATGGTACACCCTCAATGTGACGCTCGACCCGGCAAAAAAAACTTATTCCGGAGTGGTGGGCGCTGCAAACGATCTGACCCCATTTCAGGACAGGGCGCTCGGCGCGAACTGGGACGGGATCGCCGACACGTTCATTTGCGATGCCATGGGTCACGTCAAAGAGACAGCGCCGGAACGCGATCTCGACAATCTTGGACTTCAGGAAACAGCCTTCGCCGCGCCCGGCAGCGCGCCAGTAGCCGCGCCGGTTTTTCCGCCCGACTGGAAGGAGCGTCTTGCGAAGCTCGATGCCGAGATCGCCGCGAAGACAAAGCATCGCGAAGCCGAGGCCTTGAAGAATCCATACGAAGTGGCCTACGGCGTCAGTGAAGGCACCCCGGTGAACGCGCACATTCAAAAACGCGGAGAACCTGACAAATTGGGCGATGAAGTTCCTCGGCGGTTCCTCGAAATCCTCGGCGGCGATACGCTCCCGCCGGGTTCAAAGGGCAGCGGCCGGATGGAACTGGCTCAGTGGCTGACTCGACCCACGAATCCACTGACGGCCCGCGTCTTCGTGAACCGTGTCTGGCAGTGGCATTTTGGACAGGGATTGGTCACGACTCCCAGCGACTTCGGCATACGCGGTGAACTGCCCAGCCATCCCGAACTGCTCGACTGGCTCGCGTCGAAATTCATCGCATCCGGCTGGTCGGTAAAAGCACTCCACCGGCTGATCATGCAATCGAAGACGTACCAGTTCGCAAGCGACGACGATGCTACGAACCTGAAAGTGGATCCGGCAAACCGCTGGTTATGGCGATACACGCGGCAGCCACTGGACGCGGAATCGATTCGGGACGCCATGCTCGCCATCAGCGGCCGCCTCGACAAATCGATTCCCGGCACACACCCGTTTCCGCAAGTCGAAACCTGGGGCTTCACGATCCACAAACCGTTCCACGCGGTTTATGACTCCAACCACCGCAGCGTCTATCTGATGGTGCAGCGAAACGGTCGGAACCCGTTCCTTGCGTTGTTCGACGCGGCCGACCCGAACCTCAGCGTCGCGCAGAGAATGCCGACCACTACTCCATCACAGACCCTTTTCCTCATGAATTCACCGTTCGTCCACGAGCAGTCTGAGGCATTCGCTCAAAGTCTGCTCGCGGCGTCAATGGATGAGCCGGCGCGAATTCGACTGGCGTTCGAGACGACGGATGGACGGCTGCCATCCGAAACCGAAGTCAGCAACGCCTTGGATTTTCTGTCCTCCTACCGCAAAAAACTCGCAGATCTGGGCATTCCGTCGGACAAGCAACCGGTAGCGGCATGGGCCGCACTGGCGCGGGTGCTGTTGACCCGGAACTCATTCATGTACCTTGACTGATTTTGGAGGGCGCTCGTGAACCCATCTATTGGCATGAACCGGCGCGAGTTTTTGCATCGCGCCTCGGGCGGATTCGGGGCGTTGGCCCTGGCCGGACTCTGGAGCGAAGCCCAGGCGGCGGAGTCCGATCCGCTGGCGGCGCATGCCGGCCATTTTCCGGCCAAGGCAGACCGCGTGATCTTTCTCTTCTCGACTGGCGGCGTATCGCACATCGATACGTTCGACCGCAAACCGCAGCTCACGGCCGACCATGGCAAATCGATTTCCGCGTCGCGCTGGCTGAACAAGCCAGGCAAGTTCGAACGCTTTCTGATCCGGCCGCGTTGGGGTTTCAAGCAATATGGCAAGAGCGGAGCCTGGGTCAGCGATCTGTTCCCGCATATCGGTTCCGTCATCGATGATATTTCAATGTTGAACGCGATGTACTGCGAAAGCGACGGTCACGACAAAGCGACTCTGGCGGCGCACTGTGGATCGGAACAGTCCGTGCGGCCCAGCGCGGGTGCGTGGGTCAGCTATGGTCTTGGGACAGTAAACAAGAACTTGCCCTCATTCATGGTGCTCGCCCCGGACGCTCCGTATGCCGGCGCGCAAACGTGGGGCAGTGATTTTTTGCCAGCCTGTCATCAGGGAACACGCGTGATCCCCGGCAAGGATCCGCTGCCGAATCTCCATCCTCGCGTACAAAGCGCTGACTTGCAAAAAATGGAACTCGATCTGATCGGAAAACTGAACCACGGCCACCTCGAACGACGCGCCGCGGACCAGTCGCTCGATGCGCGAATCCGCTCGTTTGAAACCGCATTTGGCATGCAGCGCGAAGCACCCGAAGCATTCGACCTCTCCGGCGAGACCGACGCCACGCTTAAACTGTACGGCCTCGAACGCGGCGCCACGACGGGTTTCGGCTGGCAGTGCCTCGTCGCCCGGCGGCTGGCCGAACGCGGCGTGCGTTTCCAGGAACTGATCGACGTGGGTTCCAGCAACAATTGGGACTCGCATGGCAACATGGGCGACCACGAGAAACTCGCCAAGTCCATTGACCAGCCGATTGCCGCGTTGATCACCGATCTGAAGCAGCGCGGAATGCTGGACCGAACACTGGTGGTCTGGACGACCGAGTTTGGCAGAACGCCGTTCCACCAGCAAGCCGATCACAAGGGACGGGAACATCATAATCTGTGCTTCTCTTCGTGGATGGCGGGCGGCGGAGTGAAAGGCGGGATCGTGCACGGAAAATCGGATGAGCATGGAATTTTGCCGGTCGAAGGAAAAGTGCACACTCACGATCTGCACGCGACGATGCTGCATTTGTTGGGGATCGATCACGAGCGGTTGACGTACCGCTATTCCGGGCGCGACTTCCGGCTCACGGATGTGGCGGGTAATGTCGTGAAGGAGATAATCGCTTAATTAACCGGCCGCGTTGGCCGCCTATCTTTCTGAGCAAATACTAAACCATGAAAATCACCGACATCGAAGCCATATACGTCTCGCAAAAAAATGTCCGCGCGCAGTGCGACAGCGGTCAGGACGCGCTCATCGTCAAGGTCACCACCGACGCCGGCATTACCGGCATTGGCGAAGTGGATTCCGCGCCGCTCGCCGCGAAGGCCGTCATTGAAGGCCCTTTTTCGCATACCATCAGCACAGGCCTGAAGCATCTGCTCATCGGCGAAGATCCTTTCGAAACCGAAAAGCTCTGGCACACGATGTATCAGCGCACCATCTATTCCGGCCGGCGGGGCATCGGCCTGCACGCAATGAGCGGCATTGACCTGGCGCTCTGGGATATCAAGGGCAAGGCGCTGGGTCTGCCCGTTTGGAAACTCCTCGGAGGCGGCTTTCACAAGCAAATCCGCTGCTACGCCAGTTCGCTCTTTGGCGCCACGCCCGCGGAGACTGGCGAACTTGCCCGCCGCATCCGTGCACGCGGTTTCAATGGGGTCAAGTTCGGCTGGGCACCCATGGGAAAGGATGCAAAGACGGATGTGGATCTCGTGCGCCAGGCTCGAAAGGGACTCGGCGACGATGCCGATTTGATGATCGACGCCGGCCTCGTGTGGGACGCGCGCACCGCGATCCAGCGCGCAAAGGCATTTGCGGAATACAACATCTTCTGGCTGGAGGAACCGCTCCAGCCCGACGACTACGAAGGCTACCGCAAATTAAGCGAAGCGACTCCCGTCCACATCGCCGCGGGCGAGCAGGAAAGCAATCGCCAGTCGTTCCTTGACCTGATGGACAAAGGCCGCGTGGATATTGTTCAAGTGGATCTGACGCGATGCGGCGGCTTCACGGAGGCGATGAAAATCGCGAGTCTCGCCGCCGACCGCGGGCTTCGCGTCGCCAATCACGGCTTCAGCACCTACATCAACGTGCACGCCGCGCTGCATTGGCTGAACGCAATTCCCAACGCACTCATTGCCGAATTTGTCGTGCAGGAAAACACCGATCTGCGCGAGTTTCTCACAACGAACAATGTCCGCGCAAAGGATGGTTTTCTCCCAATACCCGATGCGCCGGGACTGGGTATCGAATTGAATGAGGAACAGGTGCGGAAGTTCCGCGTCGCCTGAAAAATCCGATGATCAACACCACGCTCACCTTCGATCAGCCCGGCGGTGCCGGAGCCAAAGGCCGCCAACAGGGATTTCTACAAGTCCCCTACTCTCACAACCTCGGCGGTTGGGCCAACGTGTTCATCCCGACAACTGTGATTAACAATGGCACGGGGCCGACAGTGCTGGTGCTCGGCGGCAATCACGGCGACGAATATCAGGGGCAGATCGCGATCATGAAGCTGGCGCGCGAACTGACCCCGGAAATGGTCACCGGGCGCCTCATCTTGATTCCATCGTTGAACTTTCCGGCCGCGCGCGCGGCCACCCGGCTTTCACCCATCGACGGCATGAATATGAATCGCGCCTTTCCGGGCAATGCCGAAGGCTCCGTCACCAGCCAGATCGCGCACTACTTGACCACCGTCCTGTTTCCAATGGCCGATGTCGTCATCGACATTCATTCCGGCGGCCGCAGCATGGAATTTGTGCCCTGCGCCCACATGCATCTGGTGCCGAACCTGGGTCAACGCCGCGCCATGCTCGCAGCCTTGCTCGCGTGGAATTCGGACTTTGCTTTTCTCTACGCCGACATCGCAGGCACGGGCCTGCTGCCAGTGGAAGCGGAGCAACAGGGCAAAATCGTCGTCACCACCGAAATGGGCGGCGGTGAAGCGATCCCGGCAGCCGTGCACCGCGTCACGCAAAGCGGCCTGCGCAATGTACTCATTCACGCCGGCGTGTTGCAGGGCCGCGAAGAGACGCGCGAAAGTCTGGGGAAGCCGCCGACGATCCTCACGCAAGCGCTGCATCGCGACGACTACCTACTCGCGCCCGAGTCCGGCATCTTCGAAATCTGCTTCGATCTCGAATCGAAGGTTGAAGCAGGCCAGACGGTCGGCTTGATTCATCATCTGGAACGTCCCGACCGTGCACCGGAAGAGATCGTGGCGAAATCCAGCGGCTATCTCGTGACCATGCGTGCACCATGCCTCACGCAGCAAGGCGATTGCGTGGCTGTCATCGCGCAGGCTGTGAGCGCGGAGGAAGTCATGGCGGCTCCATGACACAATCAGTACCAAACCCTCGCGCAACCACATTAGTGGGCTTCATGTGGGTTGCGTATTTCCTGAATTACTGCGACCGCCAGGTGGTTTTCGCGCTCTTTCCCGTGCTCAAGTCGGAACTGGGTCTCACTGACACGCAACTCGGCCTCACAGGCTCTTTATTTTTATGGATCTATGGCGTCGGCTGTCCCATTGCCGGACAAATCGGCGATCGGTATTCCAAGAAATTGCTGGTGGTGCTCAGTCTGGTGGTATGGAGCGTCATCACGGTTGCGACCGGGCTCGCCACTTCGGCGTTGATGCTGCTGGCGATGCGGGCGCTGATGGGCGTGAGCGAATCGCTCTACATGCCCTCGGCCATCGCCCTCACCGCCAACGCGCACGCGCCGGAGAAGCGCTCGCGAGCCATCGCTTTACTGACCACGGCTCAAATTGTCGGAGTGGTCGCCGGCGGTTGGTTCGGCGGCTGGATGGGCGATCACGGTCATTGGCGGGGTGCGTTTTTTGCGCTCGGTGCGATGGGCCTGCTCTATTCCGGTCCCTACTTTTTATTCCTGCGCGGCGTGCATGAAGAGGAGCATGTGGAGTCCATCAAATCCAACGCACCGCTTGCGATCATCGCACTCCTGAAGGTACCCACGTTCGTGCTGTTGTGCGTGGCATTTCCGATTTTCGTCTTCGGACTCTGGTTGCTTTACGGCTGGCTGCCGACCTTCTTCCACGAAAAATTCGAATTCAACCTCAGTGACGCGGCGTTCAATGCCACAGCCTTCCTACAAGGCGCCTCGCTTATCGGAATGCTGAGCGGGGGCGTGCTCGCGGACTGGCTCTTCAAGCACACGATTGCGGCAAGAATGTGGCTGCTCGTGGTGAGTCTCGTCGCGTGTGCGCCTTGCCTGTATGCGCTCGGCCACAGCGACTCGTTATCCGGCACGCGTACAGCCGCGTGCGGTTTTGGTTTTTTCAGCGGGTTCATGATGGGCAATATCTTTCCGGCGGCCTTCGAGATCGTTCCCGCTGACGCAAAAGCCTCTGCCGTGGGCGTGCTGAATCTGTTCGGTGCGGCGATTTCGGGCTGCGCCACCCTTTTCGGCGGCATTTGGAAAAAAACTCTCGGCATTGAAGGATTGCTCACCTGCACCGCCATTGCTTATGCGGTTGCCGGCATAACCATGATCGCTGGAATTAAACTGTGGTTCGCGCGCGACTATCAGAGGATACGCTGAATGAAAACGACGCGATGCCTTGCGATCCTTGTACTCTGTTGGACCGGAACCCTCATCGCTGCTGATGACCGCGAATCAATCGAACGCGAACAGAAAGCGCTCTCCGCAAAAATGGCGCAGCTTCGGACGTCCAATGTGGCGACTCTCGATCAGTTCGCCGATGCCGACATTTTCCTCAAAGGAATCATCTGGGCGCTGCGCTACGACGCGAATTTGACGGCCGGGGATCTGACACTTTTGAAGAAAGCCGTTGGCCGCGGACAACAACGCATTGATGCCTTGCTCGCCAAACAGGCCACGTGGACAACCAAAACGGGTCCGGTATTGCGTGGTTTTGTGTCCGCTGTGGACGGTTCGACCCAACCTTATGGAGTCATACTGCCGAAAAACTACGATGGAAAAAAGCCCATGCGACTGGACGTCGTATTGCACGGCAGCAGCAAACCCGTTGGCATGAGCGAACTCCGTTTTGGCGCTCGGTTCGATGATGGCGACACTGCTGGAAAGCCCCCGCCGGAAAACGATTTCATCGAACTGCACCCGCTCGGCCGCGTCGAGAATTGCTATCGCTGGGCCGGCGAGACGGACGTGTTCGAAGCGATTGAAGCCGTGTGCCGCAACTACACCATCGACCGCGAGCGCATTGTGTTGCGCGGAATGTCGATGGGGGCGTCGGGCACATGGCACCTCGGCTTGAAGCACCCGGATCGCTTTGTCGCCATCGGTCCTTATTGCGGCTATGTGGATACCCACCGATTCTCTGTGACCCCCGGCAAAGGCTTCGTCGCCGTGGGGCCGCTGCCACCCTATCAAGAGAGCGGTCTTCACATGCTCGACTCGGTGGACTACGCCGCGAATGCAACGATGGTCCCGGCCATCGCCGCCATCGGCGGCAAGGATGGGTTTTTCGACGCGCACGTCATCATGGGTGACGCCATGGCGAAAGAAGGCGTGCAACTGATCAACCTCATCTCACCCAACACTCAGCATGTGATCGATCCCGTGACATACGCCGCGCAGATGAAGCTCATCGGCTTGTACGTGGAGAAGGGTTTGGAACATGCGGCGCGCAAATTGCGATTCGTGACATGGACGCTAAAATATAATCGCTGCCAATGGCTCGAGGTCCTCGCGTTGAAGCAGCATTACGAACGCGCGGAATTCAGAGCGAGTGTTTCACCAGACGGCGCGCTTGCGATCGAAGAGCCGAAGAACATTACCGAGTTCGCGATTCATTTACCGGTCACGAAAGTTCGCATCGCCGGCAAAGACATCGCGCTGCCAGAAAACAACGGTGCCGTGTTCGTTCTGCGGGACGGAACATGGACATGCCTTGGAACGCACGATAATTTGTCACTTGCCGGCAAGCGACCCGGCTTGCAGGGGCCAATAGACGATGCATTTGCATCGCCATTCCTCTGCGTGCGTGGCACCGGCAAAGCTTGGAACCCGCAAGTCGCCGCGTGGGCCAACGCCAGTCTGCGCCGTTTTGAATACGAGTGGGCGCGCTATATGCGCGGCGACCTTCCGGTCAAGAACGATACGGAAGTCACCGACGAGGATGTGCGCACAAAGCACCTCATTCTATTCGGCGATCCCGGCAACAATTCATGGATCGCAAAGGCATTGCCGAACCTGCCATTGAAGTGGACCGCCGATGAACTGGTTCTGGGTGCGGAAAGTCATTCCAGCAAAGATCACGCTCCCGTCTTGATCTGCGCAAGCTCGATCGCGCCGAATCGATACATCGTTCTGAACAGCGGACACACGTTTCACGAGAAAGAGTTTGCGGCATTTAATTATCTACTCTTCCCGCGTCTCGGGGACTGGGCGATCGTACATGCATTGGAAGGAACTGAGGCATGGAAGCCCTCCGTTGCATCCTTCCCAGAGGAAATCGTCGGAGCCGGCTTTTTCGACGAACAATGGTTGAAACCGCTGGCGAAGCAACAATAGGGACTTGATTGTCTATGGCTAAGATTCTCATTGCCGAATGCAAGCAGGAAGTCTCCACGTTCAATCCGCATCTCAGTGGATACGACGACTTCAGGATTCGCCGTGGCGGCGAGTTGCTGGCCTATCATCGCGCCGTGCGGAACGAAGTCGGCGGGGCATTGAGTGTGTTCGACGCCCGCGGCGATATTGCGCTCGTGCCGGCGTACAGCGCTTTGTTCATTACTTCCGGCGGCACGCTGGCAAAGGATGCGTGGCATCGCATCGCGTCGGAGTTTCTGGATAGTCTCCGCGCCGCGCCGCCCGTTGACGGCGTTTACTTTTGCATGCACGGCGCAATGGCGAGCGAAGACGAACTTGATCCCGAAGGATACCTCCTCGCCGAAGCGCGCAAAATTCTCGGCGAAGATATTCCCATAGTTGTCTCGCTCGATCTGCACGGCATCCTGACGGATCGCATGTTGCAACACAGCGATGCCATTGTCGCTTACCACACCTACCCGCACGTGGATTTCTTCGAGACCGGCCAGCGCGCCGTCCGGTTGCTGCTGCGCATCATGGCCGGTGACGTGCGCCCCGTCACGGCGAAAGTTGCCATCCCGGCGCTCGTGCGGGGCGATGAACTTATCACGGACACGGGGCTTTTCGGCCAATCCATCCGGGTCGCGCAAAGCGTGGAAAACAGTCCCGGCGGTGCCGGTTCCGGAGGCGGACTGTCCGCTGGCATGTTCATCGGAAACCCCTTCACCGACGTCCCAGCCTTGCAGACCTACAGTTTTGTCGTGACCGATAACGACCCAGCGCGTGCGGAACGCGAAGCAATTGGGATTGCCGAGGGCTTCTGGGGCAACCACCAACACATGTATGTGCCTCTCGTAAGTCTTACGGAAGCCGCTCGCATTACCGCGTCGAACACGCGCGGCACCCTCGCGCTGGTGGATGCTGCGGACGCCACCAGTTCCGGTGCGTCCGGTGACAGTAACGCGATTCTCCGCAAGCTCATCGAGACGCACTACAAAGGCAGCGTGCTCGCCCCCATCGTTGACGCGCACGCCGTTCAACAAGCCTTCGCTGCCGGAGTCGGTGCGAAAATCTCTACACGCGTCGGGGGCACTCTCGATACAGGCCGCTTTCAACCGTTGCCCTTAATGGCCACGGTTCGTCTGCTTTCCGATGGCCGCGTTCGCAGCGAGTCGTTCGGCGAGGCCTGGTACGCCGGACCCACGGCCGTGCTCGAAAGTGAAAACATCACGCTCGTCGTCAGCAGCCGTCCCATCCATCTTTTCGATCGCTCGTTCTTTTACGCGCATGGCCAGAACCCAAGACGCTTTGACGCAGTGGTTGTCAAATCGCCTCATTGCGAGAAGCACATGTACAGAGACTGGTGTGCCCAGATGGTAAACGTGGATGCCCCCGGTTCGACCAGCGCCAATCTGCCTTACCTTGGACACACACGCTGCCCGCGGCCGATTTTCCCATTGGATGCCGATGTGACATTCAAACCCGTAGCCAAACTTTTCACAAGGACACGCTCACTAAAATGAAAATTCGTGAAATCCTCTGTGCCGGCTTGCGCGGCGCGACGCCCGAAGGCGGCTGGAGCAATGAACTGCGGCCGGACGATTGCGTGCATACGCTCGTCGCGGTTCACACCGACGACGGCGCCGTCGGTCTCGGCAGCGTCTTCACCAATGACGCGCTCGTCCGCGCGGCGCTCGCCGTTCTCGAGCCGCTCTATCGGGGCGAGAACGCACTGGAACCGGAGCGTGTCAGCGAGAAACTGCACCAGAACACGTTTTGGCTCGGACGCGGCGGCTCCATGACGCACACCATCAGCGGCATTGACATCGCGCTGTGGGACTTGCTCGGAAAGGCAACGGGCCAACCCGTCGGGCGCCTGCTCGGCGGACGCTATCGCGAACGCGTGCAGCCGTATGCCTCGCTGCTTATGGATGAACCCGCGAAGCTGCGCGACCATCTTCTCGCGGTGAAAGCACAAGGTTTTCGCGCATTTAAAATTGGCTGGGGACCGTTTGGCCGCCGAAATGCGGCAACCGATCGAGCGATCGTGAAAGCCGCGCGCGAAGCGGTTGGTGCCGATTGCTTATTAATGGTGGACGCGGGCGGCAGCGACGCTCATTGGGCGCAGGGTTACAAGTGGGCGCTCAACACCGCCCACATGCTTGCGGAATACGACGTGAATTGGTTCGAAGAAGCACTTCTGCCGGACGCGCTGGAAGACTATGTGAAATTGCGCGAGCATTCGCCCGTGCCCATCGCCGGCGGCGAAGTGCTCACGCGGCGGCAAGCGTTTCTGCCGTGGCTGGAGGCGCGTGCATTCGACATCGTCCAGCCCGACGTGACGAAAGTCGGCGGCATCAGCGAAGAGCGGCGCATCGCCTGGATGGCACAGGAACATGGTGTCCGCTTCATCCCGCACGGCTGGAATACCGCAGTCGGCCTCGCCGCCGATTTACAGCTCGCCTCCGCCTTTCCAGGCACCAATCTCGTCGAGTACCTGACCGGTTCGCCGTTCATCGACGAAATCACCGCCGGCGGATGGCGGCTCGACGCGGACGGCATGTTATCCATACCCGACAAGCCTGGCCTCGGCCTGACGCTCGACCGAGATGCTGTGGCCAAGTACACGCGTAGAGAACGATTGTTGGATTGAGGTGCTGACGGGAGAACCTCACAGATGCCTTCGTTCATCGCCGTTCAAGCAGACGAACGGTGTATAAAACTGGCCGGGGTTTTGTTCTATTGACCCGCGCATTTCTAAAGCATCATTCTCGCTTGCGGCGGGCGGCGTTGAACTTCGTTGGTCTCGCACGGCGTATCTTCCCAATACGCCTTTGCTCGACTGCCTCGTTCAACTTGCCCGGCGCGGCGCGATAATGACGCTTTAGAAACGCGCGGGGCAATAGTTTTCTGTAAAGGGTAAAGAACGCTCCGATGAATATTTTCGCTAAATATAATGTCTGTTGCACTCTGATGGCTGTGTGCGCGAGTGCGCGCGCGGAGGCGGACTACATCAAGGACGTCAAGCCTCTGCTGCGCACACGTTGCTTTGAATGTCATGGCGCGCTGAAGCAAAAGGCTGGCTTGAGGCTCGATACGGTCGTGGCCATGCGCAAAGGCGGAGAAAGCGGCAACGTCATTGCAGTGGATCGAGCAGCCTTGCTCCTGGAGCGCATCACGAGCGCAGACAAAGAAATCCGCATGCCGCCTGAAGGCTCGCGACTCTCGGTTGACCAGATTGCCACGCTGAAAACGTGGATCGCGGGCGGCGCGAAAGCGCCCGAGAATGAACAGGCTGAACCCGATCCGCGACGGCATTGGGCATTTCAGCCCGTACGCACAACCGGCGGAGGCGGAGCCGGCGACCGTATCGATTCTTTCATTACCACACGCCTCGCGCAAGACGGTCTCGCGCTTTCTCCGCCGGCCGACAAGCGCACGCTGGTACGCCGTGCGACATTTGATTTGACCGGTTTGCCACCGTCAGTCGAGGAGGTGGAGGCGTTTGTGAAGGACACGACGCCCGATGCGTTCGCGAAAGTTGTCGATCGCCTGCTGGCGTCGCCGCACTATGGCGAGCATTGGGCGCGGCATTGGCTGGACGTGGCGCGTTACTCGGACACGAAGGGCTATGTCTATGCGCGCGAAGAGAAGTATTTCGTGCACGCGTGGCCGTACCGCGACTGGGTGGTGCGGGCGCTGAATGAGGACATGACCTACGACCGTTTCCTGATGCTGCAGCTCGCAGCGGACCAGCTTGAACCGGCCGGATCGGAGCACCTCGCGGCGATGGGATTCCTCACGCTGGGCCGGCGATTTCTGGGCGTTACGCACGACATCATCGACGACCGCATCGACGTGACCCTGCGCGGCACACAGGCGCTTACTGTGGCCTGTGCGCGCTGCCACGATCACAAATTCGATCCGATTTCGACGCGCGATTACTATGCGCTGTACGGTGTCTTTCAAAGCTGCGCCGAGCAGCTTGTGCCCTGTGGCAAGACGCAAACGGCGCCCACCGAGGCGTTCGTAAAGGAGTTGAATCTCCGCGAAAAGAAACTGCGCGAAATGATGGCCAAACGCCGCGAAGAACAATCCGCGCGCGTGCGCGGCACGATCGCCGAGCATCTTCTCGCGCAATTTGAGCTTGAGAAATACCCGGAAGAGACGTTCAACCAAATCCTAGGCGACGCGGACATCAATCCGGTTTTCGTGCGGCGCTGGCAGAGTTTTCTCGACACCGCCGCCAAACGCGGCGATCCGATTTTTGCACTGTGGATCGAATTGGCGAAGCTCAACCCGGACTCGTTCGCGGCGGAGGCGGAGAAAGTTCTAGCGAATCTGAAATCGATCCACCCGCTCGTCGCACAAGCTTTCGTCACGGCTCCGGCAAACAGGCGCGACGCCGCGACGCGTTACGCGGGGGTTTTTGCCGCCGTGGAGAAGCAGTGGCGGGAATTACTCAAAGCGAACAAAGACGCGAAAGCGCTCCCGGATGCGGACACCGAGGCGTTGCGGCGCGTGTTGTACGGACCGAATTCGCCGTGCTGCTTTCCCAGCGAACACATTGCCAGCAACGAGATTTACTTTCCTACAAAGGTCATCGAGGAACTTTGGAAACTACAGGGCGAAGTGGACCGCTGGCTGATCCAGTCTCCCGGCGCGCCTCCGTATGCGACGATCCTTGCCGATCGCGAACCGCTCGCGCCGCCGCGCGTGTTCAAGCGCGGCAATCCGCTGACGAAAGGCGAAGAAGTGACGCGGCAATTTCTGCCCGTTCTCTCGCGCGCGGAGTCGAAGCCGTTTGCGAATGGCAGCGGACGTTTGGAACTCGCGCAAGCCATCACGGACCGGCGCAACCCGCTCACCGCGCGCGTGATGGTCAACCGTGTTTGGATGCATCACTTTGGGCGCGGACTGGTCGGCACGCCCAGCGACTTCGGCACCCGCGCCGCGCCGCCCACTCATCCGGAGTTGCTCGATTGTCTGGCGCAGAGCTTCATGGATGATGGCTGGAGTTTGAAGCGCCTACACCGGCGCATCATGCTTTCGGCGAGTTATCAGCAAGGCTCGCTTGCACTCCTCAATTCTCCCGCGCTTGCCAAGGCACAGGAGAAGGATCCCGACAACAGGCTGCTGTGGCGCATGAACACGCACCGGCTCAGTTTTGAAGAGATGCGTGACGCGTGGCTGGTCGCCACCGGCGAGCTGGATCGCCGCGTGGGGGGAAAACCCGAGGAGTTGTTTGCGAAACAAAATGCGCGCAGGACGCTCTACACCGTCGTGGACCGGGAGCGGCTTGCGAGCGTCATGTGCGTGTTTGACTTCGCGAATCCCGATCTGTCCATCTCGCAGCGCACCGACACTATCGTGCCGCAACAGGCCTTGTTCGGTCTGAATCACCCCTTCGTCGGCGCGCGTGCGAAGGCATTGATGAAGCGGATTGAAGCGCTCGAAATCAAAGATGACGCGGAGCGCGTGCATCAATTGTATGCGCTGCTCCTTCAGCGCACGCCTACGGCGCGGGAACTGGACGCAGCGCTCGCTTTTTTGAAAACGGAACTCGATTCCTCCCATGCAAAACCCGCGACGGCGAACCGGAGCGAAGCGACCGCTGCGTGGCAATACGGGTACGGTGAATTCGATGAAGCGACAGGGCATTTGAAGAGCTTCACGCCATTGCCGCATCTTGCCGGCGGAACTGGAGTCAGCGCGTGGCAAGGCGGTGAAAACTGGCCAGACGCCAAGCTCGGCTGGCTGCAGCTCACCGCCGCGGGTGGGCATCCCGGCAACGACCGCCAACATGCGGTCGCGCGACGCTGGATCGCGCCCAAAGAGGGGAGCTACACCGTGACATCGACACTGGTCCACGAGCCCACTCAAGGCGACGGCGTGCGCGCGTTCATCAGCCATAACGGCAAGGGCTTGGTTGGCTCCGCTAAGGCGCACGCATCGAAATCACCGTTGAACGTGGAGTCGATAGCGATGAACAAAGGCGACACGCTGGATTTTATCGTGGATATTGGCGGCAGCCTGAACAGCAATCAGTTTCTATGGTCGCCCAAGATCGCGTGTGTTGGGGGCGCGCTGTCTTGGGACGCGCAGACTGATTTCATCGAAGCGAAGCCCACGACGCTGCGTCCGTGGGAAGAACTCGTTCAAATACTGATGCTCACAAATGAATTCTTGTTTGTCGATTGAGGAGTCCCTTATGCAATCTCCAATCCTTCCACTCAGCCGCCGCGAATTTTTGTGCCGTTCGGGCGTGGGCTTTGGCATGCTCGGATTGGCCGGGATGCTGGGGCCGCGTGAGCTTGTGGCGGCGGATGATGTCGCGGTGCGCGCGCCACACTTCGCGCCGAAGGCAAAGCGCGTCATTCATTTTTTTCTCAATGGCGGACCGTCGCACGTCGACACGTTCGATCCGAAACCCGCGCTGCAAAAGTATGCGGGCAAGCCGCTGCCGCAGACATTTATCACCGAACGCAAAACCGGCGCGGCGTTCCCCTCCCCTTTCAAATTTCAGCGTTATGGCAAATGCGGTCTCGAAGTCAGCGAGCTGTTCGCGAAGACCGCGCAGCACAGCGACGAAATCGCCGTAATTCGCTCAATGGTGGCGCAGGTGCCCAACCACGAACCGTCGCTGATGCTGATGAACTGCGGAGATTCGATCCGTCCGCGGCCGAGCCTGGGGTCCTGGCTGATGTACGGGCTGGGCACGGAGAATCAGAATTTGCCGGGCTTCGTGGCGATGTGCCCGGGCGGGCATCCGATTAAAGGCTCGGAGAATTGGCAGTCCGCGTTTTTACCCGGTGTGTACCAGGGCACGTACCTGGATTCTCAGCACACTGCGGTGGACCGCCTGATCGAAAATATCCACAGCCCATACGCCAGCGCCGAAACGCAGCGGCGGCAGCTCGACCTCTTGAAAACACTGAACCAGGAACACCGCCGCGAACGGCTCGATACCAGGCTGGACGCTCGCATTCAATCCTTCGAACTCGCGTTCCGCATGCAGGCCGAAGCGACGGAAGCATTCGATGTCAGCCGCGAACCGAAAGCCATTCAGGAACTCTATGGCAGCGGCGTGCACGGCCGGCAGACGCTGATTGCGCGGCGGCTGGTCGAGCGCGGTGTGCGGTTCGTGCAGCTTTGGCACGGCAGCGGACAGCCTTGGGACAATCACGATAAGATCGAAGAAAATCATCGCAAGCTCGCGGCGCAGCTCGATCAGCCAATCGCGGCGCTGCTCACCGATCTTAAGCAGCGCGGGATGCTGGACGACACACTGGTCATCTGGGGCGGCGAGTTCGGCCGCACACCGACGGTGGAACTGACCGGGGCGGCGAAGTCGACGCAGGGGCGCGATCACAATCATTATGGGTTCAGCGTCTGGATGGCGGGCGGCGGGATCAAGGGCGGCACGGTTCACGGCAGCACGGACGAATTCGGTTTCGCCGCGCAGGAGAATCCAGTCAGTGTCCACGACCTGCACGCGACGATCCTGCATCTGATGGGCCTGGATCACAAGCGCCTGACGTTTCGATACTCGGGGCGGGATTTCAGGCTGACGGATGTCGAGGGGGACGTGGTAAAAGCGGTGCTGGCGTAAGGCGGACATGTTCGGCCGTATTACTTCTTCAATGCGGCGGCCGTATCGTGATACTGCTTCCACGCAATCTCCTGCAGAGAATTGGCAATGTCGGCGGGGATGGCTGCGGGCGCGGCGAGGCCGATCGGACTTCGGTCCGTCAGAACGCTGTATATCCCGCAAGAGTATAGGTAAGAGCCCCACAGTCCGGGATGGGCGCGATCCTTGGCGAAGAGGCTTTCCATGCGCTCGGCAGACGGATTGTCGCCGAAGTATTTGAAATACGATTGGCTGGCATCGACGATGGGCACCCCGAGCTCCTGGCCCATGGAAAAATGCATTCGATGCAAGCGCTCGAATCCACCCGGATAGTCGCTCAGAATCGAGGCGGTTCCGAAGAGCACGGTTTTTGCGCCGGTTCCCTTAATTAATTCGTGAAACTGGCGGGCGAAGGGTTGGAACTTGGCTTCGTCGACATTGTATATATCCTGCAGGACCACATAATCCCATTTGCCGTTGGTAATCATCCCGCGCGCGGTTTCAGGTCCCGTTCCCGCTTCCCAATGCGATTTCAATGACGCACCGCCTTTAACGCAACCGCCGATCTGGATGGAGCGCCCTCCCTTGTCGGATGCGGCCAGGTTCTCAAGCAGTTTGTTGTTGACGATTGTCGGGCACTGGCTGTTACCTATCAGCAATACTTTCAATGCCGGCGGCGACACCGGCAACATCGGCCCAATATACTTCGTCGCAATTACTACATCGTCAAACCAGACCGTTTGTTTGTCCTTTGAGTAACTCTTCGTCGGATCGCCATCGTCATAACCGTAGTGTTCGAGCCAGAAGCAATTCACTTTCAGTTCAGCGTCATTGCGCCAGCGAATTCCGGTGAAGTGGCCCGCCAGCTTACCATCAAGCCACATCGCTTGTTCGCCGTCCGCCTTGTCCGGCGTGTTGGCTTTGAGCATGAATTCCCAGCATTGCCAGGTGTCCAGTTTCGGCATGACTTTGTTCGGCCCCGCGGCTTCGCCTTTATCCGGGCCTTTTGGAAAGAAACCATTGCCCCAATATTTGTTCATCTTCTTATCGATATCCATGTCCAAATAGTACGTATACATATTCAATTCGCCCGGCGACGCGTTCTTGCCCCAGGCGAACCAGGGTTCCATGCCAGTCGAAAAATACGTACCGTCCGGCTTGTTACCCGCTTTTCCGAACGACGACCACTTGTTGGTCTTCAGATTCGCCGAGAGCCACAGAAAATGGTGAACGTACTGATAGTCAGCGGAGAATTTCACGTACACGCGCGCATAGACGGTGTCGTTTCCAGGCATGAACCACTTCTTCGCTTCGCCGCCATTGTTCTTGCCGCGCAGCATTTCGGATTGAACGCACTTCGATCCGGCATGAGGTTGTTCGGAGACCACCGCAATATTGCCACCCTTGTCATCCCAGCGTTTCAAGTCGCCCGATTCGAAGTTGTCGGCGAAGAGGACGGCCGGATCCTTTTCAATTCCAGCGTCGCCTGGATACGCTGCGGAAAGTCCAGGCCCGTCAGGCAACACGTCGCGCCTGACGCCGTCTTCAGCAACAGCGGCGGCGGCTAAGAGACAAAGGGGCAAAATCCATTTCGTGTGGTGCGGTGTCATCATGGCAAGAATTCCTTTAGCAGCAGCGAAACGGAGATCGAGCGATAAATTTGAAAGCGCTTGCGGCGCGGAGGCTCCGACACCTCTCAAGCTCCATTTCTCCAGGCGCGGTGGCGAATTATCCATTCGGAAATTCTAAAAGTTAGGAACAGAATAAAAAGCGCAAAACATCCGTCTACGATTCCGGTAAAGGTACGGTCAAAAGGGACAATCATACGTAATGCAGGAATTCCATTATGATACATTATAACTTCGACGTCGTCCCAGATCGTCGGAATGGGGAATCCCTGGTATGAGTATACAACGTCCGTCAGCTTATCTGAGTTCGTTGCATACGTTGGTATTATTGTCGTAAACCACACATGTGTATTCGCCCACATTAACCCACCCCACGCAAACATCATCACAATGGCCGTTGAGAGATGGATTTGAAAGCGCTTGCGGCGCGGAGGATTTTCCATGCATGTATGCTATTTGTATTCGTTCATCAATGCTTCCGCCTTCTGCGCGGCGGCGGTTCCAGGGTAGCGGTGGATCAACTGCTGACAGCCGCTGACCAGCGTTTCGATTCCTTGTGTGTTGTTTTTGCGAAATTGCGTGTCTTTGTCTTTCGGGGCTTTACCTCCGGTTACGCGCTTAAAGCCTTCTTCGAATGTCTGGAGCTGTCTGAACATTTGCTCGGCTTCGAATTCCTTTACGACCTTGGGATCCTTTCGCAGTTGATCCGCGGCCTGCTTTGCTTTCGTGCCGATCTCGTCACCGGCAAATTGCAGGGCCAACTTTTCTAGCCGCACCACGGCGAGCACGGGCTTAGTGTCCTTGTACGCCAGCGCGGCGTCGAGGTTTTCCATGCCGCCGCCATGCAGCGCATCGAACATCATCTTCGCTTCGGCGGCTTCTTCGGCGTCTTTGCTGTCTTTCTTGGCGACGAGTGTCTTGAGAACCTGGCTCAACCCAACGCCGCTTTTGATTTGCGCGGCCTGTGCGGCCAGCTTTTTGTACGGGCCGGGGCCGGCCAGAGCGGCGGTGTTGGACTCTTTTAGCAATACTTTGACATTTTCGTCAATGGCCTGCGCCCAGATCTCGTAGCCCTTCAAATTGGGATGAAGGAAATCTGGCATGATATCTTTGCTCATGGTCTTATCGGGTTCAAGGAACTTGTCGCCGATGTCGAGGAAGTGCAGCGTTCGGCCGTCGTCAAATTTGGCGATCAGTTTGTTAACGCCCGCGTTCTTATCACGTGAGGCGTCCGCCTTTTCACCGCGCGGGAAGATGCCGAGCAGAAGAATGTTTGCCTGGGGCTGCTTGCCTTTGATCTCCGCGACAATGGCCTTGATGCCTTCAGCGACGTCGGGGATCGAATCGCCATTGTTTGTGCCAATCATGATGACGAACAGACGCGCCTCGTAGCCGTCAAGTTCGCCATTCTGCAAGCGCCACAAGACGTGTTCCGTGCGATCCCCGGAGATGCCGAGATTCAGCGCCTGATGGGGGGAAAAGAATTTTTGCCAGACACTCAAGCCTGAAGAACGCCATCCGTCGGTGATGGAATCGCCCACGAAGACCAGATTGATCGTGCCGTGCATCTTCTTTATGTCTTCGAGAAATCCGGTATGTCGCGGAAGGTCTTTTTCGGCGGGTTTAGTCGTGTTTGGCTCGCCGGAAAAAGCGAGTGACGCAGCGAATACGCCACAGGCCAGAACCGCAAGACAACAGTGCTTTGGGGTCTCCACGATCATTCTCCATGGGACAGAAACGGGTACATTGCACGCAACATGTCTACTATCGAGATACGGCGATAGCATGTCAATCCCTAAAAACGCTTTCAGGAGGACTGTGTCTGTAGTTCGGAAATATTTCGATGCAGCGCTCCCATTTCCACGCGTCGAAAAAAGCATACGAGTGTATTCAACTTCAGTCAGCAGCTTTGGGATTCTTACCCTTTACTTACTTGGAGTTCTCACAATGCTCCGACGCGATTTTATTTCACGCATGACGGCCGCGGGCATCGGCACCGTGGCCACATCGGCTTTGCTGCGCGCGGACGACACCGAGGCGCCCGCCGCGCCGCGCGATGTCGTGCGGATGGCCTTCGCCGGCGTGCGCGGACGGGGTTCGGATCTGATGAAGGAATGGGCGAAGATGAAGGACGTCCAAATCGCCGCCATTGCGGACCCGGACGAAAACGTGATCGGCAAAGCGATGAAGATCGCTGCCGATAACGGCGGGCAAAAGCCGCGCTACGAACAGGACATCCGCAAAATCCTCGACGACAAAACGATCGACGCGGTCGTCGTCGCCACGCCCAACCACTGGCACAGCCTCGCGTCTATTTGGGCGCTTCAAGCGGGCAAACACGTGTACTGTGAAAAGCCCATCAGCCACAATTATTGGGAAGGCGCGCGCCTGGTCGAAGCCGCCCACAAATACAACCGCGTCGCGGTCACCGGGACGCAGCGGCGTTCGTCCGCCAACGTTGCCGCCGCCATCGCATACATGCAAGCGGGAAAACTCGGGCGCGTGAAAGTGGGACGCGGGCTTTACTACGGCAAGCGGGCGAGCATTGGAAAGAAACCGGATGCCCCGGTTCCGGCCGGCGTGGACTACAATCTCTGGCAAGGCCCCGCGCCCGAACGGCCGTTCAATCCCAATCGATTTCATTACGAATGGCATTGGAACTGGGACTACGGCGGCGGCGATATGGCCAACAATGGTGTCCATCACCTCGACGTGATTCGCTGGGGCCTGGGCAAAAACGAACTGCCCAAACGCGCCCTCAGCCTCGGGGGCCGCTACAATTTCAACGACGATGGCGTCACCCCCAACACGCAACTGGCCTGGTACGATTACGGCGACTGCCAGATGATCTGCGAAATCCGCAACTTCGAATGCGAACCGTATCGAGCCGAAAAGCCTGGCGTGATCTTCGAATGCGAAAACGGGTATCTGATCGCCGAAAGCACCGAACACGCCGCGTACGATTTGAAATGGAACAAGATCGAAACCTTCACCGGCGGAAACGATCACTATCGGCGGTTTGTCGATGCGGTGAAAAAAGGGAGTCTGGACACGCCCGCCAACCACATTCTTCAAGGTCATCTGTCCACCGCGGTATGCCACCTCGGCAACATTTCGTACCGCACTGGAGAAGAGCGGCCGTTCGAAGGCGCGGAGGCGCTTTTCAAAGACAACGAAACGCTTTCCGAAGCGTACGGCCGCATGACCGAGCATCTCGCAAAAAACAACGTCGATCTCAAGACTGCAAAGGTGTGCATCGGTAAATCGCTCGAATTCGACCCGAAAAGCGAAACGTTTCCCGGAGACGCAAAAGCCACCGCGCTCCTGCGTCGCGAATACCGTGCTCCGTTTGTGGTGCCGGAGAAAGTCTGAGATCAGGCTCTGTTCTGGAGCAGTGAATATCATGAGATCCAATTTCTCTGCCGACCGGCGCCGCTTCATCAAGCTCCTCGGCACCGGAGCAGCGTGTGCCGCCGGTGCCGGTGTGGTCACAGCCGCTGAAGCCGATCCCGGTCGCATCGCTCGCGAAAACGCGCGTACCGGCACTCTGGACTGGATGCTGACGCGCACCCACGTCGATCCCAAAACAAAATACCGCAGCCCATCGATTGAAGGTTACTGTTCCCACGCCAGTGCGCTCGCCGGCTGCGACAGCGTGCGTTTTTACGTCAGCACAAATCCGCCCTCGCGCTTCACGCTGGACATTTACCGCATGGGTTATTACGGCGGCAAAGGCGGCCGGCACGTAATGAATTTGGGGCCGTTCGACGGCATTACACAACCCGACCCACCCATCGGCGACAAACGCGTCCGAGACTGTCAATGGCAGCCGTGCGCCGAAATCCGCATTCCCACCGAGTGGGTCAGCGGCGTTTATCTTGGCAAGCTGACCGCCGAAGCCTTCGAGACCGGCACCTCCGGCGGCTGGCAGAGCTATGTGATCTTCATCGTCCGCGATTGCCGCCGCGCCGATTACATCTTTCAATGCTCGGACAATACCTGGCAAGCCTACAACCGCTGGCCCAGTCAATTCGCGCTTTACGACGACGGCAAATCCGTCTGGTATTGGGGCCCGGATGTCGCCGTCAGCCGCAACCGTCCTTATGGCAAATACTGTCAGATTCTCGACGCGCCGCTCTCCACCGGCTCGGGCGAATGGTTCCTCTGGGAATTTCCGTTCGCCTATTGGCTCGAATCGCTGGGGCGCGACGTGACTTACGTTTCCAACCTCGACACCCACGCATGCCCCGGCAGCCTGCTCCGCGCCAAAGGCTTCCTCTCGCTAGGCCACGACGAATACTACTCGCCGCAGATGTACAAAGGCCTCAAGGATGCCATCAAGGCCGGACTCAGCGTCGGATTTTTCTCTGGCAACACCTGCTGCGGACGCATCCGTTATTCACAGGATTCGTCCGGAAATAAAAACGGCGTCTTCGAACGCGTCGGTGTGTGGGGGCCGAAAGGCGGCATGAAACTGATCACCGGCATGGAGCGCCTCGCGCACGATCCGCCCTATGCGAACGAACTGATCGGATCGCATTCCACCGGTCCGGTCACGGGCGGAGCGGATTGGATTTGCACGGCACCCGAGCATTGGTTGTACAACGGCACCGGCATGAAACACGGCGACACCATTCCGGGTTTGATCGGTTGGGAATGGCATGGCGATACCGCGAAGATTCCCGGCATCGAAGTCGTCGCCACCGGCCCGACGCAAAGCGCGCCGGGCAAGCTCAACGGCGGACAATACGCCGCCACCGTTTATCCCGGCGGTGCCGGTTCCGGAGGCGGAGGCGGAGGCCGCACCGGTTCCGAAGGCCCGAAAAACAACATCGTCTTCAACGCCGCGACCTGCTGGTGGGCGGACGGACTCTCCGCACCGCCGGGTTACGTGCGCCCGTCCGTATACACGTCGCCCCGCGGCCCGGATGAGCGCGTGCAGCGCATGACGTTAAACGTTTTGGAACGGATGCTGACGTAAATAATCTACGCGATTCATTGCTGCTCTACTATCCTCGGCCTGATTCCGACTCATTTCATGAACGTGCTTCGGTGTAAATGTCAATGACACTATGAACGGCCTTTCTGCCGGTGACTTGCGACGGCGTTGTGGCTGCTCGCTGGCGCAATTCATGCGGGACAGCCGAAACAACCGGCTGGACAGATCCAAATCCTGCGTGTTTTTTCCGACAAACATCGCTACCAGCCGAACGAAATAGGCGGCGTACATGAAGTTCGCGCCTCGATCCGAACAAAAATCGCTCGTTTTCCGCTCGCACCCGGTTTTGAAACACTCTCTTAATCCGAAACAGGACGATCCCTATGTATTGCAACCATTATCCTTGCCGCCTGATTGCCGGTCTGATTGTATATACGGTTTGCCTTTACCTGCATGCCGAAGATGCACCGCCGAAGGTTCAGGCCAAGGCGCCCGCGTCGGATATCAAGGCGGGTTTTGCCGAACGCGACATTACGCCTGCGCTGGGCATGGAGCAGCCGGGGGGGTATGGGAAGTCCTTTCATCGTACATTTCACGATGCGTGCAAGGTGCGCGTGGCGGTGTTCGACGATGGCAAGAAACGCGTCGCGCTCGTGGGGCTCGATGCGCTGATTGTGCCGCGCGGGCTGGTTCTCAAAGTCCGGCAGGAGATCGCAAAGGCGTGCGGCATACCCGGCGATTGTGTCATGATCGGGGCGTCCCATTCGCACTCGTCCGGCCCGATCGGGATGGTTCAGCCGGGCGAACTCGATTATGCGAGCGAGTTGGTCAAACGCCTGGCGTATGAGGAATCGTCGTGCGCCGATGCAGGATATCTGCTGACCGTGCAAAAGGCCATTGTGGATGCGGTGGTCTGGGCGGACAAAACCAAGGTGCCCGCGCAATTGGGCTTCGGGAGCGGGCATGAGGATAAAGTCAGTTTCAACCGGCGTCTGCGGATGAAAAACGGCGAAACGTGGTCGCACCCGGGACAGGGGAATCCGGATATACTGGATTACGCCGGGCCGATCGATCCGCAAGTAGGTGTGATCGCCGCGTGGGACATGAATGGCGCAATGCTGGGTTGTGTAGTTAATTTTGCATGTCACGCGACGACCAACCCGGGAGGCATTTCAGCCAATTGGATATACTATCTTGAAAAGACTATCCAGGGCGCGTTGCAGACGCGGGCGACAGTGGTATTTCTTCAGGGCGCGTGCGGCGACATTACTCAAGTGGACAATTTAGATCCCTATCAGCGCCCCGCGGCGGAAGACTGGGCCCTTCGCGTGGGCGGGCGGGTGGGTGCCGAAGCCGTTAAGACCATTTTGATCATGCCGAGGAGCACGGACGCGGGCTTGGATGCGAAACAAAAGACAGTCAACATCAAGCGCCGGATGCCCGATCCCGAGAAGGTAAAGAAAAGTTTGGATATTGTTCAGAAGGAGAAACCCAAGTTCGATACCACCGACTGGTTGTTCGCCAAGGAAATCGTCATGCTGGACGCGCTGGTGCGCCATGAGCCCGAGTGTGAGGTCGAAGTGCAGGCGATTCAAATAGGCCCGGCTGTTTTTATCAGCAATCCTGCCGAATATTTTGTGAATAACGGCCTGCGCATCAAGAAAGAGAGCCCATTTTCACTTACCTTTCCGGTGGAATTGGCGAATGGGTGCACCGGATATGTGCCTACTGAGGAAGCCTTCAAACCCGGGGGTGGAGGTTATGAAACTCGTCTTACCTATTACAGCAACCTGGAGGTTACCGCGGGAACGCAGATGGCGGACGTGGGAATTGCTCTCGCCAAACAGATGTCGCCCGGAAAAGTTCCCGAGTTGCCAAAGGCCCAGAAGTTCGGACATCCTTGGAGCTATGGGGCGGTGGGGCCGGAATTGAAATGACTGCGTTCCAGGTGGAGGATTTTTCCGCTACTTCAACAGCTTCGTCCAGAACGCTTCGGCATCCCGCACGGCTTTCAGCGCTTCGGCGCGCTGTTCCGGATCGGTCAGCGCTTTCTCAATCAGGCCGCCGCGCTCTTGCGTCCAGTTCAAAAACATCTGCACGGATTCACGCGCCGGTTTCTGCGGCTTGCCTTCGAATTCCACGTACCACGGCGCCGTCAACGCGTTGCGCAGCGTCTTCTCCACGTCGTTCGTCGCGCGCACCAGGAACCAGCCGCTATCCGTGAGCGTGAACGTGTGCGGTAGCGTTATTTCCACCGCGACACCGTTGACGATCAATTCGACCGATTTGAGTTTATCGCGCGAGTCGAGACGGCCTTCGAGATGCACGGCGAGTTCCGCGCCGCCGCTTTTGAACACTTTGCCGGGCCATTCGCTGTTGGCGGTGACGCGCAGCAGCGGGCCGTTGGTCACGAACGCGCGGCCGGCTTTGAGGCCCTCCCACCATTTCTCGTAAGTGAGCGGGCCGTCGAGATGCACGTAGACGCGGTTGTAACCGACCGGGTTGGGCAGCACGCCGCTGGCGCTGCCGGCGCTCGGCGGAATGCGCAGCCCGCAGTTGAGAATGTGAAAATACAGGCTCTGCGAGTACAGCCCGTTGCCGTGGGGCGGAGGAAAAAGGTTGCGGTCGCGCGGGCGGCCCCAGGCTTCAGCGTCATTCATGCCACCGCGATTCGAATGATTGTTGAGCAGGCCGATGCTGTCGGCGTTTCCGGTCGCCAGCCAGATCGGAACGTCCCACCAAAACGGTTTTTCGATGTCCACCCACGCGCCCGCGGCCTTCGCGTCGGCCAGGAATTTTACCGACGGCGGGTATTCGCGCGCCGCGCCGATCAATGCGAGTGGCTGCTTCAAATTCAGCAACATCAACGCGCCGCCGCCGCGCTCGTCCTCGCCGCCCAGCACGTGATAGAAACGGTCGCCATCGAAGTTGCGCGTGCGGTTCTCCGGCACGGCGGTTTTGAGCCATTCACTCCTGTTGTTCCACCACGTCGCGACCGCGCCGACATGCAGGTCTTCGGCGCGCATGAGCAGCTCAATATCGGCGAGGCTGCGATGGATGTGCGTCTCGCCGCTCCACCAGCCTTCGGCGGAAAGATTGGCCAGGCGCGCAAGTTTTTCGGCCACTGCCACGGTCTGGCCGTCGGCCAGCGTGAACTCTCCCTTTGCCGCGTTCCACTCGGGGCCGCTTTCGATTTCGTAGCGGTACTTCCCCGGTTCGAGTGTGACGCTGGCGGTGCCGTCGCAGACGAAATGATCGAACCAGAACGGCAATCCGGCTGCGCGCTGCGCCTTGCCTTTTTCGTCGAACAAATGGATACGGCATGGCAATGGAGGCAGCGGCTTCTCGCCTGCATCAGCCAAACGGGCGTCGTGAATGCTAAAGGTCGCGATTCCCGCGGCGTACGTAACAAATGAACACGCGGCGAGGGTGGCGATCAGGATGAATTTCATACGGGGTTAGGCTCCGGGGCATGTTTCGAGGCGGCTTTCCCGCCCATTGCATATAAACCACACGGGCGGCGGCAGCGCAACTCGTGCTGAAAATCCGGGCGCCGGGCGAAAGAGCGCTTGCAACCCTCACATTTTTACGCTGGACACCGTGGATCGATAGCATCATCATCATCCTTATATTCCATGGAGCGAAATAAAGAATGGAGCAGGCTGGGAATGAATAACTCTAACCGTATTCTTTGTCGACATTTAATATCGCAATCAAATCGCCGCCGTGTGATTGATTGTTCCGCCGTTTTAATTGTCACGCTGACGCTGCTCCTTTGCGGAACGCGCGTTTGGGCGGAAGCCGCGCCGACCGTGGCGGTGGCGGGGGAAGCAAATCAGGCTTATCTGCGCGAGCACTATACAAAATACGAATTCCCGATCCGGATGCGCGACGGCGTCAAACTGTTTACCGCCGTTTATGCGCCCAAGGATAATTCAAAGCCGTTTCCGATTCTCTTGACCCGCACGCCGTATGGCATGAGGCCTTATGGCGTCGATCGCTATCCCGATCCCCGTGGCGGGCCGCTGATGTACTATGCGGCGGAGCAATTCATCTTTGTGTTGCAGGACGTGCGCGGGCGAAACGATTCGGAAGGAACGTATGTGCACATGCGGCCCCAAAAAGATGTACATGACGGGCCGGGAGATATTGACGAAAGCACCGATGCTTACGATACGATCGATTGGCTGGTAAAATATATACCGAACAACAACGGCAAAGTCGGGATGATGGGAATCTCTTACCCAGGTTTTTATACCGCGACGGGAATGATCAATTCGCATCCGGCCCTGAAATGCGCATCGCCCCAGGCGCCGATTTCGGACTGGTTCGTGGGAGATGATTTTCATCACAACGGCACGTTTTACCTGCCGCACGCGTTTAATTTTTTCTCCGGCTTCGGCCAAAAACTCGACGAACCGACGCGCGAAAATGGCAAACCGTTCGATTACAAGACACCGGATGGCTACGAGTTTTATTTGAAGCTCGGCTCGCTGGCGAACGCCGACAAACTCTATTTCAAAGGCAAGATCGAATTCTGGTCCGAGCTGATGGAACACGGTAATTACGACGAGTTCTGGAAAGCGCGAAATCTTCGCCCTCATCTCCTGAATGTCAAAGCCGCGGTGATGACCGTGGGCGGTTGGTACGACGCCGAAGACCTTTATGGCGCCTTGCAAATACACCGCGAAACCGAACGCTTGAACCCCAACACCGCCACGACGCTGGTAATGGGCCCCTGGGCGCATGGCGGATGGGCGGGTGGAGCGGGCGACCGGCTGGGCAATGTGAGCTTTGGCGCGAGCACGGCAAAGTACTACCGCGACCAAATTGAGCTGCCTTTTTTGAAACACTACCTCAAGGACGATCCAAAGGGCGAATTGCCGAAAGCGGTTGTTTTTGAGACGGGCACCAATCAATGGCGCAGCTACTCGTCGTGGCCGCCAAAGAATAGCCAGCCGGCGTCCTTATACTTCAACAGCGGCGGGAAGCTGACGTTCGAACGTCCTACCCAGGAGGAAAACGCCTTCGACGAATATACCAGCGACCCCAACCGGCCGGTTCCCTACATACCGAATATCGCAATACGGATGACGCGGGAGCACATGCTCGACGACCAGCGCTTTGCCGCGTCGCGGCCCGACGTGCTGGTGTATCAGACCGATCCGCTGACCGAGGACGTGACAATCGCGGGCCCCATCTCCGCTGCGCTGCATGTGTCCACCACCGGCACCGATTCGGACTGGGTCGTCAAATTGATCGACGTATACTCCGGCGATTTCCCGAACCCCGAACCCAACCCCGCCGGCTTGGAATTGGGAACCTATCAGCAGCTCATAAGGGGCGAAGCATTTCGGGGAAAATTCCGCAATAGTTTTGAAAAACCCGAGCCGTTCGAACCGGGAAAAGTAACGCCTATCAACTACGTCATGCCGGACGCATTCCACACGTTTCGCCGTGGACACCGGATTATGATACAAGTGCAAAGTACCTGGTTTCCATTGGTAGATCGAAACCCGCAGAAGTTTTGCGATATATACCATGCGAAGGCGGAGGATTTTCAAAAAGCGACGCAACGAGTGTACCGGTCGACACAGGCTCAGTCGCATATTGAATTGAAGGTTTTGGCGAGGTGATTTCACTTTTTTGCGAGTACAGATGTATACAGAACGGTAGCGATAAAAACTTTAGTTCTCCAGAGGGTTCTATGAAAATGATTCCGAAGACATTCGCGCGACTTGTTCCCTTGATCGTTATCCTGCACGCTCAAGCGTTGAACGCGGCAGACGCTCCGGCGGGTGAGCCCAAGCCCCATGCGGGCCTTGCGATTTGGGACATCGCGACGCCGGCCACCGCGCCGCTGAGTTCGGCTGCGCTTGCGGCCAAGGAAGGATTTTCGCTCGTGCCTCAAGGAGAGGCCAAGGCGATTGGCGGAGATGCGGTCTTAAGCAACGGCAGTCTTACCGCGGTGATCCGCAAGCAAAGCGCCTCGATCGACGTGTACTCTACGAGCGGCGAAAGCCCCGTCGCGCGCGGGACGCTCACACTTTTCGATGACCATGGCGACGGGATGGCCGCGACGAAATTGCTTTCCGCGGTCATTGACGATAATTCAAAGGGTTCTGTCTGCGTCGAGGCCACTTATTCGACCGCGGCCGGCGGCGGGCCTGTCAGCGCAAAGTTTCGCCTGAAAAAGAACGCGGTCCTGCTGGAAGTCGAGCCTGGCCCGAACGCGAAAAAACTGCGCATTGATTGCGCCAGCCAATTCGCGGTTCTACCCGATTTCTTCGCCGACGACATGGTGATCAATCCGCAGAAAATCCAGCCCAACAGCATTGAAGTGCCCAGCGAAAATTTTCTGTTGCAAATGATCGGCAACGGCGAGGCCATGCTCATGACGGTCTTCGAAAGCCGCAAGCAAGACGCGAAATTGGCGCTTGAGGGCGCGGGCGAAAAGCGCCAGATCATAGGCTCAGAGATTGACTTCGGTAAAATGGACGCCGACGGAGTTAAACGCGGCGGCAAAGTGTGGCTGAGCGTGTTCGAAGGGCCGCAAATCTGGCATACGTTGGAGGTCAAAGCAGCCGACGCGGGAAAAGTCATTCCGCTCGACTGGAAAATGCCGCTGCCCGCGGTCTGGCGCGTTGACTTCACGCGTTCCAACGACCTCACGGACAGTTGGTCGATGCTGCTTCAGGAAAAATCAGGAGGCGAGTATTCGAAGCCGTCCTGGCTGAGCAGCGGCGAAGGCAAACTCGACATTAATCGCAAGCGTTGGAACACGGTCCTGGGAACCTTCGTGTACCCGGCATGGTCCGACTCCGAATCGCGCGGCTTCCTGCAGCCCTTGAAGAGTGAAAAAATTACCTTCAGCGGTCCCGTGGTCATCTACCCCATCGCGCGGACCAAGCAGACGCCACGGGATGCATTCACGGTCTTCGATGTTATTCGCAACAGCCTGGGCGTGGGCCCGTGCGAATATATTCTCGATCTCGAAGGACAAAAAGGCGAGTACCGCGGCCGCGCCACCTGCAGCACGCGCGACACGCTGACCGCGATTTACAAGGCGAATCAGCAGAAGGAAAAACGCGCCCAGGTGGACAAGACGCTGGACGAAACCATGGCCTTCTGCACACACATTCGCGGCCGCATCACGCGCTATCTCGAGTTCGGCCACAAGTTGCGCGCGTACCTCGCCGAACAGAAAGCGGCCCATCCCGAGATGGCGGCCTATATCGATGAAATGGACAAAGTCGCGGCGGAAATCGATGCCAAATACGACGCGCGAAAGGAGAAGATTCAGACGCTCGAATACGTCGCGCAGTTGAACTCGGATTTCCGCAAAAATATCCTCGACGACAGCAGTCCCGAGGCGCTCGATAAGTGCAAAAAATACGCCAAGGATCTGGTCGAAGTGGGCGACAACCAGGACGAGTTGTCCAGTGAGTGCCGCTGGGTCGTCAAGAGTTTGCGCCAGTGCGCGGGGCTGCTGCTGGCGATGGATCCCAAAGCGACGGCCATCGCGGGCGAAATCCGCGCGCGAACGCAAGAGGCGTTGCGCAGTCCCGCGAACCACGAAGGCGCGCAGCATTAGAGAGTGTTTCCAGATGAAAATCATCACTATCGCCGCGCTTGCATTGATCGTTGTCGCCGTGTGTCTGTTCGTGGCGCGATCCGCACCCACAACGCCCGACGGCCCCGCGATTGCGCTGGACCAATCCAAGAATCTGCACCCGAAATCCGGCGGCGAATTGGTCCCGGTTCCGGGTGGCGAATTCAGCATGGGAAGCGCTGCGGGCCGCGCCGATGAAACGCCGCATCGCGTTTCGCTGCAACCTTTCTTCATTGATAAATACATGGTCACGCAGGAATTTTTTGAGCGCATCATGGGCATCAATCCGTCCAAGCGAAAAGCCAAGCTGAACCCTGTCGATCCGGTTAAATGGGACGAAGCCATCCGATTCTGCAATCTGTGTTCGGTTCTGGACGGCTTCTCGCCGTGCTACGATTTAAAGACCGGGGCGTGCGATTTTTCCGCCGATGGATACCGCCTGCCCACCGAAGCCGAATGGGAATACGCCTGCCGCGCGGGCAGTACATCGCAGTATTGTTTCGGCGATGACGCAGGCAAGCTGCCGCAATATGCCTGGAGCAAGCCGCACTCCGGCGGCGCGCCGCACCCTGTCGGTCAGAAGCTGCCCAACGCGTTCGGCCTCTTTGATATGCACGGGAATGTCTGGCAGTGGTGCCACGACTGGTATTCCGAGTCCTATTATAAGGAGAGTCCCCGCGACAATCCGCAAGGCCCGGCCGCGGGGAAAAAGCGCGTGCTGCGCGGCGGCGCGTGGGATTCGGTTCCGGAGAAATGCCGCGCCGCGTATCGCCACAGTGAATTCCCCGCCTACGCGGATGTCTGCCTTGTGTACGACAGCTATGGGTTCCGCCGCGTTCGCCGCGAAAGCCGATCTGGCGAAAAAGCCGTCTCAACCGTTCCGAATATTCAGCCGTTGCCCGAAACCGCTTCGACGACCCCGGAGCCGAAGCCCGGTCCTGTTGTTAAGCCAAAAGCAGTCGTGCCGCAACCGGGAAAACTCGATGCCGCCATGCTCAAAGGCGAGATCGTTTTTACCAGCGATAAAAGCGGGAAGTTAAAGATCTGGAAGATGAACGCATCCGGTAAAAATCCGGTGCAGTTGACTCGTGATGAAAATTCAGACGCCGATCCGAAGTTCTCGCCCGATGGCAAGAAAATTATTTACACGACCTTGCGCGGCGGATTTCCGGAAATTTGGACTATGAATAGCGACGGATCGGCTCCCCATGCGCTGACCAAGGGCTTACAGGGGGCATGGTCCCCGGATGGTTCAGGGATCGCGTTTATCAGAGAGAATCAAACCTACGTGCGCGATCTAAAATCGAGAAGTGAGCGCCGCATCTCGCCCGAAAATTGGGACCGCTGCGGCGTGCCCGCGTGGAGTCCGGACGGCCAGCAAATCGCGATCTCAAGCCGCCATCTTGAAGCCATCGGCATTTACCTGTTGAGCGTGGATGGCAAGGAGCAGACGCCACTCAAGACCGGCGAACCGTCCTGTACTCCAGCCTGGTCGCGCGACGGCAAACATATACTCTGTCAAACCGTGAAGGGCCACGTGCACCAATTCGACATCGATGGGAAGAATTGGGAGCAGATGACTTTTGGGCAGGACATTCAACACGATGCAAAATACTCGCCCGCCGGCAGTACATTCATTTTTGCGTGTGCTCCTAATGCGGAAGGACCGTGGCAAATCTGCGTGCAGAAACTCGAAGGCGACGACGACAATTTCGTGCAACTGACCTCGGAAGGCTCCAATCTTCAGCCGGATTGGTACTTGAGCGACAAGTAGATAGAAGTCTTTGCGTCCAAGCAATTGAGTTCTGTCCAGCGATTTAAAAATAGTGGACAGATCATTGCAAAATTTGCTATGGTCTGTCCACGATTTTCTTGACGTAATTGACGTGTATGTGTTAATTGGGCGACTAGGGTGGGATTTCTTGTCGCTGTCGCGACCCACCCCAGCAAGCTGGTGTGGGCCACCCGCGAAAGCTGGATACGATCTCTGGTAATTTTTTTGAGAATAAATAGTGAGGATGCACTTAGGATGTACTTAATAGATTTTATAAATAAATTCGATGTTAAAGACCATTTGGAGCTCCGTAAGGTGCTTGAGATACGTCATAAGAATGATGCGAATTCTTTCTGGATATCAGAAAAACTCGATTCTTTTCCTAAGCTTGGTATATTATCTAAGGGTGATCTTAATACTCTCACATACTTTTCAGCATTAGGCGGTGCGGCGTTCAGGTCAATAGGGAAATTAGAAGAAAATCGAGATGGGAATACAGTGTTCTACTTGGACGATGGCGGTGAAAAAGAGATTGTGCCAAATCAACTGGTTGTCGTAAGCGATTGTGGCTTGAAGGCCGCGGAAGAGTTTTTGATTACACAAGACCTGCCGAAGTCAATTGACTGGCTGGAAATATGAGCGGAATTCTCGTCCAAAACTCCGGGACAGACGAGGATGGCGCGGGTGGCCCACCCCGGCTTGCTGGGGTGGGTCGCGACAGCGACAAGAAATCCCACCCTTCACTCTTGAATACAAATTGAACGTTGGTAACCTTCATTCATGCCGATCCGACGAATTTATGGAGAAGGAACATAAGTCCACTATGTCACCTTCTCATGCTACAAGCGCCGAAAGCTGCTGAGTTTCGACTTGTGTAAAAAGGTTGTGATAGGAACGTTGGGAAGCCAACTTCGGCGCCAGAATGGCATCTGTCTGGGTTTTTGCATCATGCTTGATCATGTTCATGCGATGGTTTGGTTTCCAAAGGAGCATCAAATCAGTCTATGCATGAATAAGTGGAAGGAGTTGACTTCAAAACAAATCGCGACGATTTATGCAAAGGACTTTGCGCCGTATTGGGAAAAATTGGAAGACCGCGAAGCAGTATGGCAGCGCCGTTACTATGATTTTAATGTCTATTCCGAACGAAAGATGCATCAAAAGCTGGAGTATATGCACAACAATCCGGTGAAGGCGGGGTTGGTTAAAGATATTTGTGATTGGCCGTGAAGTTCGGCACGGTGGTGGCATCAACAAAAGTCGGTGGGTATCCCGATTTCGTAGGTGCCTTGACGTAATTGACGTGTATGTGTTAATTGGGCGACTAGGGTGGGATTTCTTGTCGCTGTCGCGACCCACCCCAGCAACCTGGGGTGGGCCACCCGCGCCTTCAGACGCCTGTATCGTCGTCTCTTGCGCGACTTGGCTCGCGATCTTAATCCACATCGCCCATGCCGGGTCGAACCGCGGGCCGTCAAGCGGCGTCCCAAACAATACGATTTACTCAACCAACCCCGCGCAGCCCTGAGGGCAAAACTCTTGAAAACGGCTTAACTATGTGCCATTCGTGTCTGTCCCGAATGGCGCATAGTTAAGCCGCTTTTGGCGACTCCGCTCCCACGCATTGCACGTGTGCATCGTCCTTAACTATGTGCCATTCGTGTCTGTCCCCTTAGCCGATCCCAAAGGAAATGTTATTAAAAGCCAACAAGAAGATCCTCCAAAACCTCCCGATTCCTCAATTGACAATTGACGCGGGTGGCACACACGAGAGGGCCAAGCTGAAATTCGGGTGTTCGATTCGTTGAATAATTTTTGAAAAAGTTGACATTCGGCTTGACAACATGCTGTTTGGTGGTAATATTAACCTAACATAGGTGATTGGCATGGGCGATAGCCCATCCTTGTAATCCAATCAGGTGTTTTTGGCCTGAATTGGAGGTTACTTGTGATTGATCGCGATTGCCAAGGCTCTGACCGAGCCGATTTTGAATCCACAACACAAATCGGGACCGGGACGGTCCCGCCACATTTTGGCTTGGACCCAGCCGAACCTGATATTCCTTCTTCCAACACTCACTGTTCTACTGCCGAGCAAATTGCGGATCGGCGCAAGCTCGAAGAATGGGCTGATCGGCTGCAACTTAGCGTTTCGGATGTGGAGGCTTTTTGCCGGAATGGGTTTGAGTTTGAGAAGATTCCGCCTCAAAATACGCCTTCCCGCCGTGCCATGTTGTCCCATCTTAAGCGGCGTGA
Organism: Planctomycetota bacterium; assembly: GCA_038227045.1. Taxonomy (GTDB): domain Bacteria; phylum Planctomycetota; class SZUA-567; order H5-PLA8; family H5-PLA8; genus JANXLS01. Next base: position 59,156 of record JBBRQD010000022.1, read on the forward strand.
GATTGCGCCCTCAAAGTGGTTGATGATTTCGGGGCTTTTCCCGGATGTTCAATTTTCTGAACCGGAACGGCGCAAGCGGCTTCGGGCGCTTTATAAAGTTGTTACCTTGTTAATTAAGCGTGCTTTGGCGCGCGAAGCTGCCGATCCGCTTAAAAGTGAACGGTCGGTATATTGGGATCCGGTGGCTGAAGTATGCCGCGAATTGGAGATTGCTCAATCGAAGTTGTCCTCCTTTTTGAAAGAGTTTTCGGGTAGCTCGTTGACTCAAGTGATTGATTGCGTTCGCGCGGAGCAGATTCAGAAAGTTATGCGGCGGAAGATTCGTTGTCTTTGTTTACCGTGTGCCTTCATAGGAGAATCGCCACGAAAAACGCATGTAAATTGAGTTTTTGGGGCCAAAATCCGCAGCAAAGTGTTATGCACTCCTATGAAGTTTTCGCGTTAACCCTTCAAAAAGGCGGTAAA
>JBBRQD010000023.1:0-59270 GCA_038227045.1 Planctomycetota bacterium
GTGTAGTTCTTGTCGAGCGCCAGTGCCACAGCCTGGCGTTTAAACTCGTCCGTAAAAGCGCGCCGTTTCATCTTCTGTGATCTCCCCTTGCGGTTGCTAAACTATCTTACCGACGCGTCCACTAAACGTGGGGAAGGTCAGACGATGCACACGTGCAATGCGTGGGAGCGGAGTCGCCAAAAGCGGCTTAACTATGCGCCATTCGGGACAGACACGAAACTAAATAAGTGCGTGTCTGTACCTTACGTTGGTCCATCGTACTCATTGTCCCTTACCTTTAATGCGTTTAATCTCGCGGTCGAAATCCGAGATATAGTCCGCGTCCTGCCGCTGGCGGTAGACCTCGAATTCCTGTTCGGCTTTTAACTTCGCCTCCAGCACGCTCACCTTGCCCCTGTCTTGAGAATCGGGTAATTCGACAGTTCCAGGAAACTGTTGAGGAAGACGACCCAATCGGCCCTCTTCATCAGTACGCCCCGCTCGGCCCGGTTCTCCGCCAAGTCCAGATACGCGGACACAATCCGGTTCAACTCCTTCACATGCGCTTGGCTCAGGTAGTTCTTCGCAATGACGGCATCCGACTTCAAAATCTTGCCGTCCGGCGCGCGGCAGTATGTTCCAAAATGGAACATACTGCATCCTCCGCCAGTTCGCCCGATTCGAAGATGTTCTTGAGGTGCTTATTAATCGCCGGAACCTTGACTGCAAACAGTTCGGCCAACGCTTTCTGCGTCAACCACACCGTCTCGTCTTTCAGGAAAACATCCACCTTCACCGCTCCGCTTGGCGCAGTGTAGAGTAAAAATTGGTTTTGACCGCTCATGGTGAATTTCCTTCTTAACGTATCGTGTCGCAAATGTGTCTTCAGCATCCTAACCCATCAGCGGTAATCCGCGTTAATTTGCGTTCATCTGCGATTAAGTAGACCACCGATAAACCCAAACAACTGGAGTTGAACGTTCAGCCCAGCAAATCCGCAATCCGTTCCCCAATCGCCAGGGACGCCGTCGCGGCCGGGGACGGCGCATTCAAGACGTGGATCGCGCGTTCTTCCCGCACGATTCGGAAATCGTCGACCATTGAGCCGTCGTTCAACAGCGCTTGAGCGCGCACGCCCGCGCCGCCGTCTTCCAAATCGGCGGCTTGAATCTCCGGAATCAACTTCTGCAGCGCGCGCACGAACGCCGCTTTGCTGAACGAGCGCACCATTTCGCCGATGCCCGTGCGCCAATATTTGAACGTCATCCACCAGAAGCCGGGATACGTCAGCGATTCTAACGCGTCGCGCGCGTTGAATGAGAATTTGCCGTAGCCTTCGCGCTTCAGCGCCAGCACCGCGTTGGGTCCGGCCTCCACGCCGCCCAGAATCATGCGCGTAAAATGCACGCCCAAAAACGGAAAACGCGCGTCCGGAACCGGGTAGATCAGGCCCTTCACCAGATGCTGCGCGGCGGGTTTCAGTTTGTAATATTCGCCGCGAAACGGAACGATCTTCGCGTCGGGCTTCGCACCGCACAACCGCGCCACGCGGTCCGAATGAAGGCCCGCGCAATTGATCACCATTTTGGCACGAACCTCGTCCACATTCGTCACGAGAATTTCGTCGCCGGCCACTTCGCGCCTAATCGAAAGCACTTTCACGCCGGTCCGCACTGAGCTGCCTTTCGCCGCGATCAGTTCGCCATATTTGCGAGCCACCGCGACATAATTGACGATCCCCGTCGAAGGCACCCAAAGCGCTTTGATGCCCGCCGCGTGCGGCTCGATTTCCTTAATGCGTTCCGTCCCGATTTCTTCAATACCCGCGACGTTGTTGGCCGTGCCGCGTCGATACAATTCGGCCAGCGCCGGCAATTCGGATTCGTTCGCCGCAACCACGATTTTGCCACAGATGTCGTGCGCGATGCCATGCTCTTTACAGAACTCCACCATGCGCCGCGCACCCTCAACGCACGTCTGCGCTTTCGCCGAACCGGGCTTGTAATACAACCCCGAATGAATCACGCCGCTATTGTTGCCCGTCTGATGCGCGGCAAGTTGCGGCTCCTTTTCAAGAACGCAAACGATCGTGCCGGGTTTGCGAGTCACGATGGCCAGACCCGTCGCAAGGCCGACGATGCCGCCGCCCACAATTGCAATGTCGCAGTTCATTCGATTCCGCCGATGATTACGCCTTCCGTTTCCTTGTCTCAACCCACGTATGTAGCGACGATTTTAAATTCGAGCGATTCTGTTTTCCGTACGGCACAGGCTGGTGCGCGGGCAGGCTCATTTCGCGCAGCATTTTCTGAACTTCGCGCCGCGCGACCAAGTCGTGAATGATGTCGTCAGTGAACTGCCCGCCCGAAAAATTCATCGCCTCCACGGCTTTCTTGACCACGCGCTGAGCCAACAGCAAATCGGCAGTCATCACCAGATCGCCCGGCGCCGCGTTGGCAACGATCCAATCGTCGGCCGCGTCGAACGCACCCTCGACGACTTCCATGCGAGCACCCTTGTTCGACGCAATCGCCGGGATCGATTTATTGGCAATGAAAATTGGAATCAGCCCATGGCGCTTGCAAACGAAAATAATTTCATCGCGGGCAGGACAGGCATCGGCGTCAACGTAGATAGTCACGATAACTGCTTGGTTGAAGGTTTTACGTTCCCGTTTCCAGGCGTTTCCACAGTTTTTCATCGAGTTGAGGAACCGCCAAAAAGCGCCTTTGTTCGGCTTTGATATCGTACTTTACGCGGCGGAAATGTACGGTTTTGGCGTCGGTGTCGAGGACCACGTAGCAGCCTTCCGGATTGTTGTCCCGGGGCTGGCCGACCGAGCCGATGTTGACCAGCGTCTTCTGTTTGTCCGAAATGGCGAACGTCATATCTTCCATTTGATCGGGCTTGATCCATTGGAAATTGTCGGTGACGACGCCCGGTTTGTGGCTGTGTCCGCAGAAACTCAAAGTGTCGATGTGCTCGAAAATCTCAGTGGCCTTCTGCGACAGGCCGAAGCCGATATCAGCAAAATCGGCTTCTTCGACGTACTCATAAAGCGGATCCCGGGGCGACGCGTGCACGAACAGCGTCGTGCCTTCTTTCCGGGCCGCGGGCTGTTCCGCGAGCCAGTTCCAACGCCGGCGCTTAGGTGCGAAACTGTACCAATGGGGTTGCAGAACGTCGCGCTGCCAGTCGATCGCCGCCCGTGCGTAACGATTGAACCCCACTGCCACGGCCATGAAAAGCGCCGCGTCGTGGTTGCCGCAGAGCGTCCATTTGCAGTTGGACTGCACGAGATCGATGCATTCGACGGGGTCCGGTCCGTAGCCGCAGATGTCGCCAAGGCACACGATGTCGTCGAGTCGCTGAGTGCGGCAATCGTCAAGGGCCGCCCGCAAGGCGATCAAGTTCCCGTGAATGTCCGAGATGATGGCTCGTCTCATGGATGCGCGCGGACGCTTTCAATAGGGTGAATGGCGATGCGCCGCGTTCCGTTTTGCGGCCCGTTGCTGCCAGCTCCATTCAATCCCCGACCCCTTAAAAAAACCCGACAGTTTCAATCCAATTTCGATCCGCCAGCAAAGCCCGGGCGATGTGAATTCTTGCATCGCTTACGTTTTCCGCCGCCCTTCCAAACCAAGCAACTGATTCAAATCCAACTGCTCCTCGAGGCGGGCAATCGTATAGTCGATCAGCGCGTCTCGCGTCGGCACCGAACCGTCTTCAGCGGCCGCAAAATACGGGATCACGGCCGCAATTTTGCGCTTGGAAATGCGTTCAATTTCCACACGCGTTTCGTCGATCAGACTCGTATCCATCTGCTCGGTCACGCACATCACAATGCCCGCTACCCGCAGTGGCGAACGGCCAATCTCGCGCAAGGACAAAAGTGTGTGATTGATCGTACCGAGGGCCGCGCGGCAAGCCAGCAAAATTGGGAACCCCAGTTGCACGGCGAAATCGAGCACCAGCGTGTTCTCGTCCAACGGAGCCAGCAGTCCGCCCACGCCTTCGACAATCACAACCGCGTGGCGAGTGCACAATTCCGAACAGGCCCAGCGGGCCAGATTGATATCCGCTTCGATGCCTTCGTGCCGTGCGGCGATCGTTGGAGCAACGGGAAGTTTGAAACGCAGCGGACAAATTTTTTCGATCGGTTCGCACCGATCCGAGACCTCGTGAAGCACGGCTGCGTCCGAGCCTTCGCCGGCCAAGTCGCCCGTGGCGACCGGCTTGAACGCGACGCCGTCAATCCCCGACGCGCGAAGCCAGCGCACGAGCGCGCAGGTCAGCAACGTCTTGCCCACGCCGGTGTCGGTGCCAGTGACAAAAAGGCCCAGAGTGTCCCGAGTCATGCGCTTGCCACCGTTTAATTGCTATCCGACCGCCACCGTTCCGTGCCAGAACGGATCGCAACCCGATGGCATTATCGACTTTTCGCAGCCGGTTTAGAAGCAAGTTTTATCGGAGGGGCCGGTTTTTTTGCAGCGCTCTTCGCAACGGGCGCCTTTATCGCGGCTTTAACCACCACCGGCTTTTCCACCAGGACGGTTTCTTTTTTCGCCGGTTTGGCAGGTTTTTTCGCGCGCAACGATTCGGCCTTCAATTGTATCAGCGTCTTGAAGCCCGCATAATCGTGATCGTTTTTAATGGGAGTGCGCACGCATTTGGCGCCCGCTTGGACCTTGCTTCGCGCGAGACGCCTTTTCAATTCGGCGTCGAGAGTCGCCGCCTTCAAGGCCAAGTCCATCTCTTTGCCCAACTGAACCGACGCTTCGAAAAGGCTCGGAAGCAGATGCAGCGTGCAGAGCGTGTTCTTTGCGCCGATCAAATAGCGCACCGCCCAACCCCACGCATTGCCGTAATAAAACAGCCCGCTTGTCGCCCCTTGAACCGTCGCCAAATACCGCTCCACCTCGCTGTAGCGCTTGCGCCCCAACGGATCCAGCAAACTGACGAGCCGTGCGCGCGTCGGTTTGGGATCTTTTTTCGCGAATGGATGTGCCGAGCCGTTCTTCGAATACTTGCCGTTGCCGCTGATCACCACCGGGACCTCCTCAGCCTCTTTTAAACTTAAAGTAGAATTATTCTACACGAAATGAACTTGAAATCAAAGCACGGAATGATAATGCGGTGCGATTTGACAGCGTTTGGAAAGTCGTGTTCGCTCTCACTGATTGACTGTTCCATGCATTTGTCGGATAATGCGTTTGAATGCATGAACGCATTCTCGAATGATCCATAACAGAAAAATTCAGAACAACCTCTTAAAATGCCCACATTGCCCCGCGCAGCACTTCTCTCGATCGGCGACGAACTCCTGCTCGGGGAAATCGTCGATACCAACCGCCCGTATATCGCGCAGCGCCTGCTGACGCTCGGCATATCCGTGGTTCGCGCCGAGACCGTTGGCGACGAAATCGACGAGATCGCCGCCGCGTTCAAACGCGCGCTCGACTGCGCCGAAATCGTCATTGCCACCGGCGGCTTGGGACCGACCGACGACGATCTCACCTGCGCCGCGCTCGCCAAAGCGCTGGGCGTGGAACTCGTCTTTTTCGACGACGTGATGATTCAAATGGCCGAGCGGTTGAAGCGCCGCGTCGAATTGCTGAGCGGAAGCAACCGCAAACAGGCATGGCTGCCGCAAGGCACGCAGATTCTCAAAAACGACTGGGGCACCGCGCCCGGAGTTCATCTTCCCGTCGGCTCTGAAAAACACATCTTTCTCACCGCCGGCGTGCCGCGCGAAATGAAAGGCCTGCTCGCGGATCGAATCATGCCCGTGTTGAGCGGACTCTTTTCAACGCATCAAACGGTTCTGGTCAAGTCGCTGCATTCCTGGGGCATTCCGGAGTCCACCGTCGGCGAGCGGATCAAGCCCTTGATGCAGGCCGGTCTGAATCCCAACGTCGGTACGCGCGTGGACGGCGGCGTGGTGACTGTGCGTCTGGTCGTTCACGGCGCAACCGTTTCCGACGCGCGGCAGACGCTCCAGCCCGCGCTCGAAAAAGTTCGCGACGCGCTTCGCGAAGGCCTGTTTGGCGAAGACGATCAAACCCTTGCGGCTGCCTCCGCAATCGCTCTGCGCGAAAACAAAAAAACCGTGGCGCTCGCCGAAAGTTGCACCGCCGGACTGGCCACGTCGCTGCTCGCGGAAACACCGGGAGCATCCGCCGTGTTGATGGAGAGCGCGATCACTTACAGCAACGCGTCCAAAATTAGAGTGTGCGGAGTCAAACCGGAAACACTCGCGGCGCATGGAGCGGTCTCTCGGGAAACGTCTGGCGAACTTGCCGCCGGCATGCGCGCGCGCGCCGGCACGGACATCGGCGCAAGTGTCACCGGCATCGCCGGCCCGGACGGCGGCACCGAAGCCAAGCCCGTCGGATTCGTCTGTTTTGGACTGGCCACCGAACGCGGCGTGACCACGTTCGAACGCAAATATTTAGGCCTGGACCGCAACACGGTCCGCTTGCGCGCGGCGCACCAGGCGCTGGATTTCATCCGCCGCGCCGCATTGGGCGAATACTAAAATGGCCAAATCGAAGCCCAAGCCCATCGTCCCCGCCGCTGAAAATTCCACGCAGCACGAGGCGCTGTGCACGCATTGCGGCAAATGCTGCTACCAGAAAATCATCGTCGGCCGAACCGTTTACATCACTCCGTTTCCCTGCGAATTTCTCGACACGCATACCAATATGTGCACGGTTTACGACCGGCGCCATGAACTCAATCCCGATTGCCTGTCGATCGAAACCGGCATGAAATACGGCGCGTTTCCGGAGGATTGCCCCTATGTCCCCGAAATGGCGCCCAAGAATTACAAGGCGGCGCGTGAGGATTTCGACTGGGTCGGCGAATGGCGGGATTTCGACGAAATCGCCGACGACCTCGGCGTCAAAGCGCATATCCGTGGCATCGTCCGAGCGCGCGGCCCGCAGGCTCGACCCATGTATGACGAAGCATTCGAACGCATTCAAGCCGCACCCAATTTGGCGGACTTGGTCCGAGCGAAAAAAAGCGATTAGAAAGTGGGTGGGCCGTCCCGACCCACATATCCGTGCCGCAATCGTGACGAAATTCACTCCACTGGTGTTTGCATAACCATGTCGCCGAACGAAGCCAAAATCTTCCTCCCCGAAAAGCCCCCGGTGCCGCGCTGGCCCTTCGCACTGGCGGCTGTGGCAATCGCCATAGGCGCCACCGCGCTCGTCTTCTTTTATTCGCGCGGCGAAAGCGTCCCGGCTCCGAAGATATCCGAATCCAATCCAATTCCGAAAACATCGGCGGCTATCGTCCCAGTACCCTCCACAACATCCGCGAAAACCGCCCCAATCGCGCCCCCCGCCCCGCCCCTTCCCGCGCTCGACGCGCGCACGGCCATCGCCGCGCTCGACGACCATTTGCTGTTGCATTTGCCACTCACATCGAGCCTCAGCGACCATTCGCCGCGCCGCCATCCGCTCGAATCCAGCGGCACGGTGGAAGTGCACGACGGCGCCGCACATTTTCCCGGCAATTCATTCCTGACGCTGCCGCACATCGCGCTGAACAACCGCGCCTTCGCCTTTTCGGTCTGGATCAAGCCAGAAGGCAAAGTGATCGGATATGGCTTGCTTGAACAAGTCGATGGCGGCCCCGGCAAACATCTCCACATTCTTCTGCGCGATCCGGACAAGCCCTACATCGGTTTCTTTCTCAACGATCTGCGCTCGCCGCAGAGCATCAACGAAGCATCCGGCTGGACACATCTGGTCGTACAATTCACCGGCTCTCACCAGCAAATCTGGATTGGAGGACAGCTTGTTATAGAACGCCTCTCCGATCCATTTTTTGGAGAAAGAGGCGAAACGCGTATCGGCAAAGCGCCCATGTGGAACAATGTCCCGACGCAATGCTTCAAAGGAGCCATGCGCGACCTGCGTCTTTACGACATCGCCTTGACAGCCGGACAAATTCGCCTGCTCGCGGGCCTCGAAGCCGCCGCGCCGCAACCGCTCAAAAATCCAAACGAAACCTTTTGATTCCAGCAAAGCCGTGACATCAAGATGTGGAGTTCAACGACAACCGCTCGCCCGCGCGCAACACACGGCAGGATTGCCCGATTCGCGCGCACTCCGCTTTGAATTCGTCCGGCGACGCCGTGTTGAATTCAAACATCTCGTAGTGACATGGAACGGCGAGTTTCGCGCCCGCAGACTTTGCCAGATTTGCCGCTTCGACGCCATTCAAATTGCCCGCAACGCGACGCTCCGGGAGATTCCCATTAATGGGCAGCAACGCCACGTCCACGTTGAATTTTTTCAAACGTTCCGCCAGACCCTCATATAAGAGCGTGTCGCCGCTGTGATAAATGTGGAACGGTCCCGCCTTGATGACGTACCCAAGAAACTTGCAACGTCCGTGCTCATCGCGTTCAATCGTGTTGTGCGCGGCGGGAACGGCATGGAATTGAAAACCGGATACTTCCCATCCATCATCTGCGTCAAGTCCCGTTGAACCGCCCCAAGGAATCCCTGCGCGCTTCCCAGCCTCCTCTAAAATTGCCGCCGGTGCGATTAATTCCAATTCCAGATTCGCGCGAAACAACGGCTGCAAGGTTTCCGGGTCGAGGTGATCGGTGTGGATGTGGCTCGCCGTCACGATGTCGATGAAATCCAGGCGCTCCGGCGCAATCACGCGCCGCGTCATGCGCAAATGCGGCTTGTCGGTGGCGGTATATTTTGCCGTCAGCGAATCGGAAAGATACGGATCGAGCAGCACGTGCTTGCCGTCCCACTGAAGCAAAAATCCGCTCTGCCCCAGCCACCACACATGCAGCGCGCGGGCTTCCTTGCGCGCCCGCTGAACGTCGGCGAGAAACGTGTCGTCGGAAAGAATGGGTTCGATCATGCGGAAGTCCCAATTTCCCCGCGCACAATTTTCACGCCTTCGACCATATTCTTGAGTTTCTGTTTCGCCGCCCAGCGCGCCGTCTGGCTGAGTCCGCAATCCGGCGCGAGGGCCAGACGCTCGGGCGGGGCGAATTTCAGGCAGCGCCTCACACGCTCGGCCACGTCGGCTGGCGTTTCAATGTAATAACTTTTCACGTCGATGATTCCGACGGCCACATCTTTGGTCTTCGCGATCTCGCCAATGATTTCCAGTTCCGCGAACTCGCGGCTGGCCATTTCGACATGAATTTCGTCGACGTTCAATTCTAAAAACGCTGGAAACATCGGCGCGTAGCGCCGCGGCCCCACCGCGCGCGCTTTGAAGTTTCCAAAACACAGATGCGTCGAAAGCCGGCACTTGCCGCGCACCGCGTCGATCGTGCGGTTGAAGAGTTCGACGAAATGGACCGGATCTTCTTTATGCGCGTAGCAGCTCATGGAAGGCTCATCGACGCAGATCTCAGTGCAGCCGGCCTGCACCAGCGCGGCAAGTTCCGCGCTGACAATCGGCAGCAGCGCTTCCGCGATCTCCCAACGGTCCGCGTAATGTTCGGCGTTGGGCAACATCCGTCCGCTGAGGGTATACGGTCCGGGAATGCTGGCCTTGAGCGTCGGCAGAGTTCCGGTTCGCCCTTTGAATGCCACCCCCGCGATGCGCTCCAGTCGCTCGAATTCCGCCACCGCGCCCAGCCCGCTGGGTGCGCTCAACGCGCCGATGATTGTGTGCTTTCCACGCTGGTCGTGAGCGGGCGGGCCGAAGCGCCGTGGCGGCGCAGCTTCATGGTCGATTCCCTCAATGAATCCATAAAAAGAAAGATTGAAATCCAGGCGGCATTGCTCGCCGTCCGTGATGGCGTCCAGTCCCGCGTCAAGCTGATCGTGGACTGCGGCGATCACCGCATCGTCCTGCAATTCGGCGAGATCGTCCGCGCCAAATTTCTCGAGATTCTGCGCGCAGAATTCCAGCCATCCCGGAAAGGGGTAACTGCCGACAACGGTCGTTCGAAGCGCTTGTTTAGTCATGCGTTTTTCCGAGTTAAATTCCCAATTTCTCAAACAGTTTCGCCATCCGCCGCCCGTGTTCGTCGTAGGCGCTTTCGAATAATTCAACCGCGCGAGTTGCGCCGACGATTGCCGCGCCACTCAACACTTTCGGCGGCGCACCCGCGCGCGTCAGGTGATCGGCCACTTCCGCTTTGAGCGCATTAATCAGCATACACCCGCCCACACTGGAACCGGGCGAAACAGGCGTATCGAGACCCTCGATTTTCACCATCGCATCGCCCGGTGGCGCGCCGGTATCGAGCACGAGATCGGCGAAGTCCTGCAATTTCTTTCCGCCCGCGTGACGCGTCGCGCTTGCCTCCGAATGCCGCTTGCTGATGATCGCAACCGTCTTGAGTCCGCGCTTTTGAAAACATTCAGCCATCTCGATTGAGACGACATTGCAGCCGCTCGACGAAATCACCAGCGCCGAATCGGTCTCGCTCAGATCGAAGTTGCGCAAGATCCGCGCGGCAAGCCCCGGCACATTTTCTAGAAACATCGCCTGCCGCTGGCCATTCGCGCCGACGACTGGATTGTGAAACGTCAACGAAAGTTCGACAATCGGATTGAAGCCCGGAAACGAGCCGTAGCGCGGCCACATCTCCTCAACCATAATGCGGCTGTGCCCGGAGCCGAACAGATGGACCATGCGCCCGCGGAGAATCGAATCCGCAAACCACCCGGCGGCCTGTTGAACCGCGGCCTCCTGAGTGGCGACGGTCGCAATCAACTCGCGGCATTTAAGCAGATACTGTGCGGACGGCGATAGCGTGTTCGTCACTGTGCGTTTTTTCCTCTAAATGTCTTGCTGTCCTTTGCGAACCTCTGCGTCCTCTGCGGTGAAACCTTTTTTTAGTAGTCGAAGAACGTTTTGTTCGCATCGCTCGCACGCACGCCGGCACGATGCGCCGCTCCGAGCGCGCCGGCTTTTTCCCCAAGCTTTGCCGCCACGATTTTCACGCGCCGTCCCGCCGGCCGCCACTCAAACGCGTCCAAAAATTCATTGAGCGGCGCGAACAGCGCACTCCCCGCGTTCGCAATCCCGCCGCCGATGATGACCGCTTCCGGATCGAGAACATTAATCAGCCCGGCGATTGCACACGCCAACGCTCGCACCGAGCGCAGCCAGATTTCGCGTGCGGCCGCGACTCCTTTAAGGTAGTCCTCAACGAGCGCCTGCGTGTTTGTGTATGCGCCGTTCGAGCGCGCTGAAAGCGTGCATTCCCCAATCGCATCTTCGAGGCTTCCCGGCGTGTTGACGATGTCCGGCGCGCCTTTGGGATTCAACGAAATATGCCCGATATGCCCCGCGCGGCCGAGATGCCCGGTCACTATTTTTCCGCCCGACAGAATTGCGCCGCCGACTCCCGTGCCTAGCGTCAACATAAACGCGTCCTGCAAACCCGCCGCCGCGCCAATTGTGGATTCACCCAGCAGCGCCGCGTGGGCATCGTTCAACACCAGCACCGGCGACGGCGCGTTCAGGAACGCGGTCCAATCGAGTCCTTCGAGCCCTGGCAAACGTCCCGGCATAAACAAAATCGAGCGCCCGTCGCGCGCGGCAAGACCCGGCGCGGCCACGCCAATTCGCAGCGCGGGCGAACCGAGATCTTTTTGAATCGCGTCAACCGTCTCCCGCACTCGCGCCTTCCAAGAATCGTCCGCCGCCGTTTCCACGGAGCGCCAGTCGAGCATCGCGCCATATTCCGAAATGCATGCCGCCTTGATGCGTGTTCCGCCAATGTCGAGGCCCAGTGAGTAACGCATGAAGTTTTTCCGCCGTCCCGTATCGCGACTGTACGACTATCCGATAATCTTGCTTGGCGCGCATTTTGCCGCAAGCGTAATATAGTGGAACTGTGTTTAAATGCCCTGTGTCTCTTTCGTCCGGCCTCATGCTGGCCGCGTTGCTTTTCGCCGCCACACTGGCCGCCGCTCTTCGCCTGCCGGAGCTTGAACGCCGCCCCATGCATTCCGACGAAGCCGTGCAGGCTGCGAAGACGGGCGTTCTTTTTGACACGCATCAATACACCTACGATCCGCACGAACTTCATGGGCCGACGCTGTATTATTTTACGCTGCCATCGTTGTGGATCGCCGGCGTCAAATCCTACGCGGCGTCGAACGAATTTCACTACCGCATCGTGTCCGTCGTATTCGGCATCGCATCGATACTCCTGCTCTTGCTCGTCCGGGACGCCGTGGGAAAAGCCGCAGTCGTCTGCGCGGGAGTGCTGACCGCCGTTTCGCCGGCGATGGTTTTTTACAGCCGCTACTACATTCAAGAAATCCCATTCGTCTTTTTTTCATTCGCACTGATTGCCTGTGGCTGGCGCTACTTCAAAACACGCGCACTATTTTGGGCGATCATGACCGGTCTTTGCGTTGGGCTGATGCACGCGACCAAAGAGACCTGTGCGATCGTCTTCTTTTCAATTGGAGTGTCGCTCGCCGCAAATTATTTCTTTTTGAGCAAACGCAACGATTCGATTTTTAAAATCAATGCGACACACGCGATTCTTGCCGTGCTCGCGGCTGGGGCGATCTCGATCGTTTTCTTCTCGTCGTTTTTTACACATGCTCGCGGTCCGCTCGATTCGGTGTTGGCCTTCACCTATTACTTCACACGTTCGAGCGGCGCGAATTCTCACGACAAACCCTGGTTTTACTATGCGCAAATGGTGCTGTGGAACAACAAAGCCGGGACACCGATTTGGACTGAAGCCTCGATTGTGGGACTGGCATTTGTGGGCGCGGCGAACGCGTTTTGTTGCTCAACGAAAAATGACGACGATGATGCGCCGAATGCGTTCGGTCGTTTTCTTGCGATTTACACACTTGTGATGTTCACAGTCTACTCGTTCATTTCATACAAGACACCGTGGTGCGCGCTGGGGTTTTTGCACGGCATGATTCTGCTCGCCGGGATCGGCGCGGCAGAGATTCTGAAATGGATGCCGCATTGGAGCTTGAAAACTCTCGCGGCGCTCGTGCTTGCGGCGGGCGCAGGACATCTTGCCTGGCAAACGGTTCAGGCCAACGGCCGATACGCGTTTGATGAGCGCAATCCGTACGTGTACTTACATGCCACGCTGGACGCGCCGCGACTGGCCGCGCGGGTGGAGGAACTGGCGGCGCTGCATCCAGATGGGCACGCAATGAGCGTGCAGCTTATGGCTCCGAATTCAGATTATTGGCCGATTCCGTGGTATCTGCGAAAAATGGAAAACGTGGGATATTGGAATGCGCCGCCAGCGCGACTCGACGCACCCGTGCTGATCGCGTCGAACGAATTTGCCGACGAACTCGCGCTGGATTTGAAAGGCAATTACCAGAAAAATCAATACAGCTTGCGGCCGGGCGTTCTGGTCTGGCTGTATGTGAATGAGGATTTATGGAAAAAGTTCCTGGCCACTCGGCAGAATGGAATTCGCAAATGAGCGCCGAAACGCAGCAGCCCGCTCCGCCCGCCGTGCCGGGCTTTGTCAAAACGCTGGACGGTTCGCCGTTGTATTGCGTGTATCATCCAGCCGCGCCGGTTGCGAATCCGCAGTGCCGCTATTTTCCGGCGCTACTGTTGCCCTCATTATTCGAAGAACGCAAGAGTGGCTACGCCGCGCTGCGCCGGCTCGCCGAACGTCTCGCCGCGGGCGGACACGCCACGCTGCGCTTCGATTATCGCGGCAGCGGAGAATCCGGCGGCGATCCGGCGAAACGCCGTTGGCAACATCTGGCGGAAGACACGGCCGTTGCGCGGAAAACGCTCGCGCGGCTTGCCGGCGCGCGCGATTCTGTCTTGATCGGTCTGCGTCTCGGCGCAACGATTGCGCTGCAGGAGACCATCCGGGCGGGTGGCGAAGGAGTCATCGCGCTCGCGCCGGTCGTCAAAGGGGCAACTCAAGTACGCCTATGGAAAATGCGTTCGAAAATTCGTTCGGAATTGACGCAGGCTAATTCGGCCCAAGAGATGGCCGAGCGCGTCACGATCACGGACGAAGTCCTCGATTTCGACGGGTACGAAGTGAACAAGAATTTTTTCGATGACGTGGCGAAGATCGATTTACTCAAAGACCTCGCCGCGCTCTCCTGTCCGGCGCTCGTGCTTCAATTATCGCACCGAACGGACACCGCGCCAGAGACGCTCGAGCTGCTCAAAACACTCGGCTCGCGTGCGAAGCAATCTTGTATGCGCATCGAAGCATTTTGGGACAAAGTGGACGACGTTGAAACGCGGCCGGTCGAAGACGCGGTGCTGAAATGGCTTGAGCAGGTTTGAATGCCCACTCAAACCCATCTGCGTTTATCCGCATTCATCAGTGATTAAGTCAGGCCGTCGAAATCAGTACACGCGTCACACAATTTCAAGATTCACATGCTTGCGCGCCAGATCGATTTCGAGGACGCGTACGTCGACTTTGTCGCCGAGTTGAAAACTCCGTCCCCGTTTGCGTCCCTGCAACAAGTGGCGATCCTCAATGTATTCGTACCAATCGTCCGCCATGTCTTCCTTGCGCACGAGGCCCTCGACGAAGCAGTCCTGCAATTCGATGGTCAGCCCAAAATCGCGCACGCGCGTGATGATGCCGGGATGCGATTCGCGCATGTTGCGGCGCAGGAATTGCATCTGCCGGAACTTGATGACTTCGTTCTCCGCGCCCGCCGCTTCGCGCTCGCGGCGCGAACAGTGGTCGGCCAGCGAACGGAGCAGATCCACGCGCTTGAAATGATCGCGCGATTTCTCGCCGCCCGCGCGGCGCTGGCCGCTCTCCGGCAACGCCGATTCGCCGGGCTTGAAGCGCTCGTCCAACGCGCGATGGACCAGCAAATCCGGATAGCGCCGAATCGGGCTGGTGAAGTGCAGATACTTCGAAAAATTCAGCGCGAAATGCGGGAGGCATTCGACGGAATATTTCGCCTGCTTCAGACTCGTCAGCAGCGCCAGGTGAATCGTGTGCGCCGCCTCCATCTCCGACGCGCGGTCGATCGCGTACTTCAATTTCAAACGGTCGAACGGCGGGTGCAGCGAGATGCCAAATTCGCGCACGAACTCGGCGAATTTTTCCAACGCTTCCGGCTTCGGCTCTTCGTGCACGCGAAACAACCCCGGAATTTCGTTGTCGATCAAGTGCTCCGCCACCGCGCGATTGGCGGCCAGCATCATCTCTTCGATCAGTTCGTGCGCCCAATGACTCACGCGTTCCGTCCAGCCTTTGACTTCGCCTTTCGCGTCGAGCAGCAGTTTCGTTTCCGGCAGGTCGAGGTTCAACGATCCGCTGTCGAAACGCTTCTTGCGCAGCTTCTCGGAAAACTCGCGCATCTCCTGCAACGCTTTGAAAATCTCCGGCGTGCGGACGAGTTCGGGCGTGTTGTTTTCGAGCGCGTCGCGCACCTGATCGTAGGTCAGAAACGCAGCGGAGCGGATTGCGCTGCGTTCGATTTTGCGCTTCACGACCGTCATGTTTTTGCCATACGTCATGGAGATCGTTTTAGTCAGGCGCAGTTTGCCTTCCTTGAGCGAGCACATGTTGTTGCTCAGCTTCGGCGGCAGCATCGGGAACACCTTGCCCGGAAGATACACGCTCGTCGCGCGCTCGCGCGCTTCGCGATCGATCGGGCTGTCTTCCTTCACGTAATACGACACGTCGGCGATGTGGACGAACAGCGTGTAACGCCCGTCGGATTCCACGCGCAGCGCCACGGCGTCGTCGTGGTCTTTCGCGTCTTCGGGATCGATGGTGAACGTGACGGGATGCTCGTAGAACACGCGCTGTGCGAGTTCTTCTTCGGGAATCTCATCGGGAATCGCCTCGGCTTCGGCCAGCGCGTCTTCCGAGAATTCGAGCTTCACGTGAAAGTTTTCGAGAATCGCAGCGATGTCCGCATCGGCCTCGCCGGCTTTGCCATAAATCTTGGTGACACGTGCCGATGGGCGCTGGCCCGAGGCTCTCGACTCCTTCACCTCGACCAATTCAATCGCGACTTTGTCCTGATCGTTGGCACCGCCGCGGTGCTCGAAGAGCACTTCGAGTTCCGAAAACACGCCGCGCGTGTCGGGCACCACATGGCCGACGATAGTGCCTTCGAGCGTGTTTTTTTCGCGGTTGCGGTGAAACGACGACGGCAGCGGTTCGGTCCGGCGATGCGAAAAATACGTGCCGACAATAACGGGGTTTGCGCGCTCGAGAATCTTGACGATACGCCCCGTCGGCCGCGACGATCCGCCGCCGCGAAAGAATTTCCCGCGCTTCTTCGATCCGCTTTGCTCGCGGCGTTTCATTTCGACTGCGACGAGGTCGCCGTTCAACGCGCCACCGACATCCTCTTGCGCAATGAATAAATCGTTGCCCGGCGGATCGCTGAGCAGATACGCCATCCCGCCGCGTTTGACATCGATTCGCCCCACGCGCAGATTCTTCGGAAGCGCTTTTTCGGAGAAATTCGACGAACTCTTTTCTTCAGTTTCGGTGGCGGATTCATCCGGCGTTTCGAGGGGCGAATGTTTCGCTTTGCCACGCGGCGCAGCGCCGTCGAGCGGCAACCCCCATTTGCCTTTTTTCAATTCGACAATCGTGCCATCCGCCGCCATCTCCGACAGCAGTTCTTTAAAGGCGAGGTAGTCTTCGTCGTCAATGTGGAGCTGCCGCGCCAGCCCGCGCTTGCGCATGGGCATATAAGAGGGGGAGGACAGCGCGCGCAGCACGCTGTTTTTCAATTCGTCGCGATTCATGCGGCCATCATGCTGCGTGCGCGAGAAATATCAAGCCACGCGCGCTACTTGGGCTCAGGCAGAACACGCGGAGCGGGCAACACGTCTTTTTCCTTATAAAGATTCAACGTACCTTCCGGATTCCGCGCCTTCGGATGAATCGACAACTGTTCGAGCAGTTCCTTGCTCACCGCTTCGCCTTCGCATGGCGTCGTGAGGATGCGCGGGCGAATCAGAATCACCAGTTCGCTGCGCGTTTTACTTTTGCTCTGCCTGCGGAAGATGACGCCGATGCCCGGAATGTTGCCGAGCAGCGGCACCTGCGCTTTTAAATCGCTGATGTTTTCCTCAATAAGTCCGCCGATCGCCAGCGTCAGCCCGTCCTGCGCGATCACCGTGCCGCTGACGCTGCGCGAGGTCACGACGTCGACGGGTTGCTGCTGCAATCCGCCCTCGGTCGTCACGACCGGAATCGTCGCGTCGTTGTGCTTGATCGCCGAATTTTCCTGGAGAATGCGCAGTGTCACAGTGCGGTCGGCATTGATGTTCGGCGTGATTAAAAGAGTCGTGCCGACGGGACGGAATTCAATCGCGGTGTTGGAATTGTTGGTGACGGTATTCTGGTTGACCACCGCGTTGCTGCTGACGTTGCGCACGATCGGCCGTTCTTCACCGACAAAGAGCCGCGAGACTTCGTTGTTCGCGGTCATCAGCACGGGCGTGGCGAGCGTCGTGACCTTGTTCTTGTTTTCGAGCGCCTGCAAGCGTGCGCGGAAGTTCCGGTCAACGTATTGAAACGCGAGATTGCCGTCTTGAAGGCCCGTGCCGCCAAGCGCGAGAGGCGAGGTTCTCTTGAGCGCTCCGGACAGAAGATCCGAAGCCGGCGGCTGAATATTTCCGGAGGAGAATCCGCCGGCGGTCAGACCGTTGGTGAATTGGAAATCGAACGCCGAATTCATGTCCTTGCCCAATTCGATGGACATCACTTTGACTTCGAGCAGCACGACCGAAGTCGGCACATCGAGACGGCGGATTAATTTCCCGATTTCATCGAGCGATTTCTGATCGCTGGTGCGCACCGCGACGAGATTGTTGCGGCGGCTGAGCGTGACGTAAATATCGGATTGGCGGCGTCTGTATTGCTGCAAAAGCAGTTCGGCAGTTTCCTGATTTCCGGACGCCTGTGCCGCCTTGAGCGCCGCCAGATCGTCCGCGGACATTTTCATCAGATCGTTCTTCGTGCCGTTGGCATTGAGGTTGGCGTCGTCGCGCCGGCGTTGATTGGCGTCGCGCTGAACCGTGCTGCGCTGCGTGAAACCCGATCCCGATCCCGACGAGCTTGAGCGTCCGCTTCCCGAACTGCCGGACGAGTTGCCGCTGCTGCCACCCTCAAAGAGTCCTAGACCCTGGCTGCGCTGATCGATGATGTCGAATCGGTCGAAGCGCTCGTTGAGGTCTTCCGATGTGTCGGTGCGCTCTTCGGTCCCGAGCGACAATTGCACGCGGTCGCCGTAGAGATCGCGGACGGCCACGGCCGCCGCGACGGCGTTGGGATAGAGCAGCGTGAAGACTTCCGTTTTTTCCTCGCGAAACGTGGTGAGATCGCGCTGAAATTCCTGCGTCGTCATCACGCGCAGAATGCCGTTGTCGTCCTTGAACCAGAGGCTGTGCGCTTTGCACAGCGTCTCGACCGCGAGCTTCACCGGGACGTTGCGCAGCGTCATCGAAACCGGCGTTTTTGCAGCGTCGTTCGACGCGACCATATTGATGCCGGTCTGTTCGGAGAGCATGTTCAAGACGTCGAGCAATTTGACGTCGCGAAACTCAACCAATTTGACAATCGGTCCGGCCGCGGCCACCACGGGCTCGGCCGCATTCGATTGCGCTTGCGCGAACACCAACGCCAGCATTGCGAGCAGTGCGATCTTAAAAATGAAACGCGTGCGGCGCGCCGCAACTTTGGATACGATTGACATGAACTCCCCCCAGTCGATTGCCTACTTCACATGAATGATCTGTTTGTGCGGCAGCACTTCGATTTCAATTCCGTCGCGCGACACTTTTTTGATGACAAGCGTCACCGCCTGTTTTCCAGCCGAATGCACGGTCCACTCCGCTCCTTCGCTCACGAGACGCGGTGCTTTTCCATCGACTTCGAGCAGCGCGGCCGGTGATTTGCCTTCCGTTTCGACGAATGCCTTGAACGCAATTTCAGGAATCGGCGGGAGCACCGGCGCCGCGGGAGCCGCTGGCCGTTGCGCCTCCCGGGGCAAAGCAGGCGCGGGCGGATTCAGCGCGTCGCGCATCGCGGGTGTCAACTGCGTCGGATCGAGCGGCACGGTCTCGCCCGCGGGCGAAGTGGAATCCGGATCGCTTTTTGTTTTTTTGTCGCCCGGATTTTTTGCATCGGGCTTCGCCTCGTCTTTTTTAATCGGATCATCGGCGATGGGGGGCCGCGGCGGCTTGGGCTCTTCCGCGAGCGGGCACGACATCGCCCACATCGCCGCGACGCACGCGGCCGACTTGAGTACGCCTTGAATTTTTCGCCAATACCGCATTTCCACGTTGCCCCATTCCCTGTTCACGAACCGCTATCCTGCAATGCTGTAAAGCGCGACGAAGAACGCGATGTACACGAAGCCTACAATGCTGCCGACGATCAAAATAATCACAGGCTCGATGAGCACGCTGAGCCAGCGCACCGATGCGGCCAATTGCTTTTCATGAAACGACGCCGTTTCCGCGAGCACCTGATCCATCGTGCCGGTCACTTCGCCCACCGCCACCATGCGGCCGAGCATCGGCGTAAATAGGCGCCGGCGCAGAAGCGGCGCGGAGAGTGTCCCGCCGCCCATCGCGGTTTCGCGGGCTTCGGCGACGTGCCGGGAAAATGCGCGGTTGCCCAGCAGTTCCTCGACGACACCCAGCGCGGTGACCAGCGTGATGCCGCTCTCCAGAAGTAGCCCCAGTGTGCGCGAAAATGTCGCGGTCGCGGCCGTCCGAAGAATGCCGCCAATGAGTGGCAGCCGCAGCGAAAAAGAGTCGATCGCATGGCGTCCCGGGGGCCAGCGGCGCACCACAAAAAACACCGCGATCGCAAGCAGGATTCCGAATGTGACATGCAGCGAATACGTTTGCAGCCAGCTTGAGACGCCAAGCAACGCCTGGGTTATCGCGGGCAGCGCTTTATGCCGGCTCGCCAGAAATTTCTGTAATTTGGGGATCAAGATTACGAGCATGTACGTCGTCACGCCGACGGCGAGCAGCAGCACGATCGCCGGATACATCAGCGCGCTGAGCAGCAGGACTTTCAGCGTCCGCGCACGCTCCATTTGCTCCGCCGCGCGCGCCAGCACGACATCCAGCGTCCCCGAGGCTTCGCCCACTTTGACAAGCTGCACAGCGTATGCCGGGAAGCGGCGCGGATAACGGCTCAGCGCGTCGGCGAAGGTTCCGCCTTCTTGAATGCGCTCGGCAACATCGAGCCAGATCTTGCGCATGGATCCGCGGCGCGATTGTTCGGCCGTGGTTTTGATCGCCGATAGAAGCGTCAACCCGCTGCGCAGCATCGACGCGATCTGCTGCAAACCGAGTTCGACATCGACCTTTCCCGGCGGCAGCCAATCCAGCGGATTAAAGGAGCGGTTCGGCACCTCGCCAGCTCCGGCGTCTCCACCCGGCCTCGCCGCGCCGCCAGGATTGACGGCAATCACGACCCACCCGCGCGCGCGCAGATCGCCGGACGCGGCGCTCACGGATGCCGCATCCAGCAGCCCGCTGTGCCGCGCGCCCGACCGGTCGCATGCTTCGAATTGAAATGACGCCATGGCAAAATCCCAAACTACCGACCCTGCAGCCAGAATGGCCGCACCACAACTACCAAAGAGTCGCGGCCTGCAACGCTTCTTTCACCGTCGTTTCACCTGAGAATATTTTTTCGCGCGCGTCGTCGATCAGCAGCGCAATCTTGCGCTCTTTCATCGCGCCGATCAAGGTTGCCTCACTCGCTTTTTTAACGATCATTTCAGCGAAACTCGAATCAATCGGCAGCAATTCGAAAAGCCCGATGCGGCCCACCCAACCGCGCCCCGCGCAATAGGCGCACGCGCCCGGCTCGAAGACCGGCTTGCCCGCCGCCTCGCGGCATCCCAGCGCGAGCGCTTCGGCGTCCGTCAGCGGCCGCGGCTTGCGGCAGTGCGTGCACAGTTTCCGCACGAGGCGCTGCGCCGCGCTCAAGCGCAGCGTCGCCGCACTCATGAACGATTCCAGGCCCATGTCGGCCAGGCGCGTCACCGCTCCGGCGGCGCTGTTCGTGTGCAGCGTCGAGAGGACCAGATGCCCAGTCAGCGCGGCTTTCACCGCGACGTCCAGCGTGTCGGGGTCGCGGATTTCGCCGATCATCACCACGTCCGGATCGTGACGCAAAAGACTGCGCAGCGCTTTTGTGAAACTCACTTTTTCCGCTGAATCGACCTCAACCTGCGACACTCCCGGCAATTCGTATTCGATCGGATCTTCGACAGTGATGATGTTCAGCGCGCTCTCTTTAAGGAGGCGCTGAATGGCGGCGTAAAGCGTCGTCGTTTTGCCACTTCCCGTCGGGCCGGTCAGCAGCACGAGCCCGTGCGGCTGGGCGAGCACCATTTCCATGATGGGCAGGTCCGGCTCGCGCATGCCGAGGCGTTCGAGTGTCAGCGTGCCTGTTTGCAATCCGAGCAGGCGCAGCGTCATGCGCTCGCCGAATTTTGTCGGCAGCGTGGCCACGCGAATATCGATGCCGCGCGAATTTTCTCCGCCCCCCGCGCGCTGGTTGAAGCCGCCGTCCTGCGGCGCGCGTTTTTCGGCGATGTCCATTCCCGAACGCACTTTCAGGCGGCTGACCAGCCCCGCGTCGGCATTGAGCGGAAGCGTCGCGTAATCTTCGAGCTGCCCGTCGACGCGGAAGCGCACGCGCACGTTGTCGCGCCCGGGTTCGATGTGAATATCCGATGCCTGGCGAATGATCGCCGCGCGCAAAATGTCTTCGGAAAGTGAGACCGCGTCTTCGCCGATTTCCGTGGCACGTGTGGAAATGCCCGTCGAGGACTTCGTGCCGTTGCGCGGCGCATCCCCGAAAATGCGGTTGAGTGCGCGCTGCAGTGAAGCCTTTTCGGCCGGCACGGGGCGCGCTTTCTGGCCGGTGAACCGTTCGATGGCTTCGAACGCGGTCGCGTCGGCGGGATCGGCGCAGGCGACGTGGACGCTGCCTTCAAAGAACGCAAAGGGCAGCACCAGTCGCCGCAGCGCCAGCACCGCCGGAACGCGCAACGCCCAAGCCGGATCGATTCGCACGCGGTCCATGTCGAGAAGTTCGGAGGTCATCGCACGCCCTCCGCCACTCGCGAGCGTTTGCGCATCAACGCCGCGCGATCGCGCACGGCAGCGGGATTCCGCGACGCGGCCAGCGCCGTCGCTTCGCCGATTCGTCCGTCCACCCACAACCGCGCGAGATCCTGATCGAGCGTTTGCATTCCGGACGTTTGGCCGGTCTCCATGATCGACGCGATCATCGCAGTTTTGCCCTGCATGACGAGGTTTGAAACGGCGCTCGTCGCAACCAGCAATTCGCTCGCCGCCACGCGCTCGGGTTTGACGACGCCATTCGTGCCCGGATCCGGCAGCGCCGGGAGCAGGAGCTGGGCGAAGACCGCACGCAAGACCAGCGCGAGCTGCCGCCGGATGCCTTCCTGTTCACCCGCCGAAAATACCGCGACAAGGCGTTCGATTGCCCCCATACAATCGCCCGCATGCAGTGTCGCAAACACCAGATGGCCCGTCTCCGCGGCCACGATGGCGGTGCGAATGGTGTCCAAGTCGCGCGCTTCGCCGAGGAGAATTACATCAGGATCCTGGCGCAGCGACGCGACCAATGCGTCGTTGAAACTTGGAGCGTCGACGCCGACCTGCCGATGGCTGATCACGCTTTTCACCGGCTTGTGAACGTATTCGACGGGATCTTCGATGGTGACGATGTGACTTGCGCGCGTGCGATTGATGCGGTCCAGCAGCGCGGCGAGAGTCGTGCTTTTTCCGGCGCCCGTCGGCCCGCAGACGATCACCAATCCGTCCCGCAGATCGCAAAATTGATACAGCACTTCCGGCAGGCCCAGCTCTTTCAACGAGCGAAAGCGATCTTCGAGCCGGCGGAAAACCAGTCCGACCTGGCGCTGCCGCACGAACAAATTGAAGCGAAAACGCGTGCCATTCGGATCGGTGAACGCGCCGTCGATCGAGCCTTTTTTGGCAAGCCGTTCGTCGAACGATTCAGCCATCGGTGCGTGGGCGTCGATCACCGCGCGAGCCAATGCAACCGTCTCTTCGCCGCTCATTATTGGCGATGCCGGGTCGCTCAATGGCAGCAGTTCGCCGTCCACGCGAAGATACGGCGGGAGTCCCGGCGACAGATGCAGGTCCGACGCGCCGCGATCAGCACACGCCGCGAGCAGGCGGTTTAAACGCGGCAGCGGGTCGCTCGTCTGCGTGGGCGCGCCCACGCCGGTCATAACCATAGCGTCAACACCCATCTCAAGTCGCCGGGGCGCGCAAGCGATATTTTTTCGATATCGGTTGCTTTCGCATCGCTCTTTACGGCAGGCTCCATCGTGATCGAGAGCGGAACGACGAAGGCGGCGGAGTGCGCGAGTTCTTCGCACGCGCTCAGCATCTGCGGATAAGCGCCGCGCAATTCAAAGCGCCACAACTCCGGCGCGGGCGCGTGAAATTTTTCCGCGTAGGGCTGCCACGCATCCGACATCGGCTTGGGCATCGCGGCACCCTTCCCCGCCTCTTCTTTCTCGCTCCTAATTTGGATCATCCCATGCGCTTTCAGCACATTGGAAATCGCTCGCAACACATCGCTTCGATCTTCCGAAGCACTGCCGATTCGCGGCGCTTCAACTCTACCCGGCGCAAGCGCACCCCCTCTGGCGTTTGCGGCGGCGTCCTGATTTTTTTCGTAGTCTTCGCCCAGCGCCTTGAAGACACGAAAATCGACGGGTTTGGCCTGTTCTTTTTGCAGTTCCGCGCGCACCGCATCGCAGCGGCTTTGCGCGGTCTTTGCCGATCCGTAAATATAAAACACCGACGTGGCGATTGCCGGCAGCATGGCCACGAGCCAGCGGTCGCGAATCGAAAGCATCATTGAGGCCTCCCGGCTTTGGATGCGGCGGTTGCGCCCCGGTTTTTGCACGCGTCCGAAACCGGCGACGGTGTGCGGTCCAATCCCGGTTTGATTTGCAGTGTAAAGCGCCACGGCCCGCCGCTCGCCGTGAGCGCGGCCTTGCTCATCGGTTGTACGCGCAACCCCGCCGGCGCAAGCGCGGCTTCCAGTTGCGCCGCGTATTTGTCGGCGTAGGCCGGGTCCAGAGTCACGCCTTCGACGAACAGATTCTGCGTGTCCTTCGCCGTAATCGACTGAATCGCAATGTCGCCGGATCGTTCCTTCGAAAGGCTGCGCAGTATGGCGGCAATGCGCGCGCGTTGAAACGCCACTTCATTTTCGGCATTCTTGATCACATTCGAATTGCGCGCGCGTTCGTCTTCCAGCTTCTTCAAGTCCCCTTTGAGCAGTTCATTTTTCGCCTTCAACTCGTCGAACTGCTTGCGCGGAGCCTGCAACTTCTGAAGAGACGTCCGTGCCTCGCTTTCGGCGCGCGCGATCCACTTCCAATGCCCGACGCACACGAGCAGTACGGCCGCCTCAAGCGCCAAACCGAACAGCCAATACCTCAGCGGCGATATTTTTTGCGGGGCTGGCGCGATGAATGGGAACTTGGCCGGCGCGGCCTGGAGTTCCGCCGCGCAGCGTTCAATCCAGTCCTGCTCGTTCAGAGCTTTCGACTCGGCGGGTAAGTCTTTGAGGGTGCACACGCCGCACAATTTTCCACCCGCCGCTTTGACCGCCGATTGAATGTCGTCGCGCGCGTAGACCTCCATCGCGATCGCGTTTACGTCGGCCAGTCCGTCCTTGCGCGGCGGCTGAACCGGGATGAATCCCATGGCGGCACTCGACGACGGAATGCCGGAGAGCGGTTCCGCTTCGAAAGCCAGAGCGGCGGCGAGTTCGGCGTCTTTCAATCCGCCCAAAGCCGCGGCGGGCAATGTCAAAGTCTGCGACCAGATATCCGATGCCGCCACCCACACATTTTTTTCGCATCCCGGCGCAAGCGCCAGCCCCGCGCGCAACGCTTCGCCCAACGGACTGCCGGTCATCCGCTGCTGGGTGTAAATGCGCGGCGGGATTTTCGCGCCGGGAGCAGGCACGTCCGCGCGCACGACGCGGTGCGCTTCGACGATGAGGAGGGTGAGATGCGATGGTTTCATCGGATTATCAAATCCTTCTGCGAACCACCGCTTGTAATGACAATCGTTGCAGGAGCACTTTTTACGGTCGGAGGCGTCGTCGGGAGCACAGTCTGACTTAACACCGGAAACGCAGTTCCGCCCTGATACGCGCGAATAACACGCGGGCCAATAGTCGCGTTAGAAACCGAATATGAAACAACGGTTTTTAAAGGTCTGGTTGTCGTGTCAATTGAGACCGACAAGGTCACGTCGTTGACCGTTTTCGAATAAATTGTTGCATTGCCGTTGCTTGGGTCCGGAGCGGAGACAACTCCGTTTCCATTATCCGGAACGGTTATCGCCACGATACCTTTGCCGTCCGGTCTGGGACCAAAGTAACGAACACAGACATAGCCATTTGCCGTCAGCGGGCTGTCGATCGTCGCCGGTGATGTTGTCGAATCAACCGCAAGTATGTCTCCGCGCACGTTTCCGTGGTACGAGTCGCTTGCCGCAACGGCGGGGTAATCATTTGCGGCCGTTGTCCCGTTGAACACAAGCGTATTGAAATTGACGTACAAATCAGGATCGTAACCCGTCGCGGGGGCGTTGTCCGCGAGGCCATTCGCGCCATTCGAACGGAGAATGCCGATCAGATTCGCCGCGTCGTTTAGCGTCCCGTTGCAGACATTTCGATTGGGTAGTAAAAAATCATACGGATTTCCCCAACCGTCTCGCGGATCGGTCTGCCCGATACCCAGCCGAAGATACGGTCCGCGCCAGCCGCAGGACACATAGACATCACTGTCTTGATCGGTTGCGGCAACCTCGCTGCTGTTCGCGCGCCGTTGCTCAAACGGAAAAAATCCATTGGGATTGGACCACAATTCAACAGGACCATTGACGTTCCTGGCAACGGTCGTTCCATCCGGTTGCAGCGTTGAAATGGTAACGGGCGTCACTCCGTCCGCCTGCTTCACGGGCAACACTTGTGGCAACCGGCCCATATCGGCGACAAATCCGGAGACGAACACCGTACCGTCGGGCAACCGCTGGTTCGCCGGCCCGATCACCGCGTCCTGAATATTCTGCATTCCGCTTATTGTCGCATCGTATTTCGATTGATCCAATGGGCCGTCCAGCGAACGAACCGCGACTGTCGCCAGCAAGGCAAGAATCGTGAGCACCACCACCATTTCAAGGAGCGTGAATCCGCGGGGCGTTACCATTGGACACCGTCCTTCGTCAATAGAAAGACCACATCGTCGAGATTTTGAACATAGGACGCGTCGTGCGGGTCGGAGGAATTAGCCGGGTCGATTTCAATGATTCCGTTGGAACCGCCGGACACCAGGCGCAACTTGGTATAATCCGCCAGACTTTTTCGTTGCAGTTTAATCTCTTTTCGCCAGCCATCCAACGGCGGGCTTTGGGCGAATGACACGTAGGGTCCGCGCCAACCTTTTCGCGTCGCGGGATTGTATATGTAAAGGGGATCGGTGGATGCAAACGGATTTGTCGTCAAATCGTCGAGTTTAAAATCCGGCGAAATGCCGACATCGCTAAAGTAGCCCGGCTTTCCAACGGTTCCCTTAATGGCATCGCGAAGTGTGCGCATCGTTTCGTGGGTCACAGTGACAAACGCGCTATCGACAGTGGTATCGACAGACATCAGGGCGATTCCGGCGAGCGCGACCATGATGGCCACGACCACCAGCATCTCCAGCAAAGTAAATCCGCGTGCTTTCACGCCGCTGCCTTTCATGCCGTAAATGCTTTTCACTATGGCGAAAAGAGCACAGAGGCTATCGGCGCCCCTGTGCTCAAATGATTTCCCACCGATGCATTCAATTCGCCGATCGCCTACTTCGTATCGTAGAAGTCATTCATTTCATCGCGGCACAAATCACCGTCGGACGCGACCACCAATTTCAACTCAGCGCGGCTGCCGTCGTCGCGAGCTTCAAAAACCGCCAGGAAGCGACAGTAGAATTTTGACGAGTCCGTGTTGGAGTACGCCGGGCAGTCCTGAAGCACATCGCCAATAGCCTGATTCAGCGGACCGAATCCGAAGACGATGAGTTGCTTTCCTGCGGGAACCGCGCCCGTCACGCCGCCAGGGAGTTTGTTCGCCGGATAGATCTGGTTGACAATATCATTGGCATCTCCGTCCCCGCCAACGCCTGCAACGGCGGCATTGAGCGTCGCGATTTTGCCGCCATCCGCGAGCGTGCGCTTGGTATTGAACAGGTCCGAAGGTGCACCGGATCCGCCATTAAGATTAGGCAATGATGCATTCCAATCCAGTACAGTGCCGATGTTCATGCGGTTCAAAGAACGCGCCATATTCGCAGCCAACACTCCAGCAATCAACTTATGTGGGCCACTGCTCAGACTGCCATCCGCGGTTCCGCCGGTCGTTTGCGGTTCCAATCCCGGGCCGTTAACTGTCGGAGCTTGCGCTAATGCACCGGAACCATCAACCAGCGAATCCCAATTATCGGGGTAAACATTGTGCAGGATGCGATAGGTCTGAATGTAGCGGGACGTGCCCGTCATGTTGTTCGCGGCGATGCCCTTGTTCGTCTTCTGGTCGATGCGATCCAGCTTCGGCAGCAGAGCGCCGGCCAGAGCCACCAAAATTCCGACGACGACCAGCAATTCGATCAGGGTGAATCCGGAGTGCGGAAATTTATTTCGTGTTTTCATGCGTCACATTCCTCATTGGCGGTGAAGTACAGAATCGCGGCCAGAAACAATACAGATGAGGAGTGAGTGAGCATACCGCAAGCCAAACTGAGGAAAAGTCGATCTACCTATGAAACCAAACTCGATTATCGTTGAATCCACCACGGTCACGACCGTTCGAGGCCAGTGGGTCGATAGCAACTGTCTGTGAAATGTACAGCCGCAAAACGACGATAGGCCGCGACGCGTTACTGCGAGCTCTTGCTGTAGTATTCGTTGATTTCGTTGCCGAGAGAATTCAGTTCAGTGCCCAGGAAACCGACAAGGCGGGCATTGAACGCCTTCGTTGCGGCAGTTCGCATCGCGGGCACCGCGTAGACCACGACAAAGCGCTCATACGTGACGGCCGGATCGGTCTGATCGAAGTGCAACGGCGCTTCCTGCATCACAGTTCCGATCGCAGTGCATTGCGAACCGACGCCGAAGCACACGTATTCTTCGTTTTGCAATACGCCATCGATACCGAATGCGGCTTTCACTTTTGCGTTCGTCAGGAAGACGTACTTCTGTGTGGTGTCAATGGGGATGGGATCTCCCGCCGCATCGAAGGTCGCGCTGTTGCCCGGCGCAAGCGTAGCATTCATCGGGCAAATGTTGCGGATGCCGTCCTGATTCAAGGACTTCAACTGTCCGGCGTCGAGCGCCTTGATCGCGATATCGGTGTTGCTGGCGCTGGCGTCGAACGGCAGCGTGGAAATTCCGTTCACGGTCGGCGCGGCGCCGGCGACCACGTCGATCAGCGAATCATAGCGGTCGGGATAACCTTTCAGCGTCTTGACGTTGTACAGTGCGAACGCTTTTCCGAGTTCACCGATATTTGTTGAGGACACTGCGGTATGAGTCCGGTTGACAATGCCGGTGAATTGCGGCAACAGAATTCCAGCGAGCGCTGCCAATACGGCAAGGACAACCACCAATTCCACAAGAGTGAATCCACGGGCGTTCCCTCGTTCTTTCGTCTTCACAATCAACCCCCTTAAAATATCCACAATTTGCACCGGTCAGTTTTTAGGAGCGCGTTGAAGCCGGTGCAATTTCAGGCGCGCTCAAAATTTTCAACTCGCAGCGAAGCAATCAAATCTAAATATTACTTAGTATTACTATTATTAATACGAGGTATTACCATTTAAATCGCGGGAGTCAATACAAAAACAAAAAAATCGGCACGCGTTCAGTTCCACCAGAGCCGCGCGCGTAAGTAAGCGGCCCAGCCAGAAAAAGCCGCTTACTTACGTGCGCGGCTCTGGTGAGCGACTGAACGCTTCCAATGTCGTTAGCACCGAAATTATTTGATAAATCGCTTCGATCTGACGATGGATGGATTAATTGACGAAGCCTTCATTGAAGGCAGACGCGGCGGCTTCGTCTTTCTCGCGTGCCTGATATTTTGAAATTTGGAGAATTGCCCATGCGCAGTCGTCTGTGGCCCCACGTTGTCACTTGTCTTTTTGTCTCGATCCTTTCATTTGCCGCGGTCTGCGCGGATGCGGCGAAGAAAGTGGACACGGCAGAAAAGGTCGACGATTTGCTCGGAGCGCTGAAAGGAACCGGCGCGAAAGTTATTCTGCTGAACGTCTGGTCCACTCAATGCACGCCCTGTTTGGCGGAAATGCCTACACTGATGCGCGCCGCCATTAAATTCAAAAACAATGTGGACGTTGCGTTCCTGGGCCTGTGCCTTTCCGGCGAAGGCGAAACGCAGAAAGCATCGCTGGAAGCTGCATCCGAAGTCGTGCGCTTAAAGCAGGTGACTTATAAAAATCTGCTCTGGACGGGCAAAGGCGAAACGCTGCTCGACCGCTTCAACATCATCGGCACGCCCTATACGGTGTTCATGTCCGCCGAAGGCAAGGTGCTGGGAGACATCGAACTTCCTGAAGATCCGGAGAAAGCCGGCGAAGCGATTGAAAAAGGCATCGCCAAAGCACTGAGCGCGCCTGCGAAGTAGCGGCGCGCTTCGATTTTTCGTGCGCAAACTTAATCGCTGATGGACGCAAATTAACGCGGATTACCGCTGACGAGTGAATGGGAAAGGTTCAATTTCCCTCCTAAAATTCATCTGCGATAATTTGCGTTAATCCGCGTCCATCAGCGATTAAGTCAAGCCATTGCATCTACAGCAGTCTCACGCCGCCTGATGAAACGTCAGCCCTTCCCCGTTCGACGCGGCGTCCACTTCGATCGTCGCGCCATCACCAAACGTTCCCGCGAGCACATCCTTGGCGAGCGGATCGCTCAGGTATCGTTCGATGGATCTCTTTAGCGGCCGCGCGCCGAAGACAGGATCGTAGCCCACATTTGCCAGGTATTCCTTCGCTTTCTTCGACAGCTTGAGCGTGATGTTTTTTCCGGCGAGCAGTTTCATGAAATGCTCCATCTGGATATCCACCACTTTTAAGAGCTCGTTCTTGCCCAGCCGATTGAAGACGGCTTGTGCGGTCAAGCGGTTCAAAAACTCCGGCTTGAAATGCTCGCGCACCGCCTGAGCCACGCCCGCGCGTGCCTGCTTTTCGCCAATCGTGTCGCTCTCCGAAAGGAACCGCGCGCCTAGGTTGCTCGTGAAGATCAGGATCGTGTTGCGGAAATCCACCGTGCGGCCATGGCCGTCGGTGAGCCGTCCGTCGTCGAGCAACTGCAGGAAGACGTTCAGCACTTCCGGCGCGGCCTTTTCGACTTCGTCGCAGAGCACCACGCTGTACGGGCGGCGCCGGACGGCCTCGGTCAACTGGCCGCCTTCGTCATAGCCGACGTAGCCTGGCGGCGCACCGATCAACCGCGAGATGCTGTGCTTCTCCATGTACTCGCTCAGGTCGATGCGCACCAGCGCCTGCTCGCTGTCGAAGAGGAACTCCGCGAGCGCTTTCGCCAGTTCCGTTTTTCCGACGCCAGTAGGCCCGAGAAACAGGAAGCTGCCGATCGGCCGGTTGGGATCGGCCAGACCCGCCTTGCTGCGGCGCACCGCGTTCGCGACGACCTCACACGCTTCCTCCTGGCCGACGACGCGCTTGCGCAGATTGTCTTCCATGCGCAGCAGCTTTTCGCGCTCGCCTTCCAGCAGTTTGACGACCGGAATGCGCGTCCAGCGCGAGATGACTTTGGCGATATCCTCTTCTTTCACTTCCTCATTCAACAGCGCGCCGCCGGCCTGAAGTTTTTTCAGCTTCTCCTGCTGCGCCTTCAAATCCTCTTCGAGTTTCGGCATTTCGCCGTAGCGAATTTCCGCCGCGCGCTCCAGCTTGCCTTTGCGTTTGGCCTGTTCTTCTTCGGTGCGCAGTGCTTCGAATTCCTCTTGAATGCCGCGCAATGCGGCGATGACTTCCTTTTCGTTCAGCCAGCGCGCCTTCAGCGTGTTCGCGCGCTCGCGCAACTCGGCCAATTCGACGCCATGCCGCGCAAGCCGCTCCTGGCTGGGCTTGTCTTTCTCTTTTTTCAACGCCGCCTGCTCGATTTCCAATTGCATGATGCGCCGGTTCAGCGTGTCGAGTTCAACCGGCTGGCTGTCGATTTCCATGCGCAGCGCCGACGAGGCTTCGTCGACCAGATCGATTGCCTTGTCCGGCAAAAAGCGGTCGGCGATGTAGCGATGCGACAGCGTTGCGGCGGCCACAAGCGCGCTGTCGGTGATGTGAATGCCGTGATGCAGTTCGTAGCGTTCTTTGAGTCCGCGCAAAATCGCGATGGTATCTTCGACGCTCGGTTCGCCGACGAAGACCGGCTGGAAACGGCGTTCGAGCGCCGCATCTTTTTCAATATGCTTACGGTACTCGTCCAGAGTCGTCGCGCCGACGCAGCGCAGTTCGCCGCGCGCCAGAGCGGGCTTGAGCATGTTCGCCGCGTCCGCCGCGCCTTCCGCCGCGCCCGCGCCGACGATGGTGTGCAGTTCGTCGATGAACAGAATGATACCGCCATGAGATTCGGTGATTTCGCGCAGCACGGCTTTGAGCCGTTCTTCGAATTCGCCACGGAATTTCGCGCCGGCAATCAGCGCACCCATGTCCAGCCCGACCACGCGCTTGTCTTTCAAACTCTCCGGCACGTCGCCGGCGACGATGCGGAGGGCGAGACCTTCGGCGATTGCCGTCTTGCCGACGCCCGGCTCGCCAATCAGCACCGGATTATTTTTGGTGCGGCGCGAAAGCACTTGAATCACGCGCCGAATCTCTTCGTCGCGGCCAATTACAGGGTCGAGTTTGCCCTGCCGCGCGAGAGCGGTGAGATCCTTGCCGTATTTTTCGAGCGCCTGCATTGAGGCTTCGGGGTTGTTCGAGGTGACGTGCGCGGAACCACGAATTGACTGGATCGCTTTCAACAACTCGTCACGGCTCGCGCCAGAATTCTTCAGCAGGATGCCCGCATCGCTCTTGGACGCGGCCAGCGCGAGCAGCAAATGTTCGGTCGAGACGTATTCGTCCTTCATCTTCTTCGCCTCGTCTTCGGCGGCATTAAAAACGCCGCGAAGATCGGAAGAGAGATGCACGTCGCCGCCTTTTTGTTTCGGCAGTTTATCCAGTGACGCGATGGCTTCGAGTTTCAGGCGCGACGGTTCGATGCCGATCTTTTGCAGAACCGGCACCACCAAGCCCCCGTCCTGCGCCAGAAGCGCGGCAAGCAAATGCACGGGATCGAGCTGTGGATGCCCGGACCGCTCGGCCATGCTTTGCGCGGCTTGGATGGCTTCTTGTCCTTTTATGGTGTATCGATCGATATTCATACGCTCTCCCGCTCCAGAGCCGCGCACGTCAGTAAGCGGCTTTTTTTGTGTGGACACATTTTGGCCGCTTACTGACGTGCGCGGCTCTAGATAACAGTACAATGCTCATGCCAATTCTCACTACTTTTCAACACTATCATAACCCCTTGCTAACATGTCGCTAACGTTGGTGATTTCGATTTGGCAGTCTCAGAACTGAGAAAAAAGTTGCCGAAATGACACGTTGCCAGCCAGCCGCGACGCCGATAGAATGGTGGACAGAACGAGGACCATCGCATGGACGTGGAGCACATTCTGCGCACGCTGAACAGCCACGGTGTCGAATACATCCTGGTCGGCGGGATGAATTTCCTGTTGAACCATTCCGGCCCGTTGAGCTACGAAGTCGGGCTGTTCGTCAACGACACCCCGGCCAACCGCTGCGAACTGAATTTCGCGCTTCAGGAACTGCGATGCGAATGGGGTCCGGGCATGGATCATTTGAAGGCTGTCTCCGGCGATCCGCAATGGCTCGAGCGGCAGCCTGTCTATTGCCTGACGTCTCCGCACGGCGCGATCGATATTTTTCGCGCGGTCAAAGGACTGGAAGACGGCTACGAACCGTGCAAGGCCCGCGCCGAAGTTCGGTCAATGCAGGACGGTGAAATATATTTTAGTTTGAGCGATGAAGACATGCTGCGCAGCCAGTTGGCGCTGCCTGAAACAGAGCAGATCAAAAACCGCATCGAAACCCTTCGAACATCGATCCAAAAAAGAAACAGCGCCGAGTAGAGCCGAAATCCGTTCGGTTCTACTTTGGCAACGCTGGAAATAAGAGGCGAAGGACCATCAACATTATAATTCCGGCGATAAAGAGACATGCGACATTGATAAACGGTGCCATGAGATTCGGGAACACCGGATAGTCTTTAAAGATCAGTGCGACAGACACGCCGCGCCCGGAATATGCCGATGGATTGTCGTTGATCGGCAGATAGAGACCGATGCTGCCGAGCACGACAGCGATTTGCATGATTGTCGCAACTGTCTCGCGAATGTCGAGGCGCTTCAAAATCACGAGCGCCATAAGGCCGAGCGTTCCAGCAATAAATGAATGCGCAACAACCTCATTTGCGATCTTTCCGATTCCCAGAGCATGGAAAACAGCCGGAATAAAAAGTCCCGCAATCACGCTGAGCGCCAGTGCCGTACTGAGATGAAATTGAAAGCGCGTCTGCATGAAATGGAAGCGTACCTCAAGAGGCGCTGCTGGTGAAGCGAGTTTCGCGCAGGGTGGACGAACACCCTGC
Source organism: Planctomycetota bacterium (assembly GCA_038227045.1). Classification (GTDB taxonomy): domain Bacteria; phylum Planctomycetota; class SZUA-567; order H5-PLA8; family H5-PLA8; genus JANXLS01. The sequence goes on from JBBRQD010000023.1 coordinate 33,742, forward strand.
CTCCTGCTTTTGGCGTTTCTATTTTCAGGATTGCCTTACCAGAAACACATTGTGCGTCCAGTCTGCGAAAACTTGTTGTGTCGATAACAAAACCGACATCCAAGCCACACATTTCCTTAACAATTTTAGGATACAGTGTGGTTGTGCGAAACACTCTCATCATCTATTCTTAGGAGGAACAATGTCTAAATTCGTGGCTTTGTCGGTCATATTTGCGAGCGCTCTATTGGCTCTGGGTGCGCGCGCGGAAAGCGTTACCATTCAAGGGGCTGGCGCAACGTTTCCCGCTCCTTTGTATGCGAAGTGGATCGAAGCGTACAACAAAGCCAATCCGAACACCAAGATCGACTATCAGGCAATCGGTTCGGGTGGCGGCATCAAGGGCATCACGGATCGCACCGTCCAGTTCGCCGGTTCGGATGCACCGATGACGGACGACCAATTGAAGGGCGCGCCGGCGCCGGTCCTGCATATCCCGACCGTTTCCGGTCCGGTCGTGATGATCTACAATTTGCCAACCGTCAAAGAATTGAAACTGGATGGCAGCGTGATTGCCGAAATCTTCATGGGCAAAATCACGAAGTGGAACGATCCAAAGATCGCGGCTTTGAACTCGGGTGCGGAATTGCCGGCAAAGGACATCGTCGTCGCGCACCGCTCCGACGGTTCAGGTACGTCGTGGATCTTCACCAACTATCTCTCAAAGGTCAGCGATGCGTGGAAGGCGAAAGTCGGCAACGCCACCTCAGTCAAGTGGCCGGTGGGTTTGGGCGGCAAAGGCAACGATGGCGTTGCGGCGGCTGTGAAAGGTGTTGAAGGCGGAATCGGCTACACTGAATTGGCGTTTGCCGAAAAATCCAAACTTCCATTTGCCACGCAGATCAACAAGAATGGCAAGCCCGTAATTGCGTCGGTGGACGGCGTAGTCGCGGCGGCGAAAAATTCGGTGGCTCAGTTCCCGCCGGACATGCGCGTTAGCATCACCGATGCGCCGGGCGACGATTCGTACCCGATCTGCGGATTCACCTATTTGCTCGTCTACCAGGACATGTCGTATCTGAAAAACAAAGACCAGGCGAGCGAAGTGTTGAAGTTCATTCACTGGGGCGTCACCGATGGGCAGGCGATGGCGAAGCCGAACTACGCGCCCTTGCCCGCCGAAGTGCAGGAGAAGGTCACGACCGAACTGAAGAAAATCGTCTTCGACGGCCAGCCGCTTTTAAAGTAGTCCGTTTGACTTTTTAGCGAGTCCCGCCGGGCCAAGCGCGGCGGGACTTTAAGCTTTGTGAGAGATTCCTAACGCGAATGAGGAACCAGCGTGGCCGAACAACTCAATATTCCTGCCCCGATGTCAACTCAGGCCGGGCCGGCCGAAAGCACAAGAGTTCAAGTGCGCAGGACGCTGGACTCGCTGATGTATGGCCTGAGTTCCGGTGGCGCACTGGGCGTTGTGGGGCTGTTGGTCGCGCTCGCGTTCGTGCTTGTTGCGGGCGCGCTGCCGGCGATGAAGCAATTCGGTTTTGGATTTCTGACCAGCCAGAACTGGGATCCTGTCCAGAAGGATTTTGGCGCGCTTCCGTTCGTTTACGGCACGTTCATCACGGCGGCGCTGGCGTTGCTGATCGCCGTGCCGATGAGTATTGGCGCGGCGTTGTTTTTGACTCGCATTGCGCCGAAATGGCTTTCGGGTCCGGTTTCCTTTCTGATTGAGCTTCTCGCCGCCATTCCCAGCATCGTCTATGGCTTCTGGGGCGTCGCATGGCTCATTCCTTTTTTGCAAGCCTACGGTTTTCCTGCGCTCAAGGCGACCATCGGACAGATTCCGTTCGTCGGAGAACTGGTCTCCGGGGCGGCATACGGCAACAGCGTGATGGCATCGGGCATCGTGCTGGCGATCATGGTCATGCCCATCATTACCGCGGTATCGCGCGACGTGCTGCTGACCGTTCCCAAAGACATCGAAGAAGGCGCGTATGCCCTCGGCGCGACGTGGTGGCAGTCGGCCTTGGCCATTTTAAATTTCGGCAAACTGGGCATTTTCGGAGCGATCATTCTCGGCTTCGCGCGCGCGATCGGCGAAACAATGGCGGTCACCATGGTGATCGGCAACAGCAACGACATGCACTTGAGCCTGCTCGCCCCGGGCCAGACGATGGCGAGTCTCCTGGCAAACGAATTCCAGAACGCCGACAATCCGATGTACGTTCACGCGCTGGTTTACCTGGCGCTCGTCCTGCTTGTGCAGACCGTGGCCCTGAACGGCATCGCGCGCGTCCTGGTCGTCCGTGTGCAAAACGCCGGAAAGTACAAGCCCAAGGGCAAGGGCACGGCAAACGGCTCGGCCGAACCCGTGGGGCAATCGGCGGTCGCCGCAAATGCCGCCGCGGCTCAGTTGCGCGACATTCCGATTGCGAAAATAAATTACTTCGTGCGCTACGTCAACGTCGTCTTCAAGGGTCTGTGCATCGCGGCCGCGACTGTCGCCATCGCGTTCCTCGTGATGATCTTCGGCTACGTGTTGTTCAAAGGCATGTCCAGTTTGAGTTGGGACTTCTTCACCAAGAATCCCGGCGCGGCGGACAGCGCCATCGGCATGAAGAACTGCATCATCGGCACGATCATTCTGGTGGGTCTGGCCAGCCTGATCGGTGTTCCGCTGGGCATGTTGTGCGGCATTTATCTCTCCGAATACGCGAAGAAAAGCTGGTTTAACGATGTGGTGCGCATGATCGTCGATGTGCTCGCCGGAACCCCGTCGATCATCGTCGGCGTACTGGCGTACGAACTGGTGATCTCCAAATCGGGATTCAGCCTGGGGCTTGGCCCATCCGGCTGGGGCGGCGCGATGGCGCTGGCTTTTCTGATGGTCCCGATCATCGCGCGAACGACGGAAGAAATGCTGCATCTGGTTCCGGACAGTTATCGTGAAGCCTCGGCGGCCTTGGGCGGCGCGAAATACCAGACGATCCTCCTCGTGGTCCTGCCCGCCGCGACCAGCGGCATTGTGACGGGCGTCATGCTCTCCATCGCCCGCGTCGCCGGCGAAACCGCGCCCTTGATTTTCACGGCACTCGGCAGCGATCAGGATGTATACGATCCCAGCAAACCGTTCCCGGCGCTCACGCTGAAAATCTACCAATACGCGCAATCCGCCGAAGACAAATGGATTCAGCAGGCGTGGGCGGGCATGTTGGTGCTGATTATCATGATCACCTTGTTAAGCGCGGCGGTACGCTACGTGACGCGAAGCAAGAAAAAAGCAAGGGTTTAGGTTTTCGTTAGAGCCTCCTAAATTCCGAATTCATCCGTTCTTTGCGCCATCTTAACAAATGAAACACATTGAATTGACATTCAACCGCTAGACTGGCGGCACTAAATTCAACGTCTGAAATCATCTGCTTTGAAGAAGCGGGGGCATTGGACGCACAAAGCCGAACCCGGTCTTGACAAATGCCACTGTCGGATACAAAAGGGACTGACTATGAATTCCACGGTTGAAAAGGATGTCGAAATGAGCGCATCGACACAGGCATTCTCCGCAACGACGCAATCGAACGACACACCCGCTCCGGTTCGATTGCACGCCAAAGACGTGCGCTTCTGGTATGGCGAAAAGCAGATTCTGCACGGCATCAATCTGGAGATGCGCTCCAAGGAAATCACCGCGCTGATCGGGCCGTCGGGGTGTGGAAAAACGACATTTCTGCGCATGATCAACCGCATGTGCGACACGGTCGACGGCTCGCGTTTCGACGGCACAATCGAACTGGACGGCGCCAACGTTCTCGAAAAGAAGCAGGATGTTGTCGCGCTGCGCCGCAAAGTCGGAATGGTCTTTCAAAAGCCCAATGCGTTCCCAAAATCAATCTATGAAAACGTGATTTACGGCGTGCGCCTGTACGAAAACAAATCCAAAGCCGACCTCGACGTGATCGTCGAAAAAAGCCTGCGCAAGGCCGCGTTGTGGGATGAAGTCAAAGACGATCTGCGCAAAATGGGCACGGCGTTAAGCGGCGGACAGCAGCAGCGCCTGTGCATCGCGCGCACAATGGCCGTCTCCCCCGACACGATCCTGATGGACGAACCGACCTCCGCGCTCGACCCGATCGCCACCAGCAAAATCGAAGAACTGATGGTCGAATTGGTGAACGATTACACGATCGTGATCGTCACCCACAACATGCAGCAAGCCTCGCGCATTTCGGATCGCACCGCGTTCTTCTTCATGGGCAAGTTGATCGAAGCGGGCGAGACCGACCAGATCTTCACGGCGCCGCGCATGAAGCAGACGGAAGAGTATATTACGGGGCGGTTTGGTTGAACGCGGGCGGATTTGCTAAAAAAACCGCGACACATCGTTGAACATCACATACATCAGCAGCGACCCGATGATCGCCAGGCCTGCGTACATGAACAACTCCTGAACTTTTGCGTTGACCGCCGAACCTTTGATTTTCTCCGCCGCCACCATCACGAGATGGAAACCGTCCAGCAGTGGAATTGGCAGCAGTTGCATCACGCCCAGATTCAGCGAGATGAACGCCAGCCACCAGAAATATTCTTTGGGTGATTGCTTGCTCGCCACGGTGAAGATCGAACCGGCGATGCCCACCGGGCCGGAGAGGTTCTTGGCTTTCACGTGGCCCGTGGCCAGATTGCGCAGTGTTGCGAACATGCAGACCGTGTAGCGCCGCGTGTCGTCCCAGGCCGCTCCCAGCGCCTCGAAAAAGTTGGGCTTCCTGAATTCCTCTTCGACGACATACTCCTGCCGGAAAACGCCTTTGGCTTCGTTTCCATCCATGGCCGGAACGGTCAGCTTCGCTTCCAGCGGCTTTTCGTCGCCCACCTTTTTTACCCAAAAGAGTTTTCCCGATTTCCAGGGATGAACATTCGGGGTGTCGGGATGGAAGCCGCTGACCAGATCGCCCTCGCGCAAACCGGCTTCAAAGGCTTTCGACGTGTTGTCGATATGCGACACGCGTTTGAACGGCGCGAATGGCAGCCCGAAACGGGCGTTGCCGTCTTCGATTTCAGACGTCAACGGAATCTCAATTGTTTCCGTGCCGCGCTCAATGATGAACACCCGCAGTTCGCCTTTTGTCGAATTCGAATCGGAACCTTTGGTCATCGCCGCCGCATTGGGCAGCGCGTATTCGGAATCCATCGCATACACGACTGGATGATCCTTTTTGGTCCGGTCTTCAAGCCGGACAATGCGGTCGCCTTTCTTGAACAAGCCCGTTTTTCCAGCGGGCATGTCCTTCATTTTTTTGTCTTCGGAAGGATTGGAGGTCACGGCCAGGTAAAGCTCGGTCGTAAAACCAAGCGGCAGCAACTCTTCTTCTTTATACACGGTCGAGGCGCCCAAACCGATGTTCGGCACGCCCTGTTTCTTGTCCTCCTCAATGTCCACCTGCACCACGTCCGGCCGTGCGCCGTAATTGCCGTCTTTGCGTTGAACGGTCAAGTAGACCGGCTTGCCGATCGGATACGCGGTGACTTGCAGCATCAGATCGAAAAAGCTCTTCACCGGCGTGTCGCCGACTTCAAGAATGCGGTCGCCCTTCTTCAGATTGGCCGGCGTGCTGCTGCCGTAAATAGTCGCTTTCGCCAGCGGCTTGTCCGGCAGCACATTGCCGATGCTCGGCGGCTGCACCCACATGCCGGTCCAATAGACACACGTGTAGAGAAAGATCGTCGTCAGGATATTAAATGTCGCGCCCGCCACGAGAATCGCGGCTTTCTGGCCGGGGCGCTTGTTGCGGAAATCGGACGGATTCTTGTTCGCGGACAAATCCGCATTGAGATCGTCCTGCCCCAGCATCTTGACGTAACCGCCCATGGGAATCGCGGAGAGCGCATAGACCGTACCGTTATGCGTGAACGAAAGCAGATACGGTCCCATGCCAATAGAAAACACATGCACGCGCACGCCATTCCATTTGGCCAAAAGGAAATGGCCCAATTCATGAATAAAAATCAGCCCGGAAAATCCCAGAATTAAACCTGTCCAGCCCACCAGTGTTTCCATTGACTGCGTTCCTTGAATAATAAATTGAGCGGTTAGGATTTAGGGGTTAGGGATTAGGGAACCGCACGGAATTGCTTTTCCCTAATCCCCAATCCCTAACCCCTAAATCCTAGCCCCTGCTCTGAATCCTAGCCCCTGGCTTTAACAAACTCTCTCGCCCAACGATCCGCTTCAAGCACCGTTTCCAAATTGTCGACCGGCACTTCCTTGTGCGCGGCAAGTGCCGCGCCTACGCGGTCGAAGATTCCGCAGAATGTTATCTTATCGTCCAAAAACAGGCTCACCGCCTGTTCATTCGCCGCGTTCAACACCGCCGGAGCCGTTCCGCCGCGATTCCCGGCGTCATAAGCGAAATTCAAGCTCGGGAAGCGCTCGCGGTCAGGCGCTTCAAACGTCAAACTCCGCATCTTTTCGACCGTCAGCGGCGGCAGCGCGCCGTCCAGACGCTCCGGGTACGTCAGCGCGTATTGAATCGGCAGCCGCATATCCGGCAGGCCCAATTGCGCCACGAACGAACTGTCCGCGAATTCCACCATTGCGTGCACGATCGATTGCGGGTGCACCCACACTTCAATCGCATCATAAGGGACGCCGAAAAGGAAGTGCGCTTCGATGATCTCCAACGCTTTGTTCATCAACGTGGCCGAATCGATGGTAATCTTCGATCCCATGTTCCACGTGGGATGCTTCAGCGCGCTTTCTTTGGTCGCGGCCAGCATCTGTTCTTTCGTGGCCGTTCGGAACGGGCCGCCCGACGCCGTCAGAACGATTTTGCGAATCTCTTTGGCCTGGCCCGCAAGCGCCGATTGAAACACCGCGCAGTGCTCGCTGTCGATGGGCAGAATCGTCGCACCGTTTTCCTTGGCCGCGGCGAGCATCAAGGGGCCGGCCATGACCAGCGGTTCTTTATTGGCGATGCCGACCTGCTTGCCTTTTTTCAACGCGGCCAGCGTCGGAAGCAGACCCGCGGCGCCGACGATCGCCGAGACGACATAGTCCGATTCGCGCTCTTCCGCCAGTTCGACCAAACCCTCGACACCGCCGAGCACGTCCCCGCTCCAGCCCGCCGCAAGGCGCTTGAATTCGGGAATGGAGTCCTTGTTGGCAATAGCCACGCGCGCGGGGCGCACCGCCAGCACCTGTTCGGCGAAGAGCGTGACATTGTTGCCCGCCGTGAGACTCCGGACACGAAATTTATCGGGGAATTGGGCCACGACTTTCAGCGTGCTGACGCCGATCGACCCGGTGCTGCCAAGAATGCAAAGATGTTTCATTGTCCCGCCGCTCTCATTCTGAAATTAAGCGCGGTAGTTTAGCCGGGCGAGGGACGGCGTTCAATACAGAAACCGAAGCAGAAAAATAATTAAGGAAGCAGAAAGGCAACACAGGCAGTTCATTCAACGCCAAAGGCTTTGCTACGAAACTCCTTCGGAGTTAAAAGGATTGCCGGGTAGGTTTGCTATGTTTTTTGGCGTTATAGGACGCTGCGATTCATGAGTTATGCGCCAGATGGCATTGAACTTACTTGGCGATTCATTTTGCCGGAAGCGTTTCGTTTTCCTCCGCCGTATCTTCAGCTCGAAGAAAACGCTCTACTTCCTGGAACTTACTCACACGCACCCAGAGATCCACAGTGACGGGTTGCGGTCGTCGAAGGACTTGCGCTGGCATTTCAAAATAGCCGTCATCAAATGTAGAGAGCTTCGGCACAAGTTTCCAAAAGATTTCCTTTGACCGAGACGCCGGCACATGAGGTAATGAAACTTGTCCGTGCTCATAGTAACCAAGTTTCGTTAGCGCGTCGATGTGATCCAGTACAACATCGCCATCAATATAATGTTGGCCTTTCTCGTCAACTTGCGTTAGCTCTTTGATGTGTTTCAATGCATTCAAGTGACGTGCAATCCAGAACGGACGCCACTTTGCAACGACAACAATGAAACACGCAGCCAAAACTGCCAGTGTTACGAACAATACGATCTGGTGTGTTCGACTAAAATGCGCCATAAGTTTGGGGAATACACCTAAACAAAGGAAGTGATTGCTACTCTGCGGAATTAAACGTCACGAAATTCCGCCTTCCCTACGCTCTGCCATCACCTTCACACCACCGCCATAAAAACCTCTCGTCCCTTTACTGTATCCCCATCAATTTCCCAATAACCAATTCCAGTTTCGCATAAGCCTGATCCATCGTTTCAATCGATTCAGCCGGCGCTTTCGGTGGCATCTGTTCCACCAGCGTTTCCGTGCCAAAGAGCGTTTTCACGCGCATGAAAATGGTGGAGGTGGTGTTTTTCTTCGACGCGGACAAATCCGTTTTGGCGCGGTACATCCCCATCAGCAAGCGGTAATAATCGGTCAGAAGGCGCTTGTCGATTTCGCGCAGCTTCATGAATTTGCTGCGGACCACGTTGCGGACGATGTAGGCGAACGAAAACACATCGTCGTACAGACTGGGCACGAAACTCGCGAAGGCGTTTCGCTGTACCTCCGTAGCTTTCTCCCCGCCGGCAATGGCGAGCGCACACAGATGCGCGTTGCGGCGGATGCGGTGCATGTATTGGTACGTGCCGTTGTACCAGTAATGCAGATTGTGGCCGTGCGTCAGCCAGTTCGTGCCCCAGGCGTTCTGCCGCCATAGCGCCTGTCCCAGATCGAAAACGACCGGATCCTGGGTCGGATCGCCGGGAATGTAAATGTTGGCCGGCTTGAGATCGTGATGCACGATGCCTTTTTTCTGCGTGTACACCAGCGTTTTGCAAATACTCAACACGGCTCGCAGTGTGTGCTCGCGCTCCATCGGCGGGCCGGCGTACAGTCGGTCGAAAAGAGTCGAACCGCGCGGGCCTTGATCGGAAAGATCGAAAGGCTTCATGCCGACCGACAAACTGCCGTCGGATAACGTGTAGACCCACAGCAGTCCGGGCAGATCCATGCGCTGCCGCTCGCCCATCGCCGTGCCGCGCGATTGGCCGGAGATCGGATTGAGATGCAACATGTGCACAATCTCGCGCAACAACCCCGGAGCGAAGTCCGTTCCAGTGAGCTTGACGACATGCCCGCGCAGAAAATATACGGCTCCTTCGCCGCCGCGCCCGAGTTCGGTAAGACCCTTTTCCCGCAAAAATTCGTCGTAATTCTGCGTATGGACGAGGATTTCCTCATTGACTCCACGCGCGCGCATGAAACCCTGAATCAAGCCCCCAGTCAACTGCGGGGCGCGCGGCTCCCCTCCGGTGACAGAGGACGGAACGTTGATGGTGCGGCTGGGACGCAAGGGAGGTGCGGAATCCATATCTCGACTAACCTAGTTCCTGCGCCCGAAAAGTAAACGAATTTGCGCGAAAATTTTGGAGCGAGTGGCCGAACGGCATTCTGGAGCACGACCCATATCCGGGCAAATCTTCCGGCATTTTACAACTCGATTTTATTTTCCATTGCCCATTTGCCAATTGGCCCCCCGCTTGCCCCTCTCGTATCAAAGACTCTGACGGTGCGGGGTTTTCCGTCACATCGCAAAATTTCGTGACGCAAATTAAGACGCATTCCGCCACTTGGATGTAGTATAATCGCAATGACATTGAACGACCGGGAGATGGGTTTTATGAAAACTGCACAAATCGCTCGGATGCTTGCGCTCGCTCTGCTGGCCTGCGCCGCGACAATGCGCGCGGCCGACCCGCCGATCGCTGAAAATAAAGAAGCGGAAGAAGGCGATGGCCTCGTGATCGGCACCCGCGATCCGAAGGTGTTCAATGAAATCGACCGTTTCATCCTAGCGCGACTGCGGTCCGAAAGCGTCGATCCGTCGCCCATCTGCACCGATTACGAATTCGTCCGGCGCGCGTTTGTCGATGTCGTCGGCATGATTCCCACCGGCGACGAGATCAAAGCGTTCGTCAACGACAAGAGCGCCGAAAAACGAGCCAAGCTCGTCGAGAAACTGCTCAACGACAACGAACGCTACGCCGACCACTGGGAGGTCATGTGGGGGGACTGGCTGCGCGAACACACAGCCGGCAAGAAAGAGGCCGAACCCGGGAAGTACCGCGACTGGCTCCGCGCCGCGCTGAAATCCAACATGCCCTACGATCAGTTCGCCATGAAACTGATGACGGCCAGCGGCAAGCCCAGCGAAAATGCAGCGACCAATTTCTTTTTCCGCGACCAGATGAACCGCGTCGAAACCGTCAACACGATCGCGCAGACGTTCATGGGCACGCGCATGGCCTGCGCCCAATGTCACGATCATCCCTTCGACAAATGGACTCAGACGGACTTCCACGGCCTGATGGCGTACTTCAGCCAGGTTCAGGTCACCAAAGCGCCCAAGAAAAAAGACGTCAACCAGGAAGAACCGCACGTTGCCGACAAGCCCAAAGGCGATTACCACATGCCGATGGAGGGCGACGACGCGAAAAAAGGCAGCAAAGGCGGCGAGATCGTCGAACCGCGCTTCGCCTGGAATCCGGCGCTCAAGCCGTCCGGACCGACGCGCCGCGAAGCGCTCGCCAGCGCGGTCGTTGCGGCTCCGCACTTCGCCACCGTGCAAGTCAACCGGCTTTGGGCGCAACTGATGGGACGGGGCATCGTCGAGCCGACGGACGATTTCCGCGAAAAGAATCCGCCGTCGCATCCCGAACTGCTCGATTTCCTGGCGGATCAGTTCGTCAAGAACAAGTTCGACAGCAAACACGTCCTGCGCCTGATTTTGAATTCCGCCGCGTACCAACGCTCCAGCATGCCGACGGACGGCAACCGCAGCGACCTGACGCTGTTCTCGCATCAGCGCGTCCGGCGCATGACCGCGGAAGAGTTGTTCGATTCGATTCTGGTCGCGGCCGGGCACGACAAAGGGCTCGCCGACATGCCGGGCGCGCTGGCCGACAACAACAAGACAGCGGCAAAGAAGGGTAACGCCCCCGCCATGGGACGGAAGAAGGGCCATGTCGAATGGGCGACGGATTTGCCCACGCCCGCCAAGACCGGCACGTTCATGAACGTCTTCAATCAGCCGCCGCGCAACGTCATCACGACCAAACGCGACGAAGAAGGCGCAGTCACGCAGGCCCTCGAAATGCTCAACGGAGCCGCGGTCAACGAGTCCGTGTCAAGCAGCCCGCTGATCGATCATCTGGCCGCGAACAAATCGGATACGCGTCACGCGGTCACGGAACTGTATCTGGCCACACTGACCCGCGCGCCATCCAGCGCGGAACTGGAAGCCGCCGCCAAACGTTCCGACGGCTCCCGCGATTCGCTCGTCGATCTGCAATGGGCGCTGATGAACACACGCGAATTCACGTTCATCAAATAGGGGACAGGGAGCGGCTTCGCCGATTAGGGATTAGGGATTAGGGATTAGGGGTTAGGGGTTAGGACAAGCAAATTGAATTTCGAAATGCGCGCAGCGCATTTTCCTCCCTGATCACTAACCCCTCATGCAGGCGAAGCCTGCTCCTAGCCACTTCCCGTTCGCCAAATCTTTAAATATTCAATTGAAATCCGAAGCGGGATGAGGATACTCTTTTCTCCGCGTCGGCAACCGGCGCGCCTGAAAATCACGTACCCGTAGCTCAGCTGGATAGAGCGCAGCCCTGCGAAGGCTGAGGTCGGAGGTTCGAATCCTCCCGGGTACACTTTTCCAATCCACAATAATTTAATCGCTAGGCGAGCATGGAGAATCTATCTGCGAAAGTCGGGAAGGTTTCCGTGTGGTTCCTTTGTGGCAGAGAACGGGCTTGCGGATGTTTGCGGTCGATGGCGCGTTACTTCGCTGCGCCCGCCTTGCCCTTCCTGGCCGTATAGCTCATCGTTTGCGTTTTCTGATACACGACGTTATTGAAGATGAACGTGAAGGGCACCATAACAGACACGGCCGTTGCGTTGCCGTTCGCGAGACCCGCGCTGGCCAGCGCGGCCGCGAAAGATCCCTTCTTGAAATTGACGCTGTATTTTGCGGTTGGGGTCGCCAGCACGACGCCCTTTTTCGACTTAAATGAGACTTTCACCGAATCCCCGCCGCTCACTCCCCCGCCCTTTGCGGTAAGTGTTAAAGTTTTAACCACTCCGCCCGCAAAGAAGAATGTTTTTGCTCCGTTGGAATTGAATCCAGCCGGCACTGCCACCGTTCCCGAAAACGAAATCGAGTCGCTTCCTCCACTGGGTTTCGCGAAATTCAATTTGATCGACGCTTTTTTTATTGTCAACGCGTTCACCCCACCCGCCGTAATGGGCATGCCAGTCGGCGTGCTTGCTGCACTGCCGGAATCCGTGCCCACGGAAGATTCGAACGAATCAGAGAACCCGTCGCCATCGCTGTCGATACCGGCGCCCACCACCGCTGCGTTGACTTGTACCGTCATCGTGCTGCTGACGGTTCCGCCGTGGCCGTCGACTACGACTACGCTGACGGTATAGATGCCCGCCGTCAAATACGCGTGAGACATGCTTGCGCCCACGCCCTGATTGCCATCGCCCAGATCCCAGGTAAATGTCAACGTATCTCCAGCGGAACCGGTAGCTCCCACCAAAAGACTAACCGGCTGTCCAACGCCCGCTGGATTGGGAAATGCCGTGGCTGCTGACGAAATTGTGAGCACCGCTGACGGATTGCTCACGGTGATATTGACGATGCTCGACGTAGTGCTCATTCCATAACTATCCGTGGCTTTTGCGGTCAGATCATATTGCCCGGCCGCAACATTGTTCCAAGTACAAGTATATGGATTCACCGTGTCAGTGCCTAGCAGAGTGCTGCCTTGAAAAAACTCGACTTTGCTCACAGTGGCACTGCTGCTTGTCGCGGTAGCGGCGAGCGAGACATTGGCTCCGGCAGTGAATTGCGTGCCGTTTGCGGGCGAAGTGAGATTTACGGTCGGCACTCCCGGAATGTTTACCGTGATATTTACGATGCTCGACGTAGTGCTCATTCCATTGCTATCCGTAGCTTTTGCGGTCAGCGTATACTGTCCGGTCGTTACATTGTTCCAGGTGTAGGTATAAGGACTCACTGTGTCAGTACCCAACAGCGCATTACCTTGGTAAAACTCGACTTTGCTCACGGTCGCGCCGCTGGTCGTCGCGGTGGCGGTGGCTGCAAGTGAAACATTGGCTCCTGTCGTGTATTGCGTGCCGTTTACGGGCGAGGTGAGGCTCACGGTTGGCGGCGTGGGGACATAATCTTGGGCGGTCACAAGGTACGCCGTAAATGGCGGGACCGTTACTGTGTAGGAGTTTCCCGAGGATGAAACCGACTGGACTTGCAGTGTCACACCTTCGCCCGTCTCATTGTTTGCGTTGATATCCGCAGCGGACAGCGTCACCAATTGGCTAACGGTCAGTGGCCTGTTGATCGTAATGGTCTGCGCAGCCGTCCGATGGCGATTGACCACAAGTATGCTGTAGTTGCTTCCATTCTTGTATGGATAACACGCTACATACGGAACGATCTGTTCGCCGGTAATTGTATCATTCCACGTTCCAACGCCGGACACATTCGCGGTGATCATATTTCCGGATATGTAATTATTAAACAATTTAAGGGCAAAGTATGCAGGCTTGCGATAGTAATTGGGTTCTTCGGTCAACGATGACCACGATCCTCCCGTGAAGGCGAAATGATTGTTCCAGGTTACGCCGGCATGGTTACCAGCGGCATAATTGTCGAGCAATGAGACGGCCGCGCCGGCACTCACCTCATGGCTGTAGTTAAACATGTCATTGGCGCTGGGTCCATTGTAGTAATTCCCCCAAACGCAATTACCTTCATAGATACAGCACTCCACCGTATGCCCTGCCGCCGTGGCATAGGTAGTATTCATACTTCCGATTACGCGCTGATGCCACTGAGCCTTTGCAAACAGGCCGCCATAAATTTGTTCGTCGGTGTTCGCGTTGCTGCCGCTGCCGTAGTACATGAAAATGGTGCCGAAGTCGGCGAGCGACTTTATGGCCGGAATCAATATCGTACTGTATCCGGCCCAACTGTCCGAATCGGCGGCGAATCCGCCGAAACCGACGCGCATGTTCGAGCGCCAGCCAGTTCTACCCTTCATATCGGTCATGCGCTTTGAACAGTATGTGGCGTAAGTCTGCATCCACGGGTCGCCGGGCAGTCCCAAATGCATATCCCATATACCATCCGGCGTGCCCCAGGTCTCGTTACCCATTTCGTAGTAGATGAACGGCGTTTGAGTATCCCACCGGGCGAAGCCGTCCGCGGCGCGGCGCGCTCCGTATGTCGTGGAGTTGTCGCCACCCAGATAATCCACAATGTTACCGTGATCCGCGTAGTGATTGTTCACGATATCGACTGTGAGATCGGTCTGGGTCGCGGCGGTGGCCGTATCGGTAAATGCCGGTGGAACGGTAATGAATGCGCTGGCATTCGCAACTTTGCAGAGCGCCATGAATGTATTGATATTCAGGTACTCGTTCGGCGGCGGCCCATAGCTCAGCGGCCACGGCTTGAAGAGATAGTGCTCCAGCGTCATGCCGTTCACGCCAAGTCCGCCGAGGCGCAGCATGGTAGGTTTCAGTTCTATCAGCCGATCGACATAAGTCTTGACGAAGCCCGTGCTCGGGTCGATATTATTAGCGTCCCAGCTTGCCAGATTGTCGATCCAATAGTTCGCGTTATCGAGATATTGAACCGCGACGCCGCGCCAGATGTCCGTGCTCGCTGACGTATAAGTGAAACTGTACGCTGTCCACGTTGTGGTGACGTTAAAAATGGGACTGTAATGAACGCCCCAGCCGCCATCCACGATTCCAAGCTGCACCCGGCTGTTGGCGACATCCGATTTAAGCATCGCCTTGACGACGTATGCCCCGCTTGGGGTCAATACGCGGGTCAACTTCAATTGAGGGAGATCAACGGCTGCTTGCTCCATGGTGGCGGGCGCGGCGGAAACCGCAATTTTCTGGCTTTGCTTGCCTGAGACAAACGTGCTTGAATCGACGCTCGCGGTGAATGTTCCGCCGGCTTTAAACCAGCCCCAACCTTCCGCCGCAAAACCATTGCCATCGGCTCCGGCTTCAAAACAACCGCCGTTGACGATGTTGGCGCTGGCGCTTCCGACGTTGACGCCCATGGACGATTTTGGCGCAACGACGGTGTCACTTAAATTGACCGTGGTAGCACCGAACGCTGGGAGGGCAAGAAGCAAAAGACTCCACAGTCCGGCTCGGGCGCAAGTGCTCACTGTTCTCGATACCGACTTGTGATACTCGGACATGAAACCTCTCCTCAAAGATTCAGCGCTGCGAATGCTTTTTGTGCATGAAGTGCTTTGCGCCCTTAAATCCATCTTTTTTTGCGTGGATTAACAAGAATCCCGTCGAATTTTGCAAATTTTTTTATTTCAGAAAGATGTTAATGTTTGAGGTCCATGAATGGACAGTATCCCAGCAATGGTCTTTGACCGAGGAACGACGTTGCAAGACGTGAACGAAAAAAGCGCAATCTGGACCAAGGGCGTCATCGAGCATAACCGGCGCTGGCTGATGACGTACCTCTATGCGGCTACAGGCGACAGCACGCTGGCCGAGGATCTCGTCCAGGAGACATTCGTGGTTGCATTTCAAAAGCGGGATGAGTTGGAAAATATCGTGTCGTTCGGCGCGTGGTTGCGCGGAGTGGCCCGGAACGTTCTGCGGCGGCACTACGAAAAATGCGCGCACGAACCGATGTTGCTCAATTTCAAGATGCTGGAAAGCATCGAAGAACCGGCTGCTCTGCTGGAACAGTCGCACTTGTCCCCGGTTCACGAATCGCAACGCATCGCACTGTTGCGCAAATGCGTGCAAAAGTTGACACAGCGCGCGCGAACGCTGATTCAAGGACGGTATCAGGAAAACTTGAGCGTCGAACAACTCGCCCGCCGCTCGGGGCTCGCGGCGGGATCGGTGCCCGTGATACTTCACCGAGCCCGGACAGAGTTGATGAATTGCATTAACAAGAAACTGGCGCAGAGCGGCCATACCGATTTCGATGTGAGGCAAGCATGAACATGGATGAATTCGAAAGGCTGGCGGTCGGATATTTGCATCGCGAGCTGGACTCCGCGGACGTTGCGAATCTGCGGCAGCATCTCGAAGCCCACCCCGAAGGCGCTGCAAGAATCCTGCAACTTGCCGACCAGGAACTGCTGCTGACGCGCGGCCTGGCAGTGGCGAAAAGTTCGCGCGGAATGCGAAGTGCCGTGGCTCCCGTCAGCAGACACCTGTCGCAGCGTGCCTCGCGGCGCGGAATGCGCGCGCGAAATCCTTTTTCACCCATGCGCATTGCACTGGGAATAGCGGCGCTGCTGGCGCTCTGTTTCTTCATCGCAAACTCATTTCCATCGAAATCGCTGCAACCGATTGCGACTCTGGATGCCTCAACCGGGAACACCATGCTGATTCGTGACGGCGAGACCAAACGCGCCACCGCGGGAACGCGTTTGACCGCGCAGGACCGCATTCGGACAACGGACGGGCAGGCGACAATTGCTTACCCGGACGGAACCATAGTGCGACTTTCGGGAAGCACATCGGTTCACGTGGGCGAATCGGTTCCCGGAAAACATCTGACTTTATTGGAAGGTTCGCTGGCCTGCAATGCGGCCAAACAGCCGGCGGGAGCACCGTTCATTCTGCGCTCGCCTCAGACCGAAGCAATGGTCATTGGCACGGTATTTAAGTTTTCAGTCGCGTCAGGAACGACGGTCCTTCAAGTCGATGAGGGGTTGGTGAACCTGACGGATTTGGCCACGCATCAATCCGTGCAATGCAGCGCGGGAGAGACGGCAGCCGCCGATAACAAGAGCAAGCTTGCGGTAACGAAGTCCGCATCGCAGACCGCCGAAGTTGCCGAGGCCGATACGTATTCGCAGGAATTTCCCAACGAAAGTTCATTTGAAAAAGGCCGGCTCGACGTGAAGGACGCACCGCCCGGCGGAGTGGGATCGGTCAGTGAAATGCCCCTTCCCGGAACAAATCAACTTTTCATCATGCAATCGAAAGTGTCCAACGAAAAGCCCCTTTTTGTAGTCCACGATGACGACGTCATTCACGTTACTTACCGATCAGAGCGGATCGGGGACTTTACCGGGTTCGAACTTTTTCTTTGTATCTTTCCGAAAGAAGGTTGGGCGACGGAGTGCAACGTGATCAGCAGGGTGACGCCAGCCTCCACCGCATGGGTGACCGTGGATTTACCGCTTTCAAAATTCAACAATGTGACGGGCAATCCGCAGAAGCTCGATGGGATGGTCTGCCGCTCATTTTTCGTCCAGACTTTCAATTATTCCGGAATCAAAGTCGCGAAGTTCTGGGTCACCCGGGAAAAAATCAGCACATTTGATTCGCGCAAACCTTAAGAGGTACTTTGCGACAGAAAATGCTTGTCGTTTTGCGTGCGAAAGCTGCCGAATAATGGAGTATGGCGGCACGCGTTCCAAAAACGATCTGGTGGGTTTATCTCGTGCGCTGCGCCGACCATTCGCTGTATTGCGGAATCAGCTCGGATCTTTCGCGGCGAGTCGGCGAACACAATGCGTCACCCAAAGCCGCCCGCTACACGCGCAGCCGGCGCCCCGTCTCCCTGGCCTGGTTTGCGATACACGCCACCCGAAGCGCGGCGCTCAAGCGCGAGCATAAAATCAAACAACTCACCCGCCGCGAAAAGGAGAAACTTGTCGTGGCCATGTCGCCATCAAAGATAAAAAAAGTGAAAGCATCCAAGGTGTCGAGCCAAAATAAATCAAAAAAATGAGCGTGCCGGCGATTTTTTCGTTTCATTCTTCACTGAAATAGCATAGATAAAATAATCCAGGGAACCCAACACCACTTTTTGGAGGGAATCGCAATGGCCGCGAAGTTCGAGATTACGAAGAACACGAAGGGCAATTTTCATTTTCACCTGAAAGCCGCCAACGGTGAAATCATTCTGACCAGCCAGGTCTACAAGTCGAAGGAAGCCGCCGACAACGGCGTCGCCTCGGTTAAGAAGCACGCGGCCAAAGACGCCAACTTCGTGCGCAAAACCGCCAAAAACGGCAGCCCGTTCTTTGAGCTGAAGTCTGTCAACCACGAAATCATCGGCATGAGCGAGATGTACAAATCGGCGGCCTCGATGGAAAACGGTGTCGCGTCTGTCGCCAAGAATGCGCCGGGCGCGCGCATTGTCGATTTGAGCGAAGAAAAGAAAAAGTAAGCCCCGTAGGCCCAATTTGAATTCGATCCACCGCCATTTTTGGAATGGCGGTGGATTCTTTTTTCAGCCGCATTCTCCGAAAAATATTCTTCAGTACGCCCTGTAATGTCCGCTTGATTCCGGAAGTGAATTAGATATAGTTCTGCTCCGGCATCACGCCCTTCGAAGGGGTAGCTCAATCGGTAGAGCAACGGCCTTTTAAGCCGTTGGTCGTGGGTTCGATTCCCACCCCCTTCATTTTTTTATACTCCAACAACGACAAGACTTGCGGCGCAGATTTTGACATCTCATTCGGCGCCGCGGTTTTATTTTTGCTTCCGTAGTCCACCCCGTAGTCCACATTTTGAAAATTTTCGGCGCCTGCGGCCAACGCCAGCGGCATGATTGCGTGATTTTTTCCGTCCAGTGTTCGTGCTCCCGT
This sequence comes from Planctomycetota bacterium, assembly GCA_038227045.1. Taxonomy (GTDB): domain Bacteria; phylum Planctomycetota; class SZUA-567; order H5-PLA8; family H5-PLA8; genus JANXLS01. The sequence continues at coordinate 52,396 of JBBRQD010000023.1, forward strand.
CAAAATGTCCCACACTGCACGTGAAGATTCTTTTGCATCCACCAAATCCAAATAGTGGCGCTCCTCGACGTCCTGCGGAGCATGTCCGACCTGCAGCTTCACAGAGTCCGCATTGGCAAGCCGTCGCGCCCAAGAAACGTGCGTCTTGCGCAACGCGTACATGTCGTGCCCTTCCAGCCAGCGATTAACGTCTGGCCCGATTTTCTGAGCAGCCGATTCAGTAATTTCCACACGACGTTTGCGCTTGGCAATTTTCAGCGGATCTTTTGGCGGTGGCCCGTCAAATCCGCGTTGCTTGCCCGAATAAAGCAGTTCTGCGACAGCCATCGGGTCCGCTTCTTCCGGGAACGCTTCAACACAGGTCCAGAAACGATGCACGGCGGTTAGAGTCAGAATTCGCCGAAAAGCGTGTGAAATGTTGCTCAAGATGAGATTACTTCCGTCCGGAGAAACCAACAGACTTTCGTTCGATTTCGGATTTCCACGAAGCGCGATGTATTGGCGCAACTCTCTTTCAAATTCGAGCGGAATCGTCGCCATACCATTGCGCTTCTTGCCATTGCCGTAGGGCAAGACAATGCGACCATGCTGGAGGTCGCCGACGCAGGCATTGAAGATCGCGCCTGGGCGATTGCCCGTCACGAGCAACGTTTTGAAAATGATATCCGAACGAAATGGCCTCGCAAAGATCTCGTCGAATTCTGACGCGGCGGCAAGAACTCCATGGATTTCGTCAGGAAGGAACGCACGCCGGCGCGGTACCGCACTGGTACGTGGGATGAATTTCCACGCGTGCAGTGGATTATGAGGCAAGAGGTCAATGGACGCCGCCCATGTCGCCAATTGTTTCAACGGCTGCTGTACGTAGCGTCTCACATACAAATCGCTTTTTTTTCGCGCCAACGCCACGCACTCCGCTGTCAGTTTGCCTTTGTTGCCCAGATCGACAAGAGCGCATAACTTCAATTCGTTTCGTTCGAAAACTTTCTTCAATGTTTCACGACGCTGATCGCTTGGGATCGGCGCCTCTTTTAAGAATTTCGAAACAGCGTCCGCGAAGGATAATTCCCATCCGGAATTGTCGGGAATACCCATTTTGCGCCGCTCCAATCCATCCAGGAATTTGTCGCGCGCATTTACCGCATCTCGCAGTTCCGTGAACCAGAACGTGCGCCAAGTTCTGAGGCGCGTGGCCGGATTCGTAATTCGGAACCGCCAGCCTTTTCGGCCCGTTCGCGATGTGACACGTTTTGCTTTCATGCTCTACCCTTTCACCCGTGAACTGCGCAAACGCCAAAGGTTACCACTTACGTGATTGCTCATTTTCGGTGATGAGTCAAGTCCGAACTTCACATCGTCGCAGATACGCTTCTAATTCCGTGATTCGAATACGCCAAACGCGGCCGATTTTTACGCCCTTTAACTTGCCGCGGTCAATTTCCCGGCGGATCGTGTCGTCGCTCACCCCAATGAGCTTTGCAGCGTCCACTATGTCAACGGCCAGGATCGGAACGGGTGAATTCAAGCGCGAACCGCTCAGTACAACGGTCAATGGAAGGGCGCTCGTGTTGGCGACGTTTTGATGTGTTTCCTGCATTGTGAATCCTTTCGTTACTTGCACTTCTTCCGCCGACGCCCATCGGTCTGCAGTGTTTCTATTTTGAACTATTGACCGAAATACTCCCCATGTTCCAAGCAAGACAGCAAGGCAATACCCAAATGGCTCCGCATCTCTCTCCTACCGGCGAAGACTCGAATCTGCCATCAACCGCGTCAACGCTCCAGGTTTACGCCCACCGCTTCTCGCGTCGGATAAAGCTCCGGCAAGACTTCGCACTCCGCACCGTTCGTACGGACCACGGCAACGGCGAACCGTTCAACGGAATGCGTCGGCAATTGAATGCAGTCGGGGAGTGCGTGGGGTCTGGTTTTCATCGGCTTTGATTCCTTTTTCTGAGGCTTAATTTGTGCTGTTTTAGAGAGTAGGGAGGAAGGGGTGGGGAAGCGCCTATATATACTATAGGCGCTTTTCCCTTCCCCCTCCCTACCCTCTCATTTCGGTGTTTTAGAAGTCTTTTTCATAGGTAAAATATGGCTTTTTAGGGTGTCTTTTTCTAAATTCAGTTCAGGCTGCGCGATATTCGCAAAAAGGTGAGCCTTATTACCGCCAATTTTCCATCTAAAAATTAAGCCTTTTGCCTCCGCTTGCTCAAATAGTGCTTCGGCCTTATTTGCAGACATGCCGCGGTCTGTGGCATCGGCGATGATGACGGCCTTTAATTGCGCATCCTTCGTGACGAACGCCGCTGCGAAGGTCTGGCGCGTCCAGGCCGGTTCCTCAAAGGATTTGGCCTCGTCCTTGGGCTTCTCGGCGGTGGCGCGGGTTCTTGCCGGGGCAAGTACGGCGGGGTCGAGAGCGTCGTCGACTCGATAGACGGGGCATTCCCAGCGCAATACCTGAGGCTTGATCGGCGCGTGGTCGCGACATGTGATTTCCATCGCGAAACAGTTGTCTTCTTTATGTGGGGTCAGAGTGATGATCGAATCGCCATCGCGGGCCACAACGCCACTTCCAGACGAACGATCGATAGCGCTTTTTAATGCCGCGTTTCCTTTGGCGAAATGGTGCGCGACCAGATACGCCGCCCCGATTCTCTGAGATAGACGTTCCATGCGATTGAGAAGGTCGGCCATCTGGCCGGCGGAATTTTCGTCGCGGTTGCCGAGGAGTTTGTACAGCGGATCGAACACGGACAAGACATAGCGGCCGTGCCCACAAACACTCGGCAACTGAATTTCGAGTTGCTCGATGGATACGCACTGCCCTCGAAGGTGCCAAACGTGAAATGAATCCGGCGGCAAGGTGACGCCAAGGCTTCTGCAAATCTCCTTCACGCGCCGCTGAAACGAATAGCGGCATAATTCCAAATTCAGATAGAGCACGCGGCCTTGCTTGACCTTGCGGCCGAAAATCGGGATTCCGGCCGCGATACAGATTGCAATAAAGATTTGGAAGTAAGTTTTTCGGCCCTTCGACGGTGCAGATAGCGAAATCTTCGAGCCTTCGAACGCTATGCCCTCGATTAAGTCATCCGGCTTGTCTGCCGGGGTATGCTGTCCGTCAGCGGCGTCTTCGAGGGCGGGCCAATGGACGCCGCCAGGGTCTGCGGGTTCCGGCTCTGGCGGCGGCTGTTCAGGGATTGCCGGTGCCAAGGTAACCGGGGCAGCATCGTATTTTTTAAGCAGCTTTTCTTTATAGTTGCCCTGAATGTCGTTCGAATCTACTTTCATTTAGATATCCCCCTCGCGAAACGTATCGACGCGAATGCTTGCCGCATAACCTCGTAAGGCTTCAAAAGTTTTGTCTTTGAATTGGATTCCGGCCTCATCATTGTCAAAGACAATCATTACGTCGCGGCTATTGAATCGCGTGAGCTGGTCGACTGTCCAATGATGCTTCGCACCGCCGGTCGGGGAAATCGCGCAAAGACCTTCTGAGATTGCGCGGGCGGCTTTCAACTCACCTTCAAAAATGAAAAGCGGCTCAGTAGCATCGAAGCGTTCTAATGGCGGCCAGACGGTCATAGTCGCATGCTTTGGACATTCCGGCGGCTGCGTGCCGACGGGTAGCCACATACATTTAGAGCCGGAGAAAGGTTTTTCAAAGTGCGCCTTCAGCCCTGCGTATTCATAGCGCCCGTCAATCAAGTTTGTAATCAGCAGCAGCCAGCAATTTTTGATGGGAAATTTCCAGCCGGGAACGAGAAGCGAGTCAATCCACCCTAAGCATGGGTAGGCTAGAAACGGTTCGAGGTCGTGAATACCGCGAGCCGTCAGTCGGTCGGCTGCCCGACCAGTAATCAAGTTCTCAAATGCCGGATAAAATAACTCGTAAACAAGCGCGTCATTTGTTACCGTACGCGCGGGCGGGGCGGGCTTCTTTACGGGCGGCGGTGTCCGTCGCGGCATGTGTGCGCCGAGGGTAAAAGATTTGATTGATTCGCCGATGGAAATATTGCTCAAGGCAGACCGCACGGCGAAAAGATCGCCCTTCAATCCGCAAGAATGACACCGGCAATACGCGCCCGACTCGCCCAATTGAACGCTGAGAGCGTCTGTAGACCCGCAATTTAGGCACCGGCAATGCGCGCCCGGCTTTTCGAGGCCCAATTCGGCCAGCAGCAGGGGAATTGTTTTGAATGAGTCCAGCGAAATAGCTCCCATCGGTTAAATGCCCCTTTCATGCGTTGAGAGTTGTTGAAGATCAAATTCACGGCGTGCGCGTTCGAGCGGCCAGCCGGCGATGATGGCGGCCAAAATGAAGTTGGGCGTATGGTGGAATTCTGTGCGAAGGAGCGCGATGCGTACGCGCTCAATATCAGAGGCGCGTTGCTGCGCGGGGGTGTCATAAATCACGCGCCACCCCCTATCGTCGGTCGCGTGTCGGCGGCGGCGGCTTCATTCGCCGATTCAATCGCGCGAAGGAAGTTTTCGACGTGTACAGCGTCCCAGAGATAAGCGGAACCGCAACGTGTCGGCTTTATTCCAGCGGCTCGAAGTATTCGAACGGTGCTACCCGTGTCGGTAGATAACCGGCGGGCGATTTCGAGCGTGGTAAGACGATTTTTGGGTACGTTTTCCATACCCACAGTAAACACTATATTTAGTGCAATATCGTCGGCAGAGTCTCGGCAGTTTGTCGGCAGTTTGTCGGCAGTGTTTTATATAGGAGAACTTGATAGATCACTCGACAAACGTCCATACTTTTCCTTTGTGCTTCAAATGTTTATCAATCCATTTCTCCCACGAAGGATACCTACTAGACTTCGCGATATTGCCCGGATATTCGCTGAGTGCTTTCTTGATATCTTCACTGCTTGCCTTGCCGCCTTTTTCAATCAAAAACTTCGCGAGATTCTTCAAAGGATCGGGGAGTCCGGGTTCATCAATAGATGTGCGCGGTGCGCCACGCTTTTGTCTATCAACTCCAAGCCCCGCCAAAGCATCATTGGCGTCTAACCTCATATTGAGTACTTTCTGTGCTCTATCGACGACTTCCCGGCAGTCCGGTTGATTGAAATTTTCAACAGCGTTTACTAGTCGCACGGGATTTATTCCCCACGCCCTTAGTAGACTATATAGTTTTTCTGCGGGCGACGGGAGCATGAGCAGCCATTTACAGACTTCGATTTTGTGCTCGTATAATGGTAATCTAGGAAACTGATGTGGAAAATTCCCTTTAGCGGGATTGGTCGCAGCGTATTTCGCGGCGTAGAAGTCAACGCTTCTATGAAACATTATCAAGTCTTCTAAACACTCTCCAAGATAGCCTAGAACTAAATTCTCTGCCCCTAGAGCGATTAGTTTGCAAGCGGCGTTTACTACCACCTTTTGACTCCGGTCCGTCTCAAGCGGTCTAGAATTAAACCAGACGTTTAAATAGTAGTTAATCGTATCGTCCGGTGTCTCTTCATCCAATTTTATTATTTCTTGGTAAAACGGATGCGTATAATCGACTAGTAAATCACGCTGTTCTCTCATCTCTGGCGTTAATAACGATTCTTTCTGTTCCTCTGTAAGCATGTGGCGAATCCCATCGCATCCAATTAAAAATCCGCGCGGAAATTGGTTTGGATAGAACCAGCTTGTCGGGAATTACCCTATCCGCGCGAAACTGTTTAAATTGCCGCCGCCGATGAATTAACCTCATGAGACAGAATCGACGCATAGTGCGCGCGGATCGTTTTTGGATTGTCACCCAAGAATTCAGACAAAAAGGCTACGCTAAGACCGCTTCTATAAGAGCATGCTTGCGCATGTTCGTCGTCCAGTAAGACAATCCAGTTTTACCGCCACGCCAGCGGCCTTTCCAGCGGTCTGGAGCGCCTTATTATATTATCGGTGAGTTTTTCTGATTTGTCCATGGCTTGCCCGTAGCGATGAGTATGCGATCCGCAGGCAGTTAATTGAATATTTTCTCAAGGGTATCAAGTGACTGATATTTGATGGACTTCGGTGACAGAATGCGCCACGCCAAAGCGCACATTTCCAGCGGGTGCAAGTCCCCCCCTGTCCGGGTTGTATGGGCCGGGTACCCGATTCCCCCCTGGCGGGCGTGGTCTGAGGCAACGTTCCCGATTCTCTCTCACACAAATTTTTTTAAAAAAAAAGTAGAGCGCTTTTTTGAGGGAATTTCATAGGAGAACCCCTCAAAAAACATGGCGAATTATGGGGTATAATTCAGGCCGGTTTAAGCGCGAATTTGATCATTTTTAGCCTTGGCAATCGCCATGCCATTGGCGGATTCGCGATTCGTATGTGAACCCATCCACGAAAAGAACTACTCGCTTCAGGGCGGCTGCCCGGCCTTCCCTGACGGAACTGGACCCCTCGTATCTCGCTTTCACGGTCCGTAACCTGACTCTACGCAGTGATCGCGCGTGAGTCGTTTGCAAATTTGGTTCGAAAGCGCAGATGCTGGTAACGGCACCAGCGGAAACAAAATCCAAAGAACACTGGCAGCAAACGCATAGGCCACGAAGCACACCGAAGTGCGATAAAGCATAAGATGCTTTCCAGCTTCACAACATCTGAGCGCCAGTGTAAGATTTCTAGCGCAAACGAGCATCTCGATGCTGACGTAGAGAAGCCCTTACGTGATGCTGGAAAACGTACAACCATTCTGTAGCAACGGCGCTTTGAGGGGAGCCATTGATGTCGGTCAATAAAAACGACTTATTGACTCGTGCATAATTAAAGAGTCTAGTCTTGAGTGCCGATAATGTATACATGCGACCTCACGGCACAACAGAAGAACTCGAGCGACGGCGGCGCCGCGCCGTCGACTTGATGAATAGTGGCCAGTCCCATACAAA
>JBBRQD010000024.1:0-57615 GCA_038227045.1 Planctomycetota bacterium
AGCGCGGCAAAAGGCTGGAGGAAATTAAATAAATCGGAGTTGTTGGCAGACGTGATCAAGCTTGTTCGTTTCGTGGATGGCATCAAGGAAAACGCCGCATGATTTCAACATCGCCATCCACATCATTTGACAATTGCTCCGCGGAATTGTATGCGGAAGCCAAGGAGCTCGTTTTGCCTATCCCAAGCTATTATTACGTCGACCGGCCTTTTCTCCTCTACATCATAAAGCGCGGAGCCGCCCATCCCATTTTTGCCGCGTGGATCGATAACGCGGAACTATTGCAAAAGCGGTAAACCTTTCCATCAGCCTTGTCAATCGCAGCCCTCGATTGTATAAATAATATCGAGAAAACACTGCGTATATGTTTTCTCGATTTGACGCCGATGCGGAGCTACGACGATGGCTGGATTTGGAAGCGACTTTACTCCACATATTCTGAAGCAGCGTTATGCCGACGGCCGCTGGGAAAAAGCGGAGATCTTGCCGTTTGAGTCCTTCACGCTCTCGCCGGCCACGGTCGTCTTTCACTACGGCCAGGAGATCTTCGAAGGCTTCAAAGCCTATCGCCAGCCCGACGGTTCCTGCTGCCTCTTCCGTCCACAGCGCAACCTCGCGCGCCTGAACAAATCCGCCGCGCGCCTGAGCATGCCCGCGATCGACGAAAAACAGGCGCTGGCCGATATCTCCGCGCTGATCCGTGCCGACAAAATAAAGATTCCCGAGCGCCCCGAGACGCTGTACATCCGCCCCTTTATGTTTGGCACCGACACCGTCATCCGCGTGAATCCGTCCGCGACCTACACGTTTTGCACGATCGTCTGCGTGGTCGGCGATTATTTCGGCGGCGGCGACGCGCGCGGCGTGCGCCTGCGCACCGAAACCGAATTCGTGCGCGCGGCCCCCGGCGGAACGGGCGCGGCCAAATGCGGCGGCAACTACGCAGCCTCGCTCGCGGCCCAAGGCCGCGCCGCGAAGGAAGGCTTCGAGCAAGTCGTCTGGCTTGACGCCAAAGAGCACCGCTACATCGAAGAAATGGGCGGGATGAACATCATGTTCGTGATCGGCGACACGCTCGTCACGCCATCGACGGACTCCGGCTCGATTCTCGAAGGCATCACCCGCGCTTCGCTGATCGACCTCGCGCGCTCAATGGGCCGCAAAGTCGAGGAACGCCCGATTGCCGTCGAAGAATTAATTGCCGCGCAAAAGTCCGGGCTGTTGAAAGAATCTTTCGCCTGCGGCACCGCGGCGGTCATCTCACCCATCCGCGAAATTATGCATCGCGGGGAAGTCCTGTATCGAAACGACGGAACGAAGCCCGGCGAGTTGACGATGCAGTTGCGCAAGAGTCTGATGGACATTCAATTCGGATTGGCACCCGATCCGTTTGGCTGGCGGCATAAGCTTGAATTGTAAGTCACTCTTACAGGCTGGCGTTTAAATTGAACGCGGATGGACGCTGATTACCGCAGATGGACGCGGATAAAGTCAAGATGGGTAATTTATCTTCGTTCATCTGCGCTGATCTGAAGCGTCAACTTGCGCTTCTCTTCATCCGAAAGAACTCCCGCTTCCACCGAATTTCGAGTGCATTGCCTTAAGTCCTCGGACGTCAATTCAAGGCGCGACGCGAAAGCGTATTCGTCGCCGATGGTTGTCCCGCACATCACAGGATCGTCCGTACTGATGGTGACACAACACCCGGCATCATAGAGCCGCTTTATCGGGTGCGCCGCTTCGCTGGCGACAGCCCGCGTTTGCAAATTTGACGTTGGACAAATCTCAAGAGGAATGCGTTCACGCGCCAGGCGCGCCACCAAATCGCGATCGGCAATCGCTCCCACGCCGTGCCCGATTCGGTCCGCTTTGAACACATCCAGCGCGTCGATGACATGGCGCGGACCGTTGACGCCCGGATCTTCGCCCGCGTGAATCGTGATCAGTTTGCCTGCTTCTTTCCACTCGCGGAACGGTCGAATAAAATCCGATGCGTCGGCGGATTCGTCGCCCGCCAAATCGAGTCCTTTAATCTGTTGACCGATGGGACGATGAAGCAGATCGAGCGACGACTTGTTCACCGCGCAGCCGAATCCCCGGTTGCACGTCAAAATAAATTCGAGAGGATAATCCCCCTGCCGCCGCACGGCATCGCTTGCGGCATCCATGACCACAGCGGATGCTTCTTCAACGAGTGAAAGCGGTGGATTTGCATTCGTCCCCGCATCGCCTTTGAGCAGTCTGCGCGCAAAAAAAACAGGCGAAAACCGGATTTCTCGATAACAGGCCAGACCTAGTTGCCGGATGCTTTCGAAAACAAGCCGCTCGATTTCCTTCAATGTTCCATAGTGAAAACGCAGCGGTTCGAACTTGGCGAGAAACGGTTTGAAACCCGGAGCCGCTCCCTTCGGAACCGTGACGGCGGCTTTGAAATCGTCCAACGACGCATACCGGCCAGGTTCGTTTCGCTGCGAGAATTCCCAAAGCGTTTCCAGATGCAGCGCGCCTTCCAGGTGGCAATGCAGCTCGGCCTTGGGGATCGCTTCAATCTCGGCTGGTGAAATCATGTTTGGATTCTTTGCCCGGGCGTTTGCGCAATCGCGCCGCGTCGATCCAGCGCATCAGCGTCATCAACGCGTGCCGCGATTCTTTTAATTTCGGCGTCACGCTCGGATCGCAGATAATCGGGCCGCGATAACCGGCTTCGTGAAGCTGATCGACGATGTCCTCCCAGGGCAGCACGCCCTTTCCCAGGCTCGACCACTCGGCGCCCGCCATGCCTTTGCGCACGCCGTCGCGCAGATGAACCGTTTTCAAAACCGGCAGCACCGTCTCGATTTCGTCCAGGCCCGAACCATCGCCCGCCGCAAAACTTTCGCCGGCGTCCCAATCCAAGCCCAGATTCGGCGCGTCGATTTCAGCAATCAAGGCCACGGCTTCGGCTGCCGTCCCCGCGCACGTTTCATGATGCGTGCGCAACACCACTTCGATTTTCGCAGACGCCGCCTTCTCGATAAACTCGATCATTGCATCCAGGCCTTCGTCGTCCGGCACGACAATCCCAGCGACGTCGCCGTCGCCCTCAGGAACATCGCCTAAATCATCGACATGGCATCCAAAAATCGATACGCGCGAGCAATTCAAGCGTGTCGCCAAACCAATTAAATTCGCGACGCGCTCATCCGACGGAATGCCATCCTCGTCAATTGGCTTGCTGAAAAAATCCGTCGCAATCTGCGTCACGCGAAAGCGTTTCAGATGCACCGCTTTTTCAGCCATCGTCAGCCAGCGCGGGTCGGCGTCGAGAGCCCCGTCCAGCCCCAACTGCCGCAATTCGAACTCCCGGCACCCGCACTCGAGCAACAGTTCCAGAGCGGTATTGAGGTCCGACGATATTTGATCGCTGACAATCGACGCGCGCATTTTGGATTCCAAATTCATTTCTGGAGTGCTGGCCAGACAGAGAGACAAGGAGCAACTGCTTTTGACGCCAAGCGCTGTTTTGCTTCTCTCCTTGTCTCCCGGTCTCCTTGTCTGCCGTTTCTTTGTCTGCCGTTCAACCGCCGATCTTCGCCTCACCCTTGTGCTCGCGCGTGGGGCGCGATGCAATCGTTCCGTCCCAGCCGCCCTGCGGGCCGTGACACTTTTTGTACTTTTTTCCCGAACCGCATGGGCACGAATCGTTGGGGCCGGGTTCGCGCACGGTCTTGCGGATCGTGTCGACGGGCTTGAGCTTCTCGCCGCCGTGCTCGCTTTGCGCGGCCATCTCCGCGGAACCGGCGCCCATCTCCGCTTGCGCGCCCGAGACCGTCTTCGTTCCGGAGAACATACTGCCGGCTTCTTCGTGGATTGCCTGTGCCTGGTCTTCGTTCCACACGCTTTCGACTTCCTGCTTCTCGACTTCCACGCTCATTTCCATCTTGAGCAGCATGTCCGTCGCCTGCTCTTTCATCGACGTGAACATTTCTTCGAACAGTTGGAAACCCTCGCGCTTGTACTCCAGCTTCGGATCTTTCTGTGCGAAGCCGCGCAGATAGATGCCTTCGCGCAGCGTGTCCATGCCGTACAAATGGCCCTTCCACTTCGAGTCGATGATGTCCAGCAGCAGAAAGCGCTCGATGAGCCGCATCTTCTGTTCTTTGTACGGAACGGGCACGACCGTCGGAACAGCGTTGGACTTGATGAATGCCAGATCCAATTCGACTTTCGCCGGATCCAAACCCGCGGCCGTGGCGGCCTTCTTCCGCACAATAGCGGCAAATTGTTCCAGCGGCAGAATCAATTCATCGTCCGTGTAATGAAGTCGCTTCTCCTCGGCCGCATTGATGGCTTCGAGTTGCACGTCCTTTGAGTATGCCGCTCTCATCCGGCCAAAGATAAGACTTTCGATCCGCGTCTTAACCCGAGCCGAATCCAGTTCAACCTTCGGCTTCTCGCCCTCAAATACAGCGGCTATTTTTCCGCACGCCACTTCGGCCAACTGAGCCACCGGCAACTTGAGTTCTTCATCCGAATAGCGAATACCCTTTTCGCGCACGGATTCAATTTCGCCCAGCGACTTTTCCTTCTCCTCGTAGGACGCTTTGACGCGCGCGACAACGATCTCCTCGATCTCGCTCGCCCCTTTATTGTTGAGTTCCGCCACAGGCGTCTCGACCGCAAATTTTCGCTTCGCCCACTCCACAATAGTGATATTGCCTTCCGACGTCACGGCGCCCTCCGGGCATTCACGTTCGACGGCCATCGCGACAACGTCTTCGATCCAGCTCGACATCGTTTCACGCAGTTCGCGGCCTTCGAGCACTTTCTGGCGCAGCCCATAGATGAGTTTGCGCTGCTCGTTCATCACTTCGTCGTATTCCAGCAGCCGTTTGCGCGTGCCGAAATGATGCTCTTCGACTTTGCGCTGCGCGCCCTCGATCGAGCGGCTGACCATGCGCGATTCCAGCGGCACGCCGTCTTTCATCCCGCTGGCCTTAAGGAAATTGCGCACCCAGTCCTTTGCGAAAATGCGCATCAAATCGTCGTCGAGACTCAGGAAGAAACGCGAACTGCCCGGATCGCCCTGGCGCCCCGACCGCCCGCGCAACTGATTGTCGATGCGCCGCGCCTCGTGCCGCTCGCTGCCGATGATGTGCAGCCCGCCCATTTCCTTGACGCTCTCCGCAATCCGCAACGGGCTGTGATTGTGTTCCTTCAGCCATTTGTCGAGCGCTTCCTTGCGCTTCTCCTGCGGCGTCTTGTCGAACAATTCCTTGTCGTAGTATTTAAGCCAGAAGCCAATCAAATGTTCGTCGATTTCAGTTTGCGGGCGATTGAGATCGAAGCGCTCCGGCGCGAGTTTCAGCTTCTGCCAATGCGCCACCAAATCTTCCTTCGTGAAGCGGCCCAGCACGATGTCAGTGCCGCGCCCGGCCATGTTCGTTGCGACGGTGATCGCGCCGAGCTTTCCGGCTTTCTCGACGATGACCGCCTCCTTCGCGTGCTGCTTGGCGTTCAGCAGTTCGAAGCGGCCTTTCAAGCCGCGCCGTTCCAGCAGGCCCGCGAGCATTTCGGATTTTTCGACCGATGTCGTGCCGACGAGAATCGGCCGCCCCGTCGCATTGACATCCTCGATTTCCTGGCAGATCGCTTCCCACTTCTCCTTTTCGGAGCCGTAAATCACGTCCGGGAAATTGACGCGGCGCATTGGGCGGTTGGTCGGAATGCTGCACACTTCGAGTTTGTAAATCTGCCCAAATTCGCGCGACTCGGTGAGCGCCGTGCCGGTCATGCCGGCGAGTTTCCTGTACATCTTGAAGAAATTCTGAATCGTGATCGTGGCCAGCGTGTGCGTCTCCGCTTCCATTTCGATCTTTTCGCCAGCCAAAATTTCCTTGGCTTCGACGGCCTGATGCAAGCCATCTGACCAACGCCGCCCGTACATCATGTGCCCAGTATGCTCATCCACAATGACGACTTGAAGCGTGCCATCGCGGCCAGGAGCGACGATGTACTCGTCGTCCTTTTGATAAAGCTCCTTCGCTTTCAACGCGTTATCGACGTAGTGCTGCCACTCCATATTTTTTCCGGCATACATATTGTCGATCTTCAGATACTGTTCGCATTGGCGGATGCCTTCCACTGTGAGGGTCACCGAATGATCTTTTTCGTCAACAACATAATGGCCGTTTTGCGGCTCTTCAAACTGGCCTTGCAACCGCATGTCCTCGATGCGGTCTTTCTCTTCGTCCGTGGTTGGCGTCAGATTTTGTACGAGTTGGGCGGCGATTTTGTAACGCTCGGTCATCTCGTCTTCCGCGCCACCAGAGATGATTAACGGTGTTCGCGCTTCGTCAATCAGGATCGAATCCACCTCGTCGACAATCGCCATGTGCCTCATCTTCTGGCACTGCTTCTCCGGGTCCATTTTCATGTTGTCGCGGAGATAATCGAAGCCGAATTCGGAGTTCGTGCCGTAGACGATGTCGCGCGAATAAATGTCGTGTCGCTCGAACGATTCCATGTTCGATTGAATCGCACCGCAGGTCATGCCGAGCAGTTCGAACACGGGTCGGTTCCAGTCGCTGTCGCGCTTCGCGAGGTAGTCGTTGACGGTGACCACGTGGACGTAGGCGTACTCGTCGCCGAGACGCTGCAGCGCGTTGAGATAACACGGCAGAGTGGCCACGAGCGTTTTGCCTTCGCCCGTCACCATTTCCGAAATCATGCCGCGATTCTGCTTTATTTTCAGCGGCGACGCGTGGCCGTGCAGCACCATGCCGCCGATCAACTGGACATCGAAATGCCGCATGCCCAGCGCCCGTTTGCCGGCTTCGCGCACCAGCGCGAACGCCTCGGGCAGTATCTCGTCGAGGTAGCGCTCGACTTTCAGATTATCGACGGCCTCGGGATCGCCCGCGCGAATCTCGGCGATGCGTTTGCGAAACTCCGCCGCCTTGCCGCGCAGTTCGCGGTCGGTCAGTTTGGCGGTCCTAGCTTCCAGCGCATTGATGATTTCAATGCGCGGTGCCAACTTTTTCAACACACTCGCCGAACGCGATGGAAAAATAGTTCCAATCACGTTGCCGACGATTTCAGTCATGGCTTCCAACATGGCAACAAGCTCCTTTTATAAAATTAGAGTGCGAAGTTCCGAATGACGACAGGGGGAACAACGACTCCTTTAAGGAGCGGCATGCTGGTGGGAACTGAGCGTGTGGGCGTAGCGGGGATCGAACGATGCGAATCGGCCGCTGTCCGAGCGATCGACACTAGCAACCGTGCCGAGCGAGTGCGCGCCGGACATTCGGTCGAGCGCGCGAATCTGGTTGGTGGCTTCCTTGGCCAAAAACACCCGCGCGTTGCGGGCGGCCAAAGGCGCGGCGGCATTCATCGCCCAGGACAAGCAGGGTTGTGGCGAGGCGACAACGGGCTCGTTGGACACCGCCGTCGTAACCGCCGCGGCAAGCAGCATAGCCGCAGGCGCGCCAACCTTGATTTTAAGCGACGAATACCTCATGCGAAGAGTGTGTATACTCCAAAATGGGGAGAATTTCAATACGAATTAAACGCGCCCGCCGCTCATTCTTTCTTCGCCGCCAGCAAATGCTCCGGCGGATCTTTTTGAAGCACTTCGATGTAACTGTCGCGTTTTAGCCGCTCGTGCATTTGCTTTTTCTTCTGCTTCACTTTTTCGGTGTAAACAAGCCGCTCCGCCCTGTCGCTGGAATCTTCGAAACTCTTCGTGTGCGCCTCTTGATGGCCCAGCCTCTGAAGCAGCACATACCAGGTGCCCGCGTCGATCGGATCGGATATGCCGTTATTTTTTAGTCCTCCCGCGATCTTCTCTTCGGCAGGAAACGCGCCGGATGGAAGGTCGGTCTGGCCGTTGCGCGTGATCAGCCCTCCGGCCGCCGCGAATTGCGGATCGTCGCTGATTTTTGCCGCGACTTCGGCGAAGTCTTTGCCTTTTTCGATCGAATCCTTGGTCAGGCGCGCCGCCTGCAGCGCGATTTCGGGGGTTGTGAATTTATCCTTCGCGATCCGGATGCGGCGCAGACGCCATGCCTCGGTCTGGCCAAACTGTTCGGGATGCTTGTCGTAGTATTCCTTGACCTCGGTCGGACGGACCGTGATTGCGCCCATTTCCATCGCGAGGATGTCCTGGCGGAACAATTCCTTCGACAGATTGTCCTCCCACTGCTGCATCGTCTGCCCACGGCGCTTCAGCGCTTTACGCAGTTCCTCTTCTCCACCCGACGCCGCGATCAGATCGTGCCGCATTTTACGAATAGCGTCGGCTTCGAGCCGATGGAACATCTCCATCGCCTTGTCGGAACCGAGCACAGCTCCGGCGCGTTGTAAATAAAAATTGATAATCTCGCGCTTGCGCTTTTCGGCGCGCTGATCGAGCAGTTTGTCCTGAGTCGCCGTGTCGAGCGCCTCGGCCCAGGCCAGCCGAATCGCCTGATCGAGATTCGCGGCCGACAGTTCTCCGCGCCGCAGCTTGTCTTGAATCAAAAGGTAGCTGTCGTAATACAGCATCTCGACATCGCGCACGGCCACGTTCTGGTCGTTGACCTTGATGGCGACCGCATTCGTCATGAGGCGGCCGCCGTCCCCGGATTGTTCAGCCCGAGCAGGACGGGACATCAGCGGCGCAGTGGCTGCGATCAATAGGAGCGTCGAGAGCGCGCGTTTCATGATCAAGGATTTCCGTTTTTGAGTGGAGTGGCACTTTTTTCCGGCGCGGGAACTGGAAGCGGTGCCGGAACCGGAACTTTAGTTGGAGCCGGCGCCGGCTGCTTTTCCGGGACGGGCGCGGGCTTGACAGGAGTCGGCGCCAGTGGATTGGCTGGATCGGTAACCGGAACGGGCGGCGGAGGAGGCGGTGGTGGCGGTGGCTCGGGTTCCGCGAATAATAAAATCTTCAGCGATTCAAGCGGACTCAGCAGCGGACCCTTCGGACGATCGCCGACGCTCATCGCAGCCGCTTCCATCAATTTGGGCGGCATTTTGACCGCGCGATCCACAATCGTTTCCTTGGCCAGGCGCGACGACAACGTGCCCGGAAGCCCCACGCCATGGCGATCGGCCAGCGATGCCGCCGCGTCAAGCGAAGCGTCCGCCTTGCCCCAGACACGCAGCAGATTTTCGCGCGCCTTGGCCAGCGAATCCACGTCGGTGATAGCGTCGACGCCGAAGAGCGTGAGACGCGCGACGGCGCGCGTTTCCGCCCATGGAAATTTGATCGACGGGGCGGAGAGCGGGCCGGAAATCCGCAGCGGCATCCGGCCGGCGCGCATCGCGGTCAGAAACACGTCGCGCGTCGTCGCAGGCCATTTTTGCAGCGACAGGCGCTCTTGCGCGTCTATGGGCAACGCCATCGGATAGATCAGCACTTCGTCAGCAAACGATTCGTCGGCGAGACTGAGTTTCAGATTGCGGATTTGAATATCGAATCCCACGCACGCGCCTTTTCCCTTCAACTCAAATGGCTCGAACGCCGCCAGGCCTTTGTCGATCCGCACCGTGGGCGAGAACGATTCGAATTCCCAGCGCGCCGATTCGACGCCGTATACTTTCGCAAAATACAACTCCACGCACGCCAGAAATCCGTCGAACACAGTCGCCGTGTTGGACGCCGGTCCACTCGCGGTCATGCTCATTTCAACCGGCGATACGGACTCCGCGAGGGACGCGCGCGCGAGCACGGTAGAGCGCCCCGCTGCGTGGTGCTTGAAATAATCCATCCACGGCAGCGAAGGCACGGCACCGCCCGTCGGGGCGATGGGCGCGCCGATCGAGAAATTCTGAATATCGAATTTCAACGCGCCGTTCCAGCTTAGCCGGTCCATGCCGTTGAAATCGATGCCGCCGAACGGACCCTGGGCGCCGAACTTGCCGCAGACCGCGTAACGCACCGGATCGGGCTTTTCGCCGCCCAGCAAAGTGCACAAATCGCCATCGGTGAAACTGACGCGCTGGCTGTGCCGCAGCCCCGTTATCTGGCTGAGCGCGTCGCCGGCGATTCCGGTCCTCGCGGCCACCTTCGAGAAATCGTACTCGGCATCCTCCAGCTTCAACCGGCCGCCGATGAACGACGTGGTCAACATCGGAATAGTCAGTTTGAGATCCTTAAAAATGGCGTTGCGCGCATCGAAGTTGGCGGCATCGAACGGTTCGAAGCACAGACACGGCGCTTTGATGCCCACCGTTAAAAACAGCTTCGAAACGGCCGGCCAATCCATCGCGCCCATTTGCGGCCCGTCGGGCGCAATCGCTTTCAGCGCGCCTCGCAACACGGCGAGATGTCCCCGTGTCACCGGCTTTTCACATTCGACATCGCCGCTGATTTCAAGCGGGAGGCCTTGAGCCGCCGCCGCCTGGCGCAAATTGAATTTAGGATCGGCGGATTTCACGCGCAGTTTGGGTATTGAAATCCTCTGGTCTTTGTAGACCATGGTGCCGCCCGTTGCGACATTGGGCACGATGCGATGCAGTTCCGCCGTGAAATTTTTGCACGCGATCTCCGCCGCCGAGACCCGCACGCGGCCGGCGAATTCAACCGCGCTTTCCTTGGATACCACGATGTGGACGCCTTCGAGATCCCCTTCGAGTTCGAGCGCGTCGGTTCCCGGCTGCAAGCCAAAACGGCGCGGATCGTTTGCGTCAAATTTAAACCAGAGCTTCGGCGACATCGAGCCCATCAACGCGGCCATGCCGCCGTTGTAACTGAACGAAATATTTTTCAACCGGCCGGTTCCGCCCGCGCTTTGAGGCGCCAGCAGCCACATTTCAGGCAATGCCGCAAGTTCGAACGACGGCGATTCGACGCGCGCCTCAAGCCGGTCGCCTTTCAGGTCGAACGCCGGGATCGATCCAGAGCACTCCAGCGCCGCGCTCTTGATGCTGAATTTCTCCGCCGAGAACTGCGCGCCGGCACCGTTTGGCGGCGTGACAAAATTGTTCACGATGAATTCGCCGAATTTGCCGGTCGCGGTCAACTTTCCAATGGATGTCGGCAAGACGCCGCGCGTCGACGCGCAGCCTTCCAGTTCGACCTTGAACGGCTCCTTTGCCGGTTTTTCGAATTCGAATTTCAGCGCGGGAATACTGGCGCGGAAGCTGCTTTCGTCGAAGACCACATTTCCGTGAATCGCCGCCGCGCTGTCCTTGCTCAGCGAAAGTCCCAGTTCCACTTTCCACGGATTCGAAAGTGTCACAACCGGCGCGGATGCTTCTTCAGACGACGACAGGCGCACCTTCAAATCGCTCCGAAATACCCCGTTCAGACGCCACGTATCGGGATAATTGGGGTCGCGCGCCAACTGCACCTGGTCCGCACGCCACACGCCTTGCGGTTCCCACGTGCGCTCGATAATTCCCGCGAACAGCGTCGGCACTTTGCGCGCCCCCCCCGCCCCGTTGAATGTCCGCACGAGCCATTCACGGAACGGCTTCGCGTCGACTTCCAGCGCGTGAATGGTGAACTCCTTGCCCAGATGATCGAAGAACGCCGACGGGCCGCTTTCGTCCAGCCAGCCAAACGCGCGCTCGGCCAGCGTCGAATTGTTCGGCTGCGTGGGAAACAGACGCGCTGAAATGCCCCGCACTTTGGCCAGCGTCCCGCTGGCGTTCAATGCCGTGACGTAGAACCCCCCGTTCTGGTGAAAATCGAAGCGCTTCAAATCGAGCGCGTCGCGCGAGCGGTCGAACGCCACTTCGAGATCGAGAGTACCGGAGACGGGATCGGCGGGATCGAGGATGCGCAGCGACTTGAGCAGCACCGCCGCCTCGGGCGAAATCGTCCCGGAGATATCCATTCCCGCCAGCGCATCGGTCCAGGTCTTGTTCGCCGCGGTTCGCAAGCCGGGCAATGCGAGCAGATCGAGATCCCGGACGCTCACGGCAAACTTGCCGAGACTGCCTTCCACTTTCAAGCGGTCGAGGTTCAGCAGGCGCAGTTTGTCCGGCTCCTCCGGATTCGCGCTCAGGCATTGTTCGTACGACCCGGCCAGATCGAACGACAATTTCGGTTCCAACCACTCGCCCCGGCCGGTCGCCGTCACCTCGCCGGGCTTGCCCCGCAACACCGCCTTGAATCCCGCCAGCGTGTTGAAACTGAATTCGACGTGGTCCGTCGCATTCTGCGTTTCGCTCGACACCCGCTTGATCTTGACGCGCCCTTCCTGATGGATCGATCCGGTCAAAATGGAGTCGGTGTAAAGCGCCAGCAGTTCGGTGCTCAGTTTTCCGTTTGCGTCCTGCTTTAAAAACATTTCGATGTACGGCCGGAAGCGATCGCTGAACGCGGCAATATCCGCATCGATTTTCACGCCGGGTTCGCCGGTTTCCTTGCCATTGATATCGAGATGCACCAGTTCGATCGCCTCGCAGCCGTCGCGCCGCGTGCAATTCGCCTCGACGTTGACGTCCAGCCGTTTCTCACCTCCCGAAAACGTATGCACGGTCAGCGACAAATAGGGCAGCGCGCCCAGCAATTTGGGATCGAGCGTCTCGCGCATCAGCTTGTTGTAGTACACAATCAATTCGAGTTTCACGGGCGCGGGATCCGGATTCCATTGCCGCGACGCCGTGCCCGCCGCATGCATGCCGATGACGTGTTTCTTGCCGTGAACCATCACCTCCAGTGCGAAATCTTCCTCCAGCGGTTTCTTGAAACCGAACAGCGACAGAATCGGCCAGAACTCACGGCAGAATTCGCGGCCGTGGAGATCGAGCTTGAATTTCGCCTCCGCCGCCATCCGATCGTCCTTCTGCTTGAATTCGATGCGCGACGCCGTTTCGCTGCGCGCCGCAAACGACGACGCCAGCAGGGAGAATTGCGCCACGTCCACATAATCCAATTCGCCGTTCTCGTCGCGTTGCGCGGTGCCGATGCACTCGAAACTCAGCGGCAACGGCTGCTTGACCATGCGCGCCGGGTCGGTGGGTTTCTTCGCTTCTTCAGGCACCATCACATAGGTGTCGTGTCCGGCGAATTTCGCAACGATTCGAAGCCCTTTTTTCGCGTCGACGATCAGATCCGCACTGCCGGTCAGCGAGCCGCCCAGGCTCCCGTCGAGCTTCAAGCGCTGCCCGACATCGGTGTTCAGCAATTGCTGCAGCCCGCAGTTCAACTCCACCAGATATTGGCTCGTGCCATTGTTGGGATTCAACTGCCCCTGCGACCGCAGCGTCAGAAAGGCCGGTTCGCTGCGCGCCGGATTCGTCCAGCTCTCGAGCTTCAGATCCACTTTTTTCGGAACGAACGACGCACCCTCTTTGTCCTCTTTGACCAGATGCAGCTCGCCGCATTGCAGTTTGCTTGAAATATTGCCGAACGATGGCTGGCCCTCTTCCTTGATCGACACCAGGCTGTCGCTGTTGATGCGGCCGCTGAGCGTAATATCGCGCGGGCTAGGCGCATCGATCTTGACATTCCCATTGATCGGTTTGCCCAGCACCACCTTGAAATTCGCGCCGTGCGGTTCCCAGGCGTAGCCGAAATGTTCGAAGACGCGCGCCAGATCGAAATTGCCCATCTCTATCACCAGCGATTCGACGGACAGTTTTGACGGATCGATGGCGCACATTTCGTCGATCACCCCGAAGCGTCCCGAAACCGAAAGCGTGCCCTGTTTCGGCGGCACGGGCTGAGCGCTTACCTGCATCTCGCATTTTTCGATTTCAATGGGCTGCCCCGCGCCTTTCATGCGCAACACCAACTCGATTTTTTCCAGGCTTGTTTCGCCGATATTGTTGAATGGATCGCGGAGACGCACCACCGCGCTGTTGATTTTCAGCAGAAAATTCAGGTGCGAGAACGGCAATTTGCCGCCCTGCATACCGTTCGATTTCTGGAGTATGTCGTCGATGTTCAGCGAACCGTCCAGTTTCGAACGCTCCAATGTGATTTCGGGCACGCGGCCGCTGGGATCTTCCTTGATCGTAATTTCGAGATTGCGAACGTCGCGTTTCCAACTCGTGATGAATGCCAACGCATCCAGCTTGACGACAAGGCTGGGTATCTGCACGAAATACGGCGACGATGTTTGAAAATCGAGACGTTCTTTGATTCTCATGTTGGAGACGTCGATCTGGCCGGCCCAAAAGTGCACGTCGAACCGGTCGATTTCAACGTCTTCGGCGGGCCGCCCCAGCGCCTTATGCACGGCGTCCTGAACCATTTGCCGCAGCGAGTCGTCGCTGAGCACAATGTACCGGACATAGCCGAACGCCAGCGCCAGCAGGGCCGCGGTGCCCAAAATGGAATAGCTCACAAGGCGAATCCATTTGTGCGACCAGAGACCCTCGCGCTTCGGGCGGTTG
The DNA here is from genome assembly GCA_038227045.1 of Planctomycetota bacterium. Lineage (GTDB taxonomy): Bacteria > Planctomycetota > SZUA-567 > H5-PLA8 > H5-PLA8 > JANXLS01. The sequence continues at coordinate 14,317 of JBBRQD010000024.1, forward strand.
CGCTGCAATTTCAATTGAATCGCGCCGATCGCCAGGCTCTGACCGGAGAGCACCGTCGCCGGACCCGTTATGAGGCTGCCTTCGACCGTGATGGCCGCGCGCGACGTATCGGTGGAGGCTTCGGGATGGGCGGGGCGAATCAGAATTCGGTCGCCGTCGGCGCGCAGGTAGGCGTGCACAGGCATAATGCCATCGCCGCGAATGCAGATTTCACACGTCGCATCACTCCCGACGCGGCTCTCCCCTGGAGGAAGATGAAACGAGCCGAGCGCCCCGAATAACGAGAAGTCCTGTGTCGTCGACTTCAATGCTCTGCTTTCTTTTCCGCGTGAACACCCTGAGCGTCGTGAGATTCCGCGTGACCTTCGACATGGCCGCCATGACTCGCGGCGGCGGCGGCGGCCGACGCAATTACTTGGCTTGCTATTACAATCATGTACAGAAGCAGAGCTAAAATCCCGCCCATGATCGCCAGTCCGAAAGTTGGAACCGCTGGCAATGTGCTGGGTGCGGGGGGCTGGCTGTTATAGTCCCCCCACCTTTCGCCGTGACCATGATCGTCGTGCTCGTCGCGGCCATGTCCGCCGTGGTCATCATGGCCATGGCCCTCGTCGGCATGACTTTTCGCATGAGTTGAGCCGCCGTGGCTGTCGTGTGCTTCGTGTTCGTCGTGACCGTGTTCCGACATGACCGCTCCCCGCGATTTGCCCAAATGACCGACGCCACCCAAACCCTGTCGGCGCGGCGCATCGGTAGCCCATATTTTATCGCATAATTTTACCGCAAATACGACGCAAATGAAGCGTCATTCCTTCGATTCAGATAAACACTCAACCCCAATTTTAGTTTCTTTTTACACAATCTACCGGCATAAACCCTAAAACCATCTTCATCCTTCAGCCCCGCCCATAAACCGCAACCCAATGCGCCGGATATAATAACGGCACCCGCGTCAGTTCCATTTCTTCAAGCGAATCGCCCACTAGATCGCGAAGGCGCCGAATCGAAAAACGATGCAAATGGTAATCGACGTGATACGCGCTCTTGGCCTCGGCGACCTTCTCGCCGCCAAACAGCCGCTGCAACCCCAGAGCCTTCACCCAGCGCATGCCGCGTTCGATCTGTTCTTCATCTGAAATCGAAATCACGATGCGCCCGCCGATTTTCGTCACGCGCCGCAGTTCCGCCATCACTTTGCCGGGGTGGAGCACATGAGATAAAAGCGACGACGCGACCACGCGATCGAACATGCCGTCCGGAAACGGGAGCTGTTCGGCGTCGGCCTGAACAACCCGCACATCCTCGCCCAGCCGCGCGCGCGCGCGCAGCGCCATGGTCGGAGACAACTCGACGCCATACCGCTGCCGGCAAGTCAAGCGCTCCAGCAAACTCCCCGCTCCGCAGCCGACATCGAGCAGCGTATGCCACGGCCGCAAATCCAGCCCGCGCAGAATGGCGCGAACCCGCAGCGATTCGACCCACCGCACGGCCGCGATCGGATGACCATAAAAAATCTCCGGGTCGTGCCGCTGGATCATCTGCTCATTCCAGCCCGCAAAATCCTCTGGCGCTGTCAATTCAGTCATGAAACGGCTGCTGCCTTAAAAAATCGCAACGCGGGCATTGCGGCCCGCGCATCGTTGTCGTAAGAATAGTCGAGAGTGAAATAATGAAGGAAGATCGCGAAATTCAAAATGCAAATTTAAAGATTTAGAGAAGATGGTGGGTGCCACGGAGCAGTACCCTGCTCCGTGCTGTCGCGCACTGAGAAATTCAGCGACTCACAGCACGGAGCAGGGTACTGGTCCGTGGTACCCCTGCTTACTTCCTCTTCATTCGAAAAACCGCCGCGCCGCAGATCGCCAGCAATACCAGTCCCGCCATCGCGCTCCAATTCAGCGACGCGCTCTTTGAGCGCAGCGACAGCGTCAGTTCGGGATGCACTTCGACGCAGCGGTAATTCAACTGGGTCATGCGCAATTCGCCCACTCGCATTTCGTTGGACTGAAAGCCGCTTAAGGTTCCATCGACCGTGATCCGTCCTGCCCCGCTGTCCAGCAATCCGCCTTGAAGCGCCGCGCTTTTTTCAAGCAGGGGCGCTGGAGCCGGCGGCAACTGTGGAAGCTCGCCTTTTCCATACCCGGCGAAGCGGCGCAAAAAGAGCAAGTCTTCCAGGCGCATTTCCGATGGCGGCGCAGCGGGCGGCTCCGCCTCTTTCTTGCTCAACGCCCCGGCACGCCAATGAATATTCAGGAAATTGAAATGATCCAGATACTCGCGAACCTGCTCCGGATCGAGATTGCCCGAATTGGCGTCGTCCAATTCCTTCTTACGTTTCTGCTCGCTCAAGCGGCCCTGCCATTCGTTGCCCAGCCGCAGATTGTCCGAATTGAAAGACCGCTGAGCGTTCAACTCCTCGCGCGAAATGCGCTTCGATTCATCGCCCTCCATAACGCTTTCCACTCCGCCCAGCGCCGTCACATTGTCGTTAAGTTCCTGCTGCTCGACCGCGATGCTTTGCAGCGCTTTTTTGCGGATCGCCGGACGCTGCTCGGGTGTGTCGGCGATCTTTGCCAGGCGCGCGATTTCCTTGATGTTCGAATTCACCCGGCTGCCATTGAGCACGCTGCCGACCACTTCTTTCATGTTGCCGCCCGAGCGGCTCGCTTCGTAATCCTCCGGCACATAAATCCGCCAATGCGTTTCGACGACCGGCACATCCAGCACCCGCGGCGCTTTCGGAGTGAACGACAGATACAGCGCCGGCAACGGCGCGCGGGCGCTTTCATACACGATCTTGACGCGCGCCGGCAAATCGGTCTCCGTCATGCGCGGCAGTGGAATCGACAACACGTTCGGCTTCGTGCGGCTCACCGCCGCGCTGTTCCCGCCAATCGACACCGACCACAGCGTCGCGTCCGCGGGCATCTCTATCTCCAAGAATTGCAGCGAATGATTGCGCACGCGGTACGTCGCCTCCGAACGCACGCCACCGTCCGAAGCGATCGTCGTAACAAGTTCCGCCTGGACCACTTCCGCCGCTGGTCCGACCTCTATTTTCAGCGCCGTTTCACGCAGCGTCATCGACCATCCCGGCTCGCCTGAAAAAACCTCCGCCAGCGCCTTCTTCGAAATTTTCTCCGGCAGAAACGGCAGTTCTTCCGCGTCTTTGATCGGATTCAACCGCCGGCTCGACACCAGCGCCACCGCTCCATTTTCAGACGGCAGAAGACCCGCATAGTGCTCGACCCCGCGCGCACCGGCGTCCTCGATCGACGGCGGCTCGGCCAGCGCATCCTTGCCCGGCGTGCGCGGCAGCCGGTACGCGATGTCGACGATCTGTTCGCCACTGACGGGCGACTGCATCAGCACGGTCAGCAGCGTGCCGCTTGCGCCCGGAACCAGTTCGCGCCCGCGCAGATTCTTCGCGTCGAGTCCGGTCAGCTCCGCGCCGGCAGGAAGCTTGATCACGAACCGGTCGCGGCCCGCGCGCTCAATGCGGTAGCGGATGCGCGCGACAATCTGCACGTGTTCTTCCGCCGCGCTGACAAAAGTCACCACGGTCGCATACAGAGCGCTGTCCTGGCGCGCGACATCGATCGCCAGCCGCGTGTCGGATTTCGACGACCGAAACGCCAGCCGCCAATCCTGCCCCGCATTCAAGTTCACCCAGCGCGGCGCGCGTTCCACCGGCACGGGCTGCATTGTCGTCCCGGCGCTCTGAGAAAGGCTTAGCGACGCATCGGCGGCCAAAATCCAATCGACTGTCTCCACCGTCGCCGCATCCGCCACCGTGCGCGGCAGAGGCAATTCCAGAAGCAGCGCACCCTTTATAGGCACCGCCAGCGGCGCCTCGGCCGACCAGCGAATTTCAACGCCCGTCACCGCTCGTCCGGAGAAATGAATCACCAGCCGCCGTTTTCCCGCGTTCTCCACAATCTCCCAATCGCGCAACAGCGTGGCGCGCACCGTCCGCACCTCCCAATTCGGCGGCAGTTCGACTTCGTGCCGCAGCGGCCCGCGCCCGGACACGGTGTAACGCGTGCGCACGCCGACCGTCATTTGATTTTCGCGAAGCACCCCGGCGAACTGAGTCTCGAGAGTCGTCTGCGACGGTTCCGGCTCCGCTGCCACGCGCGCCTCGCCCGGCGTGCCGTTGTAATGCAGAATGCGGTCCGGCTGCGCGTCCGCCGGCAGCATGACCGCGGCGGCGAGTTCCTCCTGCGACGCGCGTTTCAAATCCCCAAACGAACGTGCCGCAAAATGACGCCCTTCACCGTGCTTCAAACCGATAAAGCCTTCCTTGCGCAGCGCGTTTTCCAGCGACAATCCCGCCGCGGGAGCGTCCGCCGCGCCGAGCGGCGCCCAGCCGGCGATTTGAATCGTGACATCGGAAATCGGTTTCTGAAACCACAGCCGCAGACGTTTCTCCGCGCCCTCGCCGCTCACCGTCCATTCCGACAATCCCGGCGCCGCAGCCGCGGCAATATTCCAATCGCCCACGACTTGATACGAGAGCTGATCGACCGGCGCGCCGTCCCCCGTCACGCGCTCGACGCGCGACACCGCGTAGCCGTCCAGGCCCAATTCGAACTGCATGTAACTTTGCGACGTGATGCGCGCTTCCCCTTTGCCGCGAATGTCCGGCGAATGCCAGCTCAATGCCACCGCGCCGTTGAGCCCCAGCGCGATCTCGCAGCGCTGCGTTTTTCCATCAGGACTCTTGATCACCCACGCGCCCGCGGGCAGCGCTTTCGTGTCGAGTTCCACGTTCGCGGGCAGCGTGGCTGTCAACCGCGTCGCGCCGCCGGGAACGACTTGCCCGCGAAGGCTCGCCCGACCGGCTTCCAGAATCAACGCGCCGCGCAATTCGAATTCGAGCACAAACTTCTTCGCGCCATTGAGCTGCACGAACAACACGCCGCCCAGATTCGAAACGCCCGCCGGCTGCCCGTCGATCTTCACCGAAACCAATCGGCTCGGTCCAAAATTCAGCGGCAGTTTCGCCCAGCCCTTCGGGTCGTACGTCGTTACGTCGAGTGTCCCTTTGATCGTGTAGGACATATCGTCGGCACTCAATTCGTATTCGGCATTTCCCAGCGAATACGGAATGATCGCGGGCTTCGCTTCTTTCGTCATCGGCGCGTCGATGGTCGGATCCTTCTTCTCCGGCTTCACGCGGCTCATCAAATCGAGGAACACGGATTTCGGGACGTAGACTTTCGTATCTTTTGGATTCGCTTCGAGCGGGAGCTTGCCGTCCTTCGGATAGGGAATCAACACGGGTTCGGCCTCGCCCGCATACGCAGCGCGAGGGGAAGCGGTCAACGCACCCAGAACACAGACCGCCGCGCAGATAGCTTGCGCCGCAAGTCGCGCAGACCGCCGGTTCAAAAGAATCTTGAAGCCGTGCGAAAGATACGCCGCGCCCAATAACAGGGCGAACGCGCTCAACCCTTCACAGAATGGAATCAGCAGCAACGGCGATTCCCAATCGAGCGCGAGCGGAACCAGCGACCCCAGCGCCAATCCAACCAACAGATAAACCAGCGCGGCAAAAAATGAGCGGCGCAGCATCAGCCATACGCCCAGCAACAGCGCAACGACAAACATCGCGCGCGACGCGAACGCGCTGTACGTCAATTCGCGATATGCAAGCACCAGTCGCGCGGACCCACCCAGCTTTGCGGATTTCAAACTCGCTCCTTCCGGAATCGCCAGCCCGCCGATTGCGCGCGCCTTTACAAGCGCGGGACTGGCCGCCGCTTCAATCGGTTTCAACGCCTGCGTGCGATTGTCCGATTGGGCTTGATCCGGTTGTGGTTGTGCCTGCTGAAATTTTCCCTGATCGTAGCCCACCGCCGCTCCCGGCGCTTCATCCTGCCATGCCGACCAGAGCGGCCATTCGCCGGAAAAAACCCGATCCAAAAACTGCCGCGCGAAAAATCGCGGCTCGCGGGTTTTGTGCGGCGTCATGTTTCCGCCCGAAATGTCGAACACATATTGCGCCGGATGGCACACGGTCCAGCTCGTCGCGCCCACGGGAAATCCGCTGAATTCCGGCGCGAACAACTCGATCGAGCCGAAATTTCCGAGCGCGCCGAACTGCCGCTCGTAGACCATTTCAACCCGCGCGGTACTGTGCGGCGGGACTGGAATTCGGATTGCATCGGCGCTGCCGCCCTGCACCGGCTTCGCGCTTTCGCCGTCCACGTAAAGCCCGAGGAGTTTCGCGCCGGGCGGCAGCGTGACCTCCATATATTGCTGAGAATACGAGAGAATCATGTCCGCGTGCGTGCGCGACACGCCGGACTCGTCCAGCACCGTGGTCAGATTCAATTCGCGCACCAGGTTGCTCAGCACCGGCGCGCTCTCGAGATTCTTCGTGCGAAACGTGCCGTATTTTCCGCCCAGGCCAAACGTGAATGCGAACAAGGCGCGCCCGCTTTTAATTGGGTTCGCAAACGACGGCGTGTCGTCAAGCGATGCGGGTTGCAGCGATTCGCCGGGCTTCACTTCGAGACTCACGACACCCGCGCTTTGGAACACGATCCAGCGCCGGCTGTCGAAATTTCCCTCGATGCGAATGTCCGGCACGGGCACGTCCGTCTCGGCCACCAGCGGCGCGCGGTATTCGACGCGCAGCGTCCGCACTTCGCGCCAGGGTTGATCGAAACGCACGATCCGCTGATTCGGCTGAGCCCCCGGAGCCACTTCGCGCACGCCTTTTCCATCGATGAAAATCGGATCTTTGGCATCGGACGGCAGCGAGAGCACGAGTTCGTCAACCGCCCGCGCGTGCTCCAACGCCAGAGTGCGAATGTCCGCGCGCACCCACAACTCGCGCTCCGTCGTCTGCACGTGCAGCACGCTTTCGTACTCGCCGCGCGGCGGGTTGTGCGACAGATCCAGCCGCAATTCGGCAGCCGGCGTTTCGCTCGCCAGCCCCGCGCGCAGCACCGTCTCCGCGACACCAAGACGCGCCAGAGTTGCGGCAAAATCGCTGCGCCATCCGGGCATTTCGCCGAACGCGATATCGATCGACGCATGTGCCGACACGCCCAGCACGCTCTCCGTTCTGCGCGCGCCCGAAATCGCGGGCAGCGTGAAATTCAGCGCGTGTGTCTGCCATACTGCTTCGGCCCAGGCCGTATCGCGCAAGCCGAAATTCATGTCCAGATCGAACGGCGCCGTGACGCCCTCGGAGTCGTTCAAGCGCACGGTCCAGTTATCTTCCTTGCCTTCTTCCACCGGTTCGAGAACACTGCCGCGTCCGGTGCCGCGCTCCTTGATGCCCGTCAATTTCCACTGCGGCGGAACGGCCAGATTCAGCGCAAAAACCCGGCCTTTTTCAGGCTGCACCGAGATCGTGCAGCGCAGCAACACCGCTTTCTCGGCGATGGTCAATAGCGCCGCGCTGCGCGTATCGAAGACCGAGCTGAACGGCGTCACGTGCACTCCGGCTTTCGCGCCGGGCTGCTCGATAAAATATTGCCGCGCCAGCCGCCCTTCCCACTGCGGCCGTTGAAACCGCGGAATCGCCGGGCGGTCTTCGAGCGACAGCTCGCGCAATCCCACGGTCTTCGTCATGGCCATCGTGGCATTCGGAGGCTCGTACAGCGCGAGCGTGCGCGTGTTCTTGCGCGCGTCTTTCAGTTCCGGCGCGCTCAAGTCGAAGTCGCCGGCGGGCGCGGCGAGAAGCCCCGACGCCGAGATGTACACGTCGCCAATCGTCGGTTCATCCAGCAGCACACTCAGCGCGCTGCCGTCCTGCAACCACGAGTGCACGCCCGATCCCGCCAGGCGAATCACGCGGCATCCGGGCGGCACGGCAAACGCCAGTTCGCTCGTTTTTCGCCGCCCGATTTGCACGCTCGACTGCCAGTAAAAATACGGACTCGCCGGATGCAGCAAATAGGACATGTGATGATCGGCCTGAAGCAGCACTTCGCTTTTGCGCGAATCGTATTTGCGTTTCCAGCTTAGCGAAACCGCCGGCGGCACGACGGGCTGCGTCCGGGCGACCGGACAGGTAAACGACGTGCTGTCCGCCTTCGCATCGTACGTCGAATCCAGCGCGCCTTCCGCTGACGACGGAATCGCGCGCCCCGGAACCGTCATGCGCACGCTGCTGCTGGCCGAGTCAAGCAGCGTCGCCGACAGTTTTTGAACGTCGTCCGCGATGGTTAAAGGCAGCGCGAAAGACAGCGTTCCGCTGTGCAGCCCCGCGCCCTTTACGAGCAATTGCGCGCGCCCATTTTCCAGCACGACCCATCCCGGCTGGCCGTCGAGCGTGACGTGGCCGAGATTTTGAATCGCGCCCAGATTGCAGCGCGTCCACTCTTTGCCCGCCACGGTCAATTTGAATTGAACGTCGAAGCGCGCTGAAAATTCCCCCGCTTGCCCCGCGTAAATCGCCTCCATTAAGGAGGACTCTATCGGCGGCAGCGGCACGATTTTGGGCTTCGGATTTCGCGCCGTAGCCATGTCAACTAGGCCGCGATACTCTTCCAGGGTCATCACCGTGGCATTCGGATCTTTCCCTGTGATTTTCAAAAACTCGTCGTACGGAACGTACGTTTCGACCGCGCGAATTTCCCGCGCGTTTTTGAATTCATCCTCGCCCGCCGTCGCCCATGCGCTCCATGAAACGGCGATGACCAGCAGCGCGGCAGCGATCCGGTGCATGTGTCTCGCGTTCATTTCGCGCCTCCATTCTTCCTGTCCTTTTTCTTTTTGTCATTTTCGGACGCATCGAGAGGTGGTGCATCGGCCGGTTTGTCGCTGAGCGGCTGATCCGCGGCAGCGGCCGGGGGAATCTCGTGCGCATTCGTCACCGGCGGTTCGGGCGGAATTTCTGGCTCAACGGCTGCGGCTTTCACTTCAACGGGCATCACTGCATCCGGGCCGGGGGCGTCTTCCAAGAATGGATCCGGCGCGCGCGCGATCACTTCCTCGCGCCAGTTTCTGTATGCCGAAATTGCTTTCACAATCAGGAAGAATACCGCGAGCAAAATTCCCGCCGTGTACAAGCTGCGCGGAATCTCGCCGAAATCGCTGGTGCACAGCCAATTCCAGCACATCGGAATAAAGATGAGTCCCGCGCAAATCCACACCGGCGAGAAGCGCCGCTTTCGGATGAGAAACCAGCCGCCCGCAAATGCGGCGATGACCAGCAGCACGTCCAGCAGCGTGAACAATTTCCGGTCGCAATACGACAGCGACACAGTCCCGCGCGGTGCGAGAGTCCGGAAGCGGAATTGTTTGCCCATCGTCGTAAACGAATCGTTGATCCCCGATACGGACGGCAGACTCGCCAGATTTCCATCCGCGACCGGCTGCCGCACCGGCGATGCAATCGACTGCTTGATCCACTCAAACGTGTTCGACGTGACGTCCCCGTAATCGCGGCGGTGCAGCGTCCCACCGAAACCGAAGTATGCGTAGTCCTCCGGCACATATAGATCCACCTCGATCTTATTGACCGGCGGCGCGGACAGCCCCGGCGCGCCCAGAACTTCCGGCGTTTGCACTTCCAGCCCGCCGAACCAGCCCATCCGCGTCGGAGTCGACTCAATCGGCGCCGCGTACACGATGCGCACCCAAAACGGCGTGGCTCCGGACGCGAGCTTGAAGAGCGTCCCGCCGTCCTCTTCGCGCTTCAGCGGGCTGACGCTGACCCCGTTCACCGCCGCCCCGCGAACGGTGGCGTTTTTCGGCAGCGCCAGCGCCAGATACTGTTCGCCGCGCGCGTTCTCGACATACAATTCCAGATTCACGGTCAGCCGTTTTTCGTCGGAGACGACGAACGTCGCGCGCATCAAATCGATGATCGTGCTCGAGACTTCCACCGCCACGTGGCGCGTCAATTTTAAGGTGAGCGAGCGCTCACCTTGCGTGTAACTGTACGCCAGATAGACGTTCGCGGCACCGGCCGACGGCCGCATTTCCGGCGGCAGATTCACCGCGTCGAGCCGCGTCAGATTCGTCGATTCCGGCTTGATTTCGAGCGCGCTTTCCTTACGCACCGCGATATAGCCCGTCTGGCTGCTCACGTCTTCCGCGCGAATGTCGGGAATCGCGATGTCCTGCGGCTTTTCCGGCTCAAGCCCCTTGAAGCTCTCCTTATAAAGGATATCGACGACCACGAGATCGAGCGTTTTCTCCTGCAGCAGAATCTCCCATTTGCTGCGACCGTTCGCGTCGCTGACTTTGCGCTTCTCCTTCATCCCCGCGCATTTCACATCGACCAGTTTGTCATCAAGCGAACTGGGCATGCTGAAGGCCATCTTGTCCGTGCCGGCATACACAATGAAATAGCCGAGCTTGTGCCGCATCTCGAAGCCGGATTCGGTGACCACGATTGTGTGCAAACCGTTGACGCGAATTTCGGTCTGGCGGCGCTCGATGGCCACTTTTACCGAGGCCGGCTGCGCGGTGTACGAATACGCCAGCGGCAGATCGAAATCCTGCGGCAGTTGCGCGAGCAGCCCCGTCTTGACGAGTTCCTGAACATTCGCGGAGGTCATCTTGTTTCGTTCGCCGGTCGTCAGTTTAAACGCTTTCGGCGCGCTGACTCCGAAGACGCCGGCGTCCTGCTGGGTTCCGAGGACTTGAACTGTTTCGAGCGTCAGTTCGCCTGCGGCGGCGCGCCCCGGTCCAGCGAGGACGAATGGCACTCGAAAGTTTCCGATGGCTTTATTTTTCAGATTGACGGTCAGGATTTTTTCGGCGCCTTGAACCACGGTTTGAAAATCTTCGATTGTCTGCGGATCGCCGACGGAGACGACGCGCCAACGTTCGGGGAATTTCAATTTCACCGTGAAGATGCCGACTTTCGAAATCGTGTAATCGACCCAGCCGGTCAGCGTGTCCTCTTCGATCCCGATGATCGCGACCGATTTTACGCTGGATTGAATCTGCGGCAAAATCGTCTCGATCTTCAACGCCAGCGCGAGTGGATGCGCGACGTAGCGGAAGCTCGCGAGCAGATTGGCCGCACGCAAGCCCTCGGGCAATTCGCGCGCGTCGATCTGGCTGAGGCCTGTTGAATTTTCGACTCGCACGCGCAGCCCAGCGTCGTGGCTCACTGTGACGAAGCCGTCTTCGCGCAGCGCGTCCACGGCGACCGGAAACGAAATGTCGAGTTTTTCGGGCGTCTTTTCGAGAATGCGTTCGAAGCGCAGCACCAGCGAAAACGTGTCGCGCACCGGCGCGTGCAGTTGAACGGTCAGCACGCCGTCCTTCTCGGTCCAATCGCGGATTTCGCGGTTGCCCGTCACCGACAGCGTGCGCATGTCCGCCGGCATCTTGATGCGAAACGCATCTTCTTCGTTGCTCTCGATACGGTAATTAATCGACGTGTCGATGTGCAGAATGCGCTCGCCCAATTTCACCGCGGCGCCCTGCGACGCGATCACGATGGCCTTGCCTTTTTCGGTTTTTCCGGAGGGCGGCATCCACGCCACCGACACCTGGCTGGCGTTGCCCACGAACGCCAGAACCTTTGTCGAATTCCCATCCGGCGTCGCGACGGTCGCGGCCATTTTGGGCTGGACATCCACGCGCAGATCTTTTTCCGGGATCGTGATTTCAAGGCGCGACACGGCCGTTGGCGGGATGCCGAATTCGATGCGCCGCTGGCCGGGCTTGAGGTCCACGCGCACGGAGAACGCCAAGGTGAGCGTATACTCACCCGGCTTCGGCAGCACCAGCGTGTAGCCGTCGCCTTTGGGCGCGAAGACGGCCAGCGGGTCGCTGACCGTGGCCGTTTCGATCGCCACATTTTTCAGCGGCAGAACTATTTCGCTCCAATTTTTTCCGAGCGCGCGCACCTTGTATGTGACTTCGAAGCGCACCGCGTTTTCGCTCGCCACGCCCACATACGTGCCGCCCGCGATAACTGCGTCGGCGGGGGGCTTGATTTCTTCCGGCGTCTTTTCTTTCGGCTGGCCGGCGTTCCAGAGTTTTAGGAATTCTTCGTATGGAAGGAAGACTCCGCGACCTTCTTTTTCGAATGTTTCCTTTAGTTTTTCATAAGGGACGTAGACGGTGCGTTCGCGGATTAGCACTTTTGATGGCGGGCCGTCGGGTTCTTCGCCGGAGATTAAATTGAAGGCGGCGGCGGCGAAAATTAGTCCCACGATAATGAGTGAACGCATGATGATCCTTTGTCTGCTCTTGATTGATTTTGACTGGCGCATCGCACTTTTTAGTTCGCCCTTTCAGGGCTTTGGTTTGTCAATCGCTTTCTACCCAGGGCTACACGCCCTGGGCTTTAGAAGTTCGCCCCTTTGGGGCTGAAAACGTGCCGGCGAGACGCCGGCGGTACGGATTATTTCAAAATCTCGCACTTCCATTTTGTTACGCTTAGGCGTTGGGCGCGGGCTACCAGGTCACGGACTTCCTGGCATTCCGGTTTTGCTTTGAATTCGTTGGGCAGACGGTCTAGTTCCGCGAGCACTTCCGCGTAGGAACCTTGGCGCGTCCATTTGCTGTCGCGTAGCAATTCGGCGAAACGCGCGACGCAGGCTAGGAAGCGGAAATCGGGGGAGGCTTTTGCGGCTGGGCCGGCGTAGATGCCTTGCTCCAGCGGGTAATTGCGCTCGACGACTTCGAGGCGCGGACTGCCCGCGTCTTTCCAGCGCAGGTACACTTTGCCCAGCGCGCCGTGCACGCCGGACTGGCGCACGATTTCGTAGAAGACGGTCACCAGCGTGTCGTGCGTCACGTCGCCGGAATCGATCTTGTCGTTGCGGAAATCCTTGTCGGCGATCTTGCGTTTTTCGTAGCCCAGCAAGCGGTAGCTCTTGACCGTGTCGCTGTCGAAATCGACCTGCACCTTCGCGTCGCGGGCGAGGACGTTGAGATGCGGCGGGAGCTTTTGCGTGAGAATGGTTTGGGCTTCGGCGAGCGTGTCGGCGAAATGGCAGCTTCCGTTTCCGTTGTCGGCAAGCGTGCGCATCATGGGGTCGTTGATCTTGCCCATGCCGACGCCGATCGTCGAGAGATCGATGCCGCGCGAGGCGAAAATCTTGACCAGCTTCAGGATTTCGTCCGGCCCTTTTTCGCCGACGTTGGCCACGCCGTCGCTGAAGAGAATCATGCGGTTGACGGCGTTGGTGGCGTAGGCTTCGTCGGCCATGCGGTAGCCGAGATTCAAGCCGGTTTCGACGTTTGTCGAACCGCGGGCGCTCATCGAATCGATGGCGTCGAGGATGCGCTGCTTCTGGCTGGCCTGCGTGCGCGGCAGCACCAATTCGGACTGGTCGCGGAAACCGACGATGCTGACGGCGTCCTCCGGTTGCAGCGATTCGACGAGTGTGGTCAGCGCCTGTTTCACCAGCGCCAGTCGGCTCATGACGTGGTTCACGCCCGCGGGTTTGCTCATTGAGCCGGACGTATCGACGACGAAGGTGAGCATCGCCGGCTTGCGTTCGCCGGGGCGCGCGGCGCGCGATTTGATGCCGATCTTGAGCAGTTCGCGCGAGTGCTGGTTGTTGACGATCAGGGCCGATGCGAGTTGCGCCGCGTCGCGCGATTGGATTGGCGAATCGATGAATGGCGATTGGGCGGATTCGGCGAAGACGCCGAAGGCTTCGTCGCCCTGGACTTGATAGGCCTGCTTGAAATAATTCAGGAACTCTTCGACTTTTACGCTGCCGGGGTCGGGCAGTTTTTCGCTGCGCAGCGCGGCGCGGGCGAGCGTGTAGGCGGCGGTGTCCACGTCCAGGCCGAAGGTCGAAAGATGATCGCGCGCGCAATCGACGAAGGGGCGCGTGCCGTATTTGGTGACGTAATCGTCTTCGTCCAGGCCTTCGTCGGTGAGCGGCACGGGGTGGACGACATCGGGGCGGCGGAAGAATTGCGCGAGTGTGAGTTTGGGGTTTTCGTCGCGCAAGGCGCGGTAGCCGCGGAGGGAGAGTTCGGCAGCGTCGAGGGATTTGGAATTCCAATCCGCCGGTTTTACCTGAACTTGATACTCTACGTCTTTGAGTGTTGCGGGCACTTTTTCGTCCGCACCCGATAATGGGGACTCGCCTACTTGGCGCGTGCGTGTTTCGAAGACTGGCGGGACAAATTCGACGGCGGGCGTTTTTGCCTGCTCTTGTCCATTCGCTTGAGCTGCATTTGCATCCAGACCGCGGGGAACACTATTCAGGAATGCGTCTTTCACGCCTGTGGCGGTCGCGGCTCCTCTTTTTTGTGCAATTTCCTGATTGAAGAAAAGCTCGACCGTGTCGGTCTCTGTTGTCTTGCCCTGTGCTTCAACGGACTTTTTCGCTGGGGCAACATTGAGGCCCGACATCGATGTGCCGATCGTTTCGAGGAAATCTTTATCGCCCGGCTTGGCGATAATTCCCAGGGATTGCGCATTTATCCTTCCGTCGTCGGATTTCTTGGCTTTCTTTTGATCGACGAGGCCTTCCGATTCCACAATCCGCTTTATTGTGACTTCCGTTTCATCTTCGTTCAGACTTGTGATGCCGCCTTTTTTCTCATTCAGGCTTTGAAACTCTTTTTTGTCGCTGGGAAGCCGGTTTTGACTTACTCCTTGCTGGGTACTTGGGGAATCTGAGGCTCTGTCGTACGAGTACCGCGTCGCGGGGTCGGAGGGCGGCGTCAATCCTGGTCCGCTACCATTTAGGTACGCTCCGAATTGCGTGCTTTGGCCCAATGGATCCACGGTTGCGGTCCCTTTTCCATCACCGTTGATTAGGCCGCTTTTGGGTTCGCTTGGAGCGGCGGGATCGCTGGGCTGGCCACCTTGTATTGTGGCATACGCGGAGGAATTGAGGGGTGTTGTGCCGCCGACTGGAGTGGTCGCAACGATCACCGGTTTCGCCGGTTGCTGCGGCGCGTTGCTGTCCAAGCTGAACGCAACGACTGGAGGGCGGGGAATTGAACTTGGTGGCGGAGGCGGGGTCTCCGCTGCCGGTCGGATTATATATCTGAGTGCCACAACCGGTTCTGGAAGTGTCGTCAAAGCAGGCTTTTTCATTGGATCGCGTTTGGCTACATCGTCAAAGAGGTAATCTTGATCGAGGGCGGACGTTTCGCCGGGTGGCGGGAGTTTGTATCCGGACGCCGGGGCTTTGGAATTCTTGCCGGTGATGGTTGCGGTTCGCCCTTCTTGCGCTTTTTCAGGAAGAGCCGTTTCATCGTCCAGTTTCGACACCTTTTCATCGAGCGTCCGCGACAACTGTTCCGTAACTTGGGCATTTTGATGCGCGAGCTGCTTGTTGAGTTCTTCGACGCTTTGCCCCTGACCTGGCGACTTGCTTTCTCCGTCTTGCCTGCGAATCGTATCGTCTTTGGCCGCAAGAGCCACGTCCTTGTGCGCTGGCGCGGCGGGGGAAGCGGGTTTATTGTCTGGTTTGGGCGCCAACTCATTAGCTGCGAACCCTTCGGGTTCTTTAGCCGCTTCCTCTTTTAGGCCTCCATGACGTTTGACGTCAAGACGCCTGCCGCCGCCCGAGCGGTTGCCAAATGTCCCGCGTCCCGCTTCGCCATCCACGCCGTTAGTGATTCCGCCGACCGATCCTGGCGATTTCGCTCCCGGGGTTTTCGTGGCTGTTGCGCCGATCATGTCGTCCAACGCCTTGCCGCCATTTCCGCCGCCGCCTGCGGCGATCTCTTTGTCGTTTATCACGCCTTTGCGATCGTGAAAAAAAAGGTCCGGTGCTTCAAATGCGTTATTCAATTCGGGGCGATCGAGTCTTTCGAAATGATCGCTTAGCTCGGCTTTTTTCAGAAGGTCCGCGGGAATCTCGACGCCTTTAGGAACGGGGCTCTGTGGACCGGTTTGGATTGGCTGTACACCGAGAGTAATTTGACCATCGTATACTCTTGGCGATGTACTGCTGGCGGAAATATTTGGAGCCTCCATTTTATCGACATCAACACGAGTGGTTCGCCTGACTGTCACGCCTGCTTCGTCAGCGGCTGCCGGGGCCGGAGTCGGCGCATTCTGCTCTTCCTTCATGCGACTGTTTAAGGCTGCTCGGAGTCGTTCCGAGGTTTCTCCTCTTTCTCCGTAATGAATCGGCTGCATATCGCCTGACCGACCGGCAACCATCGCACTTCTCGAACTGTTCGTAAAAAACGCCGCAAACGACAAACACACAACTCCCACCATGACAATCGCGGCCACCGCGCTGAGTTTCCATTGCCAGCCGCCGACTTTCCGCGCCACAAATCCCAGTTGCCCGTTCCGCGCCGCGTCCAGCACTCGCTTCTTGCGCTGCTCTTCGAACACATAGGTTTTTCCGCCGTCGTTTAGCGCCGTCGCGAGCAGGCCCATTGTGGCGCGCAGAGCGTCCAATTCGTCGCGGCAGGCTGGACATTGGGCCAGATGGGTTTCCACTTCTTTCTTTCCGGCGGCGGAGAGATTTTCGAACAGGTAGGCGGTTAGCAGGTAGTCGAGGTGTTTATTGGGTGGGGCGTTGGGGGTCATAGGTTTGTTCCTTCACACTCTTTAGTTCGCCCCTTTGGGGCTGGGACCGCCTGAAGGCGGAACTACGAACTTTGGGGCCTTTTGCTTTCTTTATCCAGGCCTGCGCCGGGGTACCGGCTCCGGCCTGGGCTATCTTAGTGCGCGTCTTTGGCGCTGAAGACGGGTTAGGTGGGGATTGGTTTTGCGATCCACGATTTCCCCCTCACCCGGCGAGCGAGTACGCTCGTCCGCCCTCTCCCCCGCTGGGGAGAGGGGTTGTGATCCCGAATTTATGGTCGTATTTACGTTCACAGTTCATCCTTTAGACTTCTACTTTTACTTTTAGATCTTTCTGCAATTCCTGCATCGCTTGATGCAGTAGAAAGCCTACGTTTGTTGCGGTTAGTCCGGTTATTTCGGCGATTTCTTTGTAGCTCTTTTTTTCGCGGACTTTCAGGATCATCAGTTCGCGCAGACGCGGGCGGAGGCGGTCGACGGCGTTGCGGGCTTCCTGGACGCGCTCCTCTGCCTCCGCGAGCGCGTCCGGGGCCGGCGTGGCGGTGTCGGCGATCTCCGCCATGCCCTGGATCGCGCGGCGTTCCGTGGCCTTTTTGCGCAGGCTGTCGATGCTTAGATCGCGCACCACTTTCAGCAGCCAGTTGCGGCCGCTGGCGTGGTTGTCCTCGTTCTTGAGCAGCCGTTGAGGATCTCGGGCGGCTCTTAAGAAGGCTTCCTGCACGATGTCCTGCGCGAGTGTCTCGTCGCGCAAGAATGCCGCTGCGAAGGACAACAGTGCGCTTTCGTGTCGGTCCACGAATTCGCCGAAGGCCATATTGTCCCTCCTTCCCGCATACGCTTCGATGAGTTGCCGGTCAGTCAAGCGCGCATTTCCTCTCACATTTCATGATTAAACCGGAAGAGCGGACGGTTCATTAGACACTATTCTGAGGAATCTGGTGTGGAATTCAGGACAATACGATTTTTACGATGGGTGCCAAGGAGCAGTACCCTGCTCCTTGCTGCTGAACACCGATTGACATACGAAATGACGTTTCCTCTGAAATTGAGCGCGCAACAGCAAGGAGCAGGGTACTGCTCCTTGGCACCCAGATTAACGGCATTTGATTCGCTATCTTGCTTCAAAATAAGGATTTGTGTTGGCATTTGCTTATACATGCTGGAATTCGCGACAACTTAACGCGCTTTTCGACGCAATTCTAATGGTTACTGCCTTTTAAGACGATAAAATTGATTTGAGTTATATTTGCGGAGTGTTCTCATCATGAAGTGCTTGATTGTTGGCGGTGGCGGCCCGGTTGGGATCGCGCTGCTTTATATTTTTAAGAATCTGGGTTGGACGGCGGCGGTCGTCGATCCGCGGCGGCCGATGAATTATCCGCTGCATCAAAAAGCGCTGGCCGGCACCATTGAGAAGTGGACGATTCAGCATTATTCAATGCCCGACTTTCAACATCGTGTCACGGTGGAGAAATTCGATGCCGTGATCGATTTGACGCCGACGCTCGACAAGCGCGCCACGCTGACTTATTGCGACAACCTTGGAATCCCCTTGATCAACTCGACGATGGTGGATTACAAAGACGATATTCACATCGCCGCGTTCAACTTTATCTGCGAACGCCCGCACGTGTCGAACAAGGCTCACGTCGCGGCGTCCGGAATGAATCCCGGCGCGCTGAATGCGATGGCCGAAGAAATTATTCTGACGAAACTCGACGGTGAAGCGCCCGACGAAATCGTGTATTGGGAATACGACAGCACGATTCCGGCCGACGGCAAATTCCCCGGCCCGTCAACCACGTGGTGTCCGGGCGAATCCGGTGCTGAAATCGCTGAAGACTGGACCTTCGAAGTGCTCGAAGAAGGTTCGGTGCTGCTGCATGAAGACGCGTTGAGCTGGACGCCGCAGAACTTTCGGGGCATAGGAGTGCCCTTCAGTCTGATCCCGGTGCCGCCGGACGGCGACGCCTTTTTGTGCGGGCACGAAGAGTGCCTTTACATGGGCTGGCGGCATGACACGGCGGTGAAATTCATCTATGGTTTTCACGCCGAAAACATGAAGTTGATCCGCGCAGCCGGTTACGACCAGTCGCCGGAATTGCTGGTGCGCGAAGCCGAACTCGATCTGAAGGGCCAGGATTTTGTCGGTGTCGCCTGCCGCGACGGCGACGTCTGGCACGGCCAGTATTGCACGCTGGCCAATTCGTGCGAACTGCCCATGGACACCAATGCGACCTGCTGGCTTGTGGCGTCAGGCATGGCGGCGTCGGTGATTACGTTGCAGAAATCAAGCGCCAAGCCGGGGGTGTATTTGACTCACGAAATGCCGGGCTGGATGGAGGCGTTTCGGTCGCTGGTGAAGGTGAATGAGTACCGGGTTCTGGCGTCGGAATGTTAGGTGTAATCGGCATTTTAAAAAGGCCTCGCACAAAGGCACTAAGAACACCAAGAAACACAAAGGTATGGGTTGGGGTTTTTATTTTGTGGATTTCTTGGAATAAAGACTGGTCTTTGAGCGTCTAATTTATGGTGTATATTTGGGTTTATTGATACGATAGTTTATATCGTTTTTAGGGCGTGTTGACGCACGATGTGCAACTTCTGTAACGGAAAATGCGAGGCCGAGTACAGTTCTAATATTCACAATGTGCTGTCTTGAAGGTGTGTGTTGGGTTGAGGTTACAGCCTAAAAGTGAAAGATGTGCGCCGATGCTGACAGATGTGCCGACCCTGAACTCTCCCAGCCGAGCCTCCATGGAACAGGCTGTCATTAAGCCGACGAGCGACGACCCCTTTGCGCTGAAACGCGTGACTTTTCAGACGGTTGCGCCGTTGGGTACTGCGGTGTTTCTGTCCTTCACGGAGCCGGAGCAGCGCGTCGCCCTATTGGAAGACAAGGGGAGCGCGTCGTGGCCGGAGACGCCGGTGGCGAAACCGGATGACATGCTTGCCGGCCCCGATTTCGATGTCGTTTGCGTGAACGCTGCGGCGGCTGGAGCCGACGTGGTGCAGCGCGCCGAACGCTGGATCGATCCCGATGGCGCGTCGGGGCCGAATGCGTCCGTTCTGGTGAAAATGACCGGGGGATGGGTGCGCGCGAAAAATGGGCGCGCGGTTGTTTGCATGGTGAAAGCGGATTGGGCCGGAATGGTGGCCGCGCTGGCCGATTTTTTCTTCTACGAATGCGAGTTGCGAAAGTTGGAACGCGAGATCACCGCCAATTGGGGGCGCGCGGAGACGGATTTGCCGCTGGCCGGCGATGTCGCATCCGACGACTTGAAACGGCTGGGCGAAATCGGGACGATGTCCCGCATGGTTCTGACCCGCCGAATTCGACTGGCGAAACTGGAACGGCCGCTGTACAGATGTCAGGCGCCTCTGCCGCTGCCGGCGCGAAAACTGGCCGCGCGGCTGCGCACGAAATTCGACGTGGACGACCGTGCCGAAACGCTCGACGGCCAGATCGAGGTGTACGAATACATCTACGAAATGGCCAATCAGCGCCTGGGGGAATACAAGAACTTCCGGCGCGAATACATCCTGGAGATTTTGATCGTGGTGCTGCTGGCCAGCGAAGTGGTGCTGATGATCCTCGATTTTATTCGAAATAGTTCACAACAATGAGCCGGTGGGCGCGTCGATATTCGTGGTCATTTAAGTTTTTGATGCGAGGAGAGTTTGCGATGACATTGCGTGCGTGTTTCTTGATTACAGCATTTCTGATGGCGAGCGTGTTGTCCAAAGAGTCAATCGCTCAAGATAAAGAAATTGCGGTGGGCAACGTGCCGGAAAGCATCATTTCCGCGGCAAAAGACGCGTTTCCCGGCAAAATCAAACAATTCCTGACTGCCGAAAAGCGCACCATGGATAAAAAATTAGTGCATTGGTCGCTCGAAATAAAAATGAAAGACAAGACGGTGATCGACGCTTATTTCAACGAGGCGGGAAAACTCCTGCGCACGGGCATCAGCGTGAAGCCCGCGGATGTGCCACTGGTGGTTCGGGATGCGTTTGAGAAAACATATAAGGAGTGGCACGTCAGCGAACTCAACAAGGAGACCGATTCGGAAACCAAGACCGACTTTTATAGCGTCGACATCGATAAAGATGGCAAGAAGCTTGAGTTGGACTTTACGCCAGACGGCAAGATCGTGAAGGTATTGGAGTTGAAGGACGAGGAATAGCTGCGTCCTTTTGCGCAAAGAGCGAATTGCGATGGACAATTTTCTGCATACACTCATAATGCGTTAAAAGTTTGAATACTTTGGTCTTTTCGGCGTCTCTCATTCGCCAGAGAAGTGATTTTTTCATGCCCCGAAATAGCAATCTTTTTACAGTGTGATCAGACGGCACGGGACTTTGAGGAGGTTCAATCGAATATGGCTGAGACAAGCACAAGCACCACATCGAGCGGCTCCGCGCCGCAGCCCAACGGCGTGACCCCCATGATCTTTTGGATCGTTTCGGCCGTTTTGGCGTTGGCCATCGGCGGCGTTTACTTTTTGGTGAACAAGGATCTGGACGCCACGCGCACAAACGTCAACGATGCGTTGATCGCGTCGAACAAATCCCAGGATGCAAAAACGGAAAAGGCCGTGGGGGATGCCAAGCAGTTGTTAAATGCCGAAATCGCGAAATTGCAGGAAGAGAACAAGAAGCTTGCCGAAGCGAACAAAGGCACCGCCGACAGTCTCGCTACGCTGACCAAGACATACGAAGTCTTCGTCAAGAACGATCTTCCGGTCCTGCAAAAGAAGTCGGACAAACACGACTCCGAAATCGCCACCACGAAAACCGATTTGAGCCAGACCAACGCCAACGTCAACAAGGTTGAAACCGAAGTCAAATACCTCAAGGAAAACATCGACAAGATCAACGGCAAACTGCTGGCGATCGACAAGGACATCGGCAACCTCAGTTCCAGCAGTGTCGAGCTCAAAGCGGAACTCAAGAAAGAATACGATGCGATCTCCAAGGAAGTCGCCGAAGTCAACCGGAAAGGCGGCTCGACCCGCGAGGACATGGAAAAGCTGAAGAACCGGACGCTGGAATTCGAAGTCAAGGTACTGAACGAGCGCGCCAAACAGGCCGCCGCTTTCGCGCGCAAAGGCGATCACAAATCCGCGCTGGAAATGCTCGACTTCAAAGGCAATTAAATTCGGAAAGGGATTCACTACATGCGCATGTTTTCCAAGAGTGCTTTTGCGTGTCTGCTTGCGATGGCAATCGCGTTCATAAGCGGATGCGACCACAACCGCGACAAGTACGAAAACTACGAGCGGTCCTCGCCGGTCCAGACGCCGCCGAAACCCTACCCGCTCGTCGAAGTCAAAGAAAAAGGCTTGAAGTACGCCGTGCTACAACAGGGCAGCCTGGTGACGCAGGAGCTCGACAAATGGAAGGCCGTCAACCCCGAATTTTTCGCCAAGCTCAGCGGCGTGACGGTCGCGGCCCCAGAGGAAGATAAAACACTGCACAGCGGCCGGGGCTATTTGATTCCGAAGATCGAAGCCAGCGAAAAATTCCCGGATCGAAAGCTGACGGCGATTTCAGCGAATTACCTCGTCCCGAAAGAACTCAATGGATGGGTTGCGGTGAGTCAGGAAACATTCGAAAAGCTCGCGACGGAATTCATGACTAAGCCGTAGAGCGAACGCAAAATCCACCGAATCAACGAAAAACGCCGCGAATCATCGCGGCGTTTTTTGTTCATTTGCACGGATGCGGAAAATACATTTCGGAGCTCACACCGGCGCGTCTCCCGCCGGCCTGACCAGCGGTACCGTGCTCATGCCGCTCCGGCGTCCGCGTTCCATCGCCTGCCGGAACAACTCGCTCGAAATCGCCACGCGGATGCGGTCGTTGGGAATCTTGATGCCCTGAGCGGCGAAGGCGCTTTTGATCCGATCGGCAAAATGCGTGCGCAAGACGATCTCCTGCTTGGGCAGCACCACGACATCGATGCGCAAATACAGCTCGCCGGTCGAACTGCTTCGCACCCCGACGACTGCGGGCGGGCGCGGAAAATGGGGCAATTCATCCGCCATGTCCCGGCAAATTTTTTCGGCGATTGACACGGCTTTGTCGCCGTCCTGCGCGCTTTCGAGCGAGATATCCACGCTGGCTTGAACGGCTCCCGCCGTGAAATTGCTGACCATGGTGACGGTGCGGTTGAAAATCACATGCTGCGCGCCCGTCGCGTCCCGTATTTTGACCACGCGCAAACCGACTTCCTCGACCGCCCCGGTCTTGCCCGCAATCTCGACGAAATCGCCGACCGACAACTGGTCTTCCGCCAGCATCGACAGCCCGGTGATCACGTCCTGCACGATCCCCTGAGCGCCGAATCCGATCGCCGCCCCGATCACCGCCGTGCCAACGAGCAGCGAATCGGTGTTGATTCCCCACGCGCTCAGAATCCAGAACGTGCAGCAAATATAGACGGCGTACTTCAGCGCGCTGAACAGCAGCGACAAAATCGTCTCAATGCGCCGCCGGTGATCCGCGCCGCGAATGCGGTCGATGCGCCGCTCGAAGCTCCGAATCAACGCCTTCGTGAGCCAGACCAGAACCCAGGCCGCGACTAAGATCAACAGGGAATCGATGAGTTGGCGCAGGCAACGTGACGTTTCCCGGATGTCGAATTTGAGCTCGTAATCCTGCACCATCCGAGCCCACAGTTTCGACAGCCAGTCTAAGATTCCACTCATCACGCATTCTCTCCCGCGAATGTTCCCGCGAGAAATTATCGGCAGAATTGAATGTCGAGACAATGGGATTGTGGCGGAACGGTCCCGCCACTACTTCCGCGGCCCTTCATGCTCCCCGGTCGTCTGCACCACTTCGAAATCCGAGCCCTTCAATTTTCGCAGCGCATCCAGCCCCTGGATGCGTTCGTCGGGCGCGACTGAGATGCGCCAGTCTCCGCCGTTGTCCGCCATGATCATGCCGTACTTCTTCAGCGCCAGCGCGATCGCCTTGGCATGTTTCGGGAACGCGGAAATGTCGACGTCCGCCTTCAGCCGGAAGCGCTGCCCCATCGCCGCGACGTTCGGATCCATGCCCTTGCCTGCGTGATGCGTCGCCGGATAAATGAATTCCTTGCGTGACCGCTTCAACGTAAAGCGCAGCGCGTGCTCGACCATTCCCCGTTCGCATTCGTCGTAACGAACCGTGGCTGGAAAAATTGGCAAGCCCGCGGCGTCCGCCGATGTCCAGCCCTTTTGGCGCAGCGTGTTTGAATTGAGGTCGAACGTCGCTTCATTCGATGCATCCCAGCCCTTGTCGGTCTTGCGACCCTGCCAGAATTCGTACAGTTTTCCGGCGGTCGGATCGATAAGAATCACATGTCGGTCGCCTTCGCCCACGCGCTGAATTTCATCGAGGTTCTTCTTCTCCATCGGCCAGCCTTCGATGGGCGCAATGTCGGGCAACGGGTACGGACCTTTGTCGGATTCGCCGCCGTACAACAGAATTTTCACATCGATCTTGGGCTGGTTGGGCGGCACGATCACACACGCCATGTCGAGGTTGTACTTCAACACTTGCGCCGCGCCGATCCCCGCGATCATCTTCGCCGAATTCGGCAAAACAGGGAGTTTCGAAATGTCCTCGTTCCACGCACTATCCTTCGGAAAAATCTGCATCGCCGAAAGAATTGCGTCGGCTTCCGGAGTATTGAACGGAACCGGTTTGGTAATCGGCGGCAACGGCGGAAGTTTCCGCCCCTCGTGATTCACGCGATCCTCGGTGCTCCACACGGCGGCACACGCGATGAGATACAGGCAAGTGCACAACGACAGATATGTTTTCATGGAATTCTCCCTTGTTTGAATATGCTCGATATCCAGATTTATTACAATAATTTCGTGGCTGTGCGATCAGATGTGCCACATCGCGTTACTTCTTCGGCTTATTCCCCGCCTTATATGCGTTGATCGCCTCGCGGTAGATTGGACCGTAGAACTTGTCCTTCGGCACGCAGCCGCTCGGGTATTGACCGTACTCGTTGCCTTTAGCGCGCATCAACGCGGTGCAGCTTGAGACCGCAATGCACGCCTGTTCATTGCGAATTTTTCCGGTGGCCATGATGTCCTTCACGAAATCCGGATACGCAAACGCGCCGCGCCCCACGCCAGCCAGCGCGATGCGGCCTTTGTTCACGTTCGCCGCGGCGCACTCCAGAAACAAATGCTGCAGCCACGAATAGCCTGTGCCAATCATCGGCGTATCCGGAAACGCCTGCTGCATCTCGGCGGCCAGTTTGAAATGCCGCGCCACACCCAGCAGCGGATGTTCGGGCGTCTCGTATCCGTCCAGCGGCGCTTTCTCAAAAGGCCGGCCGAAGTGCATGTTGTTGTATGGATTGCCCATGGAAATATTGAGCAGGCTCACGCCCAGCGATTTCAGTAGCGCAACCAATTGCTTGGGCTCGCTCAAATCCGGAGTCTCAGGGTGCAGCGGATCGACACCGAAAGACCACCTATATGGAGTCGTGTACGGGCGCGGCGTGCCGCGTCCGTCGGCGCCCTTGGTGTACGGCGTAAAATCGCAAATATTAATGCGCGACGCCAGCAGGATGTCCTTGCTGACTTCGGAACGAATTCGGCCGATGACATTCCGCACCAGCCGCGTGCGGTTTTCAAACGATCCGCCATACGGCCCCGGACGTTCGTGCGACGCCAATAGTTCGTTCAGCAAGTAGCGATGGCATTGCTTGAGATCGATGAAATCGAAACCGAGTTTCACGACGCGTTTCGCTGCGGCGATGTACGCGTCCTCGACGCGTTTCAAATCATCGTCGCTCAACACGGGATAATCCAGCGGCATCGGAATTTTTCCCTCGCCGTTGGGATTCGGTACGAGCGTCGCCGGATCGAGCGAAGGATCGTGCATCGCGATCAGCGGCCGGCGATAACTGTAGCGGCCGGAGTGCGTCATCTGGCAGCCGACGAGCAGATCGGAGCACGCGTCCGCACCCCACTCCGCGCGATGCTGGCTTCTAAGATCCTCAAGCAGCCGAGCCAAGTCTGAAAGCGAGCCGTCGTGCACCCAAAGCTGCCGCGCATTGGCCCGCGCTTCATCGAGAATCGCAACGGCTTCACTCCAGATCAGTTTGCAACCCCCGTTGCCAAAACGCTTCCAGCGCCGAAACGTGAGTTCGCCGGGGCGGCCATCCAACTCGCCATCGCAGCCTTCCATCGGATGGATCGCAAGACGATTGCCCACGCGCCGACCGCCGATGACAATAGGTTCAAGCAGCCGCGAGAAATCGGAATCTGTCTCGACAACATCGTCAACACCCAATTGCCGCGCGGCGGCGCGCAGATCGTCGGATGATTTATAGTCGAACCATTTGGGCACTGTCGTTTTCCTTATAAAGAGCGTCGTCCTCCGCGCACCTCGGCGTCCTCTTGCGGTTAAACCACGTTGCTCGAAGTAGCCGCGCATTTTTGATTCAATTTCAAACTGGCAAAAAAACCTTTTTTGTCATACATTCGATGCGCGTTGAGTGGTTATCACTCAAGGCTCTACCCGATGCGGGCAGCGCCCGGCACACCAAGACTAGCGAGGAATAACGCGGTGGACGTAACAAAATATCTGGAAAAGGCGTCAGAAGCAACTAACCGCCGAAACTACGATTACGCGATTGAACTGTATCTGACCGCCTGCAAAATGGATCCCAACAACGTCATTGCGAGACGTTCGCTGCGCGCGGTCGAGAACCGCATGTGGCAGGAAAAGGGTTCGTCGTTTCTGGGCAAGACCAAGGTCAACACCGTCTTGTTCCCGGGATTGAATTCGCTGTACATGATGAAGAAATGGGACTCGGCGATGGAGAAAGCCGAGGAGATATTGAAGATCGATCCGACCAACTGCGCCGCCATGATGACGCTCGGCAAAGCCGCCAAGGCCGCCGGCTACAACGCCTGCGCGACCGCCATGTTTGAAGACGTCAAGAATCTGAACGCCGGCGGCAACAACAAAATGCTCATCGAAGCCGCGCGCGAACTGGCGCATCTTTACGAACTCGACAATCGCGTGCAGGAAGCGCTGGACGTCTGGGGCCAGGTCAGCAAACAGGTTCCGGGCGACCGCGAAGCCTCGCAAAAGTGGCGCGATCTTTCGGCGAAGAATGTCACCAGTATCATTGAAAACGCCAGCAAAGACGGCAAGCGCGGGTCCGTCGCGCGCTTGACTCAAACCGACGACCAGCGCAAAGCGGCGTCGAAACTCGATCTTGAAAAGGGCGACATCAAGAGCGAGGCCGACATGGAAGCCATCGTCGCGCACACCAACGACGAAATTGCGAAGTGCGAAGACGAACGCACTTTGCCCAAGCTTTACGAAAAGCTCGGCAACGCGTACCGGCAGTTCGGGCGCTACGAGGAATCCAAGAGCGCGTTTGAAAGCGCGCGAGAGAAAGATCCCAACAATCCCGCGTTCCTCTTCAAGCTCCACGATCTTGAAATCTGGCGAATGCAATCGGAGTTGAAAAGTCTCGAGCCGGGCGTCAAAGCCGGCGACACCGCGGCGAAAGAACAGTACGTGAAGCAGCGCGAACTCTACCTGGATTATCGGTTGAATTCGTTCCTCGATCGCGAAAAGCAATATCCGACCGACAGCAAGATTCGCTTCGATCTGGGCGCGATCTATTTCGATCTCGCGGAAAAACGCAAAGATCGGGCGCTCTACGACGAAGCCCTCAAACGCTTTCAATCCACCTTTAAAGACCCGAAATTCCGCACCGAGTCCGGCCTCAAGCTGGGCATCTGTTTCGACGCCAAAGGACAGTACGATCTGGCGCTCAAGCGCTTCGACGAAACACTCGCCGGCTTCCCGGTCGAAATCAAGGACGACAAGTGGAAGAGCATCATGTATTACAAGGCGGTGACTTTGACCAAACACAGCAAGATCGAAGACTCCTTGAAGATCTTTTATGATATTTATGAAGTAGACGTTTCCTTCAAGGATGTCGATAAAATGATCCAGGAGCTGGAAAGCCGCAAAGGTTCGTAGCCGTAGGACGGACTGCCAGTCCTACGCTTGTTTATTTTTCGAGGACCGTTCATGCGGGTGAAAAGCTGCGAAGATGCGGGCATTTCCGGAGAAAAATTCGCCCTGAACGCCGGCTCCTTGCGCGCGGGGAACGGTCTCCTGCGTTCCGATCTCGCCGCGTTCAAACAGGCCTGCGCGAACTTGTGCGAATCGAATCATCAGAGCGTCTTTATCGACCTCACTCGCTGCGCCTACATCAGTTCCCTGTTCATCGGCGAACTGGCACAGGCCGTGATGAAAATGACGGCCGGCGGCAAGGAAGTTCACGTGGAAGTCTCCCCCGAAATTGGAAAAACGCTGCACATGGCCCGCCTGTACCACCTCTTCGCCTACGAAATCTCCTCGCCCATCTTATGAACCCGACGCCCGGCCATTCCGCCAGCCACCCGCAATTGTCGGTCGTGGCGCCGATGTTCAACGAATCGGAATGCCTCTCACATTTTTTCGAGCGTGTTGAAAAAGCGCTCGCGCCGATCGGGTTGAGTTACGAAATCGTCTGCGTCAACGACGGCAGCCGCGACGACACCCTCGCGCTCCTGCGCCAGAATCGCACGCGCAATCCCGCCATTAAGATCGTGAACCTCTCGCGCAATTTTGGCAAAGATGTCGCGCTCAGCGCCGGCATCGACCACGCGCGCGGCGACGCCGTGGTGCCGATCGATTCCGATTTGCAGGATCCGCCCGAACTCATCGCCGACTTTGTCGCGAAGTGGCGCGAGGGCTTCGACGTCGTCTACGGCACGCGCCGCACGCGCCAGGGCGAAGGCTGGTTCAAGCGCGCGTCGGCGAACTGCTTCTACCACGTCATCGCAAGCATGACGGCCATCGAGATTCCGCACAACACCGGCGATTTCAGGCTTATGGA
This sequence comes from Planctomycetota bacterium, assembly GCA_038227045.1. Lineage (GTDB taxonomy): Bacteria > Planctomycetota > SZUA-567 > H5-PLA8 > H5-PLA8 > JANXLS01. Next base: position 42,696 of record JBBRQD010000024.1, read on the forward strand.
TCGGCGCGTCGTCGATGCCATCGGCCGGCTGCCCGAACGCAGTCGGTTCATGAAAGGCCTGTTTGCCTGGGTCGGTTTCCGCCAGACGGCGGTGCACTACGATCGCCAGCCGCGCCACAAAGGCGCCACGAAATGGAATTACTGGCGCCTCTGGAATTTCGCCATCGACGGCATCACGTCGTTCAGCTCGTTTCCGCTGAAGATCTGGAGCTACGTGGGTGTTTCAATCGCGTGCGTCGCAATTGTCTACGCACTGGTCCGAATCGTGGGACATTTCCTCGGCTTTTTCAATCAACAGCAGGGCTACGACTCAACCTTGGTGACGATTCTGTTTCTCGGTGGAATCCAGCTCATTTCGCTGGGCGTCATCGGCGAATATCTCGCGCGCATTTACATCGAAGTCAAAGGCCGGCCGCTGTATCTGGTCCGGGATCTGGATGGATTCGAATGAAGTCGGCGCTGTAACTGGTTCGATCTCGCAGCGCAGTTGCCAATGCCACATAGAGAACGATCAACGCGAACGTGGTGAATCCAAGCGCGCGCAGATATTCGCCCGTCGCGGGGCTGATGGAAAGAAGAATGAATGCCGCCCATGCCAGCGTTTTCGGCGTGTCGCTCAACTTCTTCTGCTGCAATAAAGCCACGAGCGTCGCAACCGGAATCGCCAGCACCACCAAATGAGCGATGCGCGTCAGCGGCGAAATCAGAGTCATCGCTACCGTCACGAGACTCCACGACAGCGCCGCCGCAAAAGTGTTCCGCCGCGTTCTCCCTCGGAATGTCAGCTCGATTGTGACACACATCAACGCCACCGACATCATTTTCCAAATTAGATTAACTTTCATTATATCAAGATTCGCGATGTTGACGGTACGCGGCTTGTCCCCGGATTTCCGCAGCGCGGGCGACGGCGTCAAAAGGCTGGTCAACACACCCTTGATACTGACGCCCACACCTTCGGGGCTGTCCGAATCATGAGGATCCAATTGACGCGGCCGGCCGATGATGATGCGGTTGGGATCGGAATCGGACTGTTCTGCACCGGCGGTTTTTCCCAGCGCAAAAGATTTGTACGCGTCGAGGTATTTCAGATTCGTCTCCCAGCCTAGAAAAATGCCCGGCACGACGAACAGAAACAGAAACAATCCAAGTGCGCCGCCGAGCATCGCCCAGCGCCGCAAACTCCACAGAAAATAAACACCGAAGAGTCCCGGAGTCAATTTTATCGCCGTTCCCAGTGCCACCGCCAATCCGCAGAACAACCCGCCGCGCGGAATCTCGCCACCGTTCTGCGCCCAGCGGCGATCGAAATAAAGTGCGAGAGTCAGCAAGAATAAAAGATAGAGATTCGCATTGCTTTCATTGGTATTCGAATGAATGAACCGCCAACAAAACGCCAGCGTCAATAGCATCCCCGCAAGCGGCAGTAGCCAAAGCGGCGTGGCGGCCCCATACTCCGAAAGCGGCGGCCAAAGCAATTTCCGAAGCATCAAAAAAGAAGCCGCGAGAAGCAGCGCGTTCAGCGCATAAAAAAAAGCCAGCGCGGTATTGTACGGAAAATAGGAGAGCGGCAGCATTGGAAACACGGCGAAGAGCGGCGGGTATTCATAAGGCCGGTGAGGCACCGAAGTGCCCTGCCAATCGTAAATATTGCGGCCGAGCCGCGCCTGTTCGCCAGCCGAATAAAACGCCGTGAAGTCGTTCCCGAGCTTTCCCCTTTTGGCCGGCTCGTCGGTTTTCAGAGGCAGATCCGCTCGGCCGTGTTCGACACATTGCCAGCCATACACGATGGCAAACGCAACGAGCAACGCAGCAACAATCAGGCGGATCGTGCGATACTGCGGGTGCGGCAGGCTGTCCGGCATGCATCATTCCTGAAAAATCGCGCAAGCGAGCGGCGCGCCGTCCGTTAAGGTCGATGGTTGAATGCGATTTTAACGCGTGCGCGCTTCATTGCATCGCGAATTTGAATATCTTCAGTTTTCGATTTTTACTCCAAGGCCCGTTGTATTAATATCCACTCCATGAGTGCCAACGACAATTTCCAATCGGCCCAACCCGCGTCCACCGGTCCCGGCGCAAATCCACCCAGCGCGCCGAATCCAGCCGCCGTGCGCAGACGCTGGGCGCCGCCGCCACCGTCTAATTTGTCAACATTTAAAATTGTGCTGGTGATCGGCCTGGCTGCGGTGCTTGCCGTGGCGCTTGTCGCGGCGCTCCATTATGTATTGACGCCGGCTCCCGTGGCGGCCAAGGTGGTTCTGGGCGAAGAATTCAAGGATCGCGTCAACGAAATGGCGGATTTCGCGTTTTCTCCGCCGCGCCATTGGAACATCGACGACCGCACGCGGAAATACACGTACTACGTTCAGGGGCCGAAAGAAGCCGGCTTTTCGCCGCTGATGATTTTCACCAGCACGCCCGCGCCCGGGACCATGTCCACATTTTTAGACGAACACAAAAAACGCATCCAAAATGAAGAACCCAGCACGCAATTCATCAGCGAAGAAGACGATTCCATCGACGGTTGCCGCGCCAAGCGCATTGAATACGATTGCGATTACAGGGAAACCGACACCTCGCCCCTCGTAAAATTGCGGACGATGCAATTCGTTGTCAAAGATCCGTCGTTCCCGGTCTTCTACAAAATTACCTGCCATTCAACATTAGAGACTTACGCGTCCCACGTGCCGATATTCGAAGCCAGCGCGCACTCGTTTCGCCGAGTCGAAGTGAAGGCCAGAATCAAGTACCTGCCACCCGAGAAATAAAAGTGAGCGCAACCGCCGCGTATCTTCAAAAGCACATTCTGGTCTGCACGGACGAATCCTCCTGCGGCGGGCAGCACGGTGCGCGCGTGCGCAAGGAACTCAAGCACGAATTGCGCGCCCGGGATTTGCGCCACATCTACCGCGACGGCGAATGCTCCTGCCTCGGCTTGTGCCGCAAAGGCGTCAACGCGGTGATCTGGCCCGAAGGCACGTATCTGGCCGGATTGACGGAAGACGACATCCCGCGCCTGGTCGATTATCTGGAAGGAAAAGGCGCGCGCTTGACCGACCTGGAAGCCCGCGCCGCCGAAAAAATCGAGCTCAAGAAACAAGAAAAGTAGTTCACAAAAAACATCTGCGGTAATCCGCGTTAGTCGGCGTTCATCCGCGATAAAGTAGATCACCGATTTCAAAATCCGTTCGGGATCACCAGATAGACATCGGATCGGGCGATTCGTCCTGTTCGAGCACCAGCAATTTCGCATTCGAATCCGCGCACCCGGGAATGCCCGTGCGCGGTCCGCCTTCCGCGCCCTCGCCTTGATCGACGATGCGTCCGGCGGCCGGATCGATCCAATAAAAACGGTAGAATCCCGGCGGCAGCGCGAGCGCCAATCCGAACGCTGCCGGCTCGCCGAAGTAGGCGAAGAAGCGTCCCGTCCCATCTTCCGCCGCAAAATGAACCGCATCCTGCCGCATCGGCGCAAGTATTTCCGGACAGGGCCGCAGCGCCCCCCGCCCCGCCCACGCCACGCCAAAACGCGCGATTGCCGCGACCGTTTCCAGCAGCCGCGCGTCGCGCGCGCCCTCCACGCGAAGATCGACGACCGGCCAGTAGCCGCGAAAAAACGCGCGCCACAGCCAGTCGCTTCGCGCGCTATCCAATGCGCTTTCGGCAAAACGCAACAGCGCCGGCTGACGCCGCGGAGCGCGGCTGAACAGAAACTCCGCATCGCTTGCACCCGCAGCGGATTCGGCTCGCCACAGCGCCTCTGAAAAATCGAGCGATGCATCCGCCAGAAATTCGCGCGACGTGTCGAACGGCGCGGCTTGAGCGGCGTGCTTTTCGCGCAGCACATCCGAACGCCGCGCTGCAATCCACGGGCCGAGGCGCGCGGGCGACAGATCCTCGCCGTGTCGCGCGAGCGTCTCCGCGACGCGCGCGCAGAGCACGCGTTCAAGCGCGCTGGGTGCGCCGGACGCATTGCGGAAGATTTCGATCCACAGACCGCGGAAGCCTCGCGCGGCGGAGCAGACCCAATCCGCCACGGTGCTGAGCGTTGCCAAAAGGCACTCGTCGGCTTGCCCAGTGGACGCGGCCGACACCGAAAGCCCCTGAATATTCCCGCCTTTCCTGAACGGCCCCGCCGCGTCACCGGACGAGGCATCGAACAACGAAAGGCCAATCATCAGCCCCGACGACGCGGCGGCTTCGAGCAAAAATTTGAGCCGCGTAAACGCGCCTTCGTCGCGCCGCTCCAGATCGTACAGCGCGCCTCCAGCTCCTCCGGACTCAATAATATGCTTGCGCGCGAACAGGCAGGAATCTTCGGACGGTCCATTGAGCGGCACCACCAAATGGCGCACGCCCTTGGCGGCCAGGCGATCCATCATGCCGCGTTGATCGCAGCCGCGTTGCATCGGCTCCACTGTTTGAACGCCCGCCCACGCCGCGTTGCTCCCGCGCACTTCCGGCAAAAGAAGCGGAAGCGTCGCCAGCGTGCGCACAGCGCGGCGGTCTTTCAAAGTGCTGTCGATGGGATCGCTCATTGATTCGGTTTCAGGTTCCAGGTTTCGTAAGCGTTCAGAGCCGCGCACGTCAGTAAGCGGCTTTATCTTGCGCTGCGAGACAGTCTTGGCCGCTCACTGACGTGCGCGGCTCTTGTCAGGTTTCAAGTTCAATACTGCATTCAATACTGTTTCCACGGCGAGCAAATTCAAATCGCGATTTGCCGCCGTCACGACGCTGACGTTCTCTCCAATCGGCGCCCACACATCCGGATCGGTGGGACCGAAGATGGCGAGCGTCGGCACCGCGCGCGCGGCCAGATGCGACATGCCGGAATCGTTGCCGACATAGAACGCGCAGGAGTATAACAGCGCCAGCACTTCGCGCAAAGGCCGGTGCGCAATGGCCCGCCAGATTACCTCCGATGGCATCGCGGCTTCGAATTCTCGGCGCACCTGATCGTCGGCCGGGCCGAAGAAGACAAGCGGCTCGCAATCCATTTCGCGCGCGATACTGGCCGCGAGTTCGGCAAAACGCGCTGCTGGCCAGCATTTTTTCCGTCCGCCGCTGCCCGGATGAATCGCGGCAAAACAATGCGAAGAACCGCCGGAGGTGGCGAGAAACTCGCGTGCGGTCTGCAGTTCTTCAGCGGTAAACACGAGCCAGCTCAGACGCTCGATTCGAGCCGGGTCGAGCGCGTCGCGCACATTATAGTCGCCAACGAGTGGCGCGAGCGGATTAAGCAGACAGCGCGCCGCATGGCACGCAATCGCGCCGCCCGACGCAACAGGCGGATCGATTCGCAGAATGGTCTCGACGCCAAGTGACGCCAGCTTCTGTTCAATCGCGAGTGTGTCGCCATTCAAATAAAGCACCGCCGATTGAGTGCGTTTCAGTATCTCGGCGGCATCGTTCGAAAGTGCGGCGCCCGCTGCAAACAGGCCGAGCCAGCCGCTCGACGAAAAATCAACGACACGCAAAGACGGGTCGTCGCGCCGCAAAAACGCGAAGCTCGAGGGAGTGCCGAGCACAGTCAGACTTTGCGCGCCGGCTTCGTGCAGCGCGCTTAGAGCCGGAAGAGTCAGGAGCGCGTCTCCCAGGGCTCCAGGGCGAATCACAAGAACATTGCCGAGGGTCATGGATGAATCGTAGGACGGGCTGCCAGCCCGTCCAGAGGAAAGTGGAAGGGGCGTCTTGCCTAGTTCGTAGTTCCGCCTTCAGGCGGTCTTTGTTTCCGAACCGCCTGAAGGCGGGACTACGAACGTCTGTCCTACGCTTTGCCTTCGGGTTCGACAGATTATAGTGCTTAATAGAATGGACGATCCGATCTCAATCTTGAATGACGCCGCGCGCCTCCTGGAAAGCACGCATCCGGACTTCGCGGCCACGCTGGCTGCGTCGGCGCAGCGCCTCGCACGGCGCGAGTGGACCGTGCTGGTCTCCGGACTGTGCAGCGTGGGCAAGAGCAGTTTCGTCAGCGCCCTCTGGGGCGATTCGGATCTGCTGCCGACCGCGGTGCGCGATTGCACGCAGACGAACACGCTCACCCGAGCACCCGAACCCGGCGAGGCGGACCGCCGCATTTTTCTCAAGTATCTCGAACGCCGCGCGGCCGAAAACTTCGCGTTAAACGGTCTCGCGGTTCACCGGCTCACCGAGATGCTCGAAGACTTTCACGGCATTGCCATGCCGCGCCTCGACGAAATGCTGCCCGACGCGCGGCTGCGGTTCGTCGCGCAGGACGCGCGCAAACTGTACGCAACCCGGCATGACTTGATGGTGCTCAACGAACCGCTGACCGATGAAATGGAACAGCTCGAAAATTTCATCGAGTTTCTCGATTCGCCCGAGTACCAATCGGGCGCGGCCGTCGAAGCGCGCTGGGATGACCGGCGCGAGCATCTGATGGGCCGCCGGCGGCTCGACGGGCGGTTGACCGGCACCGGGCGCCTAATGGCCCTCGAGCACGTTGAAATCGTGCGCCATACGGAATGGCACCCGGCCAATGGTCTTCCCGCGCCGGTGTTGATCGACACGCCGTGGATTCCCGCGCTGCACAACGCCCGGCGCGAAGATTTAATTCTCGATCAGGCGCGCCGCGCGGACTTGCTGCTGGTGCTGGCGCTGCCGCAGCGCTACGAGTGCGAGAGCTGGCTGCTGAACTTGTTTCGCAAGCGCCCGGAGATGGCCAAGACGACGCTGGTCGTCTTCAATCAAGCCGACACCTGCGATCCGCGCACCCTTTTTTCGCGCGACGGATTCTCCGGAATCTTCGACGACAACCGCGAACGGCTCGTGCGCTTGGGAATCGATCAGGCGAACATTCTGGTCTCGTGCGCCAGGCTTCGTTTTTTACAAAACTCGCTGAAGGAGCAAGCGAACTATTCGGCGCAAAAGGAGGTTTCGCCATTCGGCGCATCGGGAGTGGAGGAGCGCATCGCGCGGCTGGAAAAAGTCCTGGGGCAGATGCGCGAACAGGCGCGCTCACGACCGGACAGCGCCTTGAAGAGCAAGCTGCTGGCCGCCTGCGACCCGGCCGATGCCGGAGTCGAAACAGTGCGCCGCAGGCTTGAAGAACTCGCGGGCGGAGTCGTAGCGAAACGAAGACTTTCCGCGGCGTTGAACGCGCTGTTGGATTTCGACGCGGTGGACTTGCCGGCCGATAGAACCGCGGCGTTGGGCGCGCTTCGAAAAGCAGCATCTAAAATAATAAACAGTACCTGATTCTGAAAGGACCAAGCATACCAGCCGGGGACGCGAGTTAGTACAATCTTAATAAGTGAAGGCATCGGCGCCAAGCGATGCAAATCGCTTCGCGCCTGAATTTCAACGAAGTGTTCTCGTTCTAGTGACAATTTCGAAATAATTTGGAATAAATAGATCGTGGTGAGGAACTTAAATTTTGCCCGTCATTCAGTCACTTGCGGAGTATAGAATAAACGGAACGCTGCACATTGCGCGGTGTTGAGGGCAATGGCGCGTCGCTTCGGTGAGGTGTGCGCCACCTTTTCAGAATGTTCAGAATGGGTTTTTGCGATTCATGTCAATGCTGAGATATAGCTTAATTCTTGTTGTGCTTGGGCTGGCGGCTGCTGCGAATTCCGCTGACCGGACTTCCGCCGACGCGTATCTCGCTGGCGTTCCCGCGCTCGTCAATGGGGGCGACTACAAAACCACTGAGGATCTCTGCAAACGGTCGCTTCAAGCCGACGACACCTACCCACTGGCTCATTATTACATGGCTTTGTGCCTGGAGAAGTCCGGTAAAGCGCACGACGCCTTCAAGGGATATCAGAACGCCGCGTCGCTGGCTACGAAAGAGAAAGACGCGGCCATGGCGGCCAAGGCGACAGCCGCCGCAAAACGCCTCGGCACGGGCCTGATGGAAATCGACGCACTGGATGTGAAACTGTCGGAGAAGCTGCAAAAGATTGCCACCGAGGCGCTCGATACCGGGCACTTGGAGACAGCCAAACAAGCATTCACGTCGCTGCTGGCGATTCAGCCTGAAAATGCGAAGGCCAAAGAAGGGCTCGAAAAAATCACTACAGCATTGAAAGATCGCGCCGACCCGATCAAGAGCAAAATTGCCGGCGCAATGTTGGTCGAGACTTTTTACAGGCTGGGCACCGGCAAGAAGGATGAAGCCACCGAACTGGCCAAAGAGCTTTCGCTGAAATACGCCGATACGGAATCGGGCAAGGAAGCCGCTGGACTGATCGAGCGCGATTTCGCCGCGCCGAAAAAAGACGAGGTCGTCTTGCTCGCACAGAAACTAAAGGAGCAGAGCACCAAGACCGCCGATGCTTCAAAAGCTCTTGTGTCGTCCGGCTCGCCGACGTCAGTCAGCGCCAAGCCCGTCGCGAAAAACAACGTGGATGTCGAGGCGCTCGAAAAATCTGCCGACGACGAAACCAAGAAAATGGGAAAAGACGCGCTGGTCGCCGCGTTCGCCGATGCATACAAGAACGGCAAATTGTTTTACGCCAAAGCCACACCCGGTTCGGAAGGCAACCAGGAAAATCTGTCGAAGGCGCTTGAGCTGTTCGTCAAAGCCGAAAGCCTCTTCGTGCGCATTGAAACCGAAAACCTTAAAGACGACGAAATGGCGGAGAACGTCAAAGAAGCTTCAATGCTGCGCTACGCATGCATGAAGATGACGATATTAACGCATTGAACTAAAGGCAATACGTTTATTCAGGCACCTTTATAATTGGAGCAGCCATGCGAAATTTAGCGACGATTGTGGTGATTGTGGCGATGGCAATTTGCGTTGAGCCGGCACGTGCGGCGGAACGCAATCTCGCGGACGGCCTTGCCGCCGCGGGCACGGCCAATGCCACCAAGGGCAACACAGCCCTGGCGAAAGACTTGTTTTACAAAGCGCTGGCGCACGACGACAGTTGCCCGGATGCACTCTTCGAACTGGCGAAGATCGTCGACAAAGAAGGCGACGCCTCGACGGCGGGCGATCTGTTTCGGCGTGCCGCGTTGATTTATGCGCAAGAGGGCAAGCCCGCAAACGCCGCCAAGCGCGCGGAGGCCGAAAAGCGCGCCCACACGCTCAATCCAGCCGCGGCAAAACTGGGCACGCTGTTCGAGGAATATGCAACGGATTTGGACAAGATCGTTAAGAAACAGCCGGACGCTTTAACCGAAGCATCGGCCTTGGAGCGCATCAACGAACTGCAGCTTCCGGGCGTGCTGCCCCCGGACAAACTGCCGAAATTCTACTCGGTCGCGCAAGCCGCCCTGGAAAAAAAGGCCATGGTCGCGAAAAAGATCGAGGACGCTCCAAGCGATACCCCTCGCAAGAAAAGACGCCCCATGGAAAGTGCGAAAGTCGAAGGCGTGACCGCTCCCGACGTCGAAAAGGAATTGAAAGCTCTGGGCTGGGCGACTGTTGTTGGAACATGGATCAAGAAAGCACCGGGCGTTTACGAGGCGACCGACGCCAAGCTCGAAGCGCAAAAAATCAACGGGCTGATCGATTTCACCGTGGTTAAAAGCAGCAGCGAAGGCACGGTCAAAGCGACCGTTCGCACCGACTCCCAAGCTCCGAGCGATTATGCAGTGAACGGCTATGGCACGTTCGTCCGCGGAAAAGATTTTAGAAATTTCGGCTACGGCGAACGGCTTAGACCCCGTTTGGCCGCCGCCGGCGGGGGCGGTGGCGGAGGCCTTGCGCCATTGGGTACTTTTCCGATAACCGAATCCGCGGCAAAAAATCATTTCACCGTGAAAGTCGACGACAACTCGCTGGAATTTTCCCACAACAATGTGGTCAACTCGCGCGCGACCAATCCGAAACTATCACACACCGGATCGTTCCTGATCGACGTAACCGGAACCGTGCTGATCGAAATGCCGCGCTGCGGCGGCCAGTAGGCGGATAAATCTGGGTAACTAATTTAAACGCGGATGCCCCAGAACAATCGCCGCGTTGGTTCCGCCGAAACCGTAGGATGTTTTGAGAATCGTGTTGAATGCGCCTTGCAGCGGCGAGCCGATCGGCGCGTTGAGGTCGCATTCCGGGTCTTTTTCAGCCGCCTCAAGACCCAGCACCGGCGGGACTAGTCCTGCGTTGAGCGTGTTGACTGCAGCGATCGATTCCAAAACTCCCGCCGCGCCCATTGTGTGTCCAATTGAACTCTTGACGCTGCACACCGGAATGGTGTGGCCGCGCGCGCCAAAGACGGCGTGGACCGCTTTGGTTTCGATGGCGTCGTTGTAGGGCGTCCCGGTCGCGTGCAGGTTGATGTGATCGACGCATTCTGGTTCTACGCCCGCATCCTTGAGCGCGTCGCGCATCAGTGCGATAATCCCATGCGCTTCCGTTTCGGGCGCGGTCATGTGAAAGCCGTCGTTGTTTAGCGCGCGACCCAGAATTTTCGCGTGGATGCGCGGGGCTTTCCGGCGCGCGGCGTGCTCGGCGCTCTCCACCACCATCGCGCCCGCCCCCTCCGAAAAAAGCGTGCCTTTGCGCCGCTTGTCGAAGGGGCGAATAGTCTCCGTCGTGATCGCGCGCAGCGCCGACAGCCCGGCATACGCATACAGCGACAATTCGTCGTAGCCGCACACGAGAACGAACTCCGCCCGGCCGCACCGCACAAGATCGAACGCCAGCCCGATCGCCGCCGTGCCGGACGCGCAGGAGAGCGAGATATTCAAGCGCGGACCGCGAATCCCATAACGCCGGGCCAGTTCGTCGCCGGCGTGTCCGCACAAGTATTTTTCAAGCGACGCTTTCGAAGGATCGCGCGCGCCATCGACCAGCGCCGTCTCCGCCGCGCTCATCCCGCCAAAATTCGTCCCGGTCACAATTGCGCCGTGCTTGATGGCCTCGTCGCCGCTGAATTTCACCCCGATGCAGCCATCCCCCGCGCCCTCGTCGAGCGCAAACGCGTCGCGCAACGCCTCGCGGGACGCATCGAGCAGCATCCGCAGCGCACGCGTCTGGCCATTGGGTTCCGGATCGTAACCCGCCACGTTCCCGGCCAGCGGATTGCGAAACATCGACGCGTCGAAGAGCGTCAATGGCGAAAACGCCGAACGCCCCTCGATGAGTCCTTTCCAAAGGGCCTGCACGCCCCTGCCATGCGGCGAGACGGCGCCCATGCCGGTGATGACGACGTCGGTTTTCATAGTGCTAAATGCGGAGTCCTGGATACAGAGTCAAAGGAGTCATTCATTGCGGTCAGTCAAAAATCCGTTGTAAATGGCAAATGAAAAATGGCAAATGGACAATGGGAGATGAATTTCACTTCACCGCCTTGCAACACCGAAACCCCCGCCGCTCTTTGTTCACTTCTTCCGCCGGGACGTTGGTGCGGCAACTGCTCGATAGATCCGGCGTTTTCAGCGACGCGGTCCAGTCGCCCCCCAGCAGATTTTCGCCGTTGCCGTCCGCCCATTCGGCGGCGTTGCCCGCCATGTCGTACACGCCTTCCGGCGTGCGGCAGCGCGGAAAATGGCCGCTGGGCAGCGGCTGTGTTTGCGCGTTGCCGTCGAAGCCGGTCGCGCATGCGCCACTGATGTAGTCGTTGCCATAGGGAAAACGGCGCGAGCCGTCTCCCGAACAGGCGCGCTGCCATTGCGCAATCGTGCACAGTTTCTTGCCTTCTTTGACGCACAGATTTTGCGCTTCCAGCAGCGCTGCGCCGGACATCGGTTCGACGCCCGGCTTGTTGGGATATTCGTAACGGTCAATGGCGAACGCGAGAACGCGCACTGTTTTTCCGGCCGCGTCTTTCGTCTCGCCCGCCGCGATCAGCGCCATGTTTTCGTCCTTGGCGTCAAGGGGCAGCGCCAGCGTCAATTCGGCGTCGTGCGCATCACGGGTGACGAGCAGCGGCGCCTGCTGGCGCGGCCAGTTTCCGCGGACGAACGAGACGATATAGAAGCCCGGCTCCAGTTCGGCATTCTTGACGGGCAGCGTGCCCAGATGTTTTCCTAGATCGCCGGAATCGCCCGGCAACGGCCGGCCCAGCGAGTCCAAAATTTTCCGCGCGTAAACCTCGCACACCGCTCCCGCTCCGGTTGCCGAAGCGGCAGGGGTGCCGTTGTCGAAGGAGACTATTCGCATTCCGAGCGCTTCGCGCAGCAGCGCGTGCGCTTCGGCATTCTTCGGGTCGCGATCGACCGCTTCCTGCGCGGCGAATTCAGCAGCCCCGTAATTCGGCGTCGGGGGCGGATCGCCCGGGCGCGCGGCGGGCGGATGGAGGAACAGCTTCGCTTTGAACACAAAGCGCCGGATGTCCGCCTCGATTTCGGCGTGCTGCAGAGTCTCCAGCGCCGCCTTCGCTTCGGGATTCTCCGGATACAGCGCTTCCGCCTTGTGAAAATGGTCCTCGGCCTGCGTCATCAACGCGCGCGCCCGAGACGCTGCGCGTTCGAATCCCGACGGCTGCTCCGCGCTGAAATTTCCGATGGCCGCGCGCGCTTCGCCCAGCAGTTTGTTGCCTTCGTCAAGCGCTGCCGCGTATTTCGAATAGCGGTCGGCGCGTTGCGTTTGCGCCACGGAACGCGCCTCGTAGACAGCGTACCCGAGCGCGCCGATTCCGGAAATCACCATCACCAGTGCGGCGATTGCAATTTCCTTGTGGCGGCGCAACTGCCGCCAGAGCGATCCGATCACCCCCAGCGGTTTCGCGGCGATCGCTTCGCCGGCGTTGAAGCGCCGAATGTCGTTGGCCAATTCGAGCGCGTTGGCGAAGCGGCTGGCTTTCTTTTTTTCAAGGCATTTCAGACAAATCGTTTCGATGTCGCGATTGATCGCCGGATTAAGCTTGCGCGGCGGCTGAGGCGGCTCGTCGATGATTTTGCGCAGCACCGCCAAGGTCGTGGCGCCGTCAAAAGGCACGCGGCCGGTCAACAATTCATAGAGGCACGCGCCGGCGGAGTACACGTCGCTTTGGGCGTCGATCTCGTCGAGATGCCCTTCCGCCTGCTCCGGCGACATGTACGACGGCGTGCCCATCGTGGTGCCGGACTGCGTGATTTCGAGGTCTTCGTCGGCGCGGCGCGCGAGGCCAAAGTCCATCAGTTGCGCGCGCTCGTCCTCGCCGACAATGATGTTCGCCGGCTTCACATCGCGGTGAAAGACGCCGTTGAGATGCGCGTGATGCAGCGCGTCGGCCACGCCTTCGGTGATCTTGAGCGCCAGGCGCGGCGTCATTTCGCCGCGGTCCTTGAGTTGCTTGGCGGTGCGCCCCTCGATGAAGTCCATCACGAAATACGGCTTGCCGTCGTATTCCCCGACCGCGTAAATCGGCACGATGTTGGGATGCTGCAGCCGCGCGGTGGCCTGCGCTTCGCGCCGGAAACGCATCACGTCCGTGGCGGTCGCGCCTTCCCCGGCCAACAGCACTTTGATCGCGACTTTGCGTTTCAATTCAGGGTCAATGGCCTTGTACACAATGCCCATGCCGCCGCGGTTGATCTCCTCGACGACCTGATAATTTCCAATAAACGCGGGCATCTTCTTCGAGCGGCTCGGCGAGGTTTCCTTGAGTTTCGAGGACGAAGGCGCAGTCTCGCGCGCAGCGCTCGTACCTGGCGTGGGTTTAGGCGAGGCAGCGTCAACACTCTTTGAGACGGGCTTAACTCCGGCGGCCGGGGAGGCGGCGCTCCTAACGGCGGGCGCGGCAGGGATGTTCGCGATGGTTGGAGCCTTGGTTTCCAAAGCCATTTGCGCGCGGGCATCGAAAACCGATCCGCAATCCTGGCATTGCACGGATTGCAAGCGTTCCTTCGAAGAAAGCATAGCGACGCTCAAGCGCACGCTGCTGGAACAATGAGGGCAAGTCGCGTCCATGCGGACATCATAGTGATTTTCAGCCGTGGTGGGAAGTGCTTTGGGAATGGCGTTCTGCCTTTGCTTTGCTTGACTGCGCAAACGAGCGATATAACGTATTTGGAGGAAGGAGAATTTTATGTCTGCCATCACGCTTACGAAAGAGTACCAACTCACGCTTCCGGAAGAATTGCGCAATGACAAACGATTTCCACCAGGAACCAAGTTTGAAGTCTTGGTTTACGATGGAAGAATATCGTTGATCCCGATTAGACCCATGTCCGAAATGCGGGGACGCTTTAATTTGAAAGATACTGAAATTGACCGAGCCGACGACGTGGGGCTTCAATGAAGATTCACGGTCTTCGGATTTATCCCCAGTCCGTGAAGATCATTCAAGGTGTCGGCGCACCAATTTTCGTTCACGGCCGCGTCAGCAACCATTGCTCAGACTTCTTTTACATTTTTCGTCCGCTAGCTTCTCTCTGGCGTGGTCACCTTTTCGCGAATGAGTTCGGAGTCAGCTTAAACGAAAATGGGACATTGGATGACCCGATTCCACAGCTTCGAGAGCGGTTTGGTTCGAGTCTTTTCGCCACCGATCTTGACAGCCAATTGATGCTGCTCCGTGGAGATGATTTTGCAGCTTGGGGCGCGTCTCTTTATTCCAGCGAAGGCGCTTTTCTTCCAATCTTCAAAGAGACTCCAACATTCACTCTCCTGAAGCGTTTGTATTGGAGTCGCGATTTCAGGTTGACCTCCGATACATGGCCCAGTCAGATGAGGGCAGTGCTGCACATGTGGGACGACGTGTACTGGCAGCTTTTCACCACTAATCGCGAGGATCTCGACGTATTGATTAGGGTGCATACGGGGGATCCGAAGTTGAAAATGTATTCAGTGGATTTCGATCGCGAATATCCCGACCCGAGCAACAACGAGCTTCAGGTCGCAAAACTTTCCGATGAACCCTGAGTCGCAGTTTGTGGAGCAATTGTCAAATGATGTGGATGGCGATGTTGAAATCATGCGGCGTTTTCCTTGATGCCATCCACGAAACGAACAAGCTTGATCACGTCTGCCAACAACTCCGATTTATTTAATTTCCTCCAGCCTTTTGCCGCG
>JBBRQD010000025.1:0-57569 GCA_038227045.1 Planctomycetota bacterium
CATTCTCGCTTGCGGCGGGCGGCGTTGAACTTCGTTGGTCTCGCACGGCGTATCTTCCCAATACGCCTTTGCTCGACCGCCTCGTTCAACTTGCCCGGCGCGGCGCGATAATGACGCTTTAGAAACGCGCGGGTCAATAACGTCTTTTTAACCGCGGATACGCGGATAAGCGCGGATATTTTTGGGAGAGTGTGGTTCTCTGCTCTGTTTTTCAAATTGAATTGCCAGGAATGGCGCGTTAGATGCTTACTAACCGTCGCGACACGCGGGAACGCCGGTTTTTGGCGGATTTTTCCGCCCGCGTGCGGCGAAATACATCACGCGGTCCAGAGCCACTGGGAATTGTCCATTCGTCATGAGCACGCATTCCGGCCATCGCCTTTTGAATTACATTCATTGCACCGTGTGGATTTTGCTGGCAATGGCCGCGCGCGGTTCGTGGTCCGCGGAAATCCCGATCGAACTTCCCGCCGCCGATGGTTCGCTCAAAAAACCACTCGAAGCGACAGCCGGTTCAAAGGGTGCCGTGTTGATTTTCTATCTTCACGATTGCCCCATCTGCAATGCCTACGCGCCGGAGATCGAGCGCATACGGATCGAGTACGAGCCGAAAGGCTTCTCCTTTTATATTGTTCAAACCGATGCCGCGCTGAACGCCGCAGCCGCTCAAAAACACGCGACGGAGTATGGCTTTAAGTGCCCGGTGCTATTGGACGGCACGAATCGGCTGGCTGAGAAATGCCGCGCGACTGTGACGCCATCAGCGGCCGTGATCGGACCCGGCGAGAAGGTATTGTATCTCGGCCGCATCGACGACTTGTACGCCGATTACGGTAAGCGGCGCTCCGAAGCGACGACGCGCGATTTGCGCGCGGCATTGGACGCCATCGCCGCGGGAAAACCCGCGCCGCCCGCTGCCGGACCCGCGGTCGGATGTTTCATTACGTCGATCAAAACTGACAAGCCACAAAAATAAATTCTCTCGCAAAGGCGCAAAGAAAAGAGGACTGAACGATGTTCAAAACGAAGCTGGTCGCCGTCGCATTGATTCTGTTCGCAGGCGTTGTGTCGGGCGTTGAAAGTAATGGGATCGATCCCGTCGCAGTTCCTGCAACGTCCGTGACGTTCAACAAAGACATCGCTCCAATCGTCTTCAAGAATTGCACCGGCTGCCACCGTCCGGGCGAGGTTGCGCCGTTCGCGCTGCTCACGTATCAGGACACGTTCAAGCACGCAAAACAAATCGCGCGCGTCACGCAAAGCCGCTACATGCCGCCGTGGAAAGCCGAGCCGGGGCATGGCGATTTTCTCGATGAACGACGCCTGACGCCGGAGCAGATCGGCTTGATCAAGCAATGGGCGGACGATGGCGCGCCGGAAGGGTCGGTCGCCGATCTTCCGCCGACACCGAAATTTCCCGAGGGCTGGGCGCTGGGCGAACCGGACATGGTCTTAAAAATGCCCGACACCTTTACCTTGCAAGCCGAAGGGCGCGATGTGTTCCGCTGCTTCGTTCTGCCGCTGAATATCGACGCGGACAAATACGTCACGGCGGTCGACTATCGTCCGGGCAACAGAAAGGTGGTGCATCACGCGCTGTTTTTCCTCGATGCCAACGGCGCGGCTCGTAAAAAGGTTTCCAAAGACGGGAAGCCGGGATTTGAAAGTTTCGGAAGCCCCGGATTTATTCCGACCGGGGGCTTGGGTGGGTGGGCGCCGGGTTACACGCCGCGCGCATTGCCGGAGGGCTTGGGAAAACTGGTCAAGAAAGGCAGCGATCTGGTCATTCAAATCCATTTCCATCCGTCGGGGAAAGAAGAACAGGAGCAATCGACGGTGGGATTGTATTTCACCAAAAAGACGCCGGACAAAACCGTCGCATCGATCCCCATCGGCAGCCAACAGATCAACATTGCGCCCGGCGTGAAAGACTACAAAGTAACGAAAGATTTTACAGTGCCGGTGGACGCCGAGCTCGTGGGCATCACGCCGCACGCGCATTATCTTTGTAAAGAAATGAAAGTCACCGCCACGCTGCCCGACGGCTCCACGAAGCCGCTGATCTGGATCAAGGATTGGGACTTCAGTTGGCAGGATCAATACCTGTACAAAAATCTGATCAAACTGCCGAAGAATACGAAAGTTTTGTTCGAATACACGTACGACAATTCGGCGGAGAATCCGCGCAATCCGAGCACCCCGCCCAAACTGGTCAAGTGGGGTCATGAGACGAAGGACGAGATGGCGCTGGTATTTTTGTCCTACGTCGCTCATGGAAGCGAGGACGCCGCGAAGATGCGCCGGACGCTCATCGCCAATAAGGTCAAGGAAGCGCTGGGGTTGGGCGGCGACGCGAAGTGAATTGAAATTATCTCGCTTTCATGTGATGATCTTTTTTCGGAAGCCGATGAGTCGGCCGACGAAGTGGAGCAATGATGACACATGGTGGAACCACGCGCATTCCTTTGGTCATATGACCGAAACCCAAGGGACAGCGCTGCAGGCGAGGGCACATTTTCAGTTGGCCTGTATCAATGGATTCCCAAGTCATCTGGCAAGGGACTAAAAAAGTCAAAAACGATTCGCGTCATGGGCTACACGCTCGATGCTAATGCCGTTTATATGAAAGCAACGGAGCTTTGCCGAATATTAAATGACGAAGGCGTGATATTAGACAAACCGCCGAAATGGCTTCAAAAGCAGTATTCGGTTCCCAGACCTGCAATAATGCCCCCTGATCCTCCTAGCGACTGTTTGACCTCCGCGCAAGTTCGCGCCACACGAAACGCAGTCGCGAAAAAAGTCCTTGCTCCAGAAGGCTTTGAAATAGGTCCCTCTGGCACTTTTTGGCGCTTAACGGGAGAACAAATTCATCTAATTGACTTTCAACCTTCGAAATATGGACAGGAATTCACCGTTAATCTTGGATTTCACTATGCGTTCATTCCAGGTGTGCACAGCCATCATTTTTTCCGCCACAAAAGATTTGAGCATTTATTAGAATGTAATTTAAGGGCGCGAATTGGAGGTTTCCCACCGTATGCTGGGGATACTTGGTTCAAATACGGAAAGAAGCGCGAAGTACTTGTAGAAACGCTGAATCGCATTGCTACAGAGTGTTTGGTGATCTTTGAAAAATGGTCTGTAATCTTGAACGATCCGGAGTGGTGGATCGATAATTTAAACGCCGTAGGCGAATTTCCCGATGCGCTAAGGATGCCTTGGGATTTAGGATTTGAACGTATTTGGATCGCCGCGATCGCGCGGCGATCGGGACGGGACGATTTAATGTCTATGCAATGGGAGCGTATGAAGAGCTTGGAACAATGGGCGACCCATTCCAAATCGTATGAATGCATGTGGAAAGAAATTGTGATGCGAGTTTCCACTCCAAAATGATCACCGAAAAGATTTTGCCCCGCTTATTAGTCGCGAGGCCCGAGACTTCTTGTGTTTTTCCTTTTCCAGACAATTTCGGCGATTACAATGCGCGAAGTCCGTTTTTAATCCTTAACCCTTTGCGCAGAATGTAAACACGAAACCATGCCCACAAATCTCGCCACCCCCGACTACATCCGCGGCTACATCGGCAAACTTGAAGCCGTGTTGGAATCGCTGGATCCCAGGGAAATTTCCGCTGTCGGCGCGCTGCTTGCCGCCGCCCGTCATGAAGGGCGGCAGGTGTTCATCGCCGGCAATGGCGGCAGCGCGGCGCTGGCCTCACATGTCGCCGTGGACCTCGGCAAGGGCTGCTCGCGCAATCGCGAAAAGCGCTTCCGGGTGATCTCGCTCACTGACAACATGCCCTGGATCACCGCCGTCGGCAACGATATCTCCTACGACGACATTTTCGTCGAGCAACTTAAAAACTACGCCGAGAAAGACGACGTGTTCCTCGCGGTTTCGGGCAGCGGCAATTCGAAGAATATCATCAAGGCCCTGCAATACGCGAATCAAATCGGCTGCGTCACGGTCGGCATCTCCGGCTTCAAAGGCGGCGCTTTGAAAGACCTCGTCAAGCTGCACGTTCACGTCAAATCCGACCACATGGGCCTGATTGAAGACGGGCAATTGATTGTCTGCCATATTTTGATGTACGCGTTTATGGACTCGGAAGGCTGCGGCTAAAATCTTTAACAGCCATTTACCAATTTCCATTTGCCATTTAGCCAAGCGCTTCGATCAAGCGAAGGAAATGGAAAATCAAAAATGATAAATGGAAATTGGAAAATGGCCGTTCGTTCGGATAGGGTAAGCACCTCAACCTGATCTGGGGTAGCCATGCGCCGTCGCCCGATGGAATTCTGGTGGATCGCCGCGTACTGCGCCGCACGCTCGACGCTGCTTTTTGCCGGGCTGTTTCCAGATCGCACCGTCTTGCAATACCTCGCGGACATTCGTTCCAGCGACTCCGATCGCGGCATGATTATTCTGTACGCGTTCGCCATGTTCTGCGTTCCCTTCCTGCTTTTTTCCGCTCATTCCGCCGGGCGCTGGTTGGGCACGATTGTGTTGGGGGTCGAAGCCGCGAATCTTGCGCGCAGAATGGCCGAGTGTGCCGAGCTTGGGAACGCGGTCGATTGGGACGCTCCGCTGGCCTTCGCCGCTTGTCTGTGGCTGAGCCTGTATCTTCAGCGTCCATCCACGGCGCGATTCTTTAAATCGGACGCGGACCGCGCGGATGAATCCGCGCCCGTTTCATTTTCCGCCGGATTCGATGTGTTTTGTCTCTTCGATGCGGTGCTGGCGTTGCTGGCGGGCTACAGCGCGCGGACGCTGGGCGCGCCGGTGTGGCTTTCGATCGCGGCGGGCGTGGGCATCTATATCGCCTACGGCGTTTTTCTGGAAGACGCGTTGCGCCAGCGCTGGGATTCTTTTTTCGCACGGATCGAACCCGGTTTTCCGGAGAGCGAAGCGCGCGGCTGGCGCGGAGCCTGCGGGGCGCTGGCGCGGAACGACCTGGGCGCCGCGCGCAGACGCTTCGGGCGTATGACGCTGGAAGCGCGCACGCACCCCGCCGGACGCCTGTTCGAGATGGCCGTCGAGTGGCACGGCTTGCTGTCACACCCGCCGGCGAACGGGCGCGAAGCTCTGCGCCGTTCGGTCTTCGATCATGATTTCAATCTCCTCGACGACGACCGCAAGCGCATCGCGAAATACGTGAATCGCGCCGCCGAATCCGCGTTGCGCAAACTGGCTGACGAGCGCATCGAATTCATCGCCGCACTTGTTTTGGCGGCGTCCAATCCGGCGAGTTTTTTTCGCGCGCGCGCCGACCGCATGCTGGCGCGCATGACCGGCGAAGCCTTCGCGTTCAACGCGCCGGAAAGCTGGGCCGCATGGTGGCGCGCCCACCGCGCGCATTGGACCGGCGACGCGGGGCCCGTGGCGATTATCGCGCGGCTGATTTTTCGCGACTGCCATTCCGCCGCCGTGGACGCGGCGCGCAAAATTGCCGGCCGCGCCGAAGAACCGTTGCTGGTCGAGCTTGCCGAACAAATGCGGTTCTTCGATTCGATGCGCGATGCCGCAAAAGGAGTCGGCGCGCCCGCGTCATTCATGAATCACCCGCTGCAGGTGCTACTTGTGCCCGAATGGGCCGACGCGGCCGGCTGGCTGCACGCGGATTCGCCGATTCTGGCGAGTCTCGGCGTGACGCGCCGCGCGGCCGCGCGCCGTCTCGCGTTGCGCGCCCGGTTGCTCGATTACGCAGCGTCTTTCTGGAAACGCTACCCGGCCGATTTGAACGCGGATCCGCCGTGGCTGCTGCCGTTGCTGGCCGGAAGAAACTTCGGTGTGCTGCGCGCGCGCGTGAAATTCGAGGCGTGGTGGCCGAAATCGCGCGCCTCTTTTGCGCAGCACGCCCGGGCGATGAACGCAGGCTTGAGCGCATTCGCGCTGGGCGATATTGCAGGCGCCGAACGCGAATTCGAAAACGCGCTGCGGGAACGGCCCGCGGACCTTTCCGCTCGTTACAATCTCTCACTGTGCCGCCTGAAGCGCGGCGACCGGGACGGAGCGGAACACTTATTGCGCGAACTGACCGGCATGGAGCCGAAGGAGCCGTATTGGTGGATGGCGCTGGGCGATCTGCTGCGCTCCGGCGACAAAGCGCTCGCGGCCCGCGCCGCCTACCGCCGCGCGCAGCATTTGGGCGCATCCGAAGGGCGCGTGGCGCTGCACCTGGGTTTGACGTTCGCACATGAAGCGCGGGACAGTGAAGCGATGCAGCTCTTCGCACGCGCGCTCGGAAATAATCCGACTGCCTCGAAGCTCGAAGCGCTTGCCATGCAGCTTGAAAACGAAGGCTGCTGGAAGTTGGCCGGACATTACCGCGAGGAAGCCTTGCGCCGGGAGCTTGATGGCAATGGTGGGCCGAGCGAAGGCGGCGATGAGACTGCGGCGTGAGAGGTCAGTTTGACGAGACGCATGGCCGGTTGCGAATTATCCACCATTCGAAAATGAAGAAAACAAGAGCCAGAATACTTAATCCAATTGCTGCATCTGCGAAAATATGCGGCCAATGTAAATAGCCGTTAAGTGGCTCCATCGCGGCTTCTTCATTGTCCAGCGTCAAAATCGAATAACGCGTATAAAACGGCCAGCCAAAAAGTGGAATCTCCATACTGAGAAACATTGGCAGCGTGGGGTCCGCCCATCGCTGAACATTCAGGCGTATCAAAACACCCGCGACAAACATCAGGACAATCGCCGTCGAAAGGTGCATCTGAAACCGCGCGTGTTTTTTGGGAACCTCTGACATGATCCGCTTCCTAAACCACGGCCTCGTTTCGCAACCGAGCCTCAACTTCGCGCCACGGTGATCCCGCGATTGGGTTGCGAACAAACGCCTCAAGTTCGAGATCGAGCATGGCGATTTCCACGTCAGACGGCTCCGCCCCAGCGAGCAAATTGAGATTTTCGAATTCGTTTGTGCTCATGAAACCGAATCTAGCCCGGAACACATTCATTTCAAAGGTTTTCTCCAGCATTTCGCATACCACCGCACTAAGCTCCACGTGCGGGTTATACGGAAATATCGCCCAGACAGCATGGCCCCGGAATTCTTATGCAATTTCTCCACCCCGCGTTTCTCTTCGGCATGTTCGCGCTCGCCATTCCGGTGCTGATCCATTTCGTTTTCAAAATGAAAGCGCCGGTGGTGATGTTTCCCAGCGTGCGGTTTTTGCGGCAGGTCGATCGCAAGGTTGCCAAGCGCCAAAAGCTTCAGGAATTGCTGCTGCTTTTGTTGCGTTGTTTGGCGCTTGCGCTCCTGGCGTTTGCGCTGGCTGGGCCGGTGTTGAAGCAATTCGGCAACACGCCCGGATCGGCTGGAACCGCCGTCGTCATCGTGCTCGATGATTCGTATTCGATGAGCGCGCGCGATGCGGGCGGCCCGGTTTTCAATGCTGCGAAGGGCATGGCGGCGTCGATCCTCAATACGCTCAAACCCGGCGATTCCGCGTGTATTCTGACTTCCGCGCGCAAGCCGGCGATGTCGCGCGATTTGAACGGGCTTGCCAATGAATTGAAGGGCTTTAAGCCGTCCTTCGGCGCCGGCACGCTGGGTCCGCAGGTCAGCGCCGCGATGGATCTGCTCAAGCAGACTGAAGCCGCGCAGCGCGAGCTTTACATCGTCTCCGATTTTCAAACTCGGGCGCTCGATATTGCCCGGACGAAAATCGACTGGACGGCGCGCAATTTCAGCGCCATGTTCGTTCCCGTGCGCTCGGCAAAGAAAGACAATTTGACGCTGGCGAGCTTCGAGCAGATTTCGCCGTTCGCGGCGGTTTCGACGCCGTTTCGGGTGCGCGCTGAAATCGTTAATCGCGACAATACTGCGGCGACGACGTCGCTGAAATTTCGCGTGGATGGCCAAGTTGCGGCGGAGCAGATGATCGCGCTTCCGCCGGCTGGAAAAACGGTGGTGAGCGTGGACTTGCGCCTGAGCCAGCCGGGCTGGGCGGCGGTGTCGGCGGAGTTAGGTGACGACGCTGTGGCGGCCGACAACACACGCTGGCTGACTTGCGACGCGCACGCGTATCTGGGGGTGCTGGTCTGCCGGCCCAATCCGCAGGGCGGGCAGTCGCGCGGATTTTTTATCGAGAAGGCGCTCAATCCCGGCAACATGGCGAACACCGGTGTCAACATCGTCACCTGCACACCCACCGATTTTGCGAATCAGAATTTCGACACGTTGTCGGTGATTTTCATGGTCGAATGCGCGCCGCTGGAAGAGGAGGGTCGCCGCTTCCTGAACAATTTCGTCGCGCGCGGCGGCGGGCTGGTGATCGTCGCCGGAAACGGAACGGATCCCGATGGCTTCAACAAAATGTTCGCGCGGGAGAACGACGCGGCGGGGCCGTTGTCGCCGGCGAAAATGGTTGGCGCGTTTGGCTCCGCGGATGCGGACGGTTCAAAAGACGCGCCGTTTCAGACGATCCGCGACGTGGCCATACAGCATCCGCTCTTCGCACGCTTGCGGCGCGGGGACATTCCGGTCGATCTAAGTTCCGCGGCATTTTTTCGCTATGCGCGCGTTGAAGCCTACGAACGCTCGGGCGCGCAAGTGCTGGCGCGTTTCGCCGATGGCAATCCGGCGATTGTTGAACGCACCTACGGCCTGGGGCGCGTGGTCGTAATTGCGTCGGCGCTGCACACCGAATCGACCAATTTGCCGGTGAAGGTCGGATTTCTGCCGCTGATCCACAGCCTGGCTGTGCATCTTTTGACGCCGGGACGCGCGGACAATTTGCGGGTGGGCGACCATATTTCGCTGCAACTGACGAAGGATCAGGCACCCGCCGTCGCGCGGCTGGTTCTTTCGCCGAAAGAAAAAGTCGATGCAAAAGCCGAGACGCTGGGCGCTTTCGCGGCCTACGATTTCGGCCCGGCCGCCGCGCCCGGAGCGTTCGCCATCGAGTGGACCGCCGGCGCCAAAACGCAGACGCGGCTTACCGCGGTCAATGTCGATCCCGACGAAGGCAGCATGGAATTTGTCGAACCTACAACGAAGGATATACCGGGTGCGCATCGCGTGGCGAACGAGGGCGAACTGCTGGCGTTGTTGTCGAGCATTCGCTTTGGGCACAACTTGTCGCTGCCGTTCCTGTTTATCGCGATGGCGTTCGTGCTGGGGGAGGCGGTGTTGGCGAATTGGCTGGCGTTTGGTAAGATGGAGAAGGCAAAGCGATCCCAAGCGCCGTGATCGTGAAATTGAATGGACTTGCTCGGAGAATGACTATGCGCGTGCAACATGCTGCAAGCTACGATGAACTGGTCGAAAATCTGCCGCTTGATCCCGATGAAATCATCGCTTTTAAGCTACCCGCGAAATTGCAACAGCGCGTCGCAAAGCTTTTACAGCGCACCTGTGCTGGAAAATTGAGCTACGACGAAGAATTGGAGTTGCAGCGCTTTTTGGCAATGGAAGCGACAATGCGCGCGCTGAAGGCGAAGGCTCTTTCAAAAAAGTCGAAAAGCTCGTGAGTCGCGTGGTTTCAGTCAAGACAGCGCAGTTTGTCAAAAATCGCGCTCGTTCGCTTTGCGAATATTGCAAGGTTCCTGACGCGGAGGCGTTCATCGGTTTTCAGGTGGATCATATCCTCGCGCAAGTTCACGGCGGCGATGACGATGCAGACAACCTCGCGTGGTCATGTGCTATTTGCAACGGATTCAAAGGACCCAATCTGGCATCGATTGATCCAGAAACCAGCAAGGTAACAGTTCTTTATCATCCGCGACGAGAAAAATGGAACGTTCACTTTCGGTTGAGCGAAGGTTATATTCTCCCCAAGACGGCAAAAGGGCGCGCGACGATTCTTCTCCTGAAAATGAATCTCCGCGAAACATGCATTTTGAGGCGGACGCTCGAACAAATCGATCCAAACTACGCAACGACAGTTAGATTGCCGCCATTTCGATAGTGGTCGTGACAGAAAGTTTAGACCGTATTCTGGACAAATATTAGTTAAATAGTTGGTTAATATTTGCAATAAAATTTGGGTTCGCGCGTCTATATTATTGAGAGAAAATGTGATTCTACGGCAATGCAGGATTGTTATAATATGTAAGCCAAAAGACGCACTATGTGCATCTTTTGCAACGGTTTTGGCAATTACTGCAACGCATGTTGATTGATAGCGAGAGTTTTCGATTGCTTAGTTGAGCACGTAGTGCAACTTGTGGAACGGGAATGTCGCGGCTGCCGGTTTAAGTCGTCCAAGGTTTAATCACAATGAAACCCCTCCTTCTAGCCACGCTACTACTCTCAACCCTCCTCCCCGCCGTCGAAAATATGTTCATCGATAAGGATGAATGCAAACGCCTCATCCCCGAAATGGAAGCGCATCTTGAAAAGCATATTCTTAAGCCTTGGTTTCCGCGGGCGGTTGACAAGGAGCGCGGCGGATTCATTCAGGACTATTCGGATGACTGGACCGAAAAGCGCGATGGCAACAAGACGCTCGTGTATCAATCCCGGCTGACGTGGATGGCGGCGCAGGTGGCGCGGAGTTTTCCGGAGAAGGCGAAGGAGTATCTCGAATACTCGAACCACGGCCTCGATTTTCTCGCGGACAAAATGTGGGACAAAGAAAACGGCGGACTCTTTTGGAGCGTTGACGCCAACGGAAAACCGACGAACGAACGCAATGGCGAGAAACATGTCTACGGGATTTCGTTCGCGCTGTACGCAGCGAGCGTGAATTACAAGGCGACGAAGAACCCGAAGGCGCTGGAGTTGGCGGAGAAGACATTCGAGTGGTTGGAGAATCACGCACGCGACGGAGATAAGAATGGGTACTTTGAGGCGTTGAGTGTAAAAGGCGAGCATTTAACAGTGCAGCGTGCAACATCACCTTCGGATTTGATCGGTACAGCCTACGGCTATCGATCGATGAACACTCACATTCATCTGCTTGAATCGCTCACCGCGTTTTATGAGGTCGCTCCCACGGCAGTGCGGAAATTTCGACTTCACGCGATTTACGATCTTGTCCACGATAAGATTTGTGTCTCTGGCGGAGGCATGCACCTTTATTTCAACGATAGATTTCAACCCGTGCCGGATTTGGATTCATATGGACACGATTTGGAGACAGCCTACCTTTTGACGGAAGCGCAGACGATGCTCGACGTGCCGCCAATTAACGATGCGGATAACATAGCAAGCAGCCTGGTGTTTCACGCAGTCATTTTTGGCTGGGACCGCGACCACGACGGCTTCTACAATGAAGGCGCGACGTTTCGTAAAGTTTTCGATAAAGAAAAGGTGTGGTGGGTACAAGCCGAGGGTTTAAACGCATTGCTGCTAATGCATGCAAAGACAGGCGACTATTGGCATGCGTTTCTAAAGGAATGGGAATTCATCAAGAAATACCAGGTCGACGCCAAGCACGGCGGATGGATTTCGTACCTCGAAGCCGACGGCACGCCCAAGCCCAATCAGATGAAAAGCGATCAGTGGAAAGACCCGTATCATCAGGGGCGGGCGCTGATTAATGTGATTGAGCGGCTTAAGAAAATGGCGAAATGACATCCAAGGCCCGAGTCGCGATCCCTGCCGCTCTCCTTGACTTCGTGTGCACCGCGACTAATAATCATTGTACGTTCATGACAATATCGAGAACGCAAAGGGAGTGGTCACGTGATTTTCTATCGGCTGTGTATTGTGGGTCTGGGATTGATGGGCGGAGCGATCGGGATGGCGGCGCGGCGCAAGGGCAGCGCGTCGCGCGTGATCGGCGTCGCCGACAATCGCGAAACCATCGAACGAGCGCTGGCCAAAGGCGCCGTCGATGAGGCCACGCTTGATTTGCGCGCGGCGGTCGCCGATGCCGACATGGTGATTCTGTGCGTTCCCGTCCGCTCGATTATCGCCGCAGCTCAAGCGGTTCTGCCGGCCTGTCGCGACGGAACGATCATCACCGACATCGGGTCGTCCAAGACGCTAATCGTGCGCGATGTCGAAGCGCTGATTCAGAAGAACAAATCGAAAGTTCACTTTGTCGGCAGCCATCCGATCACCGGCAGCGAGAAAAAAGGACTCGAAGCGTCGGAGACGATTCAGCTTGAAGGCGCGTCCTGTGTGATTACGCCGACGCAGCACACCGACAACGAAAGCTACCGCAAAGTCGATGAATTCTGGAAGAGCCTCGGCTTGAAAACCGCGCGCCTTTCGCCCGAAGAACACGACGCGGTGCTGGCGCGATCCAGCCACGTGCCGCATCTGCTCTCGCCAGCGCTGGTGACGATTCAGACCGACAAGTCGATCGATCTTTCCGGCCCAGGCCTGCGGGACATGTCGCGCCTGGCGGGCAGCGATCCGACGATGTGGACGGACATCATCGATCAGAACGCTGTGGAAGTCGGCAAAGCGCTGAAAGATCTGGGACAGGAACTGATCACGCTGGCGCAGGAGATCGAGCAACTCTCGCACCCCGGCACGCCCGGCGCCGAAGCCGCGCGCGAACGCGTCTTCCGATTCCTTGCCGATGCCCGGCAGCGCTATGATAAACGCTATGCGGCCGTGGTGAAAAAAGAAGAAGCGGATGACGCGGCCGAAACCGAGTTGGAGACGGGCGCTTGAACGAAAATTGAATTGGCGCGAAAATCGCTTTCTTCATTTATTGCGATTCAAATGAAGCGAAACGCGCCACTTTTGCGTGGCAATGACAGAACTGAACGCGCTTGTAAATGAGTTTTCGCCGCGTATTATTTCGGTTTCAAAAAAGAACCGAAACACCGAGAGGCAGATTTGAACCATGGCGACTGAAGCCGCAACAGAAAAGCTCCTGCATTTGACCGTCATCACGCCCGCCCGCGCGGTGCTCAACACCGACGCGCACGGCGTCGTCGCGCCTGCCTTCGACGGCGAAGTGGGCGTGCTGCCCGGCCATGCCGCGATGCTGGCGTTGCTCGGCACGGGCGAATTGCGTGTCAACGGTGTCGATGGAAAAGTTCGCCACCTCGCCATCCGCGGCGGATTTCTTCAGGTGAGCCATAACAAAGTGACGGTGTTGACGCCCGAGTCCGCTGCTGCGGAAGAAATCAAGCCGGATGTGCTGAAAGCCGAATTGGAAAAACTCAACGCCACCCCGCACATTAAGGCTGAAGAACAAGAGGCGTTCGAAACACAGAAGGCGTGGATCAAGGTCCGAGAAAAGGTCGCGTCGAAGAAGTAATGATCACCGCTCCGGGCGACCCGCCGCCCAATCCGCACTATCGCTGGGTTCTTCCGCTGCTGCTCCTGTTGATGGCCGCGGGAATGGCGGTTCCGTTGGCGGTCGTGCGCTATCACAATTTGGTCATCGAAGAAAATCAAAACGCGACGATCGACGCGCTGCGCGAATACGCCCACCAGCAGGCCGCATTTCAGGCCCGGGAGAAACGCTACGCGTCTGGATTCACGGAACTCGGCGGGAATTGGAGTGGCGTCAAGGACATCACGTCGCCGAAGCCCACCGAGTTTCACGGCTACCGCTTCCGCGCGTTTACGTCCCGAGCCGCCGCGAACGGTTCCGCCGAAACGAAATTCATCGACGAGAACGGCAAAATGACCGGCGGCTACGCGGTGATGGCGATCCCTGTCGGCTATGGCTACACCGCCCGCATGACGTTTTTCATCTCCAGTCCCGGCGACACCCTTTACTACCACGATCTCGGCGTGAAGACCGACACGCTCGCGCGCACCATCGATCAATATTAGATTCCGCCGGGCGCCGGATCGCTGAAAGGGATTTCGGAATGAGACGATCCAAATCATTTCAAAAAATGAGTTGAATTCTCGTTCGGCGCGTGATAAATACTTTCTCCCCGAAAATTAAGCGGGGGAAGATTTTGGTTTGCGGCGCGCGAACACAATGCGCAATCGCCGCCGAGGAAGGGAAATTCGTCATGTCTAGTCGGTGTGCTATCACGGGTAAGAAGCCTTCGCGGGGCAAGTCGTATGTGTGGCGCGGTGTGGCCAAATGGAAGGGCGGCATCGGTCGCAAAGTCACAGGCAAAACCAAGCGCTGGTTCAAAGTGAATCTGCAAAAGGTGAAGGTGATCGAGCCGAACGGCCATGTGCACAGCATCTATGTCAGCACGAAAGCGCTGAAGAGCGGCCTCGTGACCAAAGCGCCAAAGCAGAGCCTCGTCGCGAAAATTCGCGCTGAAAAAGGCGAAAAGAAGAAGAGCGAAAAGACAAAGAAGTAACTTTCGAATTCAGGACGTTTAAATTGTATAGGGTTTAGCACTCGGGGCATCGAAATCCTCGTGTACTAAACCCTATACCCTTTTGTGGACAGCGGCTTTGAACGACGAATCTGAATTCAGCCATGTGTTGTACCACAATGACCACTCCCACTTGGAGGTGGGACAGCGCTTCGGTGATTTCGACGTCATTTCGCGCGGTTTGGGGAAATACCTCCGTTGCGCGTCCACTCCGAATTCAGAACCCTACATTCATCTTTTCGGAAGCGAGCACTGGTATGACTATCGCTTGCGTGCGGTCGTAACACCGGTTTCGTTTGAGCAATGCCTGGCTGTTGGTGGGTTCTGTGGAATTCTTGCGCGCTACAAGAATTCCTTCGACTTCCTCGCTTTCGTTCTAGCCCGCGACGGACATATCAAATTGCTGCAACGCACGACCGCCGGATTTCAATTGCTAGCGTCCGCGCCTCTCGAGTTTTGCATCGGCCAATCGCTGACGTTGACACTCACCGTTAAAGGCGGCGAAGTCATCGGCACCGCCGGACCCTACGCGGGCAAAACGACTATCCGCGCGCAGGTTCCGGGGGGGCTCGGATCCAGGGGCCAAACCGGATTTATCTGTACAGCCGAGGCCCGCTTTGGCCCGCAGACTGTGGAATCCACTCCCGACGAAGCGAAACGTGTGGACGACGCGATAAAAAGTTCTCTCGCAGCGGCTGAAAAAAAACGCGCGCAGTTTCCGAAAATGAAGCGGGAAATCGCTGTTCCATTGAATGGATTGGCAACATGTGGCAATCTTCAACTGGTAGATATAAATCGAGACGGAAAGCTCGAAATTTTGGCAGCGCAAAGCAGCAAGGCTGTCGCCGATCGCGTTAGTCTCACCACCATAACTTGTCTGAGCGCGCTGGATTTGAAAGGACAAGTACTCTGGCAGGCGGGCGTCCCGAGCAAGGACGGTGAAGTTTACCCCGCCGTGAAATACGGCGATTTGCCCTTTGGGGCGCATGATCTTTTTGGAGATGGTCACATTGTCGTCGTCTGTGTCTTTGGATACGACGTTCAGATTCGCGACGGCAAAACGGGCAGCGTCATCATGAGCGGGCAGACGCCTTCAACGGCCCCGGTCAGCGACGAATTCAAGAACATGACACTCCGCGGTCCCTGGGGCGACGAAGCGCTGAACATGCGAGTCGCGCGCATCGGGTTCTGCGACACGCAAGGAAACGGCGCGAAGAAGGAGATACTTGTAACGGACGGGAAGTACAATCTGGCCGTGCTTGACCCATTGGCTGAACCGGTACTACATCCCATCATTCAATATCGTGGCAATGTCCTCGGAAAGCCGTGGAGCGGCGATTTTGATGGAGACGACAAGGACGAGCTTATTGCGGGCGGTTCGGTGCTCGATGATGACGGAAGAAAAATCGCGACACTACCGTTTCAAGGTACGGGAGGTTCTGTTCTCGTGGTGGACTCCGTTACTGAGAACTGTACCGAAAAACGAATTTATGTGAGTTCGGACGACGACGGTTTGATCGCCATTGGAGCTTCGGTACTCGAAGACAAAAAACACAAACTGTCGATTTCAACTCAACGCCGGAAACTTGTCTCCGGCGAAATGACAGCCGGAAAGTTTCGCGCGGACTTGCCCGGTTTGCAATTTGCTGCGAAGACGCATCTTCCAAATTCGTTCCAAATCACTTTGCTCGATAGCGAACTCAATACAATTTGGATGCGGGAATTTTCCGGGTTTGGAGCTTCAGGCTGTTTAACTCCGATAAACTGGAACGGCAAGCCTGAAGCATTGTTGCTGTTCGCGGTTGATGAGGGACATGGCTTGCTTGATGGATATGGCGACCTTGTTGTCGAGATTCCAGAAAACGGAAGTGGCGGTTACGGGTACTGTTCCGTTATCAAAGGATATTGCCCCGACGGCCGCGACGCGATTGCGGCTTGGAACTCCGAAGAACTTGCGATCTACGTCCCTAACCCCTAACCCCTAACCCCGATCCCTAACCCATGATCAACCACATCGCCGGCACGCTTGAATCGAAGACTGCTTCCGAAGCCGTGGTGGATGCCATTGGCGTCGGTTACGTGTTGCGCATTCCGATTTCGACCGCTTCGTGGCTTCCGGATGTGGGTACGCGCGTAAAGCTGCTTGCGCATCTGCATGTCACCGACGATGCGCATACGCTCTTTGGTTTTGCGACCGAACAGGAACGCGAGTTCTTTCTGCAGTTACGGACCGTCAGTGGCGTTGGACCGAAGACGGCTCTGGCGGTGCTTTCGGCTGGGCGCGTTGAAGATATTCAACAGGCAATTCGGCTGGGCGATTTTGCAAGTTTGAAGCGCGTTAAAGGCGTGGGCGAAGGCACGGCTAAAAAAATCGTGCTGGAACTTGGCAAGATTTTGATCCACAAACCCGCCGCGGATACCGGCGCGGTTCAAGCGTCCGGTTCGAATCTAAAAAAATCGGCGGGTGGTTCAACCATCGCGTCAGGGCTGGACGCCGATGCCGATCTGGCCATCAAAGCGGTCATGCAGTTGCAGGAAGTTCCGCCCGACGTGGCGCTGCAAGCCGTGCAGCGCGCCTTCTCCGAACTCTCCGCACGAAGCAAAACGCGCCCCGCCGTTCAGGATGTGATTCAGTGGGCGATGAAATACACATAATCCAGCGTTCAATTTATTTTTATAGAAATAGTGTAACTGCGCGTCGTTCTCACACATGACGCTAGTGGAACGGATATTTTATCGCCACACAAATTGGGAGGATGAAGTCATGTCAGGCAAACATCTGTGGTATATGGGACTGGCGGTGTTCGCGTCGTTGGCGCTGGGTTCGCCGGCTGGAGCGGCGGATAAAGGCGGCGGTGCTGGTGCTGGTGGTGGCGGCGGCGGGAAGGGTGGTCCGGGCGGCAAGCGGCCCCCGAATCCGATCGATTTCATCCTCAAGCACGCCAGCGATTTGGAGCTGACCGACGATCAGAAAACCAAACTTCAGGAGCTCGCACAGGAATTCAAGAACAATCCGCCGCCTCCGCCCCCGCCTCCGCCGCCGAAGGATCAATCGGGTAACGGTGGTGATAAAAAAGGCGGGCAACGGCCGCCCCCTCCTCCTGAGATGGAAAAAATAAAGGAAATCCTGACGCCCGAGCAGATGGATAAACTTAAAGAGCTGCACGATAAAAATGGCGATCACCCTCCGAAACCGCCGAAGCCGCCGAAGGAATAACGCGCAATTTGTGGTGCAGGCATCTTGCCAGCGCAGGCTGAAAGCGTGCACCACAATGTTATCGATTGCCGAAGCTTCGGAACTTTTTCAAGAGCCGCGCGAATTCTTTGAAATCGCGCGGCGGCGGGGCTTCGATGAAAATCTTTTTGCCCGTCCTCGGATGAGTGAAACCCAGTTTCCAGGCGTGCAGCGGCAGGCGGCTCAGGACGATCTCGTCGCCGCGTTCGCTCTGTCCCAGCGAGGGGTCGAAGTCGCGCATGCGGTACGGCGACTTTTTTCCGTAGAATGGATCGTACGCGAGCGGATGCCCGAGCGCGGCGAGATGCACGCGAATCTGATGCGTGCGCCCGGTCTTCGGCTCCGCGCGGATCATCGAGTAGCCGCGATAACGCTCCAGCGCGACAAATTGCGTTTCGCACGCCTTTCCCTCTTCACTGTCTTCCTCTAGCGCGATGCCTTTTTTCTGTCCAAATTTCGGCGCGGCGTTGTGCGCCTGCGAGCGCTGTTTGCGCATTAGCGAATAGAACGGTGTTTGCGCGCGCCGCGATGGGCCCGCGCGTTCTTCGTCGTCTCTCGCGCCGTATTTTTTCTCCGCCTCGCCTCGCACGTATTTGATTGGCCGTGTCGAAACGATTTCGTCCCACGACACCGCGCCGGCCACGATCGCCAAATATTCTTTGTGAATCGTGCGCTCCCTGAATTCGCGCGTGAGCGCTTCGTATGCTGCGTGATTTTTGGCGATCAACAGGCAGCCGCTGGTCTCCATATCGAGCCGATGAACAAAATAAAATCCGGGTTGCAGCGCCTGCGCAGGACCGGTCGAAGCCGGATTCGGCGCGGAATCTTCGTCTTCCTCGTCATCGCGTTTTGGATGCCGGATCGGACCGGACGCCCCTTTTATCGCGGGCCGTGCCGAAGGCAACGGCGCCGTGCGCGCGTCGAGCTTTCGCGGCGGATACGCGCGCGTCAGCACTTCTTCCAGTGTGTCGCGCCGCGTGAATCCGTCCTGCCCGCGATAGACGGGAATCTCCGCCGGCTTGCTCACGACCAGAACATCCGCGTCCTCGTACAACCGCACGAGATGCCGGCCGTGCGGCGTGGTGAGGCGCGGCGCTTTGGCTTTCTCGATGAGATTTTCCGACGCATCCATCGCCGGGTCGGGGAATTCAAATGTGTCACCCGCCTTGACGCGCTCCGAACCCGAG
This sequence comes from Planctomycetota bacterium, assembly GCA_038227045.1. Lineage (GTDB taxonomy): Bacteria > Planctomycetota > SZUA-567 > H5-PLA8 > H5-PLA8 > JANXLS01. The sequence continues at coordinate 18,640 of JBBRQD010000025.1, forward strand.
GCAATGGCGCCGTTAAGCCGCACCAGGCCTTCGTGAAAAAGAGTTTTGGCCGCGCGCCGATTGAGTTTGCCCAGCATTGCGCAGAGCGCGCGGTCGGCGCGAAATCCAGTCTGCGAGGGCGACGCTTGTGCTTTGATGGTGGCGTGCGTGTGTATGGGCTTCAATGGGTGTTTCCAAAAAATGAAATGACATTTAAGGCGACAGGCATTTGAATTTATAGTTGGGTGGCCCAGCCCGACGGGCTGGGTCGCGAAGCGACAAGAAATCTCTCCCAAGACTTACGCACTAACTGAAATGCGAGCGTTTCAGGCGGGGCTTCTTGCGCCTTTGGCGCCCAGCCCGCTGGGCTGGGCCACCCTGCTCATGCGGGTTTTACTTCCGGGCGAAGCTTTGCGCACAGCTTGTCGAGCAAGCCATTGACAAATGCGCCGGCTTCCTCGGACGAATATTGTTTCGCCAGTTCGACCGCCTCATTGAGGATGACTTTGTTCGGCGTCTCCGGGCAAATCGTCAGTTCGGCGAGCCCCAGACGCAGGACGTTGCGGTCGACTGCCGCCATCCGATTGATGTTCCAATTGGTCGCGATTTCGGAGATCTCCGTATCGAGTTCAGAGCGGTGTTTCAATACGCTGTCGACCAGATTCTGCGCGAATTCAATGCTCTGCCGCTCCGGCGGAATCTCCTGCGCGGCAATGTACGAGTCGAACGTCTGCACGTCTTTTCCGTCCAGGACGTCATGCATATAAAGGTATTGCAGGGCCAGTTCGCGCCCTGTTGTTTTCGGATGGCTCATTAAGAAAAAGTCCTGAGTGCTGAGTTCTGTGTTCCGAGCTTATTTGCTCAGCGTTCGAATAAGATCCGCCATTTCAATAGCGCTGAGCGCGGCTTCCCAGCCCTTGTTGCCGCCCTTGGCGCCGGCGCGTTCGAGCGCCTGTTCGAGATTGTCGCACGTCAGCAGCCCGAACGCAACGGGCACGCCGCTGTTCAAGCCCGCGTGCGTGATGCCGCGGCTGGCTTCGCCGGCGACGTAATCGAAATGCGGCGTCCCGCCCCGAATCACGCAGCCCAGCGCGATCACCGCGCCATTTTGTTTGGACGCGCAGAGCGCCTGAACGGCCGCGGGCAATTCGTACGCGCCGGGCACTTTGACGACGGTGATGTTGCCATCCGCCGCGCCGTGCCGCAGCAGGCAATCGAGCGCGCCTTCGAGCAGCCGTTCCGTAATGAGGCTGTTGGTGCGCGCCACGGCGATGCCGAAACGCGTATTCTTCTGGACGGCCAATTGGCCTTCGATGACTTTGGGCATGAGATCCTCGTTCGTTTCCTGAATGTCGAGGAGTCATTTTAGCAGAAAAACTTCGAGAGGCAACGCAGAACAGCAGTTCGGAGTTCAGGCTTTAGCCTGCAAGCAAGGACAGCCTGAAGGCTGCACTCCGAACCATTCAATAACCTTCCCGCCCCGCTGTCGAGGGCTGCGCTTTCGGCATTCCGTTGCACATGATCGTATTGAATTCGATGAACTGGTTGTCGCCCTTTTGGGACCAGCTTATGCGCACGCGGACAAAATATTCGCGTTTCTCGCCTTTTTGCGGGTCGACCGAAACAATCAAACGGTTGATTTTGTAGCCCGGGCGGTCTTTGATTTCCACGTATGTACTGCCATCGCCGCGCGGCACCACGCCGCCGGCAAAATCCGCGCGCAGATCGGCCAGCGCCGACGCCGCGATCATCGTGGCCTCGGTCTCCTTGATCGCGCGCCGGTGGCTGTTCATTCCCGTCAGCAGCAGCGCGAATATGCAGACCATTCCGGCCATCAGAATGGCGATCGAAATCAGCAGTTCGATGAGCGTCATGCCGCGCCCGCGCCGCCGGCTCGATCCAATTGAAAAAACGGCGTTCACTTTATGTTCAATGTCCAGTTTAATACGCAAAGCCGGCCGCTACTCGAACCCTAAACTCTAATCTCTATTTCGGCACATCCAAAATCCTTTTCGGCTTGATCGTCTGCGCGTTCTTTCGTTCTATATAGGCTTCGTCGGTCATGAAATCTTCGCGCCAGTTTGGAATATACACCACGCGCTGAAACATTTTGCCCGTCCGCACGATGGCGTCGCGGGCGTGTTCCTTTGGATGCGTGTCGCGCGCGCCGCGCTGGTCCACGTGAAACATGCCGTCGCTCTTTTTCGTATAGTGCATCCATTCGTCGTCGATCAGTAGATACGAATCCATGTCGTCGCCGTCGGCGAATCCCTTCACGTCGTCCACTGCAATCTCGGTGTCGCCATCGCCAATGCCATCGAGGAGCTTGGTGAAAAGGCAGCGCGGCGGCGACGAATCGATCACGACCGTGATGCGGACTTTGCGCGGAAAGACATCGTCGCTGGGATCGTCGAGCGAGTCTTTGCGGTGCAGAAAGAAATGGTTGAGCGGCGACGCGTCGATGCCGCGCGTCGAGTCCCAGATGCGATGCGGACCGCTATTTTTGGTGACGTCTTTCGACGGAGGCGTGTCCCAATCGCGCGTGTCCTGCCCCCAGTAGTCGAACGCCAGATAGAGCACGTCCGTGGCAACCGGCTGTGCATTGTTTTCGTCCGCGAGCCCGCTCAACGCGCCGTCGACCGGCGCTTTGATCGCACGATACAGCGTCCTGTCTTTGACAAAATACGCGACCATCGCCAGGCCGCCGAGCGCTTTGAAGTCGCCGGTTTTCAAGCCCGTGTAACTCTCGGCGTTCACTTTCTCGGGCGCGTCTTTCTCGGGCGCGTTCGCGCCGGGCGCTTTGAAGTTCATGTCGTTGTTGCGTCCATCACCGGCGTTTCCGACGAGCGCGCGTTCCGGCCCGGCTTCGAAGGTGCGGACGAACATCAGCCGCTGCGATCTGACGCCCTTCGACTCCCCTGCGTAATCGCCAATGAATTTGCATTTCACTTCCGTCGCGCCGATCGGCTCGCGCGTCGCGGCGACGCGAATGTCGTCGGCGATGATGTCGACGACACCCACCGCCTTTTCATACAACGAACGCCGCCGCTCGCTCTGCTTCCATTGCAAGACAACTTCCTTTACCGCCAGAAACATGAATGCCGCGATCATCACAAAGATGCCCAGCGACACCAGCACCTCGACGAGCGAGAGGCCGCGAGGCGAAGGGTTCTTTTGCATGAAAATAGAAGTGCCAACTGCCCGCATCGTCATTCGCTTATTGAATCCAGTTGAGACAACAAAGTAGGGCGGATTTCCAACCCGCCCTACTTATCTTTTCTTATCGCTTCTCCACCTCGTCGAGCCGCCGCATGATCAATGGCGAGTCGTACCGCGCGCGGAGTTTTTCCAGCGAGAATGTGTGTTTCCAATCCGCGCCTTTCCCATTGTTGAATGCCCCTCTTAGATATTTCCAAAACACGCGCACTTCCATCTGATCGGCGGCGATGCCTTCGCGCCCGTTCAATTTGAGCGCCTTCTTGCCTTGGTATTCATACAAGCCGCCGTTCTTGTTCGTGACATCGGTATCCCAGGCGGGCTTGCCGTCGAAGCGGACAAGCACGTGCGGTACGACATTCTGCGGCACCTGCGGCTGCTCTTCGGTGCCGGCCAGATCGAATTCGAGGCCGTACCACGACGCGTTTGACGCGCGATAGCCGGACTGAATGAACGCAAGCCCCTCGCCGTCGAAAGCCCTTGTGTCGCGGTCCCAATACCGGAATGGCAGGCAGCGCACGATATCGTTGACCTCATGCTCGCCTACTTCCGTGCCAAAGCGCCCGCGGAAATAACGGATGCCGTTGAACGACGTTCCCTGGCCTTTCGTCCACGACAGCACTTCGTCGTTGATCCAGGCGTAACCCTCAAGCGGGAAGCCGGCGCCGCTGGCGACCTGGAACGAATCCACCATGCCGCTTACCGCACCCGTCAAATGACTGACGGCCATGGCGTCCAGCAGCATGATCTGCGCGCCCACCGGATGTTCGACAGGTTTTGTGTTCAATGCCCCGCGCTTGACTTTCATCAGCCGCGACACGTTCTTGTTGACAATGTTGACGTGCAACTCGTGGACAGTCGTGCACGGATTGACCCAGCGCCGGTCGGCTTTGTTCAATTCCGGCGGCTTGTTCATCAACGGCGGAAACGTGTCGGCGTAATACTGGACCTGGCCGGTCCCCACCGACGTGTAGTAAATGAGTTCGTCCTCGATGCGCGCGAGGCCGCCCGTCGAAGGCCAGTTGAGCGGATTGTTGTTGCCTTGCGGATTCTGTCCGCCGCCGCCGCCGGGAGTCGGCCACGCGTCGTAATTTTCGACCAGGATTTCTTCATCGCCCGCCTCGAGCCCTTTGCCATCGAGATTCATGGCGATGCGTCCGCCCAGTGACCTGAACGTGTTGACGCGCACTTCGTCCACGTCGCCATTTACTTTGCCCTCGCCATTCTTATCTTCGCAGACATGCGGAGTCGCGCCTAGGGCGTCAGGCAGTTCGCCGGTCGGCCAATGCAGATAACGCGTCGTGCCCGCCGGATAACGCCGCGACACAAAATCGTTCAGCCCCACGTAATAATCGAAACTCCAGCCGGTAAAAGCCAGACGCGGACAAGGCTGATTGTTGGTGTTCGAGTATTGATGAAGATAGGCCTGCTTAACCCAGCGCAAGTCGCCGTCCTGTTTGCCCTGCTCGACAATCGACACTTCGCTGACGCCTTCTTCGCCATAGGGCGAGTCGTGGATCAACGCCACATTCGCGTTCGCCGCGGGGTTGGCGGGGTTGGCGGGGGGGGCGCCGGCGGGTGGCACTGCGTTTGGATCGCCGACGGCCGATGGATCCCAGCCCCCGCAATGCGGTGCGTTCATTCGGACCACCGGAATTACTTTTGCCTTCTTCGCGTGCGAACTGGTTACGCCTTTTTGCGTTCCCAGGTACAGATAATCGCCAATGCCATACACGTGGCGGAAGCGATTAATGTGAACGTTAGGCTGATTCGGTTTCGGCGTTTCGGGGTTGTTGATTTGGATCGTGGCGGGATTCCCATTTGCCAATTCCGCTTCCAGGAAATGCTTGCCGTCCATATCCCGCTTGTCAGAATAATAAACCCACTCGACCTTCTTGCTGTTGTTCTCATCGTCGAGCTGAACGATCCCCGGAATATCGTAATCCGTGCTGTTTGAAATAGCGACACTGCACAGCGACACGCCTTGTCCGTCGTGCAAATTGCGCGCGGGTGCGGTAACGCCGGCGCTGTTTTGGGCGCGTTGAAGCTTGTTCAATTCCCAGGCGTTGTTCGCGCCTTTCTTTTTAGCGCCGTAGTAAATGCACTCGCCTTCGATCGTCACGAATCCCGCCGCCGGAAAATCGCTCGCGTCCTCAACGGGAATTTTATCCACGGCGGTGCTCAGCACGAAATTGGGCTTGGCGTTCGGCGGGAACTGGATTTTTGTATGGGTCTTCGAGGCCATCGGAAAATCGTCGACCAGTGTGGCCTTGCCGACCACGAGATCCTGCGCCGGGTGGTTCACGTAGCCATAAGGAATCACCCATTCGCCGGACTTGTGCTTGATCGCCGCGCTCATGCGCGCGCCGCGGTACACGCCCGAAAACGCACCGCCGCTGTTCTGCGTGTATTCGATGATCTCCTCGCCGATCTTGATCGCGCCGGCTTTGGGAAAATCCTTGCCGTCGCCGTCCTGGAGCGTGATCGTCTCGGTGGGGTCGCTGGTCAGGCCGAGATCGCCGCCGAGACGGCCGCCGGGTTTGAATTGAAGCAAGTTCATCTGCTTCGGATCGCCATTTGGATAGGGCATCGCGTCGACGCGAATCTCCTGCCCGCCGGGGTGGCTGGTTTTCCAGGAACCGGCGATATGATACCAATCGCCCGATTTCAGCGAGATCGGATAGACGAATTCGACGACGTGTTTGAATTTGTCGTTGGGCAGCGTCGAATCCCAGACGCGAATCACAAGACCGCCTTCGCCCGGATCGTAGGAGAACATCACGCGGTTGCGGTCGTCCTGCAAGCCTTCGTCGTAGAACGTGCACTGCCCGTTCCCTTTGGGGCGGAACCACAATTCGCACGATGTCGCCGGCGTGGCCTGTCCGCGAAAACCGGCTCCGCGCGGATTGCCGCCATTTGGGCCTTGTCCGTTTTGTTGATCGACAGTGAACGCCGCGCCCCGGGTGATGTCGTAACCTTCCTGCTTGTAGCGGGCGTCCGTTTCGTCGTCGCAGTGTTTGAACCATTCATACATGACGCTTTGCAAGCCCACCATCGAGCCGCTCTCGCCCACATCCAGGCGCACGTTGCCCATGTCGACTTTCGGGAAGCGATCCAGCGGCGCGCCTTGTTTGAAGCGGTGTTTTCCCAGAATCGTCGGATAGGTTACCACACGGCTGCTCATGCCCTGGTCGATCAGCTCCTGAAATCCCGCCTGGTATTGGACGCGGTAACGTCCGGGAAGAAGAGTGGGAAGCGTAACGAGCTGCCGCTGAGTGTGCCGCGCCAGTTGCATGCCGTTATCCGAATTGGCCACACCCGAACCTTCGATCGTGTAACTGCCGTGCGAGAAGAAACAGAACGGCACCGTGGAGAGGCTGAGACGCGAACTGTTCGGTTCCATGGCATTGATCGCCAGCGCGTCGCGCTGCGGGAGCGTGACGATGCCGGCTTCGTGCGCACGGTAAATGGCTTTGCGAACGTCTTCGTTCGTGTTGAAAATGCGCCGCGAAGGAGCGGCGGTGCCTATCGAGCCTGCGGCTCTGCCGCGCAGAAAATCGACCAGCGCGACAGCCGCGCTGTGCGGGACTGCGTATTTATTGTTGCGCAGACACACGCCCGTAAACACCGCGGCGAGCACTTCGTCCGACGCGGTATTGATGTTGACCGGATTCTTCATTTGCGGCTCGACATACGTGCCGCCGACAATCGAAGAGCCGTCGTCCTTGCTGCTGCCACCGATTATTTTCTCGAATTCAACCGTCGCGCTGCCGTCGTCTTTCATGAAAGAGGTGCGGACGCGGCCGAATCCAGTCGGGTCGCCATTGGTGGTGATGCGCACGAGCGTTCCGGGGCTGAAGCCCTGTCCGTTCTTCAATCCGACGCCGGTGATAGCTCCCGTGGAACTCGAATCGCCCAGTCTCTCGCCGTGTCCCCAGAGCGGGCTGCCCATCCCGTTCTCGACAGTCAAATGCCGCTCGATGCGCGCGAAATCTTCCGGTGGAAGCGCGTTGGCGCCGGTCATTTCCGCTGCCATTTTGATTTCATAAACCGAGCGGAACGGAGCGAAGACCATGCCGCCGGGCATCAATGCGTTGCAGATCAGCCGCGCGCGCCCGTCGTAAACCAGCGATCCGGGCATGTGCGCGTAGGCCACTCCTTGTTCCAATTGAATGCTGCCGCCGCCGGCGCTCGAATAATGCAGCGGCGCGGGTTCGCCATTCATGCAGACCAGTCCGCCGCCGGGATTGAACGCGCTGCAGTCGTCTACCAGCAATTGCGTTTCACCCCTCTTAATGCCTTCCGTCAGCAGCGCGGAGGCCAGCAGATTTCCAAGCAGCGCGGGCGGCGCGGTATTGACGTTGATCTTGCCCTGCTCGTCTTCGACCTTCGCCGACCAGAGCATGCCGCGCGGATTCTGAACGTTGGTATCCAGTTTGTATTTCGTGACCATGGAGTCGGAAAACGGCAACCCCATATCGATGATCAGGTCGCGCTGAGTAGTGACTTCCAGCGGCAAAATGACACCCAGATCGTCGATCGTGTGATCGCCGAAATAGGCCTTGTCAATGCGCAGGCGTTCGGCGAGCGCGTGCTGTTCGGCGGCCTCCGCGCCTTCGCGCGCGACTTGCTGATTGACGTCATTGCGCGCGGAACGCCCGTGTTGGATCATCGAAAAAACGAACGGCGTCGAAATGGCGATCAGCGCCGCCAGCACCGCGAGCACCATTAATATGGCCACGCCGCGCGGAGCGCGCGCATGGCCCGGATGTGAAAAGTGCGTCATTTCGGCACCGCCTTCTGCTTTGGCTTGGTATCAACGGAATCGTCGTACTCTTTTTTCTTGTTGATCTTTTCCAGTTCAATGCGTTTCGAGTTGCCGAACATGTCAATGGCGAGGCCGCGCACGCGCCCCTCATTTTCCACCAATATTTGAATCGGGCCGGAGTGAAAGCGCATGTCGAGCGCGCCGTCTCCCGCAAAATAAATCGCGCTCCATGGCGCGGCGGTGTGTGTGATCGTGAACGATTTCGGCAATTCGAGCGTGCCGCCGGAGACCGCGCTCAAGATGCGAACTTCGTCGACTAACCCGTCGAAGCTGGACGAATCGTGCCCGATCAGGAGGGGACTCGAATTGGTCGGCGGCGTCGCGCCCGGACCTGTCGCCAGCACCAGATCGTCGGCCATCACGCGCGTGACGTTGCGGTCCCACGCGAACGCCACTTTGGTCCAGCGCCCCGGGACGATTTTGTACGTCTTGCTGAAAACCTTCGTCGACGGAGTCTTGCCGTTGCCGGCGATCTGGCCGATCAACACGCCCTTCTTGCCGATCTTCAGCGAATACGCGCCGTCCTTTGAAAAAATGAAATTATCGCCGGTGAAGTCCCCGGCCAGCGGGCGGATGTACGCCTCAATGTAACCGCCGTCGTCGAGATCGAAATCCGGATCGTCGCCCGCGTCGATAAAATTGCCGGGCGCGATGCGCGCGCACTTGCCGATTTTGCCATTCTTGTCCTGCCTCGCGCCGCGCAACGCCGCGCCGTGCCGCGAACCGGTGGTGTGGTTGAATTCGTCGCAATCCTCAAAATGCCACAGCGCCACGGTGCGCGTCGCCCACGGCGTGATGCGCCGGGTCTCGGTGTCGATTTCAACATACGCAGGCGACTGCGACGTCACGGACGAATTGCGCACCTGGCGGAGCATGACGTCGATCTGCGAAATCGCGCCTTCTTCCTTGTAGTTCTTGGACATCGCAATATACGACCCGACGCCCAGCCCCATGAGCAGCGTCATCAGCCCAATTACGATGATCATTTCAAGCAGGGTGATGCCGCGAAACGAGTTCTGAGTACTGAGTCCTGAGTGCTGTGGTTTGAGTGCGGGAGTCATTTGTCTTTGGCTCCCTGTTTGGGCTTCATTTCGGAATTCTCGGCAGCGAAATTGATTTTCAACTTTTCTTCCCAGGCTTTAATCATTTTGCTGTAATTATTATTAAAAGTAGTGTCGTCGAACAGATGGACTTCTCCCAATATCGTCGCGATCGCCGGCAAATCGACGGAACTCAAAACCATGGATTCAACAACACTCGACTTCGCGCCAGGCGACTCAGGATGAAATTTTTCGGCATGGCAGATAAAACAAACTTCGATAAATGCAACCGGCTTCTTGGCTAAATCGTAGAACACAAATGCGTGATGGGGTTCATAACATTTCGCGACCGGGTGGCGAATTTTGCTTTCAGCAACAGCGGTCACCAAGCGCTTGACCTGACCGGGCGTCAATAGCGCTCCGTCTTTGTTCAATACGCCGGCTTCCAAAGTCATATCTTCATGTCGTATGACATTTTCCTTTGCATTTTCCTTGACGACCGGCCACGCATACGCCCGAACCTCAACAAATTTAACACCCGGCCATTCTTCCGCCGCGAACACGGCATTCGCCCAACAGAGGAGAACGAGAACCATTCGATGAAACATGTTCGCCCCCATTTCCCTTTTCGTGCTTAAACTCAGCTCTCGCCCCTACTCCGGCTTATCCTTGTCCCAATTGACAATATCGTCGCTGCTTTTCTCGCCATCTTCAAGGACGCCGTTTGGGCCCGCAGAAATCAGGTGGAAGGTTTGTTTGTTGGGTGCCTGGTTGCGGTAATCGTGGTGGTGCATGTAATAGACTGGCCGTTTCCATTGATCGGCAAAGGCCGTGTCGCCATTTCCGGTTGCGTCGCACGTGGCTATGTCGCCCGGTGCAATATACGGGCCGCCCTTTTTGGTTGTCGTCAGACACGAATACAAATTCTGCGCGCCTTTTATCAGGTCGCCGTCCGAAGGCGGATAATCGTCGAAATCGCCCTCGTAACGGCTCAACGCGGATTTCAGCAAATCGAATTGGGCTTTGGTCAGACTAATGCGCGACCGCTTTTGAACGATCCCCATCGTCCCAATAAGCGCCGCGCTCAAAATCGCGATAATCGTGATGACGATAAGCAGCTCCAGCAATGTAAATCCCGCTCGCGCGCGGGTCGCGGTGAACATGTTATTGCTCCAAATGACAAATAGGTAACGCCTACTTCTTCTCATCGGGCTTCGCCGGTTCGGCGATGAACTTGCTGTCGCCCGAATTGTCCTGCTTGCTCTCGCTGACGCCTCTCTTGACGATGGCGATGTTGTTGATCGTCGCGTTGACCGTCTGATTCGGCGAGCCGATCAGGAATACGCCGAGCGACAGAGTCTTTGGCGGGGCTTGGAAATTCAGTTTGATGGTGCCGATCTTGCTGCCGTTCACGAAGACGCGGCACATGCAATCGTTGGCCGTGATTCCGTCCGTTTCAATGCCCAGCCGCGCGCGTCCGGAACTCGGCCACTCCTTGCCCGTGGGTTTCCATTCCGCGTTCTGTATCGTGCTGTCGCGCACCCAGACTTTGAGTTCGTTGCTTTCGTCTTTTCCGAATTGAAGTTCGAACGCGGGATTGGGGCCCGAACCGGACGCGATGCGCAAGCCGAATTGCGTCGGGCTGGCGGGCGAAATCGACAGGTCCGCTTCGAGCCGTTCAAACTTGGTCGCGCCGGCGAAGTTTTTCGAGAGATCCAGACGCGCGCCCTGCGAGGAACCTTGAGTTCCGGCGACCACCGCCTGGCCGTTGCTCAACGTCAGCTTCAACTGTCCGGGACTATACGGCTTCCAGCCCAGCGGCCATTCGCTGCCTGAAAAATGAACGTACTCCATTTCGCGGTCGTCCTGCTTGTAAATGAGCTGAAGCGCGGCTGCCGCGTAAGCGCAATCGCCATCGGCGGCGAGGGCTTTTTGGAAACCGTCGACGGCGCGGTCCTTGTCGCGCTCCCAGTTGGCGATGTACCCGCGCCCGCAGTGCGCCGGGGCATTGTTGGGGTCGAGGTCCAGAGCTTTCTTGAAGAGGGCCGAGGCCTCGTCAAACTTCTGCGATTGCAGCAGCGCGAGTCCCTGCCCGGCGAAATAATCGGCGGCATCGGGCGATTTGGAATCGGCTTCGGCGGCTTTGGCGAATGCCGCTTTGGCCTCATCCCATTTCTTGCGGCGCAGCAGCGTCGCGCCCAGCGCGCCGTTGGCCGGCCCGTAACTCGGGCTGAGCTTTGCGGCGCGCTTGTACGCCTCCTCCGCTTTCGTCAATGCCGCTTCGAGGGCCGGCGGATCATTGCGGCGCTTGGCTTCTTCGGCTTCGCGGAAGCGCCGTTCGCCGATGAAATATTGAATGTAGCTGTCTTGCGCGTCGCTGGCCAGAACCTCGTTGTACTTCTGTGCAGAGGCCAGTCGTTTGGGCAAGCCGCCGGTCGCCGAGTTTTCTTTGTCCTTATCCTTCTGTGTTTTCAGATCGTCGAATTTGGCCTGACGGTCGAGCATCGCCGCCCACGCCAGCACCAGCCGCGGCTGATTGGGCTTGGCCTCCAGCGAATCCTTGATGTAATTCTTGTCGTCCACGCGAGTCAGCGACGCCAGGTCGCCTTTATAGATCATCGAAAACGCTTGAATCGCGAGCGCCTCCGCGCAATTGTTGTCGATGTTCAGGATGCGGTTGCAATCGGAGAACGCATCGTCGTAGCGCTTGTTCATCATTTCGGCTGTGGCCAGGCCGATCAACGCGTTGCGATATTCGGCGTTGATCGCCAGCGCTTGCTGGAACGACTGCTCTGCGGCGCCAAAATCGCCGGTGCGGAGCTGCACAAAACCCAGACCCGACAACGCCGACGGATTGCGTGGGTTCGCGGCGACGACATCGGTAAAGATCTTTTTGGCGCTCTCGGAGCGGCCTTGCTTCAGTTGCAGATTGGCGTAGGCGAGAACAATGTCGTCGTCCTGCGACGAGGCTTTGTACGCTTTGGCTAGATCCGCTTCGGCCTCGTCGAGCTTGCCAAGCGCCGCGAGCGCCTGCCCGCGAAGCATTAAATTGCGCGGTTTCTGAGGCGCGGCCAACATAAGTTTCTCGCCGATTTTCAGCGCTTTGTCGGTCTGGTCGGCGTTCAGATACAGCGTGCCGAGAAGTTGAAGCGTGCCCTCGTCCGTTTTCGCGGCGGTGAAACGCTCCAGAATCGGAATAACTTTGGCGTTGAGATTGTAGCGCGTGGTCGCCTTCGTGGCGATGCGCAGCATGTTGGCGGGATCGCTGGCATATTTTTTAGAGAGGCGTTCCAGCTCTTCTTCTTTCGTGGCCTTCTTGCGCACCACGGAAATCATATCTTTGGAGAGCGTCCGGCTGATGCGCCCGTCGCTGAATTTATAGCTCCCGTCGTCCTGCTCCCAAATCTTTCCATGCAAGACTTCGCCGCCCTTGAGAACGATGTCGTCTTCCTTGTGAACGTTAAAATCGGTATCATCCTCGCCTCGCGCGCAGCCGGCCGGCAACAGAAAAGCAATGGCAATCCCAAGCGCCAGAGGGGCGGCAAAAAACACTCGCAGCTTCAGAAACGCCGAGCATCCGGCATGCGTCAAGAGAGAGGCTGTTCGATTCATGGTCACCATAGTTATTTAGACGTAATTGAGGTGCGTAAAACTGCTCTGAATTGCACTATGCGCGCGAGCCTGAATCATTCTACTTTGGCGCCGGCGTGATTTTGGGCGGCGGAGCGATATCCGCAGCCGATGGCGACGTGAATTCGTCCCCAAACCGCGGCAGTTTATCGGCGCCTTCCAAAGACGGACCTGGATCGGGCAAAATCTGCGGCGGACGTTTGACCGACACAGGCGGGATATCCAATTCGACGGGGCTGAATTGCTTAAAGATTTTCTCGGGAACGAACACGAATAGCCCGGGGACGATGTACGGAGTGGGGCCGCCCGAGACGTAATAGACCTCTTTGTCGTCCTGCAGTTTCGCGTTGGTATCCAATTCGACATAGACAGGCCGGACTTCGAGTTCGGTCAAAATTTTGGGCAGCGGACGATACCAGTTGGCGTACAAGCTCCATCCGGTCCACGCCAGCGCCAAGGCGAGCAGGACGCGGCCGAGTTGCGCATCGAGAAATTCAACGATCATGTCTTTCATGGTGTTTTAAAAACCTCAATACGCATCCGGGTCGCTTGAGCGTTTGCCGCGCTCGCCCTTCATTGAAATTCCGAGTGCTTTGACTTCCGATTCACGAAGCAGAGCCGAGACGCCCACGCTCATTTCCACCAACTTTTCGCCCGTGCTGCCGGTGTTGTTCGAAACCGCGACGTGAAAACCTCTGACGCAAAAATAGCCCCGGCGATCCTCGCCGCTCTGTTCGGAAGGCGTGGGCAATCCCAGTTCGTAGAGCAGTTGATTGACGTAGCGTTCCGGCGCGCGGACCAGAACCTTCATGGGAATCTGCACCAGCCGGTCGATCTCTTCGGGCTTTTCCGCGTTTTTGTCTTTGTCTTTGCCCTTGCCTTTGGGCCGTTTGTTCTCCGCCGATTCGTCTTCGCCGTCTTTTTCTTTTTCCTTGACCTTCTCGTCTTCGGGCACGGGGATCGGCTTTGGTTCCTGATAATCGACGGCGACGATCTCTTCTATTCTACTCTCTTTCGTGTTGACATCTTTCACTTCCTTGCACGCGCTGAGGAAGCGGTCGATCAGCGCGAGGCGGAGCAAGTTGAGCGCGTCGCTGGCGGTTTCGTCGCCGAATCGCGCGGCGAGTTTTTCCGCTTCGATCTTTACTTTTAAAATGCTGTTTGCGCGGTCTTTGGTCTGCTTGAGTTTTTCGTTGAGCAAATTCTTCGTGTCGCCGCTTTTACCCACCGCCGCGATGCTATACGGTTTGAGCGACTCGCGCGTGCCGAATTCGATTCGGCGCAGTTCTTTGAATTTCACTTCGGTCTGCTCGCTGCTGCGATTCAATTCTTTTTCGGCTTCGGCGCGCGGCTTGAATTCGTTGGTTCGTTTTTCGTCTTTTGCATCTTTGCGTTCCCGGTCGGCGTGCGTGGCTGTCTCCCACGCGGCGCGTTTTTCGGCGGCGGCCTTCTCGCTTTTTCCCGCTTCATCCCAATTGGGCGAGATCATGACGTAGTAGAGAATAATCCACAGCAGCGCCACTGCGCCGGTCGCGATCATCAGGTTTTTATTTTTCTCAAAAAACATACTTTGTCCAATCATTCAGTGTTCTTGACGCCGGTAATTTTGGGGCTCAACGGCTTCTCGGGGTCGCGCAACTTGATCGTGGCCTGGAACGGTTTCTTGCCGATCTTGTCCAGCGCGGCGCCGACCGCCGGATCGGTGTCGGCGAGCGCCACCAGATTCGCTTCTTTCACGCCGGGCACTTTCAGCAGTTTGTCGCGCATGCCTTCGACGATTGGCTTGTCGTCTTTGTCGCGTTTGCCGTTCCACGCTTCGTTGATCGTGATCAGCGGCGGCGCGGCTTGTTCGGGATAGGCCTCTTTTTCGTAGGAGCCGCGGATCACGAAATCGAGGACCGGCTGGTCGACCGCTTTCCATCCGCCGATGCCCGTTCCGGCACTCTCGCCGATCGGCGGGCCGACATAACTGAGCATCACGTGCTTGGGCGTGGCTTCGCGGATCGCGCGCAGCAGTTCGACGTACACGCGATCCATGCGCGTCTGCTTGGCGTAGTAATCCGCTTTGGCCGCGAGCAGTTTTTTCTTCTCGACGAATTTTGCGTATTCCTTCTTTTCCTTCGCTGCTTCGCGCAGTTTCTCGTCGAATTTCTCGACCGAAACCGCGGCTTCCGCCGCCGCTTTTTGAGCATTCATATAGGGCGGCACGAGGCCCGCGATCAGCAGCACGCCGGCGGCAGCGGCCACGACCGTTTTGCGCCAGAACGAACGCCGCGCCTGGATCGGTTCGGGGACGAAATCGAAGTGTATCGCCTTTGAGTCCGCGTCAATAACGGCCAGGCCGAGCGCGACGGTCATGTCGGAAATCGCGCCTTCGAAAAACTTGGCCGCGTCCGGGCGCAGATTGCCGAGGTACGCGCCGGACGACAGATTCAGCGGCTGGACCGGGCGCGTCAGTTTCTTTTCGAGGTAGTCGCACAATCCTTTCAGGCGCGCGCCGCCGCCCGAGAGGTACACGCGGGTGAAATCGAGCTTGGGCAGTTTGGCCTGCGTGCGGCAGAACATGATCGACGAGCGAATCGCCGCGGCGATCGCATCCGCGCCTTCGCGCAACGGCGGCTGAAAATTCTCGTCCTGCTTGCTGCGCATCTCCGCGCCTTCGGGATAAATTCGCGCGCGTTCATGTTTGAAAACAGCCGCGCGCTCCGCCCCGGTTTGCAGCACTTTGTCGAGCGCGAGATTGAACTTCTTTCCGCCGCCCGCCGCGCTGCGCGCGAAGTAGACGTTGCGTTCTTCGAGAATGGCGATTTCGAGCAACTCGTGCCCCACATCGCAGAGCACCACTGTTTCGCCGGGCGGCGGCGTCTGTGTGCTCAGGTAGGCGTTGACCAATCCGAACGCGGACGGCGTGAGCGTCTCGCCGGCGATCCCGGCATTCTTCAGCATCGAGTGGACGTTGAGCAGGTAATCGTTCTTGGCGATGCCGGCCATGATGAGCAGATCGCTCTTCAATCCGCCGGGCACGGACAAGATGCGCCAGTCGTAGGTGACGGCCGGAATATCGTCCTGCACTTTGCCGCCGGAAAGTTTTCCGGCCAATTCCATGCTCAGCAGCATGCGCAGTTTGTCGGGCGGAACAGGCGGAACGCTGAGGTACTTCACGTTGACTTCGCGGCCGGTGACGCCCACGGTTCCAGTCGTACTGAGACCGGCGGCCTTGATCAGCTTTCCGAGCCCCGGCGGTATGGTGGGCGCGTCCGAGCCTTTTTTTTCCGGCTTACCAGCATTTTCAGGCGCGACTACACCTTCGGCTAAACCCGTTGAGCCGCGCGGAATTTTCATCGCGCCGGTGACGGAGACCTTCCCGCGCGAAACGGAAATCCGCACGATTTTGATGGATTCGCTGCCGATGTCGATGCCAATACCCGATGCCATGACGCCTCGTTCAAAATGAAATGCGTTCGCCGCTCTACACCATACGCCACATGAGCGATTCGTAATGCGATAGAAACGAAAAGAATCATAGTGCTGGAGTGCACAAGAGCAAGGCGCGGAAAAATTCTGGTTTCAGGTTCCAGGTTTCAAGTTTCAGGTTTATGACCACAATCGATGATTCGCGTTAAAAACTTGAAACTTGAAACCTGTAACCTGAAACTGGCGTTATTCGAACATCGCCAAGACACTCAACCATCCAACCAGCGTCAGCGGACATAGAAGCGTGGTAATGGCGACGAGTTCACCGGCGAGTTCCTCGTCCCCGCCGTATTCGGTCGCCATGGCGTGGCCGCCGGCCGCATCGGGGCAGGCCAACAGGATGACGCCCACCGCCAGCGGCGCACCGCGCAATCCCAGCGCGTAGAAGATCGCGAGGCCCAGCGCGGGCATGAACAGCAGTTTGATGAACGCCACCGGCAGCGTTTCGCTTAAGCCCGCGAAGGCGCGCCTGGCATCCAGAATCGCTCCGATCGAAAACAAGGCCAGTGGCAGCGCGGCGGCTGCGACCATGTCCAGAGTTTTGCCGGTCACGCCATCTTTGTCGAACCAGGTTCTGCCGCCGGGAATGAGTGTGACGGCTGCGGCGAAAACGACGGCCAGAATCAACGGATTGAAGACGATGTCGCGGGCAACTCTCAGCGGCGAAAAGACGTGTCCCGGACGATTGCGCCGGCAGAATTCGAAGGCTAGAATTGTTGCGATATTCAGCACTGGAATCGACACCGCGGCGCTCACCGCCGTCAGTTGCGCGATCCGATCGCGCACGGCTGCGTCGCCTCCCGCCGCACTCGACCGCGCTTGCGCATAATAAATCAGCACGGGGAGGCCGACGTACATCATGTTCGACCGAAATGATCCTTGGGCAATCACCCCGACCTTGTTTTCAGGCACGCCGCGAAGCCGGGCGTATCGATAGCCCAGCACCGCGCACACGACAATCGCCGCAAGCAGGCCAAGGCAAAGTCGTCCTTCGACGATGCTGCCGGCGCCGGAGCGGACAATTTCGCGAAATGTCAGCGCCGGCAGGCAAACCCAAAACACCAGCGAGCCGATGCCGCGCGACAATTCAACGTGAAAGCCCTTTGCGCGCGCGAAGACGCGTCCGATGACCAGCATCAGCACCACCGGCAGCACGATGGCAATGGAATTGAAAATCGCGTTCAAAGCGCAGCCCTGAATCGGGAAACGAAACGAAGCCAATTGTGAAATCGAAAAAGAGATCATACCGAAAGGAAACAAAATACGTTTTACTTTTTGAGCGCGGCGATGGCATTTCGGATCGAGCCGCGATGCGTTTTCAACGCGTTTAGTGCGGCGCGCAGTTCAACTCCGGTTTCTTCCACGACTATCAGAGCGGCACGTTCGTTGAGCTTTGCGCATTTGATCTGCATGTCAGCCATGCGATTGCCCTTGACCCGGCCCAGGCGCACCATGACGGCGGTCGAGATCATATTGAGAATCATCTTTTGCGCGGTTCCGGCTTTCATGCGCGTGGAACCGGCTACGACTTCGGGGCCGGTGTCGGCGACGATAGCGACTTCAACCAGGGGAATCAGCGCCGAATTGCGGTTGCAGGTGATGCAGGCGGTGAACGCGCCCCGTCGCGAGGCTTCTTGCAGAGCGGCTTGAACGAACGTCGCGCGCCCCGACGCGGACAGCCCCACGACGGCGTCGCCCGCGCCGATCCGGCGTCGAACGATCTCCGCCGCGCCGCGCGCGCTGTCGTCTTCCGCGCCTTCAATACTGCGCCGCAGCGCGCCGTAACCGCCCGCAATAATGCCTTGCACCAGTTTCGGAGAGACGCCATAGGTCGGGGGAATTTCGCTCGCATCCAAGCAGCCCAGCCGTCCGCTCGTACCCGCGCCGACATAAAAAAGGCGGCCCTTATTTTTCAGCCGCGCGGCAATGGCCTCCACGGCTTTCGCGATCCGCGGAATTGTTTTGGAAACGGCACCGTGAACCGTGGCGTCTTCGCGATTGATCGCGCACAGCACGTCGCGCGTGGACATCGCATCCAATCGCGTCGTGCGCGGGTTGAAGCGCTCAGTGGACAAGCTTTGCAAATCGGTTTTTTTTACCATCGATTTTTTCAACAAGTCCCCCGCGAATTACCTCAACCACTCGGCCGCTTTTTCTCGCGCCATTGTTTCCAGCCACGCCGCGCCGTTACGTTTTGCTTCATCGACAGAGCCCGCGAAAGCGCTGAGCGATTCGATGCGCTTGAAGACTTTCAACAAATCGGATCGCCGCGTCTCATCAATGCCGCCGCCAATCGCGACACACGGAACGCCGGCTTTCGCCGCGCGCGAGGCCACACCTGCACAGGCTTTGCCCATTAATGTCTGTTCGTCCAGATAGCCTTCGCCGGTCACGACCAACGATGCGCATTCGAGCGTTTGATCGAAGGCGATGGCATCCAGGACCAATTCAATGCCGGGTTTGAGGGTTGCATTCAGAAATGCAAGACATCCCGCGCCCAGCCCGCCTGCCGCGCCCGCGCCAGGAACATCTTTTACGTCGCGCCCAAGATCGCGGCGGATGATTTCCGCGAAATGCGCGAGGGCCGCATCAAGGATTTCGACATCGGCGGGTGTTGCGCCTTTTTGAGGGCCGTAGATACTGCTCGCCCCGTTCGGGCCGCAGAGCGGATTGACGACATCGCAGGCGACGGTAAATCGCGACGCGGCAATTTTGGGATGAAACGACGACTTGTCGATGCGCGCCAAATTCTTCAGCGCCGCTCCGCCGGGCGGCAAGTCCTGGCCTCGTGACTCCAGCAACTTCGCGCCCAGCGCTAGCGCCATGCCCGCGCCGCCGTCATTGGTTGCGCTGCCGCCGATTCCCAACAAAATGTCGAGTTCGTCGCACCTTTCCAATGCCGCGCGGATTTGATCCCCCACGCCCAGCGTCGTGGCGATCTTGGGATCGCGTTGAGCGTCCGGCACCAGTGGCAGACCGCTCGATGCGGCCATTTCAATAATCGCGCGCGGCCGCTGGCCGCCATGAGCGATTGTCATGGCGAATCGCGCCGTGAGCGGCTTGCCCAATGGATCGCGGCAGGGCGCGTCGAAAATTTGCGTATCCGGAATCTGGCTCGCCAGCGCGTCGACAAGTCCTTCGCCGCCGTCTGCCAGCGCGACGACTCGAACCTCAAACCCAGCCGCGGTCAAACCGCGAGCGAGAGCCTCGCCGGCCTCTCTCGACGACAGCGTCCCTTTGAAACTCGCGCACGCGACGACGATCTTCGTCATGCCTTGGCTTCCGCTTTTTGCCGCTTATGCAAACGGTAAACGTACGCGGCCCAACCGGCGAATCCGAACAGATGCCCCAGGGCAAGCGCCGTCAAATCGGGCCACAAGGCCTGCGGGGAAACGGTGAAGTCGTGGTCCCAAATAGCGTGGCGCAGGCCGTCGTCTTCTTTTGATAAAAGGATTCCAAAAGCGATGAACGCCAGCGCGTTGAACGCCACGATAAACGCGACCATGGGCAGCAATCCGCCGGGCGGTCCTTCGGCTTTTTTTTGCGTCTCGCGCGACTCACGCAGACGCGCCGACTGTGCCGACTGTGCCGGCTTTGTCTGAGCCTGTGGTTGTGGGCGCGGGACGGTACGCTTCGAGTCCTCCGACGTCAAAAGCTCGATCTGCTCGCCGCCGAGGAAACGGAATTTTCGTCCGCAACAGGAGCAGCGCAAGATATCGCCGTTCATACGGTCCGCAAGATCAAAGACAACCTGTCCGCAAAAACAGGCACCGGAGTTGGGAGTGGTTACGGGCATGAGCTGATCCGAATGGGTAGACGCGATGGGCGCGGTTTTGAAAATAGACAGTCGTTGCGAGGCGATTACATGAAAGGAATTTCGCTCAGGTGCACATTTTTCCCTCGCTATGTTTCCATATCCAATTCAAAATAGCTCCGCAGATTATCCCGCAACTCCAAGAGTTGTCAATTATGCTAAAGACTGCTTTTATGCCCGCATTCCCTAACTCGAAATTCAAAGAACCGGCGCCGCCTCGTGAAATTTCGTAGCGGCCTGGAACGCCGCGGCGATCTTCAGCAAGCGCACTTCGTCGAAGATTTCGCCCATGAGTTGCATGCCGATCGGCAGTCCCGCCGCAGTCTGTCCGCATGGGATCGAGATTCCCGGAACGGCTGCAAGATTTGCCGAGATCGTGAAAATGTCGGACAGGTACATTGACAGCGGGTCCGCTGACTTTTCACCGATTTTGAAGGCCGGCGTCGGCGACGTCGGCGACACGATGGCGTCGCATTTTTTGAACGCTTCGACGAAGTCATTGCGGATCAGCGAGCGGACTTTTTGTGCCTTCAAATAATACGCGTCGTAATAGCCGCTGGAGAGCACATACGTACCCAGCATGATGCGGCGCTTCACTTCGGGGCCGAAGCCTTCGGCGCGAGACTTCGAATACAGATCCACTAGGCCCGTTTTCTCCAGAGTGCGGTGTCCATAGTGCACGCCGTCGAAACGCGCGAGGTTCGAAGAAGCCTCCGCCGTCGCGACGATGTAGTACACGGCCACGGCGTGCTCGGTGTTGGGCAGAGACACGTCGACGATCTCCGCGCCCAGCGCGCGATACGTTTCGATCGCGGCGCGAATCGCCTGATCCACGGCGGCGTCTGTTCCCGGAATGAAATATTCGCGCGGAATGCCGATGCGCACGCCTTTGAGACTGTCGGGCGCCTTCAAGTCGAACAACTCCGCTTCGACGGGATTGTTGGCGCTCGTCGCATCACGCTCGTCTTTTCCGGCCATGACCGCAGTGATCAGAGCGGCGTCGGCGGCGGTGCGCGCGAAGGGTCCAATCTGATCCAGCGAGCTGGCGAAGGCAATCAATCCGTAGCGCGACACGCGCCCGTACGTCGGCTTGAAACCGGTGATGCCGCAGAGCGCAGCCGGCTGGCGGATCGATCCGCCCGTGTCCGAACCCAACGAGAGCGGAACGATGCGTGCCGCGACCGCCGCGGCTGAGCCGCCCGACGAACCGCCTGGAACGCGTTCGAGATCCCAGGGATTGCGCGTCGTGAAGTACGCCGAATTCTCCGTCGAACTGCCCATTGCGAATTCATCGAGATTCGTCTTGCCGATGGGGATGCCGCCCTCGTCGAGGATGCGCTGCACCGCCGTCCCCGTATAAGGAGGGATGTAGGTGTCGAGAATCTTCGACGAACAGGTCGTGCGCGTTCCTTCAACGCAGAGATTGTCCTTGAGGGCCACAGGCACGCCGGCGAGTTTCAAGGGCTTGCCCGCCGCCACGGCGGCATCGACGGCCTTTGCCGCCGCCTGAGCGCGGTCGTCGAGGATCGTCATGAACGCCTTGATCTTCGGGTCCAGCGCGTGCGCCAGCGTCAGCGCGGCGCCGGTGACTTCGCGCGCCGAAAAAGTTTTCGTCCGGACGCCTTCGGCGATCTGCCGGGCCGTCAGGCTTGCATAGTGCTTCGAATCCAATGATCGTCCTCCCATTAATTAGCGGCCAATATGGTACGGAAGGCGGCACAAAATCAAAATGAGAATTCAAAAATCAATCGATGAACGGAAAACGGCTGTCCATCGATGAAGATCGCATGGACGCAAAGCGACATAACATTTGCGCTATTGCGCGGATTGTATTTTGGCGTAGCATTGTATTCTTGTCTGCACCGGCGGAAGTCGCCGGTTCATTCAGGGGTTTGCGAAATGCCAACTATGCCCGTTGCCGTGCCCACACTATCCGGTGTCGAATTGAAGGCGCTTGCGGGGTCGCCGTACGCCGCCGCGTATCCGTCCCACGAAAAAATTCCCACGCTGATCGTGAACAACTTTCCCGCGCTCGGGCGATTGGCCGCCATGCGGTTTATCGAATGGGCGCAGGAAAATCCCGGCGGCGCGATTTCGCTGCCCACGGGCAAAACGCCGGAACATTTCATCGCCTGGGTCGCGCGCATTTTGAAGAATTGGGACAGCAGCGAAACGCGCCAAATCCTGGAGCAAAACGGCGTCGATCCGTCGCGCGGCAAGCCCGACATGCGCAGCCTGAGTTTTGTGCAGATCGACGAATTCTATCCGATGCCTGCGGCGCAAAAGAACAGCTTCAATTACTATGTCAATAAATATTACATCGAGGGCTTCGGTTTGAATCCCGATAAGTGCCTGCTGATGGATGGCGGCCGCATCGGGCTGCTGGGCACGCAAAAGATCAAGGATGTCTGGCCGGACGACACCTGCGATCTGGCGTTGCGCACACGGCAGCCGCGCACTGCGCTCGAACGCATTCAACAGGATGCGCTGCACCGCGTCGATCAATGGTGCCAGGATTTTGAGGAGAAGGTGCGGCACTTGGGCGGCATCGGCTTTTTTCTCGGCGGCATCGGTCCCGACGGCCACATCGGCTTCAATGTCCGCGGTTCGGACCACCATTCGACCACGCGCCTGACCGAAACGAACTACGAAACGCAGGCTGCCTCGGCGACGGACCTCGGCGGAATTGAAGTCGCGCGCAAGCGGCTGGTGATCACCATCGGATTGGGCACGATTGCATTCAATCCCAAAGTCACGGCGCTCATTATTGCCGCCGGCGAAGCCAAAGCGCCCATCGTGGCATCGTCCATTCAAAGCGACTCGAGCGTGTACTATCCCGCGTCGAGCCTTCAGGGCTTGCCCAACGCCCGCTTCTACCTGACGCAGGGCGCGGCGAAAATGCTGGGCGCGCGGCGGCTCGTGTCTCTTGCCGCGATGCAGCAAGTTCCAGACGAGACGGTTGAACAGGCGCTCGTCGACGTGTCCATCCGCACACATCGCCGCCTCGCCGAACTCGTTTCGGCGGATATCGCCGGCGATCGGTTTGCCGAAGAAACGCTGCGCAAATACGGCGGATCGCTGAGTTCCGCGGCGAAGATGGTGCACGACCGCCTCGCGGCTAAAATCGAGGCCGGCGCGAAGAGCCGCACGAACACGCGTTTTCTCCACAGCGAACCGCATCACGACGACATCATGCTCGGCTATCTGCCCGCTGTCGTCCGCAACATTCGCGACGCGAGCAACGAGCATTATTTCGCCACGCTGACCAGTGGTTTCACGGCTGTCACCAACAATTTTGCGCTGGAGCGGTTTCAGCGCGCGAACGCGTTTCTCGACTCCGCGCGCTTCGATGCGCTCAACAAAGAAGGACATTTTAAACCGCTCAATCCGCGCGCGCGCAACCGCGAACTCTGGCATTTTCTCGATGGCGTGGCCGCCAACGACCCGGACATGAAGCACGAAGCGGAGTCGTGCCGCGACATTCGCAATATTCTCGACACGTATAAAGAATCCGAACCGTCGGACGTGCGCACGCATCTCGTCGAACTCACGCAATATTTATTGGAGGCGTATCCAGGACAAAAGGACACGGAGATCGTGCAGCGCCTCAAAGGCATGTTCCGTGAATGGGAAGCCGAGACGCTGTGGGGATACTTTGGCTGGCAATGCGAGCGGGTCTTTCATCTGCGCCTGGGTTTTTATTCCGGCGATATTTTCACCGAGGAGCCCACGCTCGAACGCGATGTGCCGCCTGTTGTCGAACTGCTCGAAAAGACGCAGCCGCATGTCGTCTCGGTGGCACTGGATCCGGAGGGCAGCGGACCGGACACGCACTATAAAGTCATGCAGGCCACCGCGGCGGGGTTGAAATTGGCGAAGAAACGAAACGACATCACGGTCTGGGGCTATCGCAACGTCTGGTTCCGCTACCATCCGTCGGAAGCCAACCTGTTTGTGCCGGTGTCGTTGAACATGCTGTCGATCATGGAATCGTCGTTTCACACGGCGTTCGCGTCGCAGACAAAGGCCTCGTTCCCAAGCTACGAACACCAGGGTCCGTTCTGTGAATTGGCGCAGAAGATTCAAGTTTCGCAGTACGCGGCGCTGCGTACGTGTCTGGGCGAGGCATGGTTCTACGAGCATCCCAGCCCGCTGATTCGCGCCGCGCGGGGACTCGTATTTCTCAAGGAAATGAAGCTCGAAGAATTCTATACGTTCTGCCGCGGGTTGCGGCAGAGCGCCGAGAATCGTTGACATCGGCGGAGGCTTGCGCATACGTTTGGGTTTATCGGCGGTCTACTTAATCGCCGATGAACGCAAATTAACGCGGATTACCGCAGATAGGAATAGGGTTTGTTGAGAAATAGTGGCGCTGTGTTCGCGACTTTTTCGAATGGCGCCCCATCAATAATTATCTGCGGTATTTCGTGCTTATCCGCGCTCATCTGCGATTAAGCAGGTGCTGGAATTGAGGGTGTGTGTATGGCTCGATGGCGGCAAGTCGCTGTGGTGTTTCCGTTGCAGTTGGACCCGACACGAGAGGACGTGGGCTCGATGGAGGGGCAGAGCCTGGCGCAGCATCAGTTTAAAACGATGTTCAGCAGCCAGGGCATTCTGCGCGGTGTTTGTCATTTTGCGCGCACGCACAACGAATGGAATCTGTGCTTTTCCGAGAACGATCTGCATGGACTCAGCCGTTTCATCCGGCAAATGAAACCGGAAGGCATTGTGGCGCATGTGTCTTCGCCAGCGGTCAAGAAAATTCTCGCGCGTAGTGGCGCCAAAGTGGTCAATGTCTCCAGCTACATGCCCGATCCCGGCGTGCCCTCCGTGGTCGTGGACAATCTGGCCATCGGCCGGCTCGCCGCGGCTCATCTGCTCGAAAGCGGTTTTCGGCGCGCGGCGTTCGTGGGCTACCCAGGCGTGCGTTTTTCGGACTTAAGACTGGAAGGTTTCGCGCGCGAATTTCAAACGCTCGGACAGACTCCGTTGTCCTATCCGCCGCCCGGCGTCAGCCGCAACGATTTCAAGTATACGGCCGAAAACAAGGAGCTTTGCCGCTGGTTGCGCGGGCTGGTAAAGCCCGTCGGAATATTCTGCTGCAACGACGGGCTGGCCTCGTGCATCGCAGACGCCTGCCGCGAAACGGGCATTCGCATCCCGGACGACGTCGCGCTGCTGGGCGCGGACAATTCGGAGATCGTCTGCGAATTGTGTCATCCGCCGCTGTCGAGCGTGCGCATTTCGCGCGAGCGCATTGGGTATCTTGCGGCGGAAATTCTGTATGCTTCGATGAAAGGACAGTCCGTTCCGAAGGAGCCTGTCCTATTCGCGCCCGATGGCATCGCAAAGCGGTTCTCGACGGACATTCTGGCAATTGAGGACGAGGATTTGGTGCTGGCGATGAAATTCATTCGCGAACATGCCGGCGCGGCGATCGGCGTTGAAGACGTTTTGCGCGAGGTTCCGATTTCGCGCCGGCTGCTGGAAAAGAAATTTCGCCAACTGCTGAACAAATCGCCGCTCGACGAAATCCAGCGCGCGCACCTCGAGCGCGCGAAACAGCTCTTGACCGACACCGACCAGAGTCTGTCGCAAGTTGCGAAATCATCGGGGTTTAATAGCGGCGAGCGACTTTCGGTGGTCTTCAAGCAAAAAGTGGCCATGCCGCCCGGCGAATTCCGGCGGCGCTCACGGCTGAATAAATGACCGCGAAAACAAACAGCTTTTTTAACCGCGGATAACGCGGATAAACGCGGATGGGTTTTTGGATGAGACGGGTAGCACAGATGAAATAGCTATTGACCCGCGCATTTCTAAAGCATCATTCTCGCTTGCGGCGGGCGGCGTTGAACTTCGTTGGTCTCGCACGGCGTATCTTCCCAATACGCCTTTGCTCGACCGCCTCGTTGAACTTGCCCGGCGCGGCGCGATAATGACGCTTTAGAAACGCGCGGGCCAATAAAAGAAATTATCCGCGTCCATCCGCGTTTAAGTTGGAACGTTGAAATACGATGCACAGCGCACTCTATGAAGGCTGGGTCCGGCACCGGCGATTTAAGCCTGTTTCGAATGCGTTTCGGTACTCGTTATCGATGGCGTATTTGGACCTGGATGAACTCGACAGCGTGTTTCGCAAACGCTGGTTCTGGTCCGCGCGCGAATTCAATCTGTCCTGGTTTCGCCGCGACGATTACATGATTGGATCGAGCCGCCCCGGCCAGCCGCTGGCTGATGCCGTGCGCGATTTTGTGCAGATGCGCGGCGCCTCGCGGCCGCTTGGGCCGATCCGCATTCTGACGAATTTGCGCCGCTTTGGCTTCGGCATGAATCCGGTCAGTTTCTATTATTGTTTCAATGAAGACGGAAAATCACTTCATTCCATCGTCGCGGAAATCACCAATTCGCCGTGGGAGGAGCAGTTCGCGTATGTGCTGCCGGTGAACGGAAGACTCGGAGACAGGGAGACAAGGAGACAGGGAGAAACGGCGATTAAAGCACAGCCGTTTCAACCGCGCGTTGAAATCGTGGACACTCACAATCCGAGGGTACATCGCTTCAGATTTGAGAAGACGTTTCATGTTTCCCCTTTCATGGATATGGCTTTTGATTACGATTGGCGGTTCAGCGTTCCGGGCGATCGGTTGGCCGTTCATATACTCAATCTCAAGCCGGATGGCGTGCTTTTCGATTCGACATTGATGTTGACGCGGCGCGAGATTTCGACGTGTGCTCTGGCGTCGGCGCTGGTTCGATTTCCATTGATGACGCTGAAAGTCTTCGCGGCAATTTACTTTCATGCGGCGAAACTTTGGATAAAACGGTGCCCGGCGTCATCGCATCCGAAATCGATCTCGTTGGAGAATCCTGCTCCATGAAGCCGTCGTTGCCCGCACCTCTTCATTGCGCCGGGCTGGCTCAGCAAGCCGCGCCGGCGGATGAGAATCTCGATACCCACCCGGTGAGCGCCGAATTTCACTATTCGTTGAAATCACTTGAATACGTCGCCGAGCGAAGGACGGTGCCGTCGTGGTTGGAACGCGCCGCGCGGGACACGCTGTTCACGCAGTTGAAGAAAATGCGCGAGGGATGTATTGAAATCGTGGATGGTGACGAGCGCCACCGCTTCGGCGCTTCCGGCGCGACGCCTGCTGAGTGCATCCCGGCGATGATTGTTCACAGTCCGAGGCTGTTTCCGCGCACTGTATTAGGCGGCCTCATTGGCGCGGCTGAAAGCTATATGGACGGGGAATGGACCTGCACCGATCTGACGGCTTTGATCCGCGTTTTCATTCAGAATCTGGACACGCGCACGCGCCTGAACAGCGGCCTTGCGCGATTGACCCGCCCGCTGTTGCGCCTGGGGCATTGGCTGCGTGGCAACAGCTTGAGCGGTAGCCGCAAGAACACGGCCGCCCATTACGATCTCAGCAACGATTTCTTTGCGTTGTTCCTTGATGAAACGATGATGTATTCCAGCGCGTTTTTCGAACGCAACGACATGTCGCTTGTGGAGGCATCCACAGCGAAGAACGACCGTCTGTGCCAGATGCTACAACTCTCGCCCCACGATCATCTGCTCGAAATCGGCACCGGCTGGGGCGGCTTTGCGATCCATGCTGCTGCGCAATACGGCTGCCGCGTCACCACAACGACGATTTCGAAAAAGCAATTTGCGCTGGCGACGGAACGCGTCGCGCAAGCGGGCCTAAGCGCTAAAATCACGGTGCTGCAAAAAGACTATCGCCTTTTGGATGGGCAGTATGACAAGATGGTTTCGATTGAGATGATCGAAGCGGTCGGGCGCGACTATCTGGACGGTTTTTTCAAGCGCTGCGGCGAGTTGCTCAAGCCGCACGGCGCAATGGCGCTGCAAGCAATCACGATTCAGGACCGATTTTTCGAGCAGCACGCGCGATCGGTCGATTTTATCAAGAAACACATTTTCCCCGGAAGCTGTCTGCCGTCGATTGCGCGAATGCTGGATGCGACGCGAAAATATACGGACATGAATCTCGTGCGGCTCGACGAAATCACGCCGCATTACGCGCGGACGCTGAAGGCGTGGCGGGAGCGCTTCGTCGAAAAACGCGACTGGGTCCGCGCGATGGGATTCGGCGAGAAGTTCATCCGCATGTGGGAGTTTTACCTATGCTATTGCGAGGCCGGGTTCGCGGAGCGCCACATCGGCACGGTGCAGATGCTGCTGACCAAACCGGGGTGGAGAGTTTAGCCGTTAAAGCAGTTTTGTTTTATTCGACGGATGGTATGATAAATTGTCATACTGGAGGATTGAGCAATGGCTACTGCAAAAGTTGCGATTACCCTAGATTCGAAAACGCTTGCAAAGCTAGATCGATTGGTAAAGAGCCGAGTTTTTCCAAATCGGAGCAAGGCTGTTCAGGAGGCGGTGAATGAAAAACTTGTCCGGTTGGATAAGGGACGACTCGCTCGTGAATGCGCAAAACTCGATCCCAAAGAAGAAATAGCCATGGCCGAAGAAGGAATGGCTGAGGATTTCCGCACATGGCCAGAATACTAAGAGGTGGGATTTACTGGGCCGAACTCGATCCGGTACGCGGACAGGAGCAGGCCGGCACGCGCCCTGTAGCTGTTCTCAGCAACAATACGTTTAATGAAAAATCCAGAACTGTGATCGCGGTCGCAATTACAAGCGTGGAGCCTCGCGTACAATTCCCATTAGCATTTGAATTATTGGGAACGGGTTTGCCAAAGCGATCATGGGTCAAAGTGAGCCAGATTCGCGTGCTGGCAGTCGAACGATTGAAATCGAGAGCGGGCACGATCTCCCGGGAAGATTTAGAGCAACTCATCGAAGGACTTATCGAGATTATTTCGGAATAAATTCCGGCAGGAGCAATTGAATGTCCCACGCCAAAGCCGTCTCGAACGAAACGTTGATCAAGCAGCTCAAGTGGCGCTACGCGACCAAGATATTCGACCCGTCCAAGCGCATCTCGGATGCCGACTGGCGGACGCTTGAAGAAGTGCTGGTGCTGACGCCGTCGTCGTTTGGTTTGCAGCCCTGGAAGTTCTTCGTTGTCGACACCCCGGCGCTCAAGGAAAAGCTCGTCGCCGCGTCGTGGGGGCAAACGCAGGTGAAGGACGCGTCGCATACTCTGGTCATGGCGATCAAGAACAATATGGATGCCGATCACATTGTCCGTTACGTCGAGCACACCGCCGACGTGCGCGGGGTGCCGGTCGATTCGCTCGAAAAATTCAAACAGGTCATGCTGAATTTTGCAATGCGGCCGGGCTTCGACGTCAACACTTGGGCGAAGGACCAGGTATATATTGCGCTGGGAAATTTCATGACTGCCGCCGCGATGCTGGGCATCGATACCTGTCCGATGGAAGGTATCGTTCCCGCCAAGTACGACGAAATTCTCGGTCTCGGCAAGCTCGGCTACGCCACAGTCGTGGGCTGCCCGGCTGGTTTTCGCGCAGCGGACTGTAAATATGCCACGACGCCGAAGGTGCGCTTTAAGCACGATGATGTGATCGGGCATTTGTAGGAAAAGAAAGTGGCAGGGGCGTCTCGCCCCTGCGGACTGATGGTTTTCGGCGCGCTTGGGGTGCCTGACGGCCATGTGGGCCGGGACGGCCACCCACTTTCTTCTGGACGCTTCATGTCGCTGCTTCTGTCATTGGCCGAACGCGGGGTGCTGCCGGATTCGTTGATTCGTTTCGGAATCCGCAACCTCGATCGGGATCGGTTGAATCTCGAGAAACGCCGCCCTCAAAGTGAGCTTTTGAAATTCGCCGAGATGTTGCGTGTGAGTCCGCTGGCGCTCGACGTTGGCAAGGCCAACGAGCAGCACTACGAACTGCCGGCGCCTTTTTTTCAGAAAGTGCTCGGCGCGCATTTGAAATACAGCAGCGGTTATTTCCCGCGCGGCGATGAAAGCCTCGATGAGGGCGAAGCGAAGGCGCTTGAATTGAGCTGCGAACACGCGGCACTCGACGATGGACTCGACATTTTGGAACTCGGGTGTGGCTGGGGATCGCTCTCCCTTTATATAGCTGAACGCTACCCGCGATCGCGCATTCTGGGCGTTTCGAATTCGACGCCGCAGCGTGAATTTATTGAAGCGGCGTGCAAGACACGTGAGATCAAAAACTTGAAGGTCGTGACGTGTGACATCACTGTTTTCGATCCCTTTCAACACGCGCCAGAATTCAACGAGAAGCAATTCGACCGCGTCGTCTCAGTCGAGATGTTCGAACATCTGCGCAACTATGAGTTGCTCTTCGAGAAAATCGCGGCGTGGTTGAAGCCCGGAGGAATGTTGTTCGCGCATGTGTTTTGCCATCGCCAATACGCGTATTTTTTCGACGCCGCGTCGCAGGACGATCAGGGCGATTGGATGAGCCGGTATTTTTTTACGGGTGGAATGATGCCGTCGGAAAATCTGCTGCCACAATTTGAGCGTGATCTGAAACTCCAGGAGCAATGGTGGTGGAATGGCCGGCACTATGGGCGGACTGCGGAGTTGTGGTTGCGCAATCAGGATAAACGATATCGCGAGATTCTACCGATTCTCGCCGGAGCCTATGGCCAGGATCGCGCGCGATTGTGGAACCAGCGCTGGCGGATTTTTTTCATGGCGTGTACCGAGTTGTTTAACTTTCGTCGAGGGGACGAGTGGGGCGTGGCGCATTACCGGTTTGCGAAGCGCGGGTGACAAGGTGACAAGGTGCTGAAGTGAGCGTTGGAAAAAACTGCATTCTTTCGCAAAAATGAGCCGTTTCACCTTGTCACCTTGTTACCCCCTCACCTTGTCACAAATGAGGGCAAATGCTCGAAATCGCAAAACTCCTCGCGATCGTCTGGGCATCCATGAGTTTTGTCATGGTGGTGCTTTGGTATGTTCAAAAAATCCGCGGCGATGCCAGCGTGGTTGATGTGGCGTGGGCTGCTGGGGTGGGGGGTGCGGGGTTACTTTTTGGGCTCGCGGCGGATGGTTCGTTTTCCAGGCGGATGTTGTTTTGGCTGTTATTGGTGTCTGGTCGATACGCCTAACATTTTATCTGCTTTTCAATCGCGTGATCGGAAAAGGGGAGGATGGGCGCTATCGCCAATTGCGGCAGGACTGGGGCGCGCTTGCTCAACGTAATTTTTTCGTTTTCTTTCAAGCTCAGGCGGTCTTCGTGCTGTTGTTCGCGATTCCGTTTGGCGCGGTCGTCTTTCATTCCGATGTCCATTTGACGGCATGGTCCATTGCGGGCGCGTGCGTGGGATTCGGCGCGATTTTGGGCGAAGCGCTTGCCGACGCGCAGCTTGCGCGCTTCCGAGCCGATTCGTCGAACAAAGGCAGGACATGCCGCATGGGAATGTGGGGGTATTCGCGTCATCCGAATTATTTTTTCGAATGGCTGCACTGGTTTGCATACGTATTGATGGGCTATGGCGGACCGTGTGGGTGGCTGACGATTTTCGGTCCAGCGGTAATGCTATTGTTTCTCTACCGCTTGACCGGAATTCCTCACACCGAAAAGCAAGCGCTGCTCAGCCGCGGCGACGATTATCGAGAATATCAACTGACTGTCAGCGCGTTTGTGCCGTGGTTTAAAAAATGCGGTTGAAGGTTGAAGGTTAAAAAGTTGAAGGTTGCGCTCCGCAAAGAGGCAACTTTCAACTTTCAACCGTCGTTAACTTTCAACTGTCCTTACGCGTTCTTCTTCTTTTTCTTTTCGGTTTTGTCGGCGGGAGCTTCGGAGACTTCTTTTACCGTCATTTTGTCGCCGTCGAGCGTGCCGGTGACTTTGATGTGCGCTTTCTTTTCAGCGAATGCGGTCAATTGCGCGAGCACGTCACCTGTCGCGGTCAGAATGATGTCCTGGCCGTGTTTGGTTCCCTTTTCGGCCTTGTCCTTCTTATCGCCGGTGTTGGCCACATGAAGCACCAGGGAATTGTCATCGATGCCCTTTTTCGCAGCTTTCTTGGCCGATTTTTCCTTGCCTTTGCCATTTTCCGGCGGGCCTTGGGAAATATCACCGACGAGCGCTTCGTTCTCATGCGCGGCATTGATTGGCGAGGTTCCATCTGGTGCTTTCGGCAAGTCGCCGGCGTCGGCGGTCTTGGGTTTCTCGGTTGCTGGCGCATCCGCAGTTTTTGCGTCGGTTGGTTTAGTGTCCGCGGTTTTGGCTTCAACGGGTTTTGGCGCCTCGGGCGTCTTCGCGTCTTCGGCTTTCACCGCGAATGCGCACCACGCCATCGCCAAAGTTGCAAGGGAGAGTTTCAACAGTTTCATCGCCGGACTCCTTATATAAATGTTTCAAGTGGGTAAACCGCCGTATAGTTTCCACAGACTACGGGGCGGTTTCTTTAAGTCGCTGTTTGAAAAGCCGACATCCGCATGTTACGCACCGACCATTTATCGATCAAATTCGCTGCGCGTGTCGGATTTGCCTTCATTTCAAACTGACATGAGTTACAGTTGCACAGCACATGCCATATTGAGCTTGGCATAAATAAAGTGGGGCGTTTCCGTTCACCCCTCTCCCCTTTGAGGGAGAGGGGCCGGGGTGAGGGGTCGGTGCGCATACAAAGTTCGCTGCATCTCGAAAACTTTGACTCCGCCAACCCCTCACCCCTAACCCCTCTCCCCCAAGGGGCGAGGGGAACTGGGCCCGACACATCATTGAATGGCGTGCGCGTGCTGCATCTTGCCGCAGCCGACAGCATGTTGAACCCGAACCTGCGCGATCAATTGATTTTTTTGCGCGAGCAGGGCTGCGACGTGAGCACCGCCAGCATCGACGGCCGGCTGGCGCGGCGCCTGCGCGACGAGGACGGCTTTCGCTGGACGCCGTTGCCGTTGTCGCGCGAGTTCGCGCCGCTGGCCGATCTGCGCGCGGTGCGATTCGTCCAGCGTTTTTGCCGCGAGAATCGCTTCGACATCGTTCACACGCACACGCCGAAAGGCAACCTGGTCGGACAATGGGGCGCGCGCCTGGCCGGCACGCCCGCGGTGGTACAGACGCTGCATGGATTTTATTTTCACGAGCGCATGAATTGGGCGGCGCGCCGCGCGTGGATTGACATCGAGCGGTTCTCGGCGAGCCATTCGGATCATATCCTCTGCCAGAATCCGGAGGACGTCGAGACCGCCGTGCGCGAACGGATCGCGGAGCGCGGGCGCATCACCGAATTGGGCAATGGCATCGATCTTGAGCGGTTTGTACCTGTCGATGAAGCCGGAAGGCGCGCGGCGCGGGAGCGCATTGGCATTCCCGCCGACGCTCGCGTGATCGGCATGGTAGGGCGCTTCGTCGCGGAGAAGGGTTTCCCCGAATTTCTCGACGCCGCGCGCCTGATTGCGCAACGGTTCGACGACGTGTATTTTCTGGCCGTCGGTCATCGGGTGTCGAGCGAGCGAAAAAGCGATCGCTTTGATTTTAACGCCGTTTTCCCGAGCCTGGATGGGGTGTTGAAAAACAAATTGAAAATTCTATCTGACCGCGACGACATGCCCGCACTCTATGCGAGCATGACCGTTCACGTGCTGCCGTCGCACCGCGAAGGGTTTCCGCGGTCGTTGATAGAGGGGGCGGCCTGCGGGCTGCCGCAGGTGGCGACAGCTATTCGGGGCTGCCGGCAAGCGATTATCGATGGCGAAACCGGGTTTTTAACGCCGCCCGGCGATGCGCGCGCGTTGGCGGAGCGCATAATTCAGTTGCTTGATGACGCGCGATTATGCTGTGAAATGAGTAGCCGAGCGAAAATTTTAGCAGCAAATAAGTTTGATCGCCGAGCGGTGTTTCGGTTGCTTAGAGAGTGCTACAGCGCACTATTAGGATGACGAATGGCAACGGATGTCGATTTTGCAATGTACTGATTTTAAACGTCTTAATGAATTAGATCGAGGTGTGCGACGAAATTTTTCAAGGGTTTTCGATAGTCTCTTGTAATATCCTGCCGATGCTTTATAAGAGTATTGTCACGGAGTGAGTTGAAAACTTACTCTTGACTTGTTGGCCTCCAGACGATAAGAATATCGTCTGGACGAAAGTCCAGTCCGAGAGTCACTGTGGAAACATGTGACTGTTCCGCGGATCGTTGAATAGGACGATAGTTCGAGCGTTAGAGAGAGTGGGCGTCAACCCCGCAGAGACGAAGTGCCTCGCGAATGAAGTATACGCCAGGCAGCAAGCGGAGAGTTTCCAAACAGATTGAGCCGCGAGGCCTCTGAGAGGGAAAATGAAGCCGAGTAACGCTGGAGGTTCGTGGTGACAAGAACGTGTTTCGCTTTCGGAGCAGGAGGGGATGGTAACCAAAGTGGCTGCCATAAAAGGAGAGGACACATGCAGAAAACAAGTATGATCAGTCTGTTCTGCGCGGTTGCCGTTCTAGCCGTTGCAGTGCGTGCTGAGGAGTTCAATCAAAGACCTCCAAATGCCGCGCCAGGTGAGTGTTGGTGTTTGTTCCAAATTCCGGCCGAGTTCAAGACGGTTTCGGAAACAATTTGTGTCAAACCGGCGTCGTGCACTCGTGAGACGATTCCGGCTGTGATGGAAACCCGGACGCGCAAAGTGTGCGCTACACCGGCGACTTGCACGTACGAAACGATTCCGGCAGTCTTCAAGGACGAAGAATATCGCGTCTGCGTGAAGCCGGAAAGCTGCACGTCGGAAACGATTCCCGCCGTGTTCGAAACCCGCACGCGCAAAGTCTGCTGCACGCCCGCGACCTGCACGACGGAAACCATCCCGGCAGTCTTCAAGGACGAAGAATATCGCGTCTGCGTGAAGCCAGAAAGCTGCACGACCGAAACGATCCCGGCGGTCTTCAAGGACGAAGAATATCGCGTCTGCGTGAAACCGGAAAGCTGCACGTCGGAAACGATTCCGGCCGTGTTCGAAACCCGCACACGCAAAATCTGCTGCAAACCCGAATCCTGCGTTAAGCACCCGGTTCCGGCCGTGTTCGAAACCCGCACGCGCAAAGTCTGCTGCAAGCCTGAAACCTGCGTCAAACACCCGGTTCCTGCGGTGTTTGAAACCCGCACGCGCAAGGTCTGCTGCAAGCCCGAAACCTGCGTCTCGCACCCGGTCCCCGCTGTGTTTGAAACGAAGACGCGCCAAGTCTGCGTCTGCCCGGCCCGCAACGAATGGCAGAAGTCGGATTGCTCAGGCAAGAGCCCGACCGATTCCAACGTGAAGGTTGTCGATAATCAGTGCTGGTGCCTGGTCACAATTCCGGCTCAGTTCAAGACGGAAGAGTTCAAGGTCTGCGTCACACCGGAAACCTGTACGAAGGAAACGATCCCGGCCGTGTTCAAAGACGAGCCCTACCAGGTTTGCGTGACACCGGCAAGCTGCACGTCGGAAACGATCCCGGCGGTCTTCAAGGACGAAGAATATCGCGTCTGCGTGAAGCCGGAAAGCTGCACGACCGAAACGATTCCCGCCGTCTTCAAGGACGAAGAATACAAGGTCTGTGTTTGCCCCGAGAAGTGCGTCAAGCACCCGGTTCCGGCCGTGTTCGAAACCCGCACGCGCAAAGTTTGCTGCAAGCCTGAAAGCTGCGTCAAGCACCCGGTTCCGGCTGTGTTCGAAACCCGCACGCGCAAGGTCTGCTGCAAGCCTGAAACCTGTGTCAAGCACCCCGTTCCGGCGGTGTTCAAGGACGAAGAATACAAAGTCTGCGTCTGTCCTGAAAAGTGCGTCAAGCACCCGGTTCCGGCCGTGTTCGAAACGCGCACGCGCAAGGTCTGCTGCCAGCCCGAGTCCAAGCGCGCGATTCCGGTTCCTGCGGTGTTCAAGGACGAACCGTACACGGTTTGTGTCTGTCCCGAAAAGTGTGTCACACACCCGGTTCCGGCGGAAATGAAGACTGTTGAAAAACAGGTCTGCGTTTGCCCGGCTCGCACGGAATGGCGCAAGACACCGTGCCAGCCCAAGACGGGCGCGGTCGAAACGAAGAACACCAACGAAAAGCCTGTCGATGCAACCTTCGGCAAGTACTAAGCTTTTCGACTAAGTCTACGATCCACGAGAACGGCCCGGATTTATCCGGGCCGTTTTTTTTCCTTTGCAGGGCGCTTTTTGTGCCTTATAATGCGTTTTATCAATGAAAACGGTCACCGCGAAAAGGGCGTAAAAATAGTTCTAATTCCTTGCTGCCAAAACAGGTTGCACAGGTGATTCTTTTATGCACACGTGGAAAAGTGAAAAATCAATCAAAAAACCGTAATAAATCGACTGGTTTGGTCCGATAATGAGTTGTGTTCCTGCTGCGCAATGAGGTAATCTAAGAGTAATCCATTGCGACAGCGTGCAGGGGACGTTTGACTTCACCATCCGAGGGGATGATCGTGCGACTCAGATTACCGTTCAATGCTTTGTTTGGTCTGATGATTGGCGTGTCGTCGGCGTTGTGCTTGTCAAGCCATGCCGCGGACGAAAATCGTTACAAGGGCTGGATTGAAGAGAACGTTTTCTATCGGTTCGACAACCAGACCGGTGAAATCTACAAACTCGTCAAGCCCGCCACAGGGGCGGCGATATGGATGAAATGCGACATTGTCGAGCCCAAGCCGCAAGTGGCCAAGACGCCTCACCTGCAAACGCTGCAACTACCTCCTGAAACCTGCATACCGCAACCCAACGTCGTCAGACCGCAGCCGTCGGCCGCGATTGTTGAGCCCGATACATTGAATCCGGATCGCCGGGTTGCGCGTTCGGGGTCCGCTCCTCGTCAAATCGAGGTCTGGAACGAATTCGGCAAGAATATCACCAACGAAATTGACGACGCCGATCGCACCGGTTGCCGCTCGGTGATCAATGGCTACGACGCGCTGCATGTGTCGCATACGCTCAAGACGACCGGCGACCGCATCAAGGGCATTATCATTCTCGATAACAAGGGCTCGCGCAAAATTGCGATGATGGAGCTGACCATGACCGTGCGCGTCATCGGCAAGGACAAGCCCATCGCCCACAAACGCTTTATTTTCACGGACAAAGCGGACTCTGCGCCGTTGATTGCTGATGCGGAGATTTCTGCCCACACGCGCTTCAATTCCACGAACAAAGCTGACACCGAAAAGCCGCCGGCCCCCAGCAACGGTTTGAGCGGCATGTCGGTCTTGAAGTCGGTTGACATTCCCACGCCCTCCGGCGTCATCAATGGAATGCCAGAAATCAGCGTGACGTTTATTCGCTTCGACGACAAAGAATAGCGTCGTGCGCTGTTGAGACGAATCGCGGGCCTGGCTGATCGCAGTCAGGCCCGCGTCATTTGATTAGGGAACCCCATGCGCACCGTTTTCTTCTGTACGAAAAACTATGAGTACATGAGCGCCGTGATCGAAGCTCAAAGCCGTTTCGCCAGGGCCCGGATCGAGCGCAATCAGTTTCCCGATGGCGAACGGGCGTATCGCATCGACACCGCTGAAGTGCGCGGAAGCGACGTGCTGATTGTTGGCGGCACCATCTCCGATGCGGATATTCTGGAAGTGTTCAACCTGGCCTGCGCCTGTGTCAAATACGGCGCGCACCGCCTGCATCTGATGATTCCTTATTTCGGCTATTCGACGATGGAACGCGCCGTGCACGATGGCGAAGTGGTCATGGCCAAAACGATGGCCATGCTGCTCTCCGCCATTCCGCAGGCGCCGCTGGGCAATCATGCGCTGCTGCTCGATCTGCATTCGGAAGGCATCCCGCATTACTTCGAGAGCCGCATCACCGCGCAGCACGTGTACGCGAAAGCCGCAGTGGGCCGGTTGATCCACGCCGCGGCTGCATCGCGAGAGTTCGTGCTCGGCAGCACCGACGCCGGCAGAGCAAAATGGGTGGAGTCGCTCGCCCACGACCTGCATGTCCAGCCGGCATTCTGTTACAAAAAACGCCTCTCCGGCAACGAAACGAAGATCACCGGAGTGAACGCCAATGTCTCTGGAAAATTTGTCGTGATCTACGACGACATGATCCGCACCGGCGGTTCAGTGGCCGAGGCCGCCGGAACGTACATGCAGGCCGGCGCAAGCGGCATCGCCGTCGTCGCGACGCATGGCTTGTTCGTCGGCGACTGCGTGAAAAAATTCGAAGCGTGCGGTTTCATCGAATTCGTCGGATGCACAAATAGCCACCCCAACAGCCTGACAGCGGCATTCACCGGCATCGAGAAACGAGTCGAGAGCATCGAAACCACGATGCTCGATGAGATTTCGAAGTAGATATTCAGTTCGGAGTTCAGCCTTTAGACTGCCTTGTCGCGGACTCATCCCATGCAGCCTAAAGGCTGAACTCCGAGCATTTATTCGAACGACATCACCAACGCCTCGTTCGATTTCCACTCCACTTTGAATTCTTTGCCGCTGCCGAGGCTCTTTCCTGAGCGTTCGTCTTTCGCGTTCTTGATTTCCGTTGAGAATTCGAGGGTGATTGGCAGCAGGTCAGATTTCAATCCGACTGCGTTGCCGCCACCCAGTTCCGAACCGGATACCGCGAGGTTGGCGATCACAAATAAAATGGTGCGATTGCCTTTTGTCCAATAGGTAATTTCGTAGCCGAATTCGGTGTCGCCCGCGCTCTTGATTTGCACCCAGCGCTGAATGCCCGCGGCGTGGATTGGATTCATGAATACGGCGCGCTTCGCGGCCTCTTTTGCGCCGGCCACACGATAGGCGTTGTACCACTGCGGCGACAGGTTTAGCAGCACCGCCGTGCCTTTGCCGGCTTTGACGATTTTGACAGTGCCCATGTCGCGCACGGCCTTGTTGAATCCGGATTCGTCCTTGATGCACGTATTTTTGTTGGTCAGGAACGACTCGAAAGAGTAGCCGTTCACGATGCTAACGCGGCAAGAAACGCTACGGATTAGATTGATGCAGGAAGCAAATGCGGTGCACTTTCACCGGTGAAGTAGGCTTGGACGGCATCTCGAATAAAATGGAAGGCTGAAACGCCTTGCTGG
>JBBRQD010000026.1:0-57562 GCA_038227045.1 Planctomycetota bacterium
CCTTTAATCCATTGCCCCAACGTCTCCCTCTCGCTGCTGGTCAGTTCGATTTTTGGCGCTACGCTCATCTTGGGCTCCCCTGTTGGAACCTTCGACGGATGAGCGCGTGATTAATTCATTGAGTTCGAATCAGTAGACTAGATAAACTCGGCCAAAAAGGCATTGAAGAAATGAATCAGGATTCCGCAGGCGTTTTACTCGACTTGGCGTGTGCATTCTTACGTCGGTTGAATGCCGACATGAAGATCGAATCTGAGGCAGTATTATTCGAAATGGAAAATTCACTTCGACTAAAAATTCGTCTGCCACGAAGCGAAGAATATTACAAAGCGCTTAACGCACTAAAAAGTTCAACCGAACCAGCCGATTGAATTTTGTGCGACACTGGTTACACTCTCTCCCCTTTGATCCACACGAGCCGTTGCTCATCGACCGAGTTAAGGAGTCTCATCCGTGCAGCTTCAAGCCAACAAATACCGCTCCCATACCTGTGGGCAGCTCCGCGAATCTGATGCGGGGACTACTGCCGTTTTGTCCGGGTGGGTTCAGACCAACCGCGACATGGGTGGCGTGATTTTTCTCGATCTTCGCGACAAACATGGCGTTACGCAGATTGTTTTCGATCCTCAGAACAAGGCGCTGCTTGAGGAAGCCGGCAAGCTGCGCGGCGAATGGGTTGTGCGCGTTGATGGACTTGTGCGTATTCGCCCTGAAGGCACGCGCAACGAGAAGCTGCCGACTGGCACTGTCGAAGTCGCCGCCGCGTCGTTGACCATTCTCAATAAAGCCAAGACGCCGCCGATTGAGATTCGCGACGACCTTAAAGCGAACGACGATATTCGCCTCGAATTTCGTTACCTCGATTTGCGCCGCAATGTCATGCAGCAGCTTATGACCATGCGCAGCAAGTCGAACCAGATCGCGCGCAGCACGCTCTGCGACCTTGGCTTCACTGAAATTGAAACGCCGTTTCTGGTCAAGTATACGCCCGGTGGCGCGCGCAATTTCCTCGTGCCTTCGCGCTTGAACAAAGGCAAATTCTACGCGCTGGCCGAAAGTCCGCAGCTTTTCAAGCAGCTCTTGATGGTCGCGGGCACGGATCGTTATTTTCAAATCGTGCGCTGCTTTCGCGACGAAGATTTGCGTATCGACCGGCAGCCGGAGTTCACGCAGCTCGACATCGAAATGTCGTTCGTCGAACAGGATGACATTTTCAATGTCGTCGAGAGAGTCATGGCGCGGATGTTGAAAGAACTGAAGGGCATTGAGCTCAAACTGCCGCTGGAACGGATGCCATTTGAGGAATCGATGCGCCGTTTTGGCAACGACAAACCCGACCGCCGCTTTGGCCTGGAGCACATCGATCTCACCGATCTCGTGAAGCAGCACGATGGCGGCGGCGTCAAGCTGATGAAACTCGCCATCGAAGCGAAGGGCATCGTCAAGGCG
The DNA here is from genome assembly GCA_038227045.1 of Planctomycetota bacterium. GTDB lineage: Bacteria > Planctomycetota > SZUA-567 > H5-PLA8 > H5-PLA8 > JANXLS01. The sequence goes on from JBBRQD010000026.1 coordinate 1,450, forward strand.
ATCTGCGTGCCTCCTGAAAACGAACTGCCGCGCGCGCAGATCGACAAGCTCGAAGAGTTCGTCAAGAGCATGGGCGCGAAGGGTCTCGCGTGGGCGAAAGTGGATGCCGACGGCGGCTGGGCATCGTCGCCGTTGAACAAGATCATTCAGCCGGCGATGCGGTCGGCGATCAACGAAGCCTGTAATGCGAAGCCCGGCAGCACGCTGTTCATGCAGTTCGGCAAGCCCTCGCTCGTCCAGACGGTGATGGCGAATCTGCGCGTGCATCTTGGCAAGAAGTTCGGCTTGATTCCGGAGTTCGGATCGGGCGGCCAATGGAATTGTTTTTGGGTCGTCGATCCGCCGCTGTTCGAATACGACGAAGAAGAAAAGAAGTGGGCAGCGGCGCATCACGCGTTCACGCATCCGCGCGACGAGGATTTGCAGTATCTCGAAACCGATCCGGAGCGCGTCAAATGCTGGCGCTACGATCTGGTGCTCAACGGCTACGAAATCGCGGGCGGCTCGGTGCGCATCCACAACCCTGAAATTCAGCAGCGCGTGTTCAGCGCGATGGGGATTTCGGAGCAGGAAGCTAAAGAGAAATTCGGTTTCCTGCTCGAAGCGTTCCAATACGGCGCTCCGCCGCACGGCGGCATCGCGGTGGGCTGGGACCGGGTGGTCTGGCTTTTGAGCGAAACGGAAGCAATGCGCGACGTCTTCGCCTTCCCGAAGAATCAGAAGGGCGTGGACGTGATGACCGGCGCGCCGGTTGAGGTCAGCGACAAACAGCTCAAGGATCTTTCGGTCAAGGTGGTTATCGAGGAGACGGTGAAGAAGCCGCCGACTATGTAAGTTTAGGACGGGCAGACGGAGTACCGTCTTTGTCCGTGGCACACCATCAATCACGCAGCACTGGACGTGCTGACCCGCGTGATAGTTCAATACGTTTTCCCTCACCCCGCGAGCGATACGGCCGCTCGTCGGCCCTCTCCCGGGGGGAGAGGGGAATTTCGCGCCCTACGAGAATTCGCATGACTCGATCCACGGCGGCGAAAGCGTGTTATGCGTGGTTGTGCGCGCTATGCTTCGCCTTAATCGGTGAGGAAGCGGCCACTACACCTGGCGCTCGCGCGACTGTTTATCTGATCACCGATTACATTCCACCGGCAATTTATGAAGGTGATGGCCTTTCCGCGTGTTTCCGTATCGAAAATACCGCGCCGGTGAAAAGCTCGTTTGAAGTCACCGCGAAAACGAGTGACTCGGCAGGCGTCGAACTGAAATCGGTTGTTGAAAAAGTGAGCGTCGCGCCGGGCGCGTTTGGCTCCGTGAAATTCGAATTTGAAACCAAACGCGTGGCGCGGATACATTTCGAATTGAAATCGGCCGGCGAGTCAACAGTTATCGCCGGCGAAAATGTGGCTTTGTTGCGCGACGATGACGCGTGGCCCGCGACCAAAATCTCAAATGGCAGGATCGTGCTGGCCGAGGGCGGCGACGCGGCGATTCCGGTCGTTCAGAAAAAGCGTGCGGTCGAAGAGCGCGCGTTTGCTCCCGTAAAATGGCTTTTCGGATCGTCGGCTGACGACGGTGTGGCACGTACCGGAAAGAGCATTGCGTTTGCGCCGGGAGCATGGCAGTTGAACGTCGAAAGCGTGCGCGCGTTGGGACCGTGGCCGGTGAACGGCTCGATTCCCATTCTAAACGCGCTCAACCAGATTCTCGGCGAATTGCGCGGCGCGGCGGCCGGGGAATTCAGGCGCATCGCGATTTTGCTGCCTGTGGAAGACCTCGATTTTGCGACCGATCCGCGCACGTACCGCGTTGCGCTGGATGCGCTGCTGGCGCGCCTGGCAAAAGGCGGCTTTACGCGAATCGCGCTTATCGCGCCGTTTAAATATGGCTGCAATGATGCGCATCGCCGAGCGCTCTGGCGCGAGATTCACGAATCGGCTGCGGTGAATTCGATCAAAGTCCTCGATCCGCTGGATTGGATGGGCGAGGCGCAATGGCGGGCCGACCCTTCGGCGCCCAAAGTCTTCGGTCAACAGCCCAACCCGGCGGCCCGAAAAATGATCGAGCAAGCGCTGGCCGATTTGATACGATGACAAAATCGAAATGATGAATTATGAAGGATGAATGTTGCCGCCGAGTGCGCCGACACCTTTTCTTGCTTCATCATTGCTCCTGCATCCTTCTATTTTGGGGCCATTCCGCATTCATGTATCCAACGCAGTTGCACAGCTACATGCTCTGGCGCTCTTCCGTCGAACCCACGCCACCGATGCTGGCATCCAAACGCTACACGGCTGCCGTTTCCCTGATCCCCGCCGCGATGGCCGGAGTTTTCGTCTATGGATGGTATGCCGGTTTGGTGGTGCTCACGTGCCTGGTCTCCGCGTTTCTGGCGGATTGGTTGTGCCGGCGTTTCATCTTCCGGCGCGAGGCTGAACTGTTTGGAAAACGCGATGGCGTGTGGCTGCTGACGGGTCTGCTTGTGGCCATGATGCTGCCGCCGGCGATGCCTCTTTATCTGGCCGCGGCCGGAGCGATCGTCGCCGTGCTTGCCGGAAAATATTTATTGCAAGTGGACGGCATGCCGCTGTTTCAGCCGGCGCTGCTCGGCTTGCTCGCGCTTCACATTTTGTGTCCGCTCATTTTTGCGTTCAGCGCGGGACAGTCCAATGCGACACTGAACCCGCGCGACCGCTGGCCGGTTTTGGCGCGCGGCACGAGCGTGGAGACGCCTGGCGAAGGGCGTTTTATTCCCAAGTTTTTGCGGAACTTTTTTGGCGGCGACATCCGCAATTCGATGGAAGCGAAACAGTACACCGCCGATTTGTTTTCCAACAAAACAATCAAGGCGGAAGCGGTTACGAGCGCGCGTCCCCAGGATATTGTTGCGGCGAAACCCGAGCGCGATCTTAGTTCTCCGGGGCTGGGCTCCAACGGGGAATCGCTTGAGTCGTTCGACTGGATACGGATGTTGTTCCTGGGGTATTTGCCGGGAAGCATCGGCGCATCTCAGGGCATGGCGCTGCTGCTGGGCGCGTTTCTGATTTTCTTTGGCCGCTCCAATTCGCCGCTGGTTCCGTTTTTCGCCGTGGCCACCATGCTTTTCGGATTGCTGCTGGCGGCTTGGCTTGGCAGCGGCGGTGCGAATCCCCGTGTGGTCTATGGCAATATTCCGATTCATCTTTTGAGCGGCGGGACGCTGCTTGCCGTGTTCTATTTCGCGTGCGATCCGGCGGTGACGCCGCGCTCGAAGAGGGGTAAGATTTACGCAGGTGTTTTCTTTGGCGTCGTCGAACTTATTTTTCGACTGGTCTTTAAGATGTCGGACGGATTGCCGCTGAGCCTGTTTGCAACGCAGGCCATGTCGTTTCCAATCGATCAATGGCTTGCACCGCCCGACGTGAGCAGCGCCAGCGCCGTGCAAATCGGCATCACGCAATCCTCACTCGGAAGATTGTAAGGTTTACATGATTCCATTGACGATCATCTGGCATCAGCACCAGCCCTATTACAAAGACCTTGTATCGGGAGAGATGGTTCTTCCGTGGGTGCGGTTGCACGGCGTCAAAGATTACTACGGCATGGCACGCCTGCTTTCCGAATTTCCGGGTGTGAAGTGCACGATCAATCTGGTGCCATCGATGCTGGCGCAATTGCAGGATTATGTCGATGGAAAAGCGACCGACGGCTTTTTGCGGCGCACGGAGATACCAGCCGACTCGCTGAGCATTGAAGATTCCTGCTATATCCTCGATCATTTTTTTATGGCGCAATGGGACCGTATGATCCGCGTGCACCCGCGTTACAAGCAATTGCTGGACATGCGCCGCATGGGCAAGTGCGGGGCGCATCAGGCGCTCGAGGATTTCAAGGAACGCGATCTGCGCGACTTGCAGGTGTGGTTCAATCTCGCGTGGTTTCATCCGGTGAGTTTCGAAGAGTCGCTCGTCTTGCGCGAACTGCTCGAAAAAGGCCGCGATTACACCGAGGCGGACAAGGCCGCGATGCTGGCCGAACAGCGCGCGATTCTGGCGCGCGTCATTCCGCTGCACAAGGAACTGGCGGCGCGCGGGCAGATCGAATTGATGACGACGCCGTACTATCATCCGATTCTGCCGCTGCTGTGCGATATGCGCTCGAGCCTCGAAGCGATGCCCGACAGTCCGTTGCCGAGCGGGCATGTGCCGCTCATCGCCGATGCCGAGGCACAGGTGAAAAAGGCCGTCGATTTCCACGCGGAAATTTTCGGATCCGCGCCGCGAGGGATGTGGCCGGCGGAAGGCTCGGTCAGTCCCGATATCGTTCCGATCCTCAAAGCGCACGGCATTCAATGGTTCGCCACCGATGAGGAAATCCTGGCGGCGTCGTTGAAGAAAAAGATTCGCGGGGATTATGGCAAATTAAACGCGCCGGAGTTGCTGTACCGGCCGTGGCGGGTGGAGGCCAACGGCGCCCAATCGTCCATGCTGTTCCGCGATCACCATCTGTCCGATCTGGTTGGATTCCATTATCAAAACTGGGAGGGCGAAGCGGCGGTGGCCGATTTCCTGATTCAGATTCAGGAGACTGCGCGCGAGCGTCCCGCGGGAGACGAAACGCTGGTCACGGTGATTCTCGATGGCGAAAATTGCTGGGAGCATTACGCCGATCATGGCATCGTGTTTTTGCGTTCGCTGTATTCGAAGTTGGCAAAAGGCGAGCGCGAAATCCAGACCGTGCTACCGAGCGATTTCATTCAGGCGCATCCGCCGAGCCAGCGCATCGACAAGCTCTTTTCCGGTTCGTGGATCAACCACGATTTTTACATCTGGGTGGGGCACGCGGAAGACCGCCGCGCGTGGGAATATGTGTACCGCACGCGCGAGGATCTGGTTCAGGCGCAGCAGGCCAAAGGCGCGAGCGGCGGCATGGCGTTCGAGCGCGCGTGGGAAGAATTGTACATCGCGGAAGGCTCGGACTGGTTTTGGTGGTATGGCGACGATCACAATTCCGGAAACGACGAGGCCTTCGACGCGCTCTTCCGCACGCACCTGGCCAATGTCTACAAATTCATCGGGCAACCCACGCCATTTTTCTTAAACGAGCCGGTGAAGAGCCGCGGACGCGCGGGGCGGTTCACGAGTCCCACGGCGAGCCTGAAAGTGGACATTACCGGCGGCAGCAAGGGCTATTTCGAATGGCTCGGCGCGGGGCGTTCCCGGCCGGAGAAAGATGGCGGCGCGATGGCCGCTTCCGGGCTGGCTCCCGTGCAGCAGATACTTTTTGGATATGGGAACGGAAGCCTTTACGTGCGCGTCGATTTTCCGGAAGATCTGCAACTGCGTCCGGGCAAAGATACGCGGCCAATTGAAAGCGTCGCGGTGCGTTTTACGGACCCGAAAGGCTTCGACGTGACGATGCTCCATCGCCCGGTGGTGGTCGGCAACTGGCTGCATCCGGAGCGCATCGAAGCCGCCTGGGGCGAGCGCTTGGAAATGAAAATTCCGTTCGAATGCATCGGCGCAAAGCAAAAGCAGGAGCTTTCGTTTTTCGTCGAAATCATGCTGGCATCGCGGCAGCCCGAGCGCTTCCCGCGCTCCAGCCCGCTGCAATTCACAGTGCCGCCGGAAAATGCGCACGAGTACGAATGGATGGCTTGAACGGCGGTTTCAGGTTCCAGGTTTCAAGTTACAGGTTGCTGTTTTGGTGCGGTCTCTGCGCTTTTCAAATTGGTTTAAATGGAATTTATTGCGTGATCCTTGAGTTGATCCGAATTCGCGCGCCTATGCGCTATGTTGATGCTGTCGAGTTGCAGCGCGTGCATGGAGCTGAGTTGGAGCGCAACGAAGCGCCTGTTGGCAAATTGATTCTGTTGCAGCATTCGCCGGTGTTCACACTGGGACGTCGGACGGATGCGTTGCATGTGCCGCTGAGCGAAAACGATCTGGCCGCGCGCACTGGCGCGGAGGTGGTCAAGAGCGATCGCGCCGGTTCGGTGACGTATCACGCGCCTGGGCAATCGACTGCGTATCTGTTGCTGAATCTTCACACGTGGAATTTGAATCTGCATCGCCATCTCGAGATGCTCGAAGAAACGGGCATCGCGACTTTGCAGAAATTTGGGGCGACGGGTTATCGCGTGCCGGGGATGACGGGTGTTTGGTGCAAGACGCAGGCGAGCGGTATCGAAGAAGAGAAAAAAATCTGCGCGATCGGCGTCAGCGCGCGGCGCTGGGTCACGTATCACGGACTGAGCTTGAACGTCGATATGGATCTGCGGCCGTTCAGCGAAGTCATCGCGTGCGGGCTGGTGGGGAAGGGCGTTACGTCGCTGGCGGAAGTGCTGGGGCGGAACGTCGATATCACCGATGCCGAGACGGCGTTGGTGATATCGTTTGGCGAAGTGTACGGGGCGAAGATTGAGATTGGGATGGTGTAAAGTTCATGTTTCTGGTTTGTAGTTTCGAGTTTCTGGTTAAACGTCAAATGAGCGAGTCCGCCAATCCGCAAAAGCCCTTGCCCAGATTCGTGGGCTGTATGATCGTGATTATCATGCTGGTCGGTCCAATTGTATTTATTCTGCCTTCCCACTCGCCTTGGGAAAAAGTCCGCCAGCCCGTTTGGGATAAGGCTCATGGTTTTCCCAAAACGCTCAAGCCGCCTGGCGGGAAGGAAGTCACTATTCCCGCGCTGCCTGTGCGGATCGTGGCTTCCAATTGCGGGGCGGCGGATATTCTTTCGGTGATGATTGAGACGTCGCGTCTGGCGGCGGTTCCGGAACAGGTTGAGAATTATGCGGCTGACCCTGCATTTTGGAAAGACCATGCCAGCATTCCGCGGTTTGAAAAATTTCATGCTGAGCGAATTCTGGGGTATCGTCCCGATTTGGTTATTTCGAGCGCGTTTCAGGACGGCGGACCGGCGGCGGCCATTGAGCAGCAGAGGGTTCCGATCCTTTATTTGAAGGATTTCGAATCACTGGACGAAATTCGCAGCACCATCGTCATCGTTGGCGAGGCGGTGGGTGCGCAAGTTGAAGCGACGAAAATGATCGACGATTTTGACGCACGTTTGAAAAAAGTAGATGCGCGTTTGGCCGGTGTCAAGCCGGTGGCCGTGGTTGAGTATTCGAATTTCGGAACGGGTTACACGGTGGGCAGCGGCGTTTGCCAGGATAATATTTTGACGCGTGCAGGCGGGACAAACATCGCCGCCACGCAGGGAATGAAGGGCAATGTGCCGTTGACGTTTGAGCAGTTGCTGCGCATGGATCCCGAGTACATTGTGGTGACCGGCGACACGGGATTGGAAAGCCCGCAGGCGAAATTGATTTTGAACGAACCGGTATTGAAGGAATTGCGTGCCGTGAAAAATCGTCATATTGCCGTGGTGCCGGCGCGTTATTTTGATGCGCTTTCACAGTATGCCGTCAATGCGGTGGAGATCATCGCCGGGCAGTTGCATCCGGAGAACAAACCATAGCGTGGCGATGAACAGGCGCTCACTCTACATCGGCGGCGCGTTGCTCGCGGCCTTGCCCATGCTCGCGCTGCTTGCCGCTGCTTGGGCTGAGACGGGTTACATCTCGCCTTGGTCTGCGCTGAGCGATTCGGGGATCGACGGTTTTATTGTGAAGCTGCGTTTATATCGGGCGCTGTGCGCGGCGGGCGTTGGCGGGTCGCTGGCTTTGGGGGGCGCGATTGCTCAGGGGCTGTTTCGAAATCCGCTTGCCGATCCCGGACTGCTGGGCGTCAGCGGCGGCGCGGGGCTGGGGGCGATGCTGGGCATTGCGATGTTGGGCGGGCATGGGGCGGCGGTTTTTAATGCTGTCGGGGCGGGGGGCGTATCCGGAGAATTTGTTTCGTCGCTGGGGCTGATGGCGATTCCGGCGATGGCGTTGCTGGGTGCGATGCTGGCCGCGTTTGTTGTGTATCGCTGGTCGGTGAGCCAGGGGCAGCTTTCGATTGCGATGATTCTGCTTGCGGGTCTGGCGTTGAATTCGCTTGCGGGCGCGATGATGGCGGCATTGCAAACGCTGCTGCTCGACGATCTCCAAATCACGCGCGCGATTGTGTCGTGGGGCTTCGGTACTTTGGACGATCGGGGCGCGGCGCATGTGACGATTGTTTGGACGGGCGCGCTTTTTTCGCTCGCGGCGATTCCGTTTATCGGGAATGAATTGGATATGCTCGCCAGCGGTGAAAGCGATGCGGCGGCGCTGGGGGTGGACACGCGGCGCATCAAGACGCTGGCGTTGGCGAGCATCGCGCTTTCGACCGCGACCGCTGTCGCGGTCTGCGGGCAGATCGCGTTCGTGGGTTTGCTGGTTCCGCATCTGGTTCGAAGGATCGCTCGCCCGCGACATCGCTCGTTGATGGTGTTGTCGTTTCTGACCGGCGCGACACTTTTGCTGTCGGTGGTGGTGATTCAAAACGGCTTTCTGCCGGAACTCGCTCAGCGTCTCGCCGCAGCGGGCCACAGCGGCGCGGCGATGGCGGCTCGACGATTGGCGACTTTGCAGCCCGGCGTGACGACGTCGCTGTTTGGCGCGCCATTTTTTCTGTTTCTTTTGATGCGGCAAACGAGGCGCTGGTAATGATGAGCACGGCGGTCTCCATCGAATCCGGCGCTCAGGCCGCGCGCGCGACAGTGCTCGAGGCACGCGATTTGATCGTCACGTATCCGGGCGAAATTCACGCGCTGAATGGCATCAGCGTTGAAATCAAGCGTGGCGAATTCGTTGCGCTGATTGGCCCGAACGGTTCTGGAAAAAGCACTCTGTTGCGCTGCCTGGCGGGTTTGATGGTTCCGAATTCCGGCGATGTTAAGATCGACGGACTGCCCGTGTGCGGGATGAAACCGGCGGATCGTGCGCGGCGCGTGGCGTGCGTGCAAGCGATGAACGCGACGCTGGACTATGTGACGGCGCTGGAGTTCGCGCTCATGGGCCGATATGCGCACTTGAAGGGCTGGCGGATTTATTCGAAGCATGACTATGATGTTGCGGAGCGGGCGCTGCATCTCGCGGGGGCTGGCGATTTTAAGGACCGCTTGATGTCCGAACTGGCGAGCGGCGAACGGCAGCGCGTCGTGCTGGCGCGCGCGTTGGCTCAGGAAGCGCCGATCCTGCTGCTCGACGAGCCGACCAGCGCGCTGGACGCGCGCTACCAGATCGTGATCAGTGCGTTGATCCGGGATTTTTGCGAGCGGCAAGGCAAGACCGTGATCGCGGCGACGCACGATCTGAATCTCGCAAGCCAATATGCGGACAGGCTCTATCTATTGAACGCCGGCGCTCTTGCGGCGCAAGGCACTCCAGCAGAAACTTTGACGAAAAATTGTTTGGAAAGCGTCTATGATATTGAAGTGGCGCACGGGTATTTTACAGAGACGATCGATGGCACGCCTCGTCCATGGGTGTTGCCGAAAGCACGCCGCGAAAAGTAGCTCCTGCCGAGTATTCCACTCGAAATCGAATAATTCGATAAACCATTTCGCGGTTTGAATCGTCATACTATATAGAGAAGGAGGGCCGTCACTATGAAACGCAAGGAGGCCACAATCTTATATTGCAATCGCTGCCGGATGACGACGCCACACGCGGTCGCCGGCAATGCGCACACGTGCAAACGGTGCGGAACGATCAAGACGGTCGAACGGATCAAACATCGGAGAAAAGACAGCGGGCTGGCCGGAGCAAGTGCCGATCTCAGCGGGCATTGGAATTAGAGCAATGCCCGCCGCTCGCATTTTTTTCGATTTATCAATGACTGACCGGTCAGTTGCGGTATGTATATAGAGTATCGGGGATTGAAATACCGTGCGCATTGCCACCGACCACCGCGAAGCCATACTGCAAAACGCCGCGCGCTTGTTTGCGCGCAAGCCGTTTCACGAAGTTCTGATGGATGATGTCGCGGAACAAACGGGCATCGCAAAGGGCACGATCTACCGGTACTTTCCGAACAAAGCCGAGTTATTCGTGGCGCTCTCCATGCGCTTCGTTGAAATGCTGGCGCGCGAAGTCGGCCAAGCCGTTTCGTCGGGCGATCCTTTGGCGAATCTGCGAAAAATGCTGGTGCGGCTGGTCGAGGTGATCGACGAAAACCACGATTTCTTTCAAGTGATGCAGCGGCGCGAATGCGAAGTCTGGGAGCGCAAGTCGTCGGAGTTTTTGGAGCGGCGCAACGTACTGCGCGATTTGTTCGTGGAACAGATTCGTCTGGCGGAATTGGCCGGCAAGGTGGCGTGTCCGTTCAGTCATCAGTCTGCCGCAGACATGCTGCTGGGGATGGTTCGAAACATATTGAGATTTTCAACTCCGGTGCCGCCGCCCGATACGCTGGCCGACATGGTGCTGCACGTTTATTTCAACGGGTTGACGGCGAAGAACGCAGAGTTCGCGGAATCGATTGAAGGTTAAAAGTTGAAGGTTAAAAGCCGCTCGAAAACCACAGATTGTGCAACTGTTGCAATGGAAACTGAGTTTTGACGCGTCATTTTCCATCTTGTACGGCGAGGCAGTCATGGCCGCTTACTTACGTGCGCGGCTCTGGCGACACTCAACAGCCCAACGTCCGATTTAGATTATCTTAAACGTCCTCCAAATCCCCGCCGATACTTTCTCACGGTGCTCATTATGCGATCACAGGACGTTGTTTTAAACGCCGATTGAGTGGGATGTGTTGCGGGGGAATAGATGGGGGCGAACGAGACACGCATCACGCGGATTACCCGCGCCATAGACACGGTGACGTCGATTTTTCGCTGCCATGGCTTGCAATCGGTGCCGCCCAACGCCGACCGCCTGGGCGGCCATGATTTGTTGTATTGGGTGGGATTTCTGGGACTGCTCAGCGGCTGGTTTCTGTTCGTTTACATGCCGCAGTGTCGGCGCTTTGAACGCTTGACCGGCCGGCAGCAAGCGCTTGTTTTGGAATTGGAAACCGAAAAGAAAGATCTCGCGCGGCTGCATCAAGGCATCGCCAGCCTGCACAAAGGCGACGCACTGGCCTGGGAGCGCGCGGCTCGCAACCGGTTGGGCTGGCTCGAACCGGGTGAAGTTCTCGACGCTGAAAAATGGCTGCAATCGCGAAATGCATTTGCCGGCGGACAGTCATTGATAGGAAACCGCGGGGCACAGCGTCTCGCACCTTCGATGCCGGTTCTGCCGCGCCCGCGCGTGCCACAGATTCCCCGTCCGCAGCAATCCGTGCCGAGCGGTTTCACGCGCACCCATGCACCGCCGGAAAACGCGTTGCCTTTCGCAAATTCCGGAGCACTGGGTCCGACCGCCGCTCAACCGCCGCTCCCACCGGCAATTCCGCTTTTGCCGCCACGGTCAGGCTTCGCGACGGTTCAACGTGCATCGACGGCGCAGCCTGTCAATTTTCAGCGGCGCAATTGAGTTGCTCGTGAGAGAATTCAAAAATCCAGAATTGCATGATCCCGACACCAATTCACCGCGATCTTGATTCCGTCGTGCAGGGAGTGCCGGGGTTCGAATCCGAACACGCGCTGTGCTTTCTCACTCGAAACGCCGGTGTGGCGATTTTGATCCGCCATTGAATGCAGGCGCTTGTCATAATGGTCGAACCGCGCCTTTAGTTTTCCGGTCAAATGCGCGATGGATGCGGCGATGCTCGGCACGCTTCGAAACCTGGGCCGGACGCCCAGCGCTTCTGCGGCGGCTTCGTAAATGTCGCGCTGCGTGTAGCTCTCGGCATCGCATAGATTGAAGATTTCGCCCGGCGGGTCCGGATGAACCAGGCTGGTGATGGCTCCCGCCGCCACGTCGTCGATAAAGCTCCAACTGCGGGCGTATTTTCCGCCGCCGACGAGACTCGCGCGCCCCTGTTTGATACGTTTGAAAAGCTCGAGGTGATGCGGCGGAACGGGCGGGCCGTAGAACGGCCCCGGGCGCAGAATCACCACGTCGAATGTGCCGGGCGCGTGCAGTTTCATCAAGCCCTGCTCGGCGGCAAGTTTGCTTCTGCCGTAATGCGAATATGGGCGGCAGGGCATGGCTTCGGTCAAAACGTGCGCGGCACTGGGCGCCGCGCCCTGCGCCGCCGTGCTGCTGATAAACACAAAGCGCCGCACGCCGGCCTGCTTGGCGAGCGTGGCGAGCGTGATCGCGCCATCGCGGTTGACCGCGTAATAGTCGCTGATTTTCCGAGGTTGAAAGATCGCGGCGGCATGGAGAATCGCGCCACCCTGCATATTTTCGCAGGCGGCGCGAAGCGATGCGGCGTCGAGCAGATCGCCCTCCACGATCTCCGTGGCGCTGGGCTGTGTCAGACGCCATGCGTTGATTTGCGCTTCGGTTGCGCCGCGCTGGATCAGGCAGCGTACGCGCGTGAGCGCCGGCAATGCGCCTCCGAGCTGCGACAGCACTGCGTCGCACAGCCAGCCCGGCGCGCCGGTGAGCAGCAGAGAAAACGGTTTGAACGAACGCATGAACGACATGTTGTCCGATGTGTATATCCCGGTTATATTCGGCGTTCAATCGTCAATACTTATTCTTTATGGGATTGGATGCATTTGCCGAAGGGTTAGGGGCGGCGATGCCGCTTAGGGTTTAGGGGTTAGGGAACAGCAAATTTGCAGCGCATTTTCTTTCCCTAACCACTAACCCCTACAGGCGAAGCCTGCCCTAGCCACTAAATTGGCGTTTTGGATAACTTGAGTCTTCCATGCAATTCAATTCATTCGCCTTTCTCCTTTTCTTCGCCGTTGTCTTTCCGCTGTACTGCGTCTTGAACTTTCGCTGGCAGAACCGCATGTTGCTGGCGGCCAGCTATGTGTTTTACGGTTGGGCGGAACCGCGCTTTTTGTTTCTGATGGCGCTGACCACCGTTATCGATTTTTTCATCGGCATGAAAATCGACGATTCTGAAAACGCAGTGACGCGTAAACGCTGGCTGATTGGCAGCATTGTGATGAATCTGACGATTCTCGGCGTTTTCAAGTACTACGACTTTTTCGCGCTGAGCATCGCGGAGAATCTCAAGTTTCTGGGCATCGGCATTAGCCCATGGCTAATCAAGATCGGCGTGCCGGCGGGTATTAGTTTCTATACGTTTCACGAGATCAGCTATACGGTTGACGTGTACCGCAAGCACATCAAGGCCGCGCGGAAGTTCGAGGACTTTGCGGTTTTCATTTCGTTCTTTCCGCAACTCGTCGCGGGACCGATCGGCCGGGCGTCGTGGCAGATGCCGCAGTTTGAAAGGCCACGCCGCATGACCTGGCAGGGCTGGTGCGAAGGGGCACTGTTGGTGCTCTTTGGATTTTTTAAAAAGATCGCGGTCGCCGATGCGCTGGCTCCGTTGGCGGCGAGAGTTTTCAAGAATCCAGGCGGCTGCAACAGCGCGCTGCTGCTGACGGGGCTGTATTGTTTTTCGATTCAGATTTACGCCGACTTTTCCGGGTATACGGACATCGCGCGCGGGCTGGCGCGGATCATGGGCTTTGAATTGATCGAGAATTTCAACCAGCCTTACTTCGCGACGAACATCACCGACTTCTGGCGGCGCTGGCACATCAGCCTTTCTACGTGGCTGCGCGACTACCTGTATATTCCGCTTGGCGGGAACCGGCACGGAAAGTTCAACACGTATCGCAATCTTTTTCTGACGATGTTTCTCGGCGGACTCTGGCATGGCGCGTCGTGGAAATTCGCGGTGTGGGGTTCGCTGCACGGCATTTTTCTGGCGGTGCATAAAAGCTTGATGGAATTTAAAAAGAACCCCTCACCCCCGGCCCCTCTCCCCCAAGGGGAGAGGGGTGAAGGGCCGAAGGGCGCGTGGCCCGTGCGCGTCTTGAAAATAATCGGCACGTTTCATCTTGTTGCGCTGACCTGGATTTTTTTCAGCGCCGAGTCGATCTCCGGGGCGTTCGATTTCCTCAATGGTATCATCACGCGTTTCAATGCAACATCGGCGCGCGGATTGAAAATCGATTCGTCGGAACTAAACGCCGCCGCCGCTGCCGCGCTGGTGATGATTCTGGCGATCGATCTTCCGCAGTTTCTCAAGCGCGATCATTGCGCGATGTTGAAGTGGCCGGTGGCGGCGCGAGCGTTGGTGTTCGCGACGTTGTTTATCTGGATTGTCATGATGCGAGGCCTCGAGAATGTCCCGTTCATCTATTTTCAATTTTGAGTCCTTCGAGGGCTTCAAGCCGCGCGTTCCTCTCGCGCTGCTGGCCGCCGCCGCGCTCGTGCTGTGTGTGGAAGCGGGCGTGCGTCTTACGCCGGACTCGTGGCTGATTCCGTATTATTCGCGGCTGGGCTTTCGGGGGTTTATGGAACACGAAGTTCTTCCGAAATTCGACGCGCCGCAAATCGCGGTTATGGGAACGTCGCGCGCGGCCGACGCCATCAATCCCAAAGCGCTCGATGCCGCGCTCGGCCTGCCTGAGTTATCGACGGTCAATTTGAGCATCTTCGGCAGCCGTACCAGCGACTGGCTGGACATCTACCAGCGCAATCGTGCGAAGCTGTCGCAGCTAAAATTGCTAATCGTAGTCGTCGATGAATGGAGCTTCAGTTCGGGTGTCGGCAACGACGAGCAGTTTTGTCTTGATGCGCCGCTCGCAGACCGCTGGAATTTTGTCCAGCCCGCGGAGATTCCGATCAACGAAAAGGGCGCTGCCGCACGGCTTGATTATCTTCGGCTAAAACGCAATCGTCTGCTTGCCGATTGGGTTTTCAACATGCGTTTGAAACTCGGGTTCGTGCCGCTGGCAGTCGCCAAATCGCTGCATCTGGGAAAGAAACGCGAACCGGTCTTCGACGCCTTTCACATGGTTCGTTCAAACACGGCCGAGACGGGCAAGGAGGCTGAGGATCCGAAGAATTATCACGAGCGCATCCGGAATTTTTACAAATTCTTCGATACGCATCCCATTTACGTTCGGCACATTGAAGAGCTCGCACGGCTGATGAAAGAGGACGGCGGAAGACTCGTGTTGGTGCATCTGCCGAACCGCCGTTCCTATCAAAACGAAGTTGAGAAGCTTTTCCCAGAGGAATACGCGCAGCACATTCGCGTGACGAAAGAGTTAGCAATGCGCGTGGGGAGTTCGGAAAAATACGTCTACGAATATCCAGAGGAGATTGGGTTGGCAGATGACGATTATGAAGATTACTGCCATCTTGCGAAATCTGGGACAGACACATGCACAAAATGGATTGGCGATTTGATCAAGAAAGACAAACTGCTGGAGAAGCATTGAAGGGCTGGGCCACCCTGTAACAGCGAAATCGTGCGTTACGTTTTTGGAATTGGATTGTTGAACTTCTGGACTACACTGTCCGTTAACACCGCCTGTCCGTCCTCATCGGAGAACTCAATGACCGTCGCGCAGAATCCGCACCGTCTTTCTGTTTTCCCCCGCGTCATGCCGGGTCTTTTTGTTGCAATGGCTCTTTCGATGGTGCTCCTCGCGGCGCGGTCGTGGGCGGGCGAGGATGCTGAATTTCAGCGCGCGAAGGGCTACTACACGCTGCAGGAATACAAACTCGCTACTGAAGACCTCGCCAAATTCATTGCCGCCTATCCCAAGTCGGATCGGCTGGAAGACGCGAAACTGCTGCTTGCCGAGAGCCACTATCAACTGAAAGATTATGCCGGCGCGGCCAAAGAGTACGATGCGTTTCTGGCCGACTATCCGAAAACCGCGCGGCGAGCCGACGCGCTGCAGCGCGCCGTGATGTCATACGCGATCATCAAGGATTACGCCAATTGCCTGAAGCACGCGCAGGCATACGCCCAGGAAAACCGCGCGAAGTTAAAGGGCGCTTTGCCGCAAGATCCACTCTTCATCAAGTTCGCCACGGCGCTCTATCGCGCTGGCGACAGCGCGTATGAGTTGAAGGATTTCGCCAAAGCGCAAGCGTTTTGGGAAGAGCTGGTCAAGGATATTCCAAATTCACCGCTGATCGCGGACGCGAACGAAGGTCTGGGCTGGATTTATTTCAGCAACAAGAATTATGAAAAAGCCGCCGTTGCGTTTCATGCGACTGCGGAAGCTCCAAACTACCGGCGCGCCGCGTGGACCAAATTAATGGAGGGTCGCGCGTTGGGTGAGCTCAACAAAGCCACAGAGGCTCTCGCCGCGATCAAGCTTGCGCCTACGCTGGCGGGCAGCGACAAAGATCTCGAAGTTGAGTGTCTTATTCGCACCACCGAACTGCTCCTTCGCGCGCCGAAATCTGGCGACACGGCGTTGGATCCTGCGGCGCTCAAGTCGATTCTCGAGAATCTGCACAAGCTCGCCAAGGACTTTCCGGCGCTACCCGCCACGGTTTCGGCCATTGATGCCGGGACGTTTCGCATGGTCGAGACAAAGCACGATGCCGAAGTCGCCGATTTGGCCGGACTCTATTTGGAAGTCACTGCCGCAAATGCCGCCGCCGCGCCGAAGCGTTCGGCAATGGCGCGGATCAAGTCACGCGCGCTGCTTGCTGCCAATAAAAATCCTCAAGCGATCGAGGCCGCGCGGCTTGCGGTCAAAGAAGCGGACGCGCTGGCAGACGCGGCTCAGAAAAGCGAAGAGCGGCCGGCGTCGTTGATGCTGCTGGCTGAACTGGTGCCGGCGGAAGCGCCCGCGATTATGAAGGAGATTTCCGACAAGCATTCGCAGACCCGTTTCGCGATGGACGCGCAATACGAACTCGCCCGTGTCGCAGGGGAAGCGGGGCGCATTGGCGACGCACTGGTGCAGATCGAAACATTGCTCGACACCATTTCCAAAGCGCCCGCCGGCCAAGTCGTCGCTGAAAAACTGAAGCGCGACGCGCTTTTCGCCGCGGGCCATTTCGCGTTCCACAAGCCCGATCATAAGAAGTCCGTGGAGTACGCGCGGGCCTATCAAAAGGCATACGGCGAGAAGGATGCAAGAGCCGACGATGTCGCGCGCAAGCTCGCCTGGAGTCTCAATGAAACCGGCGATGCCGCGGGTGCGGCCGCATCCGTCGATGCCGCGCTGACCGCGTTTCCAAAGAGCGCTTATCGCGACGAGATGCTGTATGTTCGCGCGATGGCTGCGAACAAAACCAATGATGCCGCGTCGGCGCTGAAATTTGACGAGGAATTGACGCACGATTTTCCGAATTCGCCATTTGCGGATGATGCACTTTTCGATTCTGCGCTGATCCTGTTCAAGCAGGCGAAATACGAGCCGAGTCTGGCGAAATTGAATGCGCTGCTCGACAAGCCGGCGTCGAAGCCCGAATTGAGAAATGTGGCGCTGCAACTTCGCGCGTCGGCGCGCTTGCAATGCGGCCAGGTACCGGGTGCGCTCGCCGACGCGGACGAGCTTCTTATTAAAGGGGCGAGCGACGCGCGCGTGAGTCTGCCGGCGCTGCGCATCATCAAAGCCATGGCGCTGCTTGCTCAGCCGGACAAAGAGAATGATGCGCTTGCCGCGTTCAACGAACTGATCGCCAAAGGCCCGGCGGATGCGCCTGAAGTTCGCCAGGGAATTTCGCGCCGCGCATTTTTGCTCTTTAAAAACAAGAAGTATGCGGAGGCCAAAGCCGACTTCATGTTATTGAGCGATCCGGCGAAGGCCGCGACGCCGCAGGACGCGCTCAATGCCGCGCTGCATCTGGCCGTGATTCATCGCGAGTTGAAGGAAACGCCGCAGGCCAAAGCGCTGCTTGAAAAACTCGTCGAACAAAAACTGGAGGGCGTCGCTGCGTTCGAAGTGCCGTTCCAACTCGGCAACATGCTCTTTGAATCCGCCGATAACGCGGGCGCAATCAAGCAGTACGACCGCGCGCTGGCCAATCCGGCAGGCGCATCGCCGGCGTCGCTCAGCGCGGCGCGGTTGAATCTGGCGTGGTCGCTGCGGCGCGCCAACGACAAGGCAAAAGCGGAACTGGCATTCGCCGAGGTCGTCAAGAACGATCCGAGCGGACCCTTCGCCGCCGAAGCGCTCTTCGAACGCGCGCGGCTGTTCGTCGAGCTCGGCAAGAGCGCGGATGCGCTGCCGCTGTGGAAGGAAATTGTGCAGAAATTCGCGGACAGTCCGTTCGCCGAAAAAGCGATGTTTCTGCAAGGGCAGGCGCTGGCTCAAGCCGGGCAGTTCAAGGAGGCGGCGGAACTTTTCGCGGCGCACGTTGAAAAATATCCGGCCGTCAATTTGCGCGAAACGCTGTGCGGTCTTGCCGAGTCGCATCTGCATTTAAACGAAATGGATAAAGCGCGCGAGGCGTTCGACAAAGTGCTGGGGCCGAAGGGCATTGAAGCGGATCTTGAAGATGTCAACGAGCGCGCGCTGCTGGGGCTGGCCGAAATCGCTCTGAAGGCCGGCGATGCGGCGGGCGCGAAAAAGAGGGTGTTGCGAATTCTTACTGAAAACGCGCAATCGCCGTGGGCCGATGCGGCGTATTTCATTTCCGGGCAAGCCAGCGAAGTGTTGAAAGAACCGGAACGCGCGATAGGCTATTACCGCAAACTGATCGCGGAACGTCCAAAGAGCGCGCACGTGCCGGCGGCCGAGGAACGGCTCCGGGCGCTGGGCGCTCCAAAATAGTTCGTGGCGAAAATCACAACATTCTACATAAAGGAATCCAACCGATGGCTGACGTAGAAGATCCGAATGCGAATCCAAAACCGAAACAGAAAAGCTCATGCGGCTGCTGCTTTCTAAAGATTCTCGCTGTGTGCCTTGTGCTCGGCGCGATCGTTTCGGGCGTGGTCGGCTACTTCGTCTATACCAGTGTCTCATGGTTTGCCACGGCGGTTGAAACCACGCCGGCCACATACGCGCCGCTGGAGGTCTCCGCCGGCGAGCAGCAGGATGTGGATCGGGTGATTCAAAAGTTGCAGGCCGGAAAGACGCAGAAGGATCCGATCGACGAAACGATTTCTCCCGTTGTGTTCAATGACATCATCGCTCAGATAATGCAGGGTGAAAAAGACAAGGGCAAGAAAAGCGACCTCGAAGCTTTTCGGCTCAGTATCGCGGGCGATCATTTTCAGGTCGCGCTCACCACGAAAACTCCAAGTCAGGACAAGAACAATCCGGGACCGGCCTATTTGAATATCAAGAGTTCCTTCGATCTGGAAATTGCAGACGGAAAAATCGTGGACATGACTGTTCACAGTCTCGCGGCAGGCGGAAAGGAAGCGCCGAGTTGGTTCAAGCTTTTTGCCAACAAGATGTTTGAAGGTGTTCGCGATGGCACAAACAAGGACAAAAACACCGACGAAGCTCTGAAAAAACTGAGCGTGATCAAATTGCTAAAACGCGATGGCGACCGTCTGCACGTGATTCTCGATCCGGCGAAGTTCGATCAGCCCGATGACGCCCCCGCGCCCAAGCCGGACGCGCCCAAAGAACCCGGCAAAGAAGCATTCTAATTCAAATAAAGGGGAATGGATTTTGCGATTTGGAATGCATCTGACGTTTAAGGAAGGACCGGCTTTGGCGCGGTCGCTCGGTTGCCAGGCGCTGCAGATTTTTTGCGGCAATCCGCGCGGCTGGCTGAAGACTCCGCTGGACGAGGAGTTCATTAAATCGTTTCGCGCGGACGCCGCCGCGGCGAAGCTCGATCCGATTGTCGTTCATGCCACCTATCTGATAAATCTCGCCGCGCGCAACGACGAGATTTATCAGAAATCGAGCGATGCGTTTATCATGGAACTCAAGCGCTGCCGGCAGCTCGGCGCGAAATTCTTCGTGCTGCACATCGGCAATCACATGGGCGCCGGGCCGGAAGCTGGGCGCGCGCGCGTCGCCGAAGCCATGCGTCGCGCCGAACGCGAAGTGCCCGACGGTCCCGAAATTCTCGTAGAAAACACCGCCGGCGGCGGCACGTCGCTGGGAACTACGTTCGAAGAAGTCGCCGCGGTCATGGACGCCGCGGGCATCGCGCGCCTGGGCCTGTGCCTCGATACGTGCCATGGGCTCGCGGCCGGCTACGACATTCGCACGAAGGATGGTGTCGATAAAATGCTCGGCACCATCGATCGTACCATCGGCCTGAAGCGGCTGCGCTGCCTGCATTTCAACGATTCGAAAGGCGCGCTCGGATCGCATCTTGACCGCCACGAGCACATCGGCGCGGGCGAGATCGGCCTTGCGGGATTTCGCGCGCTGCTGAGCGACAAGCGCATCTGGCACCTGCCGGCGATATTGGAAACGCCGAAGGAGCTGCCGACGAGCGACGTGGAAAATCTGTGGCGGACTATCGAACTTGCGATTGCGGCGGGAGCGGTTAAAAAGTCCGATGTGGGCAATAAGCCCATTGGGCTTGAGACGCCATCGGACAATCCAAATCCCAAAAAGAAAAGCGCGCCGCGCGTGGCGAAAATCAAGGCCGTCAAGACCTCCAAAACCGTCTGACATTCGGGAGTATTCCATAAATGATTTTGTCCGCTCGTACGATTCGCCGCGTTACGGTTGCTTTTCTGGCAACTCTATCGATCTCCATTGCGTGCGTTTGCGCCGAAGAGGAATTCGGCGAATTCACCAAGAAAATCGAGTCATTCACGCTCGATAACGGCCTGACAATTATTCTGTATCCGCGCGGCGATGCGCCGGTGGTGTCGTGCGTGACGTATGTCAAAACGGGCTCGACCGACGAGCATGTGGGCATCACGGGCCTCGCGCATCAGCTCGAGCATCTCGCGTTCAAAGGCACGCCGTTTGTCGGCACGAACGATTACAAGAGCGAACAGGCCGCGCTGGCGGAGATCGATAAACTGTACGTCACGATCCAGGCGCTCGAACAGAAAGTTCCCGCCGATATGCGCGACGGAATTTTGTCGCTGCTGGCGCAGGTGACCAGCACCGGCGCGCGCGGCGTCGCTCCCGAACAAGCCATCAAAATAATGGAAAAGCAGGCCAACGATTTGATCGCGACCTGGCAGAAAGCCGGCGTGACTCTTGCGGAGGCGGACAAAAATTCGCTGATCGATCTGGTCAAAACATACGCGCAAAAAGTGAAGGAAGCCGAGAAGTACGTCCTGCAAAATCAATATTCGAACCTGATCGATCGCGCGGGCGGAGTCGGTTTGAATGCGTTCACGTCCGACGACCGCACCGTCTATCACGTCTCGCTGCCCGCCAACAAACTCGAACTCTGGGCCGCGCTCGAATCCGACCGCTTCATGAACATTGTTCCGCGCCAGCTCGAAAAAGAAAAACAGGTGGTGCTCGAAGAGCGCCGCATGAGGACCGATTCGAGCGCATTTGGAAAAATCTACGAATCGTTTCTGGGCGTGGCATTTCAAGCGCATCCTTATGGCATCGCGGTGATCGGGCATCGCAGCGACATTCTGGGATACAATCGCGAAAAAATCATGAAATTCTACCGCGAACATTATGTGCCCAGCGAAACGATCGTGGCGGTTGTCGGCGACATCGATGTCCCGGCCACGAAGAAGCTGCTCACGGATTATTTCGGCCGGATTCCGAAAGCCAAAGGGCCGCCTCCGCCGGTCACGGTCGAACCGCAGCAAGAAGGCGAGCGCCGTCTCGAAATCGAATTTCCAGCCCAACCGGTGATGATGATCGGATACCATGTCCCCGAGCGCAACCATCCCGACACGCCCGCGCTGATCATGCTCAACGAGATTGCCACGTCCGGAAAAACGTCGCGTTTGGAAGCGCATCTCGTTAAGACGAAGAAGGCCAACTCGGTCAATTCCTGGATCGGGCCGGGCGACCGTTATCCGCGCTTGATGTTCTTCACCGCGGAACCGCCGCAGGGTGGGAACACGACCGATTTGGAAGCGGTGGTGTTGGCGGAAATTGAAAAATTGAAAGCGGAAACGCCCACCGCTGAGGAAATGAAACGCGTGATCACGCGCTATCGTTCGGGCGTGCTGCGCGGCATGAAATCCAATCTGAATCTGGCGCAGGAACTCGCGGACTACCAGGCCGTCAGCGGCGACTGGCACAGCCTGTTCCGCGAAATTCAAGAGATCAGCGCGGTGAAGCCGGAGCAGGTCACGGCCGTGGCGAAGAAATATCTGACGAAGCCGAATCGAACCATCGGCAAAGTCGTGCCGATGAGCGCTGGCGAGGGTGACGAAAAGCCGAAGCAGTAATGCAATTGTTCGGAGTTCTGGCTTTATTGACCCGCGCATTTCTAAAGCATCGTTCTCGCTTGCGGCGGGCGGCGTTGAACTTCGTTGGCCTCGCACGGCGTATCCTCTTGATACGCCTTTGCTCGACCGCCTCGTTCAACTTGCCCGGCGCAAGCGATAACGACGCTTTAGAAATGCGCGGGTCAATAGCCTGTGCGCGAGAGACAGCCTGAAGGCTGAACTCCAAACTTTCTATTTTTCCGCTTGCTGCCATGCGGCGAGCGGTCGCGAGACATATTCCGCCGTCTTGAAGCGCTCGCGCGAATCGATCAATTGGGATGCGGCAAGCGCAACCAATTGCGCCTCGTCCGGGCGTGCGCTCGGCGCGCGTTTTTCGGCGATCAAGCTGGTGTCGTACACGCCGGATTTGAACGGCTGGCCCGCCAGAATTCCGGCCAGAAAACGTGCCGTGCTTAACACAGGATGAATGAGCGTCTCGCGCAGCGCGATTTCCAAACGCGCGCGCGCCTGCTCGCGGTCCTGGCCCCACGCAATCACTTTGGCCAAAAGCGAATCGTAATACGGCGAGACTTCCAATCCCGGCTCCGCCCAGCCGTCCACGCGAATGCCCGGACCCGATGGAAATGCGGCCATCGTCAGTGTTCCGCACGACGGACGAAAGCCGTTTTCGGAATCTTCGGCAATGACACGGGCCTCGATGGCGTGGCCGATCTGCTGTGGATAACTCAAGGTTTCGGCACTCGGACCGATGGCCTTTAACATGCGCGGCGAAAATCCTTTGCCTTCCGCGACAGCCAGTTGTTCCTCGACAAGGTCGAGTCCCGTGCGCATTTCGGTGACGGGATGTTCGACTTGCAGCCGCGTGTTGATTTCGATGAAATAGAATTCGTTCGTTCCCGACGGCACGAGAAACTCCATTGTGCCCGCGCCGCGATAATTCAACGAAGCCGCCAGGCGCGCAGCCATTTCGCCCATTCTGCGGGCATCGGCCGGCGCCAAAGCCGGGGCGGGGGATTCTTCGATGAGTTTTTGATGCCGCCGTTGCACGGAGCATTCGCGTTCGCCCAGCGAGATTGCGCGGCCAAGACCGTCGCCGAGAATTTGAATTTCGACGTGCCGCGCGCGATCGATGTATTTTTCGATGAACACGCGCGGATCGCCGAACGCCGCGCGCGCTTCGGAGGAGGCGCGGTGCAGTGCATCGGCCAGTTGCGTGCGCTCGCGGACGATCCGCATTCCACGGCCGCCGCCGCCGCCGGCTGCTTTGATCAGCAATGGAAAGCCGGTTTTCTGCGCGACCGCAAGCGCGTCGTCCAGCGATTCGACGGCGTCGCTCTTTCCTGGCACAATCGGCACGCCGGCTTTCGCCGCGGCCTCGCGCGCGCGCAGTTTGTCGCCCAACGACGCGATTTGATCCGGCGTCGGGCCGACGAAACGCATGCCGGCCTCTTCGACCGCGGCGGCGAAATCTTCGTTCTCGGAGAGAAAGCCATAGCCCGGATGGACCGCGTCGGCTTCAAGTTTTTTTGCCGCGCCGACGACTTTTGCGATATCCAGATAGACGCGCGCGGGATCGCCTTCGAGCTGAACTGCTCGGCTGCATAAACGCAAATGCGGCAGCCCGCCATCGGCGCTCGAAAAGGCGCCGCAGGCTTCAAGCCCCAGCCGCGCGGCCGTGCGCGCGACACGCAGCGCAATCTCGCCGCGGTTGGCAATGAACAGCCGTCGAATTGGTGCTTTCTTTTTCATTCGTCGAATACTCCCGAAGATCTGATTATTGACCCGCGCATTTCTAAAGCATCGTTCTCGCTTACGGCGGGCGGCGTTGAACTTCGTTGGCCTCGCACGGCGTATCCTCTTGATACGCCTTTGCTCGACCGCCTCGTTCAACTTGCCCGGCGCGGCGCGATAACGACGCTTTAGAAATGCGCGAGTCAATAGTCGGAATCCAGTTTAGCGCGTGCATCGTCGAGCTTCTTCTTCAAATCGTCGCGCGACGGATAACGTTCCACTTCTATTTCGTAATGCGGAATGGCTTCTTCGACGCGATTCAATTCGACCAGAATGTCGGCCAAATAGGCATTCGCATTTTCATAATCCGGATTAATTTCGAGCGCGCGTTTATAGTGCCGGATCGCATCCTCTTTTCTCTCGAGCACATTTAATTCCACGCCCAAGTTGAATTGCGCGTCGGCATAGTTGGGACTGATACGTGCGCATTCTTCGAACCAGTGTAACGATTCCTCGTGAATCTTCCGCGCGTCAGGTCCAGTCAATGCGGCGCCTTCGACGGCGAGCGCGTTTCCCAGATTGTTGGTCGCGCGCTGGCTCTCCGGAAATA
Organism: Planctomycetota bacterium; assembly: GCA_038227045.1. Lineage (GTDB taxonomy): Bacteria > Planctomycetota > SZUA-567 > H5-PLA8 > H5-PLA8 > JANXLS01. The sequence continues at coordinate 25,837 of JBBRQD010000026.1, forward strand.
ATGCGACTACTCTTCTCCAGATTCTCGATTCGCCGCAATAATCGTAATTGCGGACGATCGTTCGGACGCTCAAGGCGAGTGTCAAAGCAAAAAAAACAGTTGCGGCCGTGTTCTGTGCGGTGCGCGGGTGAACGCCTTTCTCGATGAGAATGCGAATCAGCCAATGCACGCACAGCACGAAGGCTGCCGCGACAGCCGCCAGCGGCAAATACATGCGGTGCTCGAAGATCGCGTCCTGAATCGGCATGATGCTCGAACTCGGCGCGAGGATTACAAAAAACCACGCGCCTATAAATCCCCACGGCTTGTTTCGAATCGTTCCGTACAGCGAGGCGAGCGCCAGCGCGCCGAGCAGCAGAATCCCCGGCCATACTTCGCGCGCGGACGTGGCAAACGGCCACACATAATCGAGGCACAGCGTGCTCGGCCAGAATGCGAGACGCAAATAGTGCGGAATGACGGCGCATTGAGTCAACGCGTAATTGTACGGCGTGACGCACGCGATTCCGAATCCGGCGCTGGCGCCTCCGGGCGGCTTCACGATCACGGAGCTGAGAAGGATCAGGCACGCGACACAAAAGCCCAAATATAAAAATGCGCGTTTGCGCAGAGAGTCCTTAATCGATCCGCTCAAAAATGTCCTGTCGTAGAGCAGCACTATTAATGGGGCAGCGACCATGACTTGCTTGCTGCCCATGCCCATTGCACAAAAGTAAATCGATGCCACCATCCAGTAATCAGATTGTGGCGAATCAGCCGAACGGATGGCGCAATAGAGGGTCAATAAAAAGAACATGCCCATCATCGATTCGCAGCGTTGAACGACGTATGTCACGGAGGCCGTCTGGAGCGGATGAATTGCCCAGAAAAGCGCGATGCAAAATGCCAACCTCACGGCATCGCGCCCGAAGCGTTCTTTGAGGCGAGCCGAAAGGAATGTGCGCAGAGCGATGTCGTAAAGCGCCAGCGCGCCAGTCAGATGGATCGCGAAATTGAAGAGATGGTAGGACCAGAAATGATGCTGATGAATCGCGTAATTAATCGCAAACGACAATCCGATCACGGGCCGGGTGTTGTTCGGATATTTGAACATGCAGTCCAGCGGCCAGAGATGCCGGATGGTTTCGTTGCGCGTGATGCTCGAGTATTCGTCGAAAACGAAAACGCCCCAGAAGCTGTTGGCGAAAACGGCCGCGACGATGAGCGCGAGGAGGTGGGGGCGGTATCTGTCGGTAAAGTTGGGAGCCATATTTCGTTTTGTTGGGCGGGCGCCAAGCGCAAGAAATCTCCAGTGAACCGCGCGTTACTTTCCAATTCGAGAGGCATGGGAGGGGATTCTTGTCGCGGGAGCGACCCACACCGAGGGGTGGGCCACCCATGAGACGCCTCTTCCACATTTCTATGAATTTCTAGTCTTGCGTTCTATTTCTCGTTCGGCGGCTTTGGAGCGAAGCGCGCGGCCTTTGTCGGGCGTTGGGTCTTTGACCTCGCCATAGGTCGCGCGGCCTTCGTGATCCGCGGGCAGATACTCGGTGATCGGCAAGCCTTCCGCCGTCGTGAAAAGAAGGCAATGGCAGTATTTGTAAATGGTCATGTCGTCGCACGGACAGATCCAGGTGCGATGTTTGATCTCTTCCATTTTGTCGGGATAAAAGCGGCACGGGCAAAGCGGCCGGCCCAGCGTATCGATATGATGCGCAAGCCCAATCGCCACGCTTTCGGTGACCTCTTTGTCCGGATGCGTCGTGGTGCCCGAATTCTTGCAATAATTCACGATCAGTCGCTCGACGTTCGCCTTGGCTTTGTCACTTGGATTGATCGGTTCCTTTGCCATGATGGACTCCTGGTTTTGTTCAGCAGCTAAACGGATTATTTCCCATTTTCCATTTTGTCGAGGCGTTGCGGACAAAATGGAAAATGGGCAACATTTATTTACGGCGCGACCGGCAACGGCGCAATATGTCCGGGCCGCACGATCGGTTCGGGCGTCTCCGAATTCCGCGCGACGCCGCGGCAGATGGCGTTCAAATAGGCTTTGCCGGACGCTTCGATGATGTCCGTCGAAACGCCGCGCCCGTGAATCGTCACGCCGTCGATTTCCACTTTCACATCGACTTCGCCCTGCGCTTCTTTGTCGTCGGTGATCGAATGGACCTGATAATCGAGCAGTCTGGCTTTGACGCCGGTGATGCGATCGATTGCCTTGATCATCGCGTCGATCGGCCCGTCGCCGATCGCGGCGTCTTCAAAAAGCTCCTCGCCGCGCTTCAACCGGACCGCGGCCATGGGCGTGATGTGCTTGCCGGTGGTGACTTGCAGCAAGTCCAACTCCCAGACGGGCGGCGCGGATTCGAGCTGATCTTCGACGATCGCGGCCAAATCCGCGTCGTACACGGTTTTCTTTTTGTCGCACAAAATTTTGAAGCGATCGAACGCTTTCTCGACTTCTCCATCCGACAACGCATAGCCCAGTTCTTTCAAGCGCGAACCGAACGCGTGCTTGCCGGAATGCTTTCCCAATACGAGCTTCGATTGCTCCAGACCGACATCGGCCGGGTGCATGATCTCGTATGTGGTCCGTTCCTTCAAAAAGCCGTCTTGATGGATGCCGGATTCGTGCGCGAAAGCGTTTTCGCCGACAATGGCCTTGTTGCGCTGAACGTGGATTCCGGTGAGCATCGAAACCAGGCGCGAGGTCGGCACGATTTTTTTCGCGTCGATGGCCGTGTGAAATCCACTGAAGAAATCCTGCCGCGTGCGCATCGCCATGACGAGTTCTTCCAGCGCGGCGTTGCCGGCGCGTTCGCCGATACCGTTGATCGTACATTCGACCTGGCGCGCTCCGTTCTTCACGCCGGCCAGACTGTTTGCGACGGCGAGTCCCAAATCGTCGTGACAATGCACTGAAATGATGGCCTTCCCGATGTTCGGCACTTTCGTCTTCAGCGTGTGAATCAACGCTCCGTACTGTTCCGGGACGGCGTAACCGACGGTGTCCGGAATGTTGACCGTCGTCGCGCCGGCGTTAATGACAGCCTCGACGACTTCGCACAGAAACTCCGGTTCGGTGCGGCTGGCGTCTTCGGGGCTGAATTCCACGTCGCTGCAAAACTCGCGCGCCATCTGGACCGATTGAACGGCCTGGCGGACGATTTCGTCCTTGGCTTTTTTTAATTTGAATTCGCGGTGGATCGCACTGGTCGCGAGAAACACGTGGATGCGCGGACGCTTCGCATTTTTCACGGCGTTGCCGGCCGCCTTGATGTCCTTCTCCAAACTGCGCGCCAAACCGGCGATGACCGGTCCGTCGAGTTCCTCGGCGATGGCCTTAACCGCGTCGAAGTCGCCAGGCGATGCGATGGGAAATCCGGCTTCAATGATATCGACTTTCAAGCGCGCGAGCGCCCGGGCGACCTGTAGTTTCTCTTCGCGGTTCATGCTCGCGCCCGGCGATTGCTCGCCGTCGCGCAACGTCGTGTCGAAAATATACACGCGCCCGGAATCGGGGGATGCTTCTGTTGAATTGCTCATGGCTGTATGGCCTGTCCTTTAAGTTCGCACAAAAAAGGCTGCGCGCCCGGCGGAGTGCCGTGCAACTAGACTAACAAAATCGAGTGAAAATGGAAGCAGCTCGGAGAAATGCCTATTCACCGCGGAGGACGCAGAGTTTCGCAGAGGACAAATAGCTTGAGGCGAAAAAGGATTTTTCGAGCGAATGAGATTACCGCAAGAGACACGCGCTCGCGGGTCTATTTCCGCGAGCGGTGATACCTCCGGGTACGTCGATGTGTGAGCGGGTCGGGCGCATAGTAGAATCATTTAACAACACGAAGCCGGCGAACGCAAATTAAATCTTGGAGTTTTTGCGAGGATGAAGAGTTTGAACGGCGCTTATTCACCCGCGGCGAGGGTCGTTTCGGCCGAATCCAGCTTGAGAGGATTGAACCAGCGGCGCACCGAATCCACGAGGACGATTACGACGCAGGAGAGCATCAGCGAGGTCAGCGCAAGCTTGATTGTTCCCTTCTTGCTTTCGAGATCCGACCAGCCCGCGACGGTCCAGAAACGCATGACCATCATGTAGCCCGCTGTCAGCGTGGTCGTGACGATGAAGGCCAGCGGCAGCATCGTGACCGCCGCGAATTTTGCGCGGCCCGTATTGAAGAGAATCGTCGTCGCCACGCACATCGCCACGACGGCGAGCAATTGATTGGCGATTCCGAACATCGGCCAGATTGTTTCGATGTCGCCGTGCCAGAGCAGAAAGCCCCAGCCGAACACGATCAAAGACGTCGACAGAATAGTGCCGGGCCACCAGTCCACTTTTCCGAATTGAGGATTGATCTTGCCCATGACTTCTTGAACGAGGAACCGCCCGATGCGCGTACCGGTGTCAATGGTCGTTAGGATGAACAGGGCTTCGAACATGATCGCGAAGTGATACCAGTATTTGATCAGGCCGCTCAGGAATCCAATGCCTGAAAAAATCTTGCTCATGCCGACGGCCAGCGTCACCGCTCCGCCGGTTCGGCCGCGCAAATTTTCACCGACTTTAATTTCATAGTCCTTCAAGTTGTCCTGGTCGCCGTCGATCAGATGCAGCTTTTCGTACTTTGACGAGAGCGCGACCTGATCGGCCATTGGAATTTGAATCGCGTAATAATCGCCCGGCGCGAGGCTGCATGCGGCGATGAGCGCCACGATGGCAACGAGACCTTCCATGAGCATCGCGCCGTAGCCGATCATGCGCGCGTCGCTTTCTTTGCCGAGCATTTTCGGAGTCGTTCCGCTCGATACGAGCGCGTGGAATCCGGAGATTGCACCGCACATGATTGTGATGAAGAGGAACGGGAAAATGGGCCATTTCACGTTCGGGCCGTATTGATTTCCCCAGTCGAAATAGGCGGGCATTTTCAATTCGGGGTTGACGAACAACACGCCGCCGATCAGCGCGGCGATGGTGCCGATTTTCAGATAGCTCGACAGGTAATCGCGCGGGCAAAGCAGCAACCAGACCGGCAGAACCGAGGCAACGAAACCGTAGATCGCCATCGCGAGGACGACTTGATTCTTGCTTAGATTCAGCAGCGTGCCCAGGGATGTTCCAGGCACATAGGAGCCGATTTGCACGCACGCGAGCATGAGCACCACGCCGATCACTGACGCTTCGACGATCTTGTGCTTTGCGTTTTTTCGGAAGACGTACATCCACAAGCCCATTAATAAGGCGATTGGAATCGACGTGCCGATCGTGAAAACGCCCCAGGAACTTCCCGGAATTTGAAGGTGCGCGGCGTTTTTCACCTGCACTTCCGCGCCCGCCTGCGCGTCGAGAATGCTCATTGCTTCTTCAGGCGTTTTTAGCAGCAGCGATTGGCGGTGGGACAGCGGAAAAAAGCGCGGCGCGCCGACGGCTTGCAGGACTTTCAATTGCGATCCTTCGGGAATCCACGCGCTGTTTTCATCTTCGCCGCGTTCGGCTTTTTGTGCCAGGACGACGAAACTGCCTTTGGGCACATCGACCTCTTCGCCGCCGAGCGCCTTCACCACGGCGCTGCCCAAACCCGCGAGCGCCACGACGATGATGAAGAGAATTGCCGCGATGCTTGCCGCGCCGCTCACGGGGCCGATCTCCGCACGGGCCATCTGGGCGAGGCTTTTTCCTTTGTGCCGCAATGATGCTGCGAGAATCAAAAAATCTTGAACGGCCCCAGCTAGACACACGCCGACCAGCAGCCAGATCAATCCCGGCGCGTAACCAAATTGGGCGGCCAGCACGGGGCCGATCAACGGGCCTGCGCCCGAGATGGCCGCGAAATGATGCCCGAACAAGACCCATTTGTTGGTCGGATGGTAGTTTTGCCCGTCGTTGAGTTCGTGAGCCGGAGTGATGCGGCTATCGTCCAACGCGGCAACTTTCGCCGCCAGAAACGCGCTATAATAACGATACGCAATCGCCAGGACGCATAGAACGATGATCATAATGGGCAGAGCGTGCATAACCGAAACCTCAGTTGAATTGACGATGTCCTCTGACTAGTGCTTTCCCAAGCGCTTTATTTCTTGTCCGGACATAATGGCGTGGGCTTCCGCCAGCGAGGCTGGGATTTTGTCCTTGAACGGCGAATCTTTGAGGCACTTGCTGAAATCAAGGCCATCGAGTTTATCGGCGCGATTGCCGGGGAACCAGTGGTCGGCGTTGCCCAGCAAGTTGTAGCGCATCTTTCCGTATTCGAGCATATCGAACGATTTTACGAAATTGCGCAGCCGCAGAATCTCGAAAATGTTGACTTCGCCGGGAACGCCGTCCCACTCCGGCAGACCCTCGTGCCAGCGCTTCATCCACTCGTGGCCCATGGTTGAATCGAGTTCATTATTGAGACGCATTTCGATCGGATCGATGACGGCGTTCGTGTCGAATCCGGGCGAAAGTAACGGCAGTGCTTTGACGTGCTCGTCGAAATCCGTTGGCCGCGCGGCGCCGACGCTGAGTGTGTGAATCTCCGGATGCGAGAGGCACCACGCGTCGTTGAAGACTATCGGCGAAAGCGGCGCGGTGAACTTCAGCAGCTTGTCGCTCGGCGCGTACAGCTTGCCGCCTTTGTCGCTGGGACTGATGATGAACACGCCCATGTCGAATTTAGTCGCGAGCTGCACTGCGGGCCAGTTGAACTGGTTGACGTAATACCAATGAAGATTGACGTATTCGAAGCGCCCGTCGGCGAGCGTGTCGAGAATCGTTTTCAGACTGCCGTGTGTCGAGAACCCGATGTGGCGAACGCGGCCCTGCTCTTTCAATTTCAGCGCGGCATCCATGCAGCCGCCGGGGCGGATCGACCAGCGCAACCGCTCTTCGTTGTTTATGCCGTGCAAGGCGAAGAGATCGACGTAGTCGAGTTTGAGAAGGCGCATCGATTTTTCGAAGTTCTTCAAAAAGTCGCCTACGCTCGCTTCGGGGCCGACTTTTGTTTGAACAATGATTTTCTCGCGCGGCAACTTCGGCAGGACGTGTCCGAGCTGTTCCTCGCTGGTGCCATACCCGCGCGCAGTTTCGATGTGGTTGATACCCAGTTCGATGGACCGGCGAATGGTTGCTTCGAGATTCTTCTGGCTGTCGTCCGTGAATTTGTCCGCGTCGTTCCACGATTGCTGGTAGCGCATCCCGCCGCAGGAGAAGACGGGAATCTGAAGATTAGTTTTTCCAAAACGACGGTAGAGCATTTCAGTGATCCTGTGGGTTGAATCGTCGCAACATGAGTGGCGCTGTTTTTGATTCGATCTATTATCGTTGGGAATTTCTGAAACGCAAATTCCAAGAAGTCGGAGAGCGGCATCTCCGGTGATGCACCCCGGCATCTCCATCAACAATTTCGGCGAATCAGTGTAGAATAAGGAGGAAGCGACAAGGAGAGGAGCGTCATGCAGAGCCGCCGTTTTGATGGAAAAATAAATGCAGTCTGGAATATATTTCTGGCATCGCTGGCCATCTTTGCCGTTCTGGCCTGGATGCTTTTAACGCCTGACAAAAAGACGGCCGGCATCAATGGCGACGAGCCGGCGCCACCGCTGCTGGTCTTCTGCGCCCCCGCGGTCAAAGCTCCCGTCGAGGTCATTGCGCGGGAGTATGAGCGCGAATTCAAGACGCAGATTCAACTTCAGTATGGACCGTCGCAAACGCTTTTGACATCGGCCGAAATTGCGAAGCGCGGCGACGTGTTTCTGCCCGCTGACGACAGCTACAACGACCTCGCGCGCGCGAAGAATTTGATCGCCGAAACCATTCCGATCGTGCGAATGCATGCGATGATCGTTGTCAAAAAAGGCAATCCCTCGGCGATTAAAAGCCTGGCCGACCTGCTTCGGGATAACGTAAAGGTGGCGCTCGCCGGCGACGCGGCAGCGATTGGAAAATTGTTGCGTCAAACGTTGGAAAATGGCGGCAAGTGGGAAGCGCTGTCGAAAAAGGCTGTCTTTAAAATCAGCGTGAGCGATGTCGGCAATGACGTCAAACTGGGATCGGTCGATGCGGGAATTATTTGGAACTCGATGCTGCCTCAATACGAAACGCTTGAAGGCGTGGACGATTCCGATTTAAAAGATGTTAAGGCGAAAGTCAGCGCGGCCGTGTTGCGATCCGCGAAGAATCCGGCGGCTGCGCTGCATTTTATGCGGTATCTCGCTGCGCGTGACAAAGGCTTGCTTGAATTCAAGAAATCCGGATACGACATTGAAGAGGGCGACGCGTGGGCGCCTGTTCCGGAACTGAAGTTATTCGCCGGCGCGATGCTGCGGCCCGCGATTGAAAAGACCATCGGCGATTTCGAGGCGCGTGAAGGCGCGAAAGTCACGCGCATCTACAATGGCTGCGGGATTCTCGTTTCGCAGATGCGTGCGTCGAAAGGCGATGCGTTGCCGGATGCTTATTTCGCCTGCGACAGATCGTTCATGTTGCAGGTCGAAGATCTGTTTCTCGATGCCGAAGACGTGTCGCAGAACCAGCTCGTGATTCTCGTGCAAAAAGGCAATCCACACGGCGTCACCCAACTGAAGGATCTCGGCAAGCCGGGGCTGCGGCTCGGCATCGGCCACGAAAAGCAGTGCGCGCTAGGCGCATTGACATCGACGACGTTCAAGACGAGCGGCGTCTTTGACGGCGTGATGAAGAACGTGAAGGTTCAATCCGCGACCGGCGATCTGCTGGTCAATCAACTGCTCACCGGATCGCTCGACGCCGTCGTCGCGTATGTCAGCAACGCGGCTGCAGCGGCGGACAAACTCGACGCGATTCGCATCGATATTCCTTGCGCGCTGGCGGTACAGCCCATGGCGTTGAGCAAGGAATCCGTGAACAGAAGACTCGCTTCGCGTTTAATGGACGCGCTGCGTTCAGCACAATCCCGGGAGCGCTTTGAGTCGCAGGGGTTCACATGGAAGTACGGGGTTAAGCCGCTGATTGACTCAAAATGAACGGCTTTTTTAACCGCGGATAATTTTTGAGTGGGATGGTTGCGTTCACCTCACAATTGGACATCTCACCAAATGTCCGGGGGCGCCTTGCTGCTCTAGTTCGGGCAGCGCGGCGGAGCACGACGGTTGGGCGAGCGGGCAGCGTGGGACGAAGGGGCAGCCTGGCGGCGGATTGATGGGACTGGGCGGCTCGCCTTCCAGACGATGTCTTTCGCGATTCTCGTCCGGCGTGCGTTTGGGGACTGCGTTGAGCAGAGCTTTTGTGTAGGGATGCCTGGGGTTTGTGTAGAGCTCTTTCGTGTCGGCGAGTTCGACGATGTGTCCGAGGTACATCACCGCAACGCGCTGGCTGATGTGTTCGACGACTGAGAGATCGTGCGCGATAAAGAGGTAGCTGATGTTGCGCGCGGCTTGAAGATCCATCAACAGATTGATGATCTGCGCTTGAACCGACACATCCAGCGCGCTGACGGCTTCGTCGCAGACTATGAAATCAGGATTGACCGCCAGTGCGCGTGCGATGCCGATGCGCTGGCGCTGTCCGCCTGAGAATTCGTGCGGATAGCGTTCGATGGCCTGCGGCGGAAGACCGACACTTTTGAGCAAGTCGTAGACCATCTGACGCCGGTCGTTGACCGTTTCGCCGATGCCGTGAACAATTAGTCCTTCCGCAACGATCTGCTCGACGGTCATGCGCGGATTGAGGCTTGAATAGGGATCCTGGAATATAATCTGCATGCGTTTTCGAATGGGGCGCAGTTCCCATTGGGAAAGATCCTGAATTTCGTGTCCGCGAAAAGTGACTCTGCCGGACGTCGGCTCGATGAGCCGCAAGATGCTGCGGCCGATGGTCGTCTTGCCGCAGCCGGATTCGCCGACGAGGCCCAGCGTTTCGTGCGTCTGCAGATCGAACGATACATTCGTGACTGCTTGCACGTGTCCGACCGTTGTGCCCAGCAATCCGCGTTTGATGGGAAAGTGTTTGGTGAGTTCGCGGACCTGGAGCAAAGGGCTTGTGGCCGCTTGGGCCGTTGCGCTCTTCTCAATGGGAGCGTGTTGCACAGACTCTGTGGCCATGGGGTTCGATCCGCCGTTTCGATTGATTGCGTGCGCGAAGGCCTTATTCTTACAACAAAGCTGGCTTAAGGAAAAGTAAATGTCGGATGGGATTTCGATCCGTCTTCAAACGCCGCCTTACCACGATGGAACACAATGCCGACTTCATTACCCTTTACAAGTAGTGGCACGACTACCGACGCGCCTGTCGTCGAGGCCCGCAAGCTCGTCAAGACGTACGGCGGCAAAACGACCAATCCCGTCTTTGCGCTGCGCGGCGTGAGCTTCGCGATCCAGCGCCGCGATTTTATTGCGGTGATGGGTCATTCCGGTTCCGGCAAATCGACGCTGATGAATATTCTCGGATGCCTGGACCGCCCGACCACCGGCGCGTATCTGCTCAATGGAGAGGACGTGTCGAAGAAATCGCGGCGCGAATTGGCGCGGGTGCGCTCGCGAACTCTGGGTTTTGTGTTTCAAAGCTTTCAACTTTTGCCGCGCCTGAGCGCTCGCGCCAATTGCGAACTGCCGCTGCAATACGCCGGGGCGGGGCGGAGCGAACGGCGCGCGCGCGCCGAGGAAGCGCTGGTGCGCGTCGGTTTGAAAGACAAATTGGAGCGCAAGCCCACTGAATTGTCCGGCGGCCAGCAGCAGCGCGTCGCGATCGCGCGCGCGCTGGCGAACACGCCGTCGCTGCTGCTGGCGGACGAACCGACCGGCAATCTCGACACGCGCACGGGCTATGAGATTCTGGCGCTGCTTCAAAAACTCAATGCGGAGGGATTGACCATATTAATGGTGACTCACGAACACGACGTGGCGGCGTGCGCGGGCCGGGCGCTGCACATGCGCGACGGACTCGTCGTGAAAGAATCCACTCATGCGAAACCGGTTGATGCGCTTTTGGCTTTGGAGGCTTGGAATGCAGAGGATGCCGCTCGGTCTGAGGCTGTGGGTTGATTTGGAGCCTACTTAATCGCTGATGAACGCAGATTAACGCGGATTACCGCTGATGGAATGTTTAGGGGGATAATGATGACGGAGGAGCAAATTGGATTGAACGCGCTGTCGGAGAAGATTATTGGCTGCGTGTTTAAGGTTAGTTCCGGGTTGGGAGTTGGATTTCTTGAAAAGGTTTATCAAAATGCATTGGCGTATGAACTTCGAAAACTCGGAATGAATGTATTGGTTGAGCACCCTATTAACGTGCTGTACGATCGTGTTGTTGTGGGTGAATACATTGCAGATTTATTGGTGGAGAATTCGATTATATTGGAATTGAAGGTCGTGGGACAATTTGATGACATTCATTTCGTCCAATGTCTGAATTACTTAAAGGGCACCGGTCTTAAGCTTGGATTATTAATTAATTTCGGATTGCCAAAAGCCGTCATAAAGCGACTAGTAAACAATTTCTAAATTCATCCGCGGTAATCCGCGTTCATCAGCGATTAAGTAGCCGCTTGATTATAAAAAGGGACGTGAAAGCATGTTCTCTGCAATTCTAATGGCCTTTCAGGCACTCGCCGCGAACAAGCTTCGGGCGGCGCTGACTATGCTGGGCACTGTTATTGGCGTGACGTGCGTGGTGGCGCTTTGGAATATCGGCGAGAGCGGGCGCGCTTTTATGAGCGAGTCGCTGGAGTCGATCGGACAGAATCTCATATTCATTGCGCCCAAATACAACGTGGACGAAGCCGAACAGAAACGCTCAAAATATCATCCGCTTTCATTGAAAGAAGTCGACTGCATTCGTGACAATTGTCCGGCGATTGAAGAAGTTTCGCCGGTGCTGATGTTTCAGTCGAACATTGTCTGCGGATCGCGCTCGCATCACACGCGCATCGAGGGCTGTTTTCCGTCGTATCTGGGTATTCGCAAATGGAAAATCGAGGCGGGCGCATCGTTCGGGGAGTCGGATGCGCGCGGGCGCTTTCGCGTGGCGCTGCTCGGATCGCATCTGGCTCATGAATTGTTCGCCGGGCGCGACCCGGTAGGCGAGCGCATTCGGGTGGGCAAAACGCCTTTTGTCGTGATCGGCGTGCTGAAATCGAAAGGCTCGATGTTCGGACAGAATCAGGACGACATTTTGTTGATGCCGTACGAGACGCTGGCCGATTGCATGGGACAGGGACGCAACATTCACATCATTTTTGCATCCGCCAAATCGCGTGAAGAGATTCCTGCCGCGAAGAAGGAGATCGTCGCTGCGGTGCGCGATTCGATGAAGATTCAGCCGGGCCGCAAAGACCCGATTGAGACGCAGGATCTCGGCGAGGTGTCGAAGTCGGTCGACGGCGTGCTGGTTGGCGCGACGATGCTGCTGGGAGCGATCGGCTGCATCTCGCTGCTGGTCGGCGGCATCGGCATCATGAACATCATGCTGGTGTCGGTGACCGAACGCACGCGTGAAATCGGGCTGCGCATCGCGCTCGGCGCCAGCGACGCGAATATTTTGATTCAGTTTCTGGTCGAAGCAATGACGCTGAGCGCCATCGGCGGAGTGATCGGCGCGGGATGCGGATTGGGCGTCTCCGCGGGGGCCATTAAAATCCTGAGCCTGATCACGCAACGCGAGTGGCCGATGATTTTCAGCGGGCTTTCGGTGGCTGTTGCGGTCGTGTTTTCAATGGGTGTGGGCGTATTTTTTGGATTCTATCCGGCGTGGCGGGCCAGCCGGCTCGATCCTATTGTGGCTCTTCGCCGAGAATAAATGGTTGCCGGGTGCTGTCGCTTATACACAATTCCTTGTCGCTTTAATTCTAAATTATATGAATTTTGAAACAAAAACGGCGAAATAAAACCAGTGGCTAATTACGCTGATTTGGCTGGTGTAACTACGTGATGATGAAGGCGTGACGGTTCAACTTTTCTGGAGAAGGATATGTCAACTAGAATTAACAACGTGCGAAAAATTTTGGCAGTGATGCTTCTTTGCGGCTTAAATCTGGCGACAGTATTTAGCGCAGAAATCACTGGTGACGGGCACCGCTTTATTGCCGGTCAGGACGGCAAGCAGCTCGCGATCGTCAATGCCAAAGGCGAGATTGAATGGTCGTACAATGTCGGTGCGAATCACGATGCGCAGCTTCTTCCCAATGGCAATATTCTGATGCAGACGAATTATCAGAACATCATCGAAGTGACGCCGGACAAGGACAAGAAGATTGTGTGGAGCTACAACTCGTCGAAGATGAACGGCAACGAACCGACCGATGAGAACAAGAAGGGACGCCCGGTTGAAGTTCACGCGTTTCAACGGCTGGCGGATGGCAATACGATGATCGTCGAATCCGGCCCGTCGCGTATTCTTGAAGTGGACAAGGACGGAAAAATTGCCAAAGAGATCAAGCTGACCGTCAAGAATCATTCCACACACAGCGACACGCGCAACGGCCGCAAGCTCGATAACGGCCACTATCTCATGGCGCACGAATCCGATGGCACGGTTCGCGAGTATGACGAAGCGGGCAAGGTAATCTGGGAATACGAAATCCCCATGTTCGGCAAAAAGGTCGCGGGCGGACACGGGCCCGAAGCATTTGGCAATCATTGTTTCAGCGCTATTCGCCTGGCCAACGGCAACACGCTGATCGGCACCGGCAACGGGCACAGCGTGATCGAAGTGACTCCGGCGAAGGAAGTCGTCTGGCAGATTTCGCAGGACGATTTGCCGGGCATTCAACTCGCGTGGGTGACTCAGGTGCAGGCCTTGAAGAACGGCAATATCATCGTGGGTAACTGCCACGCGGGCGACAAGAATCCGCAGATTGTCGAAGTGACGCGCGACAAAAAAGTGGTCTGGTCGTTCAAGGATTTTAAGAATTTCGGCAACGCCGTGCCGGTGTCGTTTGTGATCGATTCAGAGGGATCGGTGCGGTAGCAATCATTGTTCCCGGCGCTCGCGACGGTAAGCGGAAGGCGTGGCGCCGATCCGTTTGCGAAATTGAAGGCAGAACGCGCTGGTGTCCAGGAATCCGCTGCGCATCGCGACTTCGGAGATGGCGAGGCTCGTTTCTTCCAGTAAACGCGCGGCGGCCAGTACGCGCGTCTTCAACAGAAATTCCTGGGGCGTCATGCCAAAGGCCGAGCGAAACTGCCGTTGCAACTGGCGCAACGATTGAAAGCACGAAGCGGCCACATCGCTGATCGACAAGGGCGTGGCGAAGTCGCGGCGGATGATTTCCACAGCCTTTGAAACCGTTTGAAAAACAGGCAACTGCTTCTCGTGTTCGCTGGCCTGCCGCAGCACTCCCATGACTCCGTGAGGGCGGCCGCGCCGATCGAGTATGGGAAGTTTGGTCACCACGAACCAATCCGGCATACCTTGCCGGTCGAACCACAGTTCCAGCCGCTCAATTTGCTTTGCGCGGCCGGATAACAAGCTATCATCGTCCCCGACGTAACCGGCCGCCATGCTGTCGGGATATAAATCGAAAGCGGTCAAGCCCAGCATTTCTTCATCGCACATCTTGTACAAATCCAGAATGCCGCGACTGGCCAACATACTGCGCCCATCGCGGTCCTTTGCGAAAAAGAACACGCCCGACAGATGTTCAAACAGCCGATGAAATCCGACCTCGGAATCCATCGCAGCCAGCCACTCGCGGCGCTCCCGCTTCAACGCGTTCAGGCTGTCCGCACTGCGTTTCGGCCGCTCAAGTCGAGGGCGAAGAGATGTCGTATTTCTCATATTCTTTGTCGCCACGATTTTTCGAAATGAAGGGTATAGTCCAGAGGTGGCGTACGCAATGTCGAAAACAAATTATACACAGGACTGCCGATAGCAGGAGAGTCAAACGCGAACGCCAACGAATTGCGAAGTCCCGCGCTGCCGTGCCCGGAAAGGGAAAATCGATGCTGAACGTGAAAAAAATCGGCCATCTTGGCTGTTGTTTGGCCCTTGTGGGACTCGCCGCCCGCGCGGGGGAAATCGCGCCAACACCGGAACAGATTGCGTTCTTCGAAAAGGACGTCCAACCGCTCTTGAAGTCCACCTGCTTTAAATGCCACGGAGCCGAAGCGAAGGTCAAGTCCGGACTGTATCTGACGTCGCGCGCGGGCATGTTGCGCGGCGGACAGGGGGGGCCGGCTATTGATGAAAAAGCGCTGGGAAAAAGCTTGTTCCTCGAAATGCTCACGTTCAAAGACGAAGAGCATTCGATGCCGCCGGACGGAAAGCTGAAACCCGCGCAGCTCGAAATTCTGACTCAATGGATCAAGATGGGCGCGCCGTGGAAACCGGGCACGGAAGCGCCGTTGCCCGACGCCGTCGCCGCGAAGAAAGAGCCTGAGCAGAAAGTCAAGACCGCTGAAGATTGGTGGGCGTATAAGTTGCTCAAGCGCCCCGCTGTTCCTGAAGTAAAAAACGCGGCGTGGATCAGCAATCCGATCGACTCCTTTATATTGTCCGGGCTTGAAAAGAACGGCCTCGCGCCTGTTGGCCCCGCGGGCAAGATCGCGCTGATGCGCCGCGCGTATTACGATTTGACGGGCCTGCCGCCCACTCCGGCGGAAGTCGATGCGTTTGTCGCCGACACTGCGCCGAATGCTTACGAGAAACTGATCGACACGCTTTTGGCGTCTCCGCACTATGGTGAAAAGTGGGGCCGGCATTGGCTGGATCTCGTGCGCTTTGCCGAGACGAATGGCTACGAGCGCGACGGCCCGAAGCCTTTCGCGTGGCGCTATCGCGACTACGTGATCAGCGCGTTCAACGACGACAAGCCGTACGATCGGTTCATCAAAGAGCAGATTGCCGGCGACGAACTCGACGACGCCAACACCGAATCCAAAATCGCGACCGGATTCTATCGCCTCAATATATGGGACGACGAACCGGCCGACCGCAAGCTGGCGAAGTACGACGTGCTGGACGGAATCCTGGCGACGACGTGCCAGTCGATGCTGGGCATGAGCATGAATTGCGCGCGCTGCCACAACCACAAACGGGATCCGATCCTGGCGAAGGATTACTACGCCATGCTGGCGTTCATTCAGGACGTCAGCGACATGCAATCGACCGACATTACGGTTGACATCAACACGCCGGAGCAGCAGGCGGAGTACGACAAGAAAATAAACGAGAAGAAGACGCTCGAAGAAGACCTGATGAAAAAAGTCGCGGCGCTGGAAGACGAAGTGCGCCTGGCCGCGAGCGCTCCCGCGAAAGATAAAGCGATTGCCGCACCGAAGGATCCGGCCAAAGATTCCGGCGCCGATCCGCTTCCCGACGCGCGGCAAGGCGCGCAGAAGTGGCAGTACACGACGATGAGGCCGAACAATGAGGAATGGACGTGGCAGAACTACAACACCGAAACGTGGAAAGAAGGCGAATCCGGATTCGGCACGAAAGGCACACCGGGCGCGATTGTGCGGACTGAATGGCGAACCGACGATATTTGGCTGCGCAAGCTGATCAATCTGAGCAGCGTGCCGGCGAATTTGAAATTGAGCCTGCATCACGATGAAGATTGCCAGATCTATTTCAATGGAAAACTGGCGATCGCATTCAATGGGTTCGTCGCCAAATACGAGAATCACGCGTTGAATGCCGAGGCGCTGAAGCTGTTGAAGCCCGGCGAAAATCAGATCGCGGTGCATTGCCACCAGACAGTAGGCGGCCAGTACATCGATCTTGGCCTAGTGGTGAACGGCGAAGCCGGCGCTATTGAAGAAGTCGTCGCGACAAAGGGCAAGAATATTCCGAAACAAAAGGTTACCGAACTCGCCGCGCTTAAGAAGCAATTGGAGGACAGCCGCAGAAAGAAAATAGAGCCGGGCGGCACGCGCGTGATGGCTGTGTTCGAGCGCGGGCGTTCGCCGACGAAGATTTTCATGCGCGGCAATCCGAATCTGGAAGGCGAAGAAGTCACACCGAATTTCCCGGTGATTTTGGGCGATCCGGCTCCGGTGATTCCGCCTTCCAAACCGGGCGCGAAGACCACTGGCAAGCGCCGCGTTTTTGCCGAATGGCTGGCCAGCAAAAGCAACCGGCTGACCGGGCGCGCCATCGCCAACCGTCTGTGGCAGTTTCACTTTGGCCGGGGACTCTGCCGCACGCCGAACGATTTCGGGCAGCTCGGCGAATTGCCGACGCATCCGGAATTGCTGGATTGGCTGGCGTCGGAATTCATGGCGCGCGACTGGAAGATGAAGTCGATGCACAAGCTGATCATGATGTCGAGCGCGTACCACATGTCGTCGCAGGACGAACCGAAAGCGCTGGCGAAAGATCCGAACAACAATCTGTTCTGGCGCTTCGATATGCGCCGGTTGAGCGCCGAGGAGATTCGCGATTCGATTCTGGCGGTGAATGGCACGCTGAATCCGAAAATGGCCGGGCCGAGCATTTATACCGAAGTCCCATTGGAAGTTTTGCAGTCGTCATCGCAGCCGAAAAATGTGTGGGGCACATCCCCGCCGGAAGAACGCACGCGCCGCAGTGTGTATGTGCTGGTGAAGCGGTCGTTGAACGAGCCGATCTTGAATACGTTCGATCAGGCGGATACGGATTCGAGCTGCCCGGTGCGGTTCACTACGACGGTGCCGACGCAGACGCTGACGTCGTTGAACAGCAAGTTCTTCAACGATCAGGCGGCCATTCTGGCGAAGCGGCTGGTCAAAGAAGCGGGAGCCAATGTCGATGCGCAAGTGAAACTGGGTTTGCGTCTTACAATGGGGCGGGAGCCGAGCGCAAAAGAAATCGAGCGCGGGATGAAGGTGATCAAGCAGTTTATCGACGAAGACAAGTTGAGCGCGGAACAGGCGCTGGCGGATTTCTGTTTGCTGGCGCTGAATTTGAATGAGTTTATTTACCTGGATTAAGGCATAGAATTTAACGCGATTGAGGATGAAAACATGAGTCAATTTTGCGGACGCACTCGGCGTGAAATGTTGTGGGAACTTGGCGGCGGATTCGGCGGCGTGGCGCTCGCCGGGATGCTTGGCAATAGCTTCTTTGCCGGACAGACCGCTCACGCAGAAGGCGGGGCGAAGCTGATTAATCCGCTGGCCCCGAAGGCACCGCATTTCGCGCCCAAAGCCAAGAGCGTGATCTTCCTCTTTATGTACGGGGGGCCGAGCCATATCGATACTTTCGACTACAAGCCGAAGCTGTACCCGCTTGACGAAAAAACGATCCAGATCAAAACGTTCGGCCGCGGCGGCAAGAAAAACGAAGGCCGCGTGATCGGGCCGAAGTGGCAGTTCAAGCAGTACGGAAAGTGTGGCAAGTACGTCTCCGATCTTTTTCCGAACGTGGGCACGTGCGTGGACGACATCGCGTTTATTCATTCGATGTACGCCGATTCGCCGATTCACGGTTCGGCGATGTTGATGATGAACAGCGGACGAATCCTGAGCGGCCACCCGTGTCTTGGTTCGTGGGCGACGTACGGCCTGGGCAGCGAGAACCAGAATTTGCCGGGGTTTGTCGTGATGCTCGATCCAAAGGGCGGGCCGATCAGCGGGGCGAAGAATTGGTCGAGCGGCTATATGCCCGCGACGTACCAGGGCGTGCAACTGCGTGCGAGCGGCGCGCCAATTTTGAATCTCGCGCCGCCCGAAGGCATGAGCGATTCGGCGCAGCGCAAGATTATTGAGGAACTCAATGGCTACAATCTCGAGCACAGCGCGGCGCGCGCGAGCAATTCGAATTTGACGGCGCGCATCTCCAGTTTCGAGATGGCGTACAGCATGCAGAAACACGCGCCCGAAGTTGTCAATATTTCCAAGGAAGACGACAAGACGAAGTCGCTGTACGGCATCGATCAGGACAAGACGAAAGATTTCGGCACGAAATGCCTACTGGCGCGGCGCATGGTCGAAAGCGGCGTGCGCTTCGTTCAACTTTATTCCGGCGGCGGGCACAACGACGAGAACTGGGACGCGCACGGCGACGTGGTGTTCAACCACACGCTGCACGCCGGCGAAACGGACAAGCCGATCGCGGGATTGCTGAAAGATCTGAAGCAGCGCGGGCTGCTCGATTCGACGCTGGTCGTCTGGGGCGGCGAGTTCGGCCGCCAGCCGACGGCGGAATACGCGAAGGGCACCGGCCGCGATCACAACGCCATGGGATTCACGATGTGGATGGCGGGCGGCGGCATCAAGGGCGGCACAACCGTGGGCGCAACCGACGAACTGGGTTCGGCCGCAGTGGAGAACCGCTTCCACGTGAAGAATCTCCACGCCACGATTCTGAATCAACTGGGCCTTGATCCGAATAATCTGTCTTACTTCTTCAGCGGGTTGAATCAGAAGCTGGTTGGGGTCGAAGGCGCGGAGCCGATTAAGCAGATTATTTAATAAGAGGCTTGCTCCGATGAAAACGCCACGCAAGAAGCGATTGCGCCCTAGAATTGGCGACTCCGTTCTGGTTCTTCGGGTTCCAAGCGCTTTGTCGAAAATGGAGCCCGACTCCTGCACGGCATTTCAGCTATCGGTGGGACATCGGTTCAAAGTTCAAGGGCGAAATAACGCCGGATGGCTTGAACTCGAAGTCGGTCGAATCGTCGATCCCGGTATCGGCGGTTTCATGAACACGATCTGGATTGAGCCGGCGTGTGTTAGAGTGGTTCGCCGGAAGGTGGACTCGAAATAGCATGCGCAAAATTTAATCGTAGTGCTTGTCGTATGATATTGTTTCTCCAACACTTTTGCCTGCAACATCATCCTTTCATTGACAGAATCCAAAAATTCTTCACACTGGAGCCATGGCGACTCTAGTAACTCTCGACACGCTGGCCCGCTATCTCGATCGCGACGAGTGGCGTTACGATATGGACCCCGAAGGTTCGTGCATCCGCACCGGCTTTCGCGGCGATAACGCGACGTACCGCGCGATGATTCTCTTCGATTCCGAGAAACAGCGCGTGCGCTTCATCGTGCCGAATTATTTGAATCTCGCCAAGGTCCGCGACAAAAGCAAAGTGCTCGAGCGGCTCATGGAATTGAACATGCAGTACATCCTGCTGAAGTTCGGTTACGACCCGGCGGACGGCGAAGTGCGCGCGGAGATCGACGTGCCGGTCAACGACACTGACCTCAGCTACGAAGGTTTTCGGCGCTGCCTGTATTGCCTGCTCACCGCCGCCGACGAAGAATATCCCGAGATGACGCGCCTGATGTGGGGCAAGGACGGCGGGCAGCGCGGTAAAAAAACGAGCGGCGGAGTCGGAGAGGGCGGGGGATCGGAACCGGGCGAGGACGCGCCCCCGGACGGCGGGAAGACGATTCGCAAGCCTCGAATTTAATCTCCGTGACTCTCCTTAAAAAAATGGCGGCTGAGAATCCATTCAAGAAATTCTCAGCCGCCCGTTTTACTATCGAACTGCTTCGAGCTTATTCCTTCTTTTTCTTCGAGAGCGCCTTCACGCTAATTGGAACGGAGCCGAATTTTCGACCGGCTTTGGTGACGATTTCTTCCGTATCCTTGAGCAACTGCTTGAAGTCCGCGTCGCTGACATGCTCGACGGAGCCGTCGGTTTTCAACACGTTGCGTCCAGCGCCCGCCTGTTTTGCAGGTGGGTTCTCATAGGCGAGCAAAGCGTCGGCGTCCTTTGACAGCACACCGGTGACCATCGTGAATGCCACGTCCTGATCTGGTTGTGCTGGATTCTGGAAGACGGCGGCGTCGTTGATGTATTGCGGAAACAAGTCGGCCGGAGACTTCGGCAGGGCGTTGTGATCGGTTTCGTAGAGCGTTATCGCCAGATGAAGCTGGCGCAGATTGTTCATGACGCCTCGGGCCGCGGGCGGAACGTTGGGGACTGCGGGGGCTACGGCTTGCGCCTGTGCCTGCGCAAAGTTTCGTGCGCGTAACAAATTTGGAACGGCGATGGCCGCGACGACCGCGACCGCGCTGACCATTAACGCGCTGTTTCCATAATGCGGCATCGGGGGCGGGAATTCGCCGCGCGAAAACCAGCCTTTGGCAGTCTTCATTCCGATCGACGCGTGTGCCTGGCGGCGCTTGATGAAAAACTCTTCGTCGGGCCAGCGATTCAAATCGACGCTGTTGGCAACGTCGAGCACCGCGCGTCCGCCCGGCTTGCTCTTGAGTTCGCCCAGTCCCAGCAAATCGGGGCCGGCATTCAGATCGGCTTCCTTGAATTTGCCGCCGACTGCTTCCGCAATGCCTGCCAGTGCGGCGGTTTCGGCGGTGACGGTGAGCCCGGTCAGCAACAGCATCCCGCCGCCGCTGCCCATGTCCGTCGAATAGGCGAACGACAACGGCGGCTTGTCGGGGTCGAATGCGCCGCCGCTGACGCGTGTCATCGCGGTCTGAAACTCCTTGTTCGACAGAATATTCGAACTCACGGCCATCTGATCGATGCCGCGTTTTGCCGCGTTCAAGGAATTGCCGACGATCAAATGGTCTTTCACGACGCAGAACGCCGCCGCGCCGTTGATCAACTGGCTGATATAATAAATGCGCGAGCCTTTGTAGGTGACGACGTCGTACTTGACGTAGAAGGACGGAATGATGTTGGAGAGTTTGTTTTTATCCGCTGCGGCTTTGAGTTTCGCGAGGCAATCCTCGATCTTCGCCGGATCCTTGACGCGCATGACTCCGACGATTCCGGGGCTGACCGTGAGCGGCACGGCGGTGTCGAAAGTGGTCTGCGCCATGACAAATTCGCTGCCCAGATTGTCCAGAAAATCTTTCTGAATGTCGAATTTCAACAACTCTTTGGCATTGGCCATGCCTTCGTCGATTTTTGCATTGGCGGCTGGATCGACAATGTTCAAGACGGCTCGTAACATCGGAAGAATGCCGGCGTAGTTGAAGGAACCGGCCGCCACATACGGCGCGTCCAGCGCGGCGATTTGAAACAAATCCTTGGGCGGGCCTTTCGTTCCAACCAGGCTGAAGATGCCTTTTGCGGGCGTTGCGTCCGTCGTGCCGACGTACGCTTCCGTGCTGGTTTCGCCACCGGCGAACGAAAGGCCGATCATGAACGAATTGAGCTTATCGACACCCAGCACTTCAACCACGGCCTTGATTTTCGCGCTCTCTTCGCCGCCTTTGTTTGCGGCGGCGGCATCTTGCGCGATCGCGATCAACGCGCTGGGATTGACGTAAATCCAGCCCGCCGATTCTTTCATGCTGGTCTGCGCTTCCTTAAAATTGGGCATCGATCCCAGCGTTCCTTTGGAGCGTTTCGTGGCGTCGCCGATGCGCTCGGCAATGTTGACCATGTCGGCCATGGGCTTGACGACCAGAAAGCGCCCCTTTGAATACAACACGCCGGGGACGTTCTCGCCTTCGCCCAAGGGGAATGGTACGTCCTTGGGCAAATCCTGCACCCCGTGCGAGACCGCTTTGAAGGCCGTGTTGATAATGGTGTCGAATGCCTTGGGGTCTTTGGGCTTGATTGAGAGGGCGATGCCGGGTTCGAGTCCCGGGCCGTGCGAGTACACACAGAACGCGATTTCGCCGCTGAAAATACCCTTGTCGACATCGTCGAGCGTCGGGAGGGCGGGATTGGCCGTGCGCAAATGCGCGTAGACTTCGGACATGCGGGCAAGAATCGGATCGAGGAATTCGCGCATCTCCGGCTGTTTCAGAAGGTCGCCGATGCGCGTGGCACTGGCGGACTTTCGCGCGGCTTCCAAATCAGGCAATGCGATCGCCGCGATGGTGGTTTCGGGAAAAATCTCTTCCGGCTTGGGTGCAGCGTCTTCGGCACGCAGCGCCGCGCCGAAACCGGCGAGCAGCGCGAGCGACAGAATAAAGTGCCGGGCAATCGATCGATGTGTGCGTCGGAATGTCATGCACGAAATCCTTTCAGCGTCTTGAGGACAGGCATACGGCCCGCCCAAATGGATTGTTACGCTAACAAGTCCCTGTCGCGACGCAACAGCAAGATTACGGCTGAGAGCGTCCACTACTTGTACACGCTCTGAGGTCTTGCGCTTTCGGAGCGCAACCATTGCTCGATATCCGGGAAGCAAATCCCGTTCGTTTCGAACATCAAGAAGTGGTCCTCGTTCGGATAGGCCTTGTACGTGCAGCGCACTCCGTTTCCCTTTAGCGCCTCCATATTCATGGACACAACTCGTTCGGAAATTCTGGCATCTGCTCCGCCAGTCAGGCACAAGACCGGACGTGTGCCCCACGCTTTTAGAAATTGCTCCGAATCCAAAGCATTCATGTCAATTGCAGGGCTGATGAAGACGGCGCCCGAGTAATGCTCGGGATGCGACGCGATGGTTCGCGATACGCCCAGGCTGCCATTGGAATATCCCGCCAGGAAAATTCGATCCGGATCCCCGGAAAGCTTTTCGATCGCGTACTTCCGCACGCGCTCTATCGCGTCACTTCCTCCGTTTCGCCAAAATCCAAATCCAAAACTGGGACATAACACAATATACTTATTGCGAATTCCGAATTGCTCCCATGTGTATAAATAAGCCTTGTTGTTTCCACCGAAGCCGTGGAGCGCAATGATGACGGGCAGCCGCGTTTCAGCCGAAGCCGCCGGAACGTATTGATAAACGTGCCCGGCATCAAACGAGCCACCCCACAGTTCAGCCAGCGTATAGCGGGACACCGAACCCAGCGCGCGGTACTCCGGCCGTTTTTCCATCTCGCGGTAGCGCGGCAGGAATAATTCAGACAGCCGTTTCGCTTCAGCTTCGTACCGGAGCACGCCCAAGCGAGGACTGAGGACAAACCCGAGTTTGTACTGGTCTATTTCGGGGAGAAGGTTGAATGGCGAAAAGTGCGGAAAGTTATAATTGCGAAGGAAAACCTGGTTGATCGTTGACGTTGAATCGGGAGTACCGGCCGGCGCAGAAAACATGATGAGCGCAAACATCAGCAGACCAAGTCCCCCGGAGACAGCCAGCGGAACGAGACGCCGCCTGGACTTTTCGACAGCAAAAAGCACGGACGCCGGAATGCAAGCGGTCGTGACAATAAGCATCGCGATGCCGCGGCCCGTAACCGTTTCGAAGATTAAAAACAGTGCTCCGCCCGCCGCGATGCCAGCGGCGATCAAAAGGCCGCACGGGATCCAAAGCCACCGGGCCGCGCGACGCCACCCTGCGTTGTTAGATTGTTGTGCCATTGGCATTGATGCTCAATCTTTCTCAATCGCATTCAGTACTGCGGCATGCAAAATCAGCAATCGCCATGAAAAAAGTGGACAGACCATAGCAAAATTTGCTATGGTCTGTCCACTTTATTCAGATCAGATGCAGAGCATCATCGACAAAATGGACGTGCCGCCGAAGCAAATTCATACGGCGGTCAAATTGGTAGAACTTTCGGATGAGGACGCTGTGCGAATCGGGGAGGATTGGTGCGGAGCACCCCCGAACTTAAAATAACATGGGGCGACTATATTTCGTTCGCGGGTAGCCCAGCCCAACGGACAATAAGCCTCCTCATGATTTCACGCATCACTGTGAAAGCGCGAGTCTAAGGAGGAGCTTCTTGCGCCTTTGGCGCCCAGCCCGTTGGGCTGGGCCACCCGCGAAAATTACGCACTCATTCCAAGTGCTTTATTGACACAGAGGTATAACGATGCAAGACTTGGCCGAAATGGATGAACTGGCAGAAATGGGCAAACTGACGTTGAAGGAAATTTTGCATGGCTGGACTGATGACGACGTTGCCGCTTTTGGACTAGCGCGTACAATTGGGCTCATGGGTCCTGATGTGGATTTTCAGTCAACGGCTAAGCACGTTTTTTGGAGTAACAATCAAGTTGGAATTTCTTTAAGCAAAATACTGGAAGAATTGGTTGTTGCGGGTGTATTGGAGCAACGTGATGAACCCAACCACAAGTACAAGTGGAATCAAACATTTAAGGGCACTTGGGAAGAATAATGGGCGGGTGGGCCACCCGCGCTCTGTCACCGTTTACCCGGGTATCTACTGAAGGCGCAACGGCGGCAGCAGTGGGAGCAAAACCATGAATCCTGAACCTGAAATTCTCTATGAGACGCTGTATCGCTCTTTGGAATCGTTGTACTCGTTAAAATCCTTTCAATTTAGCGAGGACTGCTTTGTGCGGGAAACTGATTCTGTTTTACAACGGATTAGCCCTTCGTTGGTGCATGCACAATCCAATAACCCGTACCATCTTGATTTTTACCTTTCAGTTAAGATTTTAGAGATTGAGAAGTTTTTGCAGAAGTATCGAACGACGAACATAGAACGTTGGACGGTTTCAAAAAAGATGATAAATTTATGTCCGAAGAAGGAACTATATAGCTGGTATTTTGTGCATCCAAAGGATATCACCGCAACCATTCCTGATATCGAAACGCGATTGGTTTCTCTTGCATTGCCATTCTTAGAAATTTTCTCTTCTGCCGAAAACCTTGCGGTTCGGATTGAAGAAACAATCGGTAACTGGAGAGCCCTAATTCCTACTCCTGCGAGCGTTGATCGCGGTGAGATTCTATTGGCAATTTATCTTTTAAGAAACGATTTTGATAAGTTTAAAAAATACGCACCTATTATGCGGCGCGAATTGGAAAAGGAGAATGGAGGATATTATTTAGATACGTACGATAAAATCGTTGCAAATATGGCCCGCGACTATAAGATAATATTCTGAGTAAATGGAAACTCCGAATTCCAGTGACAGAGCCAATCCTGTTCGGCACTAATTTTGCATGGGCGGGTGGCACTGGAAGACAGTGATCGTTGATCGCGGTTTGCTCCAAAGGTCGGGTGCCACCGGTAGCGGACGTTTGCTACCGGTGTGAAGCGACGGTTATTGTCAGAATTTCAGGACAGTCGCGTTCGGCAGGTCCAAGTCCCTTTGCAGTCCCGGACAGTGCCAGGTGCTCCAGCTTGACCAACGCCATTTGTCCGGCGACGGCACCAACCGTCGCGCAACGGGGTTGTTGTGCATATACTCCAATTTCGTCCAAATATACTTTTCTGACCAGACATTCAAATCGTGACCGCCACCTTCCTGCCAGAATCGAAAGGTTGTTTTTTCCGGACGGTCACGAATTGTCAATGTTTGGAGCAATGGGCTACGCAGTCGCGTCAGGTGTTCTTTTACCCGCACAGAAAAGGGCCGTTTGAAGGAATGTTGAAAGGCCGCGATTGAGTAGATTTCCTGTTGCGGCCACACCAGCATATGTACATGTTCCGGCATAAAGACGAAACCTGACAACTGAAATTCGTGCGTGGCCAGTGCCGCATCCAGCGCCCTTGAGAGCCACGTCCAGAACACATCGTTTGTCAGCAACGGCAACCGCCGGTAGCACGAAAAGGTCAGGAAATGGAGTTGACCCGGTTAGTTGTAATGATGAAGTTGCTTTCGGTGTGGCATGAAGAGGAGTGTGGTCGGATGGCATGGGATTGTCAAGTGTGCCGACGGAGGAAGTGGGTGAAATTGTACACTTCACCCCCGCTCCGCACCGGTAGCGAACAGCCGCTACCGGTGGCACCCGACTGGAGAGCAAGCCGCGATTGACGGTTTTGGTTTATCGGTGTCACCCGGCGAAAGAGTGATACTCGAGGATTATTTGCGTTGTCGGTGCAAGCCATCGTTTGTGAATTGACCACTAAAAAAGCGAAATTAACGAAAGAGGGCAAAGGGTACTTCGGGGAAAATATTTTAGGGAAAAAGTTGGATTCGGCTTGACGGGGTGTCGTTTAAGTGGTATCTTGATTTCATCATAGGTGATTGGCATGGGCTATAGCTCATCCTTGTAATCCAATCAGGTGTTTTTTAGCCTGAATTGGAGGATTGTCTGTGAGCGATCATATACTTGGCTCGGATCGAGCCGATTCTGAATCCACAACACAAATCGGGACCGGGACGGTCCCGGCACATCTTGGCTTGGATCAAGCCGAACCTGATATTCCTTCCACTGTTACTCACGGTTCCACGGCTGAGCAAGTTGCGGATCGGCGCAAGCTTGAAGAATGGGCTGATCGGCTGAATCTCAATGTTTCGGATGTGGAGGTGTTTTGCCGGAACGGGTTTGAGTGTGAGAAAATTCCGCCTCAAAATACGCCTTCGCGGCGTGCCATGTTGGCTCATCTCAAACGGCGCGAAATTGCTCCGTCCAGATGGTTGATGATTTCAGGTTTATTTCCGGATGTTCAATTTTCCGAGCCTGAACGGCGCAAGCGGCTTCGGGCGCTTTATAAAGTTGTTACCTTATTAAGTAAACGGGCTTTGGCGCGTGAAGCGGTTGATCCTAATAAACATGAGCGGTCTATTTATTGGGATCCTGTGGCTGAGGTTTGTCGCGAATTGGAGATAGCTCAATCGAAGTTGTCCTCCTTATTAAAGGAGTTCTCGGGGAGTTCGCTGACTCAAACGATCGATTGCGTTCGGGCGGAGCAGATTCAGAAAGTTATGCGTCGGAAAATACGATCTTTTGTTCGGGATTTTAGGACTCAATGTGCAAGTTTGGTGAGGGAAAATGGTGAGGCGGTTAAATGCTCTGATGCTAACTCAACGCCCGTACCCCTCACCCCTAACCCCTCTCCCCCAAGGGGAGAGGGGAACCGGACACTCCCGTCTCCCGCAAGGGGAGAGGGGGACATTACGCGTTGGGACGTTTGGAAGGCTTTGAAGGCTTCGCGGAAATGGCCGGAATTTTGTTCTAATAGTTGGGCTTTGGAGTTTGGATTTTCTTCTTACCGGCGTATGTATCGGGCTTGTGTGGCGGTTTGGAAACAAACTCCGCATCAACTGGAGATGGCGTTGATTGCTGAATGCTTAAAGTTCAATGAAACCAGCGAAATTGCGGATACCAGCTTCGATGAAATTAGCTTATCCGATATCGAATCTCAGATTCGCGCGGTGCAGTGTTACTGCGAGGATTCGTGACCGTCATCAATCCTCTAAAAGTATCTTATTGACCCGCGCATTTCTAAAGCATCATTCTCGCATGCGGCGGGCGGGCCAATAGGAGACGAATGTTTTCTGGCACCCCTCCGGGGTGCGGAGTGTTTTTAAACTATTTCCGGGGGTGTCGGCCGGGTACGGCCTCGACCCCCGGCTACCATCTTGGACCCTTTCAGGGTCAAGACAAAACGAGAATACAGTGACTGAGCGCTCCGCGTTTATCCGCGATAAATTTAAAACGTCGAACGCAGAAACGACGCATCGTTCGCATCGGCCAAACAGCGCTTCCTTTTTTGGCGCTGTTTCTTATATTCCGCATCGGTCCCACGTTCACGTTACTCATTATGTAGAAAAGCAAATCATGCGCGTTCGCCGCTCACAATCGAAAGACTTTTTTGCCGTGTCCGTCGTGCTGCTCAGCGCTGTTTTGTTGGGCGCGCGAGCCGAAGACAATCCCAAGGAGCTTGCGCTGGATTTTGGAAAGGGCGTGAAACTGGAGCTGATCTTGATTCCGCCGGGAACGTTCGAGATGGGCAGCCTCGATGCGGAAGACGGGCGCTCGAAGTCCGAGACGCGCCACACCGTCACACTCACCAAGCCGTTCTATTTGGGGAAATACGAAGTCACGCAGGAGCAGTTCGACGCGCTCATGGGCGACAATCCCAGCAAATTCAAGGGGCCAACGCTGCCCGCCGAGCGCGTGACGTGGGAAGAGGCTGCGAAATTCTGTGCGAAATTGAGCGAGAAAACCGGCAAAAGCGTGCTGCTTCCGACGGAAGCTCAATGGGAATATGCGTGCCGCGCGGGCACGACGACCGCGTTCAACACCGGCGACACGCTTGCCCCGCTCGACGCGAATCTCAACGGCGACGTGAAATCCGGCGGCAGCGAAAAAGGCGAGAATCGGCAGAAGACGCTGCCAGTGGGTTCGTTCAAGCCGAACGCATTCGGGCTTTACGACATGCACGGAAACGTATGGGAATGGTGCCGGGATTTTTACGACGAGGCCTATTACGCCGCGTCGCCCGCGCAAGATCCGGAAGGGCCGGCGAAGAGTTCGGAAGACCCGCCGGTCCGCGTTGCGCGCGGTGGTTCGTACGCCAGTTTTCCGGCGAAAGTGCGATCCGCGTGCCGCGACAGGCTCGGGCCGGCCTATCGAAACGCGCGCGGCGGATTTCGCATCAGTGTTCAGATTGAAAAATAACGGTCTCAGTTTCACGGCTAGGCAGGGTTGGTAAGCGGAGGTTTCACTTGCAATTCGATTCGATTTCCAAAACCTTGACCCTTCATTGCCGGTTCGCCTTTTTCGGCCGCCGGTTCGTTTCGATACTTTTGAATGAGCTGCGGAAGATGGCCGTCGAGGTATTTGACACCATCCTCAAATGTCGAAACGAGCCCATCGATTTTGGCGCAGCCAATGCGCTGCCGGGATCTTTCGAGGCTGGAAGTGCGCGCCCAAAGCCCGATCAGAATAATGATATTTGGGAAGCGCGAGCGAATCCGTTTAAAGAGAACGCGCGCGTGCAGCGTCGCGGAATGTGGCAATGCCGAAATACAAACGATTGCGGCTTTGCGCTCTTCAATTAAATTCAAGACGTCGATCGCTGAGCTGTCGGCTGAAATTTCGTGCGCGGGAAGGCCATTGGTCCGCAGAATTCTGGCGAACAATGCAGCCGCCAGTTCGTCGGCATTGGACTTGGCGGGTATGCACAGCACGGCGAATTCCGGGAGGCATTTAAGACCGTCCAGCGAAAAAGGAGCTTCGCGCGCCGGCAATTCCTGCACCGAATCATTTTGGGCCGGGCCGGAATTTTCGGTGATTTCAGACACCAACTCAGCGGCCAATTCGCGAACCTCACTCGCCTTCTCGCCGTTGATGCTGCCCCTGCGCAAATCGAGTTTGGCCAGCGCCAGCACCGGAAGGAGCATATCATCGCAAATCTGACAATAGGATTTGTTCTGGATTTCGTTCTTCAAAAGGCTCAACGCTCCGGAGCGATTGGCCCCGAGCAGTTGATGGTAGAACCGGACTTTGGCGTTGAGAACGGGCTTGTCGGTCAGCAATACGTTGAGAAATCTCAGCGCGGAAACGTGTTTGCCCATCACGGCCAGGCACACCGTCAGCGGAGTCGAAAGGAGCAATCCCAGCGGCCCCCATAGCCATGCCCAAAACACCGCGGCGACCAGCAGGGACAGCGGGGAAATGCCGATGCCGCCGCCAATCACGAGCGGTTCGACGACAAAGGCGAAGAGCAGATCCATTAACAAAAGGAGCATCAGAAAATAAGCCGGCTGCCAGCCGTCCGTCGTCGCCACCAGAATCAGGAATGGCGGGAGCGCCGCGACCCACGTTCCCAGGTACGGAACGAATCGCATGATTGCCACCAGTCCGCCCCAGATGATGCCATCCGGAAAACCCAGCGCGGTCATGCCCGCCGCGATCATCGCGCCGTAAACCAGGTTGATCACCGTTTGCATGAGCAGAAAACGGCTGACCTTGCGGCCCACTTCGTCGAATGCGTGTGACGTGGAATGAATCTTGTTCTTGCCGGCGAGCCGCAGCAGCCGGTTGCGCAGATCGTCGGGTTGAATCAGAAAGTAAATCGAAAAGATCAGGACGATAACGGCCGTTTCCAGCGGGGCCAGCAGTGGAGCCAGAATGGTGGTGGTCAAAACCACAGGATTGATCGGTTCAATGCGCAGCGCGGATGTTGAGCTGTCGCCGGGGTTGGCGCTTACGACCGGTTTCTGGCCGGCGAATTCGTCCGTTATTTCTGAAATGGCATCGACTGTTTTCCCGACCCACGTGCCGGCGGATTTCTTCAAGTGTTCTGTTTTTCGGCGAATGCGCTCTTTGTATTGCGGAAGTCGCGACGCCAATTCGACGGTCTTGACCCCCAGGCCATAGCCTGCGGACGACAGCAAAATAATGGAGAGCACCGCGGAAACGATGACCGCGGCGACACGCCCAATGTAGCGCTCGAGAAAATGAACGGGGGGCGTCAGCAGCAGGCTTAACAGGACCGCGAGCGCCAGAGGCGCCAGCATGGCCTTGCCGTAATAAAGTGACGCGAGAACGACTGCGATCGCAGCCAGCTTAATTGCGCGGGAACCCACTGACAATAGCGGCTGGCTGCCCTGACCGTGACTCAATGCGGTACCTCCAAGGGCAGTACATTTTTATGTGAATGGAAGACTTTTTGCAATCAAAGAATGAGAAGCTGGCTTGCAGTGGCGTTTCCCCTCTCCCCTTGAGGGAGAGGCCGACGAGCAGCCGTATCGCTCGCGGGGCGAGGGGTGATCGTGGATTAATCAAAACGCATTGGTAAATCCGAGCCTACCCGTCACCCGGCGAGCGCAAACAGCCGCTCTCTCCCTCAAGGGGCGAGGGGTATATTAGTCACATTATTTTTTATCATCTGCACCAAAGTGCTTTGCGTGAAACTGGAATCCCTTCAGCCCCACTAAATCATATACCTTTCTTGTATCGTGGCCGACCCCTTCCAATTCCTCGTAGTCGTGCGGAATTTTCAGTTCATCAAGAACTGCGTGCATGTGGCGATTGCGGGTCAAATGCTGGTCTTTGGTGCCCAGAGCAAGTTGAATCGGCAGCGTCGCCCGGATTTTGTCAGCGTTCTTGCGCACAAACGCCCACGCGGATGTCTCGTCGAATTGCTCGATGCTGTCGTTGTGCATTTCTTTAAAAACGGCGGGAAGTTCCTTCGTACTTGTTTACCGCCTTTTTGAAGGGTTAACGCGAAAACTTCATAGGAGTGCATAACACTTTGCTGCGGATTTTGGCCCCAAAAACTCAATTTACATGCGTTTTTCGTGGCGATTCTCCTATGAAGGCACACGGTAAA